>UQCQ01000003.1 GCA_900539595.1 uncultured Mollicutes bacterium | reverse complement strand
ATTTGTTATTGCGGACCCCAAAGGTATTGTCCAATCCTCCATCCGGCAGAAAGAAAGGCGCGTTATCCATCAAGCGATCATGCAGGAAAGCCATGGCTTTTTCGTCTTTGAAAAGGAAAGCGCATTTAACAAGAGCGGGGATGGATTCTTCTAGGCCATACCCCATATCGATGGAACGACAGCCCTTCTTGGAAATCGCATCGTGGTTTTTGGATTCCCCATAGAAGAATCCAGACTCGCTAAAATGAGCAAAGGAATAATCGAAAAGATGGCGGGAACGTTCTAAATATTTGGACTCTTTTAAATATTGCCCCGCAAGGCACATCGCATAGGCGTTCGTCGTGCAATAATTGATGTTGGGGCGAGAATGCTCATCGAGATTTTCGTAAAGCCAATTGGACATGCGTTTGGCTTGGGATAACAAAGAGGAACGGAATTCTTCGTCCAACAAATCACCAAAAGAATTTAAGCTTTCAAAGACCGCGATCGTGAGAAAAACGGTCGTATACGGCCAAGCGGCCTGGGCGTCGTTATAAAGAGAACCATCCGGGCATTCGAGTTGTTTGCCGTATGCAAAAGCGAGCTTTGCCCCTTTTAAATAACGCACGTCTCCCGTCTTTTTATATAAAACCCCAAGGGGATAAATCGCATCGGGAGTCCGTCCATGAATCATTTTGCAACTGGGGCAAAGGAATCCGCCTTGGAAGGCTTCCTCCCCTTCTCGAATTTGATGGGCGAGTAAACCCTCGCCCCATCTTTTTAGCAAATCAAAATAGATGTTATTCATGGAATGGGTTCTTCCTTTTAAGCCAGATATTTGGAGAACACGATATCGATGTAATGGGTTTTCCCTTGCTCGGGGACTTCGATTTCGAGGATCGCTTTTTGCTTGCTTCCCACGACTTCGTCCACTTCAAAGGAAAGGATGTATTCCTGGCTATGGGCCATCGGGGTCATCGCCGTCCAACAGGGAACGGAGAAAGAAAATCCGGATTCCTTGGTGAAACAGCCTTCTGGAACGTGGAGGAGGACATTCGCGGTTAGGGGTTCATTGCCGTAGGCCTTGACGTTATTGACGAGGGTCAAACCGATATGTTTGGTTTCTCCTGCGTTGAGGTTAAGCCCATCGATATAACGAACAATCGCTGTGATGGATCCGCGGTGAACCGCAAAGGCATTGGGTTTTAAGGAAAGACGTAACGCGCGGATATCATCCTGCTCGTTATTTTCCGCCCAGGGACGGTCCAATAAGGAAGATAAGTTCCTTTCCAGTTCGGTGGGTCCGTCGGTGAATTCGACATCTAATCCCGTTAAGTGGTCCGTATAGACTCCATTGCCGTTAAAATAGCAGCAAATCTCCGCCATTCTGCCTACGCGTCGGACCAAGTCGTCGATGGTCGAGGGGATACGGGGAGAGGTTCCTACATTGATGGAGCAGGTCACGATGCGGTTGCCAATGTAAGCGACCCAATCTTCGGGAAGAACCTTGGTTCCGTGCATGATGCCCATAAGAGCGCCGATCGTAGCCCCCGTGCAGTCCGTGTCATCTCCGCAATTGACCGCGATAAGCAAGGATTTCTTATAATCGCCTTCTCCATAAAGCAAGCCAATCAAAACGAAGGCGATGTTACTTGGAGCTTGGAACCAGCCATCTCCGATATCGGCGTTGAGTTCAACAATGGCGTTGCGCACTTCTTGCCATGTCTTGCCTTCTTCGTGGAGGCGGAGCACTTCTTTTACGGTTTTGGCGGTTCTCGTTTCTGGATCGATCTTCGATAATCCAATGCGAATGAGTTCATGGATATCGGTGATGCCAAAAGCCGCGCTTTCCATGGCGGCAACAAAGGCCTCGGCAATCGTGCCTTCCCCCATGCCATGGTCCACCATGGCATCGTGAAGGGCATAACGGACCGCATGATCCACCAATAGCGGATTCGTGGTCGCCCAAATTTCGCTGCGGATCCAGGCGCCATTGGAATGGCTCCAAATGTTAATATCGCTAGAACCGGATACCCCCGGTTCGATGCCTTGAAGCATATGGTGTTTGCAGATTCCATATTCCGCCCAAGAAGGGGGGATGAAATTTAGCCAATAACGGCCAAGGACTTCGCTATTAATGTTTTGGGGCCCTTGCATTTCCAAGGCTCTTAGCCAAATGAGTTGCAAGTCTAAATCATCGTTAGGAAGCGGCTGTCCCTTGAGGGTAGAAAACCCTTTCACATCCAAAATCTCTCGTTTTCCTTCGGTAGGTCCTCCGATAGTTCCCCCAATGTTCTTGCCAATAAAGCAAGCGCGGACCTTATCGATATATTCTTTTCGATTCAGCTTCATAAACGAATCTCCTTTTCACCAATGTCAAAAATACTTCACGGAACTAAAAGCGAATACTCGTTTGCCCTTTTGTATTTGCCATGGAAATATCCCTACGGCTCAAAGCCATCTTTATCATAGAGCAAGCAGGCGAATCGTCCAAATAAATGGGCATTGTCAATAGATGGGAGATAAAAAAACGAATACAAACGTTGCTAACGACGGGGTTTGGCTTTGTTTTGTAACAACTTTATAGGGAAACAAATACATACCGGGCAAATTCCAGGAACGTTTGGATTCTTTATCCCCTATAATGGGTTATCAGCCCTAGGAGAAAACCATGGATTATTCCTATGTTAATGATTTCCGTAAACTCGGTTTTGGGATGTTCGTTCATTTTGGTCTTTATAGCGTTCTTGGCAAAGGAGAATGGCATTTTCAATATACCCGCGATAGCCGCATAAGCGATGAAGTTGCAATGGAACGATATATCGAAAAAACCTTCCCTCGTTTCAAAGTTGCCCCAAACTGGGCGAAAGAGCTTTGCAAAACCGCGAAGAAAGCCGGTTGCCGTTATGTGACCTTAACCACCCGTCATCACGAAGGCTTCTCTCTTTACGATACCTGTGGGCTCAATGAATTGGACGCGCCGCACTCCCCGACTCAAAGGGATTTGGTGCAGGAATTCGTCGACGCCTGCCGTGAATATGATCTTCTCCCCGTTTTCTACCATACCGTCATCGATTGGTGGCAAAAGGATTTCCGAAGTGGGAATTTCGAAGCTTATTTTGCTTATCTAAAACGTTCCATCGAAATCCTTTGCACCCGTTATGGGAAAGTCGGGGGGTTCTGGTTTGATGGGACTTGGGGACTCCCCCAAGGAATCACCTTTCCCGAAGAAATCTACCAAATGATCCATGCTTTGCAGCCTCGAGCCATCATCACGAATAATACCGGGTTGTCCGCATGCGGAGAAAAAGGAGGGGAAGAAATCGACTGCGTCACCTTCGAAAAAGGAAAAGCCTTTCCGATCTCTTCTTCCGCCGCTCGGCCGATTGCTGGGGAAGTCTGCGACACGATTGTGGAGCATTGGGGGTACGCCAAAAACGACTATTGCATCAAATCCTATTCCCATCTATTGAACGAATTAATTTCTACCCGTGCCGCTGGATGCAACTTGCTCCTCAACGTCGGGCCCAAAGGAAATGGGTTCTTGCCCGTCGAACAAAAACGAATGATGGAGATGCTAGGAAGCTGGCTAAAGAAAAATCATTCGATTGTTTTAGACGCCACCCCTTCTTCCGTTTCAGCTGATGGGGCAAGCCTATTTGAAAAAGACGGCTTCTATTACGCCGTCGTCCAAGATGTCCCCATGGCCGCGGATGCCCATGTCCAACGCGACCAAGGCAAGAAAACGGTGCTCCTTCATACGGATAAGCGAATCTCCTCCCTTTCCATGGTGGATAAGCCCGGGGAAAAGATAGAAAAAACTTCCCATCAAAGTTTCGTCATCACCCCCTTTGAATATGGCACCAGCATGGGAGCAAGGATTGCTAAATTCCGTTTAAAATAAAGCCAATCAAAAAGGTCGCGGCGAATAAACCTGCGACCTTTTCTTTTGCAATAAATCCGGTTAACCCTTAATTCCGCCTTCATCCATGTTGGACATGATTTTGTTGCGGAAGATCAAGAACACGATGAGCAGAGGGATAAAGAGCAATACACCCGCAGCGATCTTAAACGGCGCTTCATTGATTTCCGTGTTGACGTTTAAAATCGCATAGAGGCCTAAAGCTGCGGTGGGAGAACCTGGCAAATAAACATAGGGGACCTGGTAATCGTTCCAATAGGAGATAAAGAATAATAAGGCCACCGTCCCGAATAAGGGCATCACAATCGGCATCATGACGCGGGTGAAGATTCTAAAATGGCTCGCCCCTTCCACCAACGCATATTCGGTATAATCCTTGGGGATTCGGGAAAAAGCCGCGTAGAAAATCAAATAATAGATGTTCGCGTAGCCAAATTTCATGATGTACATCCCAATCATCGTGTCATAAATATGCAAGGCACGAAGGATTTGAATCATGGAGGACATGTTGCCAACAATGGGGAGAACCATCGTGACGATGACCGAATAATGAACGATTTTGGATAGAAGACAGGGGTATTTGCTTGTTAAATAAGCAACGGTCGCCGTCACCGCAGTTTGGATAAGCGCACAGCCCCCGGCATAAAGTAAAGAATAGAGGAGCATCTGCTCGAAATAAACGTAATGGGGGCTACCTCCACGGGAGACGCGGACGCGCATTTTGGTGAAGACGTAGAGGTAATTATCAAAGGTAAACGCGTTCTTCCCCAGGAATACCGTGGGGTTTCTTAAATAGGAATCCGCGGTTTTAAAAGACGAGAACAAAGCCCAGGCAATAAGCAATAGCAATCCAATCGAATAAAGGGAGAGGATGATGAAAACACTCACGTCGAAGGCATTGAAATGGATTTTGTGGCGACGGGCGAGATGATTGTTTGATTGTTTCATCTTCTAGTCCTCCCTCGGCCCAAAGCGATTGAGCAAATAACGGGCCCCAAACGTTAAGGGGGCGACGATAAGAGTCAAGATGACCCCATAGGCGGAGGCAATCGGATAGGAGACTGGGTTTTCTTGCCCAGTTCGAATGATAAGCATGAATTGATAGTAGCCTAGCGTCTGCATCTGAGCCGGTGCATTGCCCGCGTAGAAGGAGAATAAATAAGCTTGGCTGCTCGCGGTTGCCGCTAAAGAAATAATGAAGAGGGAGACTAACGTCTTCCAGCATCCGGGGATCATGATGTTCCAAAAGATTCGGAATTCGCTCGCCCCATCGACTTTCGCCGCTTCAATAACAGCAGGAGAGACGTTGGACATCGCATTGAGATAAAGAAGAATGGATCCGGAAAAGCCAATCCAAACGTAGAAAACAATCAAGGTCAATAAAGCTTTGGGGGCATCCCCACCTAAAATCGTCACCAATAAGTCGTCTTTAGTCAGGATTTGCAATATCCGGACTAGTTCATCGTCGACAAAATAATTGAAGAAGATGACGAAGACCATGGAACAAACGATGGAAGGCAAAAAGAGAACGACTTTGAAGAACCCTGCAAACAAAGCCTTCTTATGGATGTAATAGCCAAAGAGAAGAGACAGGGGCATGATAATCAAAATATCCACGAGGAAGAATAGCATCGTGTTGCGGATGCAAACTTGGATCGTGTGGCCCGGGTCATTCACCAAAACGTCCCAGATTTCAGCGAAATTAGCAAACCCTACCCAAGAACGGACTTCCTTGCCTCCAAAATTGGAATAGCTTTGGAACGCCAAAAGGACGGAATTGAAATTCACAACGATATAGAAAATCACAAATTGGAGGATCGGGAGGGCAATCATCAGCCCATAAAAGAGTTTCCCCTCCCGGTTGAACCAACCGACTTGTCCTTTCTTTTTCGCTTTCGCTACCATATCCGTCCTTTTCTAAAGG
Source organism: uncultured Mollicutes bacterium (assembly GCA_900539595.1). Classification (GTDB taxonomy): domain Bacteria; phylum Bacillota_I; class Bacilli_A; order RFN20; family CAG-826; genus Alloenteromonas. Next base: position 140,822 of record UQCQ01000003.1, on the reverse strand, counting down.
GTCTTATTTGCCCCAAGAAGTCACGTAATATTTATTGATTTTGGCAAAGAGATCCGTCCCAGAATCCTCGGGATTATTGGAGAAATAGACGAAGGGATTGTCGTTAGAAGCGTCGATGGAGAAACCCCATTTGCGGTAGCTTAAAGCTCCGGCTTTTCTCGAAGCGGCTTCCGTTTGGGGACGCCAATCCAAATGCTTGGTGTTGGGGGCGCTATAATATTGATAGACGCGATTCCCAAAATAGCTCATGTTGCTTAAGGTTTCTTCGGCGAGGTCGGCTTTGAGGAAACGAACCATATCCGTATATTCGGAGAAGATGTTGATCATGCGGTCGGAATTGAGATAGCCAAGGAAGGTCTTCGCCGCTTCTTGGAGGTTCTTAGGGCAAGCCGCGTTGATAAACATGGAGGAATCGCGGTCGGAAAGGGTTAAATTATCCTCCCCGATTTGAGCAGAAGTCGCGTGGGGCAAAGGAAGGATACCAAAGCGTTTGGTCTTCTTGTCATTGCCTTGATAGGACGGAGTGGCTTCTGAATTCCACCACGCCCCTTCCACTAACATGCCGATAGGCTTGCTAACCAAAGTGGGGTCATCGGTTCCGTTGATGAAATAGTTTTGGGCCGTCGTGTGCATGAAGGACGGCTTCATACCTTCTGCGAGGTAATAGTCGCGGTTGCTCATGATCATCTTGGCGAAATTGCAGGCATCCAATAAGCCCTTCTGTTGATGGACTTTATAGACGTTATCCCCATTAACGGACAAATCGGGGGCATAAACGTATTCCCCTTGGTCCATTTTGGGACGATAGGAAGAATCCAAATCTAGCAGTCGGGTGGAGGTGCCAGAAAACGTCAAAGCATTCCGGGCTTCTTCGTAGCCAATAGAAGAATTCCAAAGATTCAAGGCCAAGGAAACCAAATATCCTTTTTCAAAGCCGTTCCAGGCAATCGGAGTCACCGATTCGCTGGACATATAAGTCAATAAGGCGTGGAAATCCGCGTAGGTTGCAGGAAGTCCATCGTCCCAAGAATAATCGACTCCATCGATGACACCGGTTTTTCCATCCGGGCCCAAGGAGCGTTTTTCCGAGGCGTCTTGAACAAAGAGTTCGCTTACTTTCTCGTAGGAACCAAGGTCGGCTTCGCTGAACCCTTCCGCGGTTTTACCTTCTGCGAAATAGAATCCTTTATCCTCAAAGAGATCGACGTTGTAATTGATGCCGCAAGAACTGTCGTAGAAGGGGATGGCATAATATTTCTTGCCTCCGCCTTCGCCAAGACCATAGAAATTTTTCGAAGCATCATAAAATTTATTCTCAATGGACTTGTTCTCTTTTTCCGTCGCATTAATCGGCGCGGGATTGGTGACAACGTCCGTCACATCCAACATGACGTTTTTCGCGGCAAATTGGAAATAATCGACGTTTTCCATCACGAAGACTTGGTAGGGCGAAGCCGTAATCGCATCCACTTGGATGATTTGTTTTTCAAAATCTTTTTGGATTTGGATGCCTTTTTTTCCTGGCTCAAAGGAATAGTCGGCAAAATCTTTTTCAAAAGCATCGCAGACTTTATCGATCCATTCGCGACGGAGACCGCCGTTATAGTATTTCACTCCTAAAGTCGTCTTGGTCGCATCCAGGCTTTGGTCGCCATCCTCTTCGCGATTAAAGCAAGATCCTAATGCAATTAGCGAGGTTGCGGCACAGAGGAGAAACGGAAGCGCTTTCATTTTATGGGACATCGGATTTCCTTTCCTTCGTGGAACCCACGAAAAACAATCGATATTCTTGGTTTCTTTCATTGTATCGTCACGGGGGCACTTCATCAAAGACGTTCTTGTTGCCACCCGATACAATTTTGTAACATTTACAAATTTAACTTTTAGAACAATTTTGTTATTTGCCCTGTATTTGTCGAAAGTTTTTTAGAATTTGATAAAAATTCGTTTTAATGGTTTTATAGCACCGGCAAGGGACGTTGGGGCTTCGTTTTCTTCTTCTTTTTCGACTCCTCCCGACTTGGTTAACTTCTAAACCGGGAGGAGTCGCTTTTTATTTTGCTTAATGGCAGTAGATCGGAGTCGAATAGACCGTCGCCTTACTTTCGGCACTCCAAGTCCATAGACCGCCAAATTCCATCTTCTCAAAATAAGCAGAGGTCGCAGGCATCCAGGATAAATCCGTGGGTCGATAAGCATTTGTTTTATTAACAAAGGGGCAAACGCAGATATATACGCCCGAATCTAAATGACGAACTTCGATATACGTCCAGAAGGTTCTATCCGCCATGGAAGGCAAACAGAAAGTGCTGTCCGAACTAATCGCCATCGTGTTTTCATTATGCACCCCATCACGGACATAATTTTCCACGCGGCAGAAGAAAGACCGAGAACTCACTCCTTCTTGTTTGGTGGTTAGGTCCACAAACATGGCCCCTCCGGTGCCGTTGCTTACCTCCATCTTGGTAACGGGCATGCCCAAGTAAGTCTCTTCAGTAGCCACAGGGCTCTTCAAAGCGGAATCAGCGAGTTTTCTCTCGTCTTTAACCACCTTGCAGTTAACGAGTTTCTCCCCACCATAACGGGCGAGGTTCAATTTGCTCGCATCGACGGGAGCAGGCAAATGAACGGTGATATTTTCTACCGTTCCGCCTGCAAGATTGCCGACGATGGCTGCTACGGGGGCATAGTCCTCTTTTGTCGAATCGAAGGTTTCGGAAACGAAATAGACATCACTGTTTCGAATCGTTCCTCCGTTGATCGTACTCACCAAGGGGGCGGAAGTTCCATAGGCAAAGCATCCTTGATGAGTCCTCACCGTAACATTTTCGATTAGACCACCATCCATGGTTCCAGCAATCCCCGAAATGGATTGATTGCCAAAGGAGGTGGTATATTCGAGCTCGAGGTTTTTCACCGTTCCACTCAAGTGAGAGAATAAAACGCCACGGTATCCTTGCGTTTCGCTATCACGAAGACCCCATTTCGCGTAAATCCGATGGCCATCTCCATTTAAAACACCGGAGAAGGATTCTAGATTCATGCAATAGGCAGACGTCGATTTGGCGATTTGGATGTCACTCGCCAAGTAATAACGTCCATCCGACTTCATGGCCTTGAGTTCTTCTTCGCTGGCGATGCGCTTTTCCGAAATGCCATGAACATCGATATTCGTTTCAATCGAAGTCAAAGCTTTATCCCATTCGGCGAAACGCTCTCCTTCTTCCAAGGAAGCAGAGAAGGCCACTTTGGCTTTATCCAGTTCTTCTTGAGGCAAGGCCGTTCCCATCGGGACGCTAACCTCATAGACTTTGGTTTCATCGCGGTAGAACGAAACGGTCCGCATATTGATAGAAGCCCCTTCGACGAGGATTTTGAAATCCTTCTTGGGGTTAGGGAGGCTATACGTTCCATCTTCTGCCCGCGTTAACGGGGTTTTGATTTCATCGACCAGAGAATAAACCGCGAGGTTCTTTTCGCAATCGGTATAGTGGTCATCCATCATTAACGAGAACGAGAAATTCTCCACAAAATAGGGAAGAGAATCTTTTTTGTTTTTTATGGCTCCTGGAATATCGCAGACGAATTCCACCGAGCTGACGACGACTTCTTCTCCCGATAATTCGATATGGACGGGACGGGTGACGTTTTTCACCGTATAAGTTTTCCCCTCTTGGAATTCGGTGATCTCATCATTGAGCAAGAAGAGAAAATCCTTGCCTTTCTTATATCCAGGGGCAAAAGAAAGGGTGAAGGAATAATCTTCGCCGTACGAAACTGCTTCATCCCCTTGGAACAAGAAATGCTCCGCGGCGAAGTCTTTATTGATTTTTACCGCGCTTTTAGCAATCCCCTCTGCAGAAATAACGAGATTCCCTTTGATGTTTTTGACGTTAAATAAACCGTCTTTTTCTTCCAAGGATTTATCCTGTCCGTTTTCTTTAATGGAAATTGAAGTATAGGAATACCCTTCTTCTACCTTGCAGGAAAAGGAATAATCTTCGCCGTAAGGAACAGAACTCGCTCCCTCAAAAGTCACAAAATCCGTTTTGGTAAAATCCACCGAAAAAACGATTTTGCTGACGCCTTCTACGGTAATGAGCAAGTCTTCTTTCACGGAGGGAACGGTATAGACGTCCCCGTTCCTTTTTACTTCTTCTCCATTCGCCTTGACCGCGTAAGAAGAGCCGGCTTCATAGCCTTCGTTAAAGGAGACGCGAAAGGAATAGGCATCTCCTTCTTTGGTCTCCTTTTCCCCGTTAATCGTGTATCCTTCTCCGCTAGAAAAAGAAACGAGGAAGGTCGCGGGGACTTTATTCTCCCCGCAGGAAGCAAGTAGCAAGATGCTACTAAGCGAGAGGACTAAAACACTTTTCTTCATAACCGCTCCTTAATGAATGGTGTTCTTTAATGTCGGGACATCTTTACCGTGAAGGTCCCAAACCTCAGGGCTGAGGCAAGAATAAGCGGATACCATGGCATCCATTTCATTGGAAACAAGGTCCACCTTATTCATCTGAAGGGTACCGTAAACATCCCCGGCATTTCCTTGGGTGACCCCCAACGTATTCGTGGAACAGATAACACTATTGGACAAGGTACCATTTCCCCACCAGAAATATTGGTTGCCGTTGACCGCGGCGCACTTTTGGGTGTTGAAATCCGATCCATCTACATTCTTCATGTTGAGGAAGATGTTGGAGGCGTTATAGACGTATCCGTTGCTAAATAACCCGGCTTTGTCTAAGTCTGCCACAGGGAAAGTCAAATCCAAATAAAGGTTTTCGAAACGATTGGAACGCCTTAATTCATCGGGGATTTCTGGAGCATTGTCCGTAAGGGGGTAGCCAAGCCCCGATAAGCGATTCCCCTCTTCCTCTTGGGTGAAGGTCACGTTATCAAAACAAAGGTTACGAACAACGGCTCCCTGCATGACGCCGAACAAAGATTGGTTGCACACTTTTTTGGAGAAAGTAATGTTAGAAACCGAATGGCCAAAGCCGTTGATTTCGGAACGGAAAGCCTCATTGAAGCCAGTCATGGAGGAATCGGCGATACCCGTGTATTCGATTCCAGCAAAATCGATGTCCCCGTTTAAAGCGTAACGAGAAGTCCGGTCATTATGGGTAGAAACCATTTGGATCCAGTCATTCGCGGTTTTAAGGTAACGGGTATAGATATCCACACTGACGTGGGTAGTCACGCCTTCTGCGGAAATCTCAATTTCCGTCTTTCCTTCTTTTAAGGCGGTGACCTTGCCTTTTTCATCGACTTTGGCCACTTCTTCGTTACCGCTAGAATAGGAGAAGGTCGCTGGTTTTTCCGCTTCTCCCGAGTAGAGTTTTGGTTCTAATTGAATGGTGTTCTTCCCGCTTTCGAGGGTTAATACTTGATAGGAAGGAAGAACGATATCCAAAATGGCGGAGGATTCTTCGGTGACGGTCACTTCCAAGGTATCGACTTTCGAGCCGACTTTGCCAGTGATCGTCGCTTGGCCTGAAGCTTTCGCAATCAATAACCCAGAAGAATCCATTTCGGCAACGGAAGGATTCGACGAAACAAAGCTTGCTTTCGAAGAAGCCGTGAATTCGATTTTTTTGGTTTGTCCTTCTTGAAGAGAAATCGACTTCGTCTTAAAGGAGAAGGTTTCTTCTACCTGAATAGGATTCGATCCCGAAGAGGAAGATTCTTTTGGCGTAGAAGGGTTCGAACAGGCGCTTAAGGCTAGCAAGGCCGCCGAGAAAAGGAGAATCGTTGGTTTTTTCATTGAAATCACGCTCCAAAAATGGAGGTCCTCCAGGTTTGCAAGATCGTCGCGATATCGAAGGATCCTTCCATGGAAGAAACCACCCCGAAATCCACGCAAGCATCATTAAGCAGATTCCAGTACTGCTCTTTTTGTTTTTGGGACAATTCGTTCATGTAGAAACGGAAGAGCATGTATAACGGGAAGATTTCCTCCACGCGGATACGCTTTAATAACGTTTCGTAACGATCGGGATCGGTCGCCTTCAATCCTTCCACGCTCTTTTCCGCGTCGAATAGCATTTCTAAGAACCGGTCCAAAACTTCATACGGCCAGAATTGGTCGAGATACAGGTCGGACATGACATAAGCCCCGATTCCTTGTGTCGCGGTGAGGTGAGCAAAATAGGCGCGGAGAGCACGATAATAATCGTAGATTTTCGCTTCGGCCTCCCCGTAATAATGCTTCATGAAGTCTTTTTCGAGATCGGCATAACTCACGTCCAAACTGTATTGGAGCTTGGCTTGGGTGTAGGCGCGCATCGCTTCAAATCCCGGAACCCCCGACATATAAAAGCTTTGGTCGAGCATCGCGGTTGCCCCCATGTCCGCATAGAATTTGTAATGGTCTTCGTAAACACCATAGTTATTCATCGGAACAAGACCGCATTTTGCTTGAATCGAATAGGCCCAGATATACATTTCTCCCGAATGTCCCGCGTATTTGAATAAGTCGCCCCAGCCCTGCAATTGTTTATGTTGAGCGGCGTTTTTCGGATCGGACATTTTTCTGGAGAAATCCACGTCGATTGGGCAATACATGACCATGACGTTGTCGTTGATGCGGAAATCGCTGCTAATAGGAACATAAGAAGAGGTCGCATCGTTCCATTTCGCAGGGGGTTCTTGGCTCGTTTGATAGGCAAAGAAAACATATTTCATGCTTCTTTCGGGATAATTCGCGTGAAGCCAAGGATCGAGGATTTCTTGAAGTTTATTGGTGAATTCGAGCTCCTGTCCCCCGTATCCGCCATATTTTTCGCGTTCGGCAACGCAGGAAGCGCAATAGCACATATCCAAATTGTCTTCATGGCCCATCTGGATATAGGTGGCTTGGGGATTCCCCACAATCGCATTTTTCATCTCTTCCGCCATCGCGGCGACGACCTCGGGATTGGAATAGCAAACCTGGGTGGCCCCTTCGTTATACCAGTCCGGATGCGCGGCCCCGTATTTGGAATAGGGAAGGAATTTGGTGATCGTCGTATGGGCAAAGGCCGCCCATTTTCCTAATCCCAAATCATGATGGAGGCGCATGCGGCGTTCATACAAGGAATTCGTGCTGATATGCTTCAAAAGGATTTGACGCATATCGAAGAGAGGATGGAATTCCTTTTGATAGGAAAGGAGGGGGATGCTGCTCACTTCTTTATAATCCATTTCCTCCGCGGTATACATCTCCAAACCGATTTGCTCTTGGAGGAAGTCATAGACGCCACAATAGATGCCGCTTCCTTGGCGGGAATTCAGGTAGAGGGATTCTCCCACTGTTTGGAATGAATACCCAGTTTGGCCCAAATCCTTGGCCAAGGTTAAGCCACTATCTTCCCAAAGGGTCGTAGAACCCAAAGAGAAGAAATGGCCGTCTTTCGAGGGGAGGGTAACGTCTTTTACAATCGGAAGAGTGACCCCCGTGGAGCGTTCCACGAAATATTGGAGCTCGCTAGAAGCGAATAAGACGTTCGCGTCGGCATCGCTAGGAACCACGATTTGGTAATCGCTTTTCCCGTCTTGGACAAAGTATTTGCCGGTATCAACCGCCGGGACATCCGAAGAAATTTTGGAATCTTCGGAGGTCAAAGGCGGCTGCCCCGCGCAGGAGCAAGCGGAAAGGCAAAGGGTGGATAAGAGAAGAACGAGATTTTTCGATTTATTCATGATCTTTTTTCTCCTTTCTTAACGGACCGTGACGACAAAGGAATAGAAATTCACGTTGCCGTTTTCATCGTTCACCATGTAAGTGAAGGTGTAGGTTCCTTTTTGTTCGGCCTTCATGGATTTTTCGTTGACCGAGATGAAGTCTCCGTCGGGGAGTTGGCAATAGAGCAAAACCGTCGCCGTTTCGGGGTTTTGATCTTGAATCTCATAGGTAGGAAGAATGATTTCTTCTCCTTGTTTCACTTCCGTGGCAAGCGAAGAGGTGAATTTTAAGGTTGGGGCGATGGGATCAAAGCCGCCAAAGAAGAAGGAACAGGCACTGCTATTGCCCGCGGTATCTTTAAATAGATAGGTAATCTTATAAGAACCGACCTTTTCTATCTTGTAACTGGAGCCAATTTCTTCCACGGTCCCCTTCTTCAAGACCTCGCCATCGCAAGAAATCGTGACGACCGTGCTTTTGACTTCGTTTAGAACGTCATATGCAAAGACTTCAGGGAATTGGATTTCCGTTCCAAGGGCGAAACGTCCCGATAAGGTTTGCTCAAAATAGACGTTAGGTCCGATGGAATCTTTGCGAACGTTATTGATGATTTGGTTATTGATGCTGCGGAACAAGAAGGTTCCCTCGCATTCTGCTTCCACGAACATCCTGATTTTTCCCGAAGCAAAGCCGTTAAAGTCTTCTAATACAGCCACTTGGTTGGATAAGCCGTCGTAAATCGCGTGCGCGCTCTCCAAATAGGTGAAGCCCGCTTCGCCAACGCTCGATTCAAAATAACGGAAGGCTTCTCCTCCGTTGACGGAGCAATAGAGCTTGCCGCCCAAACGGGTGAAATGGAGGGAAATGGAGCTCGAGAAATCCAAGGAATCGCAAAGCTTGACCGTGTATTCGTCCATCCCTTGGCCATTCCAAGTCGCGGTGAGTTTCTTCCCAAATAGGCTTGGCAAGAATTCTACGGACGTCCCTTCTTTCTTCATCGTCGCTTGGACACCTTCATCGATGGCCTCAATCGTCGAATTGGAAGAATGGAAATAGGAAGCGAGGAAGCCAATTTTATTCGTCGGTTTGACAATCGGAAGGACTTTCTTCACTTCTTTGATTCCGTTCTTGCCTTGGAAGGAATAGGTGATTGTTGCTTCTTGGGTCGTGGAAGAAGAAACCGGGACATAGGTATCTTCTAGGGCGATTTCTCTTTGACCGTTCCCGTCTTGGACTTTGATCGTGGGGGAAAGGAAGGAAAGCGAGCCGTCTTCTTCGTAAACCGAGGCAACAAAATGAGACAAATCGTAGGAACGTCCTTCGAGTAAGGCGGAAGGAAGGCAAAGTTTCGATTCGTCGGTAACAGGAAGGGTAGGAATTGAAATATTGGAGATGAATTTGGTGATTTTGGCCTCGTTCCCCACATAATCGGTCGCCAAGAAACGGACCACGTAATTCTTCTTCTTTCCAATTCGGAAGGAGTCGTTTATTACTTCAACCGATTCATTGGCGCAGGAAACGGAATAGCGGGTTGTGATGCCGCCGACTCCGCCTGTAGTAGAAATTTTTGGCAGCCGGATAAGGTCTCCCATGGAGGCAGTCTCCGGAAGGGTACCGCTTAAAGCAATGGACAAAGGCGAAGCGATAGTAACGACTTCCACTTTCTTTTCAGCGCGAGTCGAATTGCCGAAAGCATCTTTCGCTTCGAACACAAGGGTATAGATGCCGCTAGATTTTGGAATAAAGCCTTCTCCGCCTTCTTGGATCAAGGTGTTGCCCGAATAAACGCTGACTTTCTTAGAAACCACCTTGGATTCATCATCGTTAGCGATAAATTCTGGATAACGATAGGTCTTTCCCACTTCTCCTTTTGGCAAATCGCCTTCCGAAACATGGATTTGCGGGCCTTTGCTATCGGAGATATAACGGTTACTCATTTCTTCTCCGTCCACGTTGGTAACGAGTAAATCCGCCGTAGAGGAGACACCGGTTGCATAAACCGTCATCTTCACTTTGTTGCTGGTAAAGCCCGTCCAAGCGGCGTCCCCACCAGAAAGAGTGGGGTCATTGGTGGAGAAATCACGGACTAACCAAGGCGCGCGGTTATCTTGGTAGCCTGGAGCCGTACCATAATCCTGCCAATGGTTGGCATATAAGCGGTTGGTGTCGGAATCAAAGAAGAGCTGGAGTTTGGAATTCTCGTAGGTTCTTCCAGTTAACGACGAGGTGAAGTCGCAGGCGGAAATAAACCCGCCGTCTTCATGCATTTCGGCATTATCGACGGATCCAAGGTTCCCCGTATCGAAATCCCAATAATAACCGGTGAATGCCTGCCCCGTGGCTTTGGCGCGAATGCGGGTAAATTGGGGCATGTAGGAAAGATATTTGACGCGGATCGTCACGACGTTAGTGGGACGATCCATGTCTTGGAGCTCGACGTAAATTGCTTCTAAATCCGCGGTGCCCGGGTTATGAGGGTCGGTGCGAAGTTCTAGAAGTTTCGTATTATCGCTTAAATTCTTCGCGCTTTCGTCGAAATGGTTGTCGCTTAAATCCAGGGTCTTGGAATAAACGACTTTCTTGCCATCATTTAAGGTCAAACGGACCCCACTCTGGTTGTCGTTCATCCTGGCAACGCCATACTCGGCACTCGCCCCAGTTTGGCAAAGGAAGCGGGACGCGTATTCTTCTTCCAAGATGAAATAGACCGAATGAGACAAAATTTGTCCATCCATATTGGCTTCATAACGGATTTCATAACGCCCGGCTTCGTCTAAAGTCGAAGCAACGTCTCTTCCTTTTCCCGAGGGGAAATAGAGCATGGGTTTGGCTTCCGCTTCTTGTCCTTTGAAATAGGCTTTGCCCAAACTCGGAGCAAAAGTGGAACCCAAAGACAAAGCAGGAAGTTCAGGGAGAGCAAATCCCACTTGATCCGCGGTGATGGAAACGACACGGACATCCTTTAGTGAAGGATTCGTCGGCGAATAATAAGTGACCGTATAATCGCCAAATGCATCGAAACTAAAATCAAATCCGCCCTTTCTCCCTTCATATCCCTCCACGGCTTTGCCGTCTTTTTCAATGCGAACTAGCGCTTCTTCTTTTTGCAGCATCAAGGCATTGGATGCGATGCTAGCAGCAGGGAAATGAACAAGAGAATGGAGGCCTTTTTGGCTGGAAACATCCAAATCATATTTCTCTTCAAAGAGGAAATCCTTGGTTTGGTTTTCTTTCGTTAAACATGGGAGGGCATAGAAGTTGGAAGCCCGTTCCGCCCCATCTACATATTCATAATAGATATAGTATTTTCCTTCTTTGGTTGGGGTGAAGGTGTCCGCGGTCGAAACGACATTCCCCAATTCGTCATAGACTTTCGTGGAAATCTTGGCCGTATCCAAATCCCCGCGATAGAGGGATACCGCGCGCCCTTGGGGAAGGCAGTATTCTTCTCCCACCGTACCTTTCTTGGTAAACGAGGCCGTCAGAACGGGATGGTCTTCCACATTCTTGGACAAGTCGTATCCTCCAAAACGAGTCAAAAGGAGGGAGGCTTTGGAATAGGAAACGACCTGATCGAAACTGAGTTTTACGTTATAGGATTCGAAATGGCCTAAATCATTTTCTAGACGCTTGCCATCATTAAAGACGGAACTAAAGTCCCAAACATTTTGGTAACTGCCGTTGTCCGCCATGATTTTGACGCACATGGAGGCGGGATCAAATTGCATCTTGGTAAAATGACCCGCATATTGAGTATATAGGCCAAGGGAGTTATAGCCCGCGGTATATCCGCCCGCATCCTCGGCTTTGTTCCATGGGTTTTGATAATAACGGATGCCACCCTTTACGCCTTTATATTCCACGTATGCCTCGCTATAGGAAGCATAGGAATTCACCCCGAAACGGAACGACTTCTTCGTCGCTTCATCCTCGAATTCCAAGGTGTAATGATTCACCGTTGGGCTGCCAGACTCCTTTACGGCAAGAATGTCTGCGGAAAAAGTACCGGACATGGGGGCTTTGAAACGAGCGGACACGCCACTATCAAACCCATAAAGCAATAAACCCGTTTGTTTGGAATCCGGATCAAATTGCTGTGCCTTGGCCTTCATCCCCGCAGAGAGATGGAAGAGTCCGCCGGTATCTCCGCTTGCAAGCAATGCTTCTTGACCAGGATTTAACCCAATCGAGAGGGGTAAAGCAGCGAGGCCGAAGATGAATAGTCCTTTATTGTGCTTCATGGTTTACCTCCCAGAATAACGGTTTTCTTCTTTTTCAAGTTCGGAAAGAATTTCTTCTACGGTGGTCGTAGCTAACGAGATGTAACGATCGCCACATCCATAATAGATATAGAGGGTGCCGTCTTTATTCACCCAACCCGTGGGGAAGACGCATCCCGGATACATCTCGCTGAATTCAAACGGGGCCTCCGGTTCCATCACGTAATGTTTGGTTTTTGCCAAGATCTTGGAGGGATTATCCAAATCTAACAACATAAATCCCACACGGTAAAGATGGTCTTTCTTCGAAACGCCATGATAGAGGAATAACCACCCCTTTTCCGTTTTTAGGGGCGGGCAGCCCGCGCCGATGCGCTCCGTTTCCCAATCTTCCTGCCCTACGCGATAAAGGAGTTCGGGTTTGCCCCATTCCATCAGTTCATCACTATAGGAAATCCAAATGGAGGGGTTGGGGCCATCGCAATAGGGACGCTCGATTTTAACGAACTTCCCATTCACTTTCTCGGGGAAAATGACGCAGTCGCGATTATCGTAACGGGAATCCGTGATGCGACCGCATTTTTTGTAGGTCTTGAAGTCGCGGGTATAGGCTAAATAGGTAACGGTATGACGTCTTTGCAAGAACGTTGGAGGAATCTCTGGAGCCGGTTCTTTTACGAATTCCTTGGTATAACGGTCTGGTTCATCCAGCCAATAACGTCCCACGAAATAGGGTTTGGCGGCATAGGTTAAATAATAGACGTCCCCCATCTTTACTAAACGTGGGTCTTCCGGTCCTGCCCCGTCTTCCCCATTGGGATCAGCTTCAAAAATGGGGCGATCGGAGGCTCTTTCGAAATGGATGCCGTCCTCAGAAGTCGCTAGGCCTAAGCGCATGACGTGCTGGATGTCATCGCCAGCCGCGCGATAGACCATGATAAATTTCTTACTTTCTTCGTCATAGACGACCGCGGGGTTCAAAACGCAGAAATTGTCCCAAGTAGAATGGGGGTTCGGAGACAATATCGGATTACCAGAATACTTCTTTAATTTCATTTATTCCTCCCAACGCGGAAAACCGCATTGAATCTAAGCGCTTACATTATCGCCTGACCCTCAGGGGAATCGAAGCCCTTCTTTTTAACTTTTTTATATAGTTTTGTGTCATTTAGGTGCTATATTTTTAAAAAAGGTGTTTGATTTTGTCACAAACTCGGAGATCGTTTATGATTCTAACTAGCTTCAACGACCCTATCCCCTTCGAATCCCGCGAGGTGGCGGAGTCCTTATCGTTTACCTATCACATCAATACCTTTGATTATCCGATCCTCCACGGCCATAAAGACATCTGGGAATTCACTTTGATGACCAACGGGGCGATTGAAAATCAACTCAACGGAAAAAGTTACCTTTGTCCTGCAGGAACCGTCTTCTTTGCCGGTCCTGGGGACGTGCATCGATTAATCAAAGCCGGCACAGAGAAGCCCCGTTACATCAACATCATCATTCGGGAAACCAAATTAAAAGAACTCCTTTCCGTTCTATCTCCCGACATGGAATTTATCCTCCGTGATAGTGACCACTGCTTCCAAATGAATGCGTCCGTGATTTTGAGTGTGGAATCTCTCGTTCATAAAGCCAACTTGGATTTAGGCTATTCCAAGCAAACGGACGAGCTTCTTTTCGCCGCTTTCCTCCTTATCCTTCAGCAGGCATTCGTTCAATGCATCAATGTTCCGGAAGATTTATCCCCCTTCGAAACCAAGGTGCTTGCCTTAAGTTCCAGAGAGGAATTCTTAACCTATACCGTCAGCGACCTCTGCACCGAACTCCATTATTCCCGCGTTCAATTAAATCGCTTGTTCCAAAAATATTTCAAAATCACCCCGCACGAATATCTGTTGACCAAAAAACTCAATTATGCGGCGAGTCTTCTATTAAAAACGTCCATGTCGACGGCAGAAATTGCTTGCACGATTGGCTTCTCCCACTTGTCCCAATTCAGCATCGACTTCAAAAAGCTCTTCCAATTAACCCCTGGGGAATATCGAAAACAAAAAGGAACGTACTTCCTTAATGGAAAAGGGCCGTCCGTCAACCAGTAAGGTTGGGACGACCCTTTTTTAGTAATTGCTAACGAGAACGATTCATCACAGCTTTCGTTTAGTCAGAATAGACCGGAGTAGTGTACACCGTGGCCACGGATTCCGTGTTCCAGGAATAGCACATACCGAAGTTCATCTTCCTAAAGAAAGCACCTCTCGCCGCCAAATAGCTCAAATCGTTTGGTTTAAAGGCGTTCACGTTATTGATGAGTGGGCAAACGCGAATAAAGGTTTCCGTACCGACTTTGCGGGTTTCAATATAAGCCCAAACCGTTCGATCGGAGCTGGACGGCAAGGTGAACGTTCCATCGGAGCTAATAGACATCGTGGTTTGGTTGCTCTTGCCATCGTAAAGATAATCTTCGACAAGGCAGAAGAACGATAGTTGCGTTTTTCCATCGGGAATCGTCGTAACATCCTTAAACATGGCACCGCCCTGGCCGTTTTTAACACTCATTTTAGTGAGGGGCATTCCTAAGAACGTTCTTTCAGTCTCGACAGGGGTTTGAAGCGCAGAATCATAATACTTGTTCTCATTTTTAACGACTTTGCAGTTAATGAGTTTGTCCGCGCCATCACGAGCGAGGTTCAGTTTGCTTGCATCAACTGGAGCCGGCAAATGAACTGTAATGTTCTTAACCGTTCCACCGTTTACTCCGCCAACAACGGCGGCGGTAGAAACGAATCCATTCACTGTAGAGTCAAACGTTTCGCACGAGAAATAGACGTTGCTATTACGGATGATTCCACTATTAATGGCTCCCGCTAACGGGGCGGTCGTGCCATAAGAGAAGCACCCCTGCACCGCGCGGACATTCACGTCTTCGATCAATCCACCATTCACCACCGCTGCAATACCAGAAACCGAGGTATGAACCCAGGTGGTGCAGTACTCTAATTCCAAATTTTTAACGATACCGGACAAGTCATTGAAGAGAAGTCCTTTTTGCCCTCCGGTCCAACCATCACGGATACCGCATTTAGCATAGATTCGATGTCCACGACCATTTAAAACGCCGGAGAACGAAGCCATGTTGATGGGGTTGTCTTGGTTGCCTTCGGTGCTGGTAGCAATTTCGATATCGTTGGCAAGGTAATAAACGCCATCCGCTTTCATCGCCTTGAGGTCGGCTTCCGTCTTAATTTCCGTGCCGGCCTTTTCGGTCGCGTTGAGGTGGATATAGGTATAACCAGTTTCCTTGACGCTTGTGTCATATTGCTTGGCAACCGTGATGGAATAAACACCCGACGCATCCGCGGTCAAGGTCTTGCGACCCGCTTCCGCGCGGTCGCTAGAAACCGTGACGGTGTAGTCGTATTGTTTGGCGAAGAACGGGTCGAGTTCGACTTTGAATTCGAGTTTGGAACCAATCGGAGAAAGAACCGGCAAGGTGTTGCCTTCTTTATCCGTGAAGCGGAATCCATCCCGTTTCGCATTGGCCATGATTTTTGAATATTCGTTATCCACGGCCGTGCAGGCGTATTTATATGTGATGCTCTTGAACGAGAACGTGCCTTCTTCGGAGGTTAACGTCGGATTATTCGTTTCAATCCAGAACGAACTCGGGTCATCGTTATCCCGGTTGTTGGTCCAAATGTGATGAAGGTTTTCGTAACCGACTTTATCCGCTTCTGCCGCGGTGCTATAAAGTCCGCGTCCTGCGCCGTCGCCTCGATTGTTGATGACTTCAAACCAGGTGCGGGTGCTTCCTGCATGAACGACCTTTTGGCTCGGTTTAGCCACCGTCAAACCATCGATTTCCATTTCATAGAAGAGGGAGCCACCGTTCGCGCCCCGCCATCCATTCGTGGAAGCCGTCGCATCCGCCATGGCGGCGCGTGTTAAGCTCGCGCCTTGTTTAAAGGTAATCACATCTCCAGCGACGCTCACCTCTCCCGTCACGCTAAAAGGGTTGCCGTTTTTGGTGATGGTTTTGGCTCCCGCCTTAAAATCGTCCGCGGTGAACGTGATGGCCATGGCTTTCGCACTCGGATAAGCCCCTTCGCCGAGAAGGCTGTTATTGCCTTGCCCGCTTAAAACCACGCTAACACCAGCGAGAAGAAGGGAAAGGCCTGCGCCTCCAACCAACAAAAGATTTTGTTTTTTCTTCATAGAAATCATCACTCCTTTCTTTTAAGTAAAAAGATTTCTATCTTTGTAAGCGGTTACATTTTATAGGGCATCCATACGTTCCTTAAACCTTCTTTCAAAACACTATTCAATGTTTTTGTTACATTATTAGGATTTTTATCGTTTTTACGACACGGATTTGTCACACGCAGAGTCAAAAAAACAACCAAATAGGCTCGGATGTGAAAAACAGGGTTTTGAATCACAATCCATAAAAGATTGGGGTGACGGTTTCGTAGCAAAAATCGAATCGGATATTTCGCCTGCGCTAAATACTTTGCCCCTTTCCGTAAGACACATGCAAAAAGGTGCAATTAATGAAGCCGAATAACCTGCAAAAATGTGCAATTAATGGAGTTAAAAAACTTGCAAAAAGGTGCAATTAATGAAAAAATACAACCATGAAACGAAAATACTTAGCAGATTTAGAACACTGGCTTACTTCTCCCGACCGTAAGCCTTTAATGGTTTGGGGAGCCCGGCAGGTGGGAAAATCCTATTTAATTGAAGAACTATTCGCGAAAAAGCATTTTCCAAACCGTTACCTTCGCATTGACTGCTCAGACGATACAACTTTTGTCGATTACGTTTTCTCTAATAGCAAATTGAGCGATGTTCTAGCTTACATCGAATTGACCTACGACTTTAAGGCGGACAAAGACCATCTTTTGATCTTTGACGAAGCCCAAGATTGTCTTCCCATCGTCAAAATGATGAAGCACTTCTGTGAGCAGCACCGGGAGATTCCCGTCATCGTCACAGGATCTTTGGTTCGGTTAAAAATCATGCGCGATGCCCATAAAAGAGGCCAATATGCGAAAGATACCAAATTTCTTTTTCCTGTCGGAAAAATTAACCAGCTCTACGTCTTCCCAATGACTTTCGATGAATTCCTGTTAAATGATAACCCCGGACTTTTGGATTACCTATCCACGCATTTTCAAAAGCAAATCCCCTTAGAACCCGTTATCCATCAAAAGGCGTTGGACGCCCTGCAAAATTATCTTTTTGTTGGAGGCATGCCAGAAGTCGTAGACACCTACTTGAAGAATAGGGAAAACGGTCCTCTAGGGCTACAAGCCGTTGTAAATAAATTGCAGGAAATTTATGACGACTATCTTGCTGACATGGATTTATATCAAGCTTCACCCGAATCCATCGTTCGAAGTCGCGCCGTATACCGCGATATCTATCGTCAATTAAATAAAGAGAATAAGAATTTCAAATTTTCTTTGGTGGAAGAAAAAGCCAAAGGAAGGGATATGGCAAACCCCATTGCTTGGCTGGTAACCGCCAAAGTCGTCAACCAGTCCTTCTTATTAAAAGAAAAGGTCACGACCCCTTTTGTAAAAGAGGAAGATTCCTTAACGCGGCTTTATTTATCCGATATGGGAATGTTTACTTATCAAAGCGGTTTAAACGTCAAAACGTTCTTAACCAATAAAAGCAATGCTCTCTCTGGGATATATTTTGAAAATTATGTCGCCTGCGAATTAAGCGCAAGACGGATCGGTCTATTCTATTGGAAAGGAAAAAGGGATTCCGAAATGGAATTCCTTCTCGATATCGACGGATGTCCCACCCCCATTGACGTTAAGAAAGGCCGAAGCAATCTTAATTCATTAAAAGAATTCCGCGCCCACAATAGCAATGGCCTGGCCATCAAGATTTCTAGCAATCAGTATGGTTATGATCAGGAAACCAACCTATTAACTTTACCTCTTTATTATTTGTCTTTCTATTTGGATAAATTGCAAAAAGGTGCAATTAATGAAGTCGAATGACCTGTAAAAAGGTGCAACTAATGGAAAGGAAAAGGTGGCGGAACCCCGCCACCAATTATTAGAAAGTGTGCTAATTAGTAAGTGATGCCGCCCCCGAGATCACTAACAAAAAGAACTTTGGTGAATTCAACCGGCGTTTCTTCTCCGATGCCAGCTAGTTCCATCGTTAAGGTAATTTTGCTGTCGGTATAGACAAACGAGGATAAGATGAACCAGGAATCTTCGACGGGAGCTCCGTCCTCATTCACTTCAATGAAGCTGCCTTCATCGGCCAAAGCGGCTTCCGTCGCATTGTTCCAAGTGAATTGGAAATAGGCTTCCGTCCCATCGTCCGGCGAGAAATAATGGACGGTGCCCGTGCGGTCTTCTTTGAATTTCAACGAAAGGACTCCATAGAAACCGTCGCTTTCCCAGTTTCCGAGAATCAACGAGGTGATGCCACCCGTCGATTTGGCTTTCACGGTGAAAGTGTTACTTGCAACGGCTTTGCTGCCATCGGCTTTGCTTTGGATCGAGGTGAAGGTCACTACGATCTTGCTGCCTGCAGCCGCATCTTCTTTCACTTGGAGGGTATATCCATCCGCCACGTTGCCAGTAAGGGTAGCGAATTCCGATCCGGAAGTGATTTCCGCGGTATAAAGGTTTTTCGCCGTCATGGGAAGGATCGTCGCGGAGAGGGAAACACTAGATCCTGCGACCACTTCTTTATCTTCTTGGTTGAGGCGGATGCCGTTGATGGGCTTATCTTCTGTCACAATGTGGAGGCTTCCACTAACCCCGTGGGCGGAAACGAAGGGGATGTCCACTTCGCCGGCTTTTAGAATCTTGAATTGATTTGTGCGCGCGTTGTATTGGACGTATTCGTTATCTTCTCCAATCGTTGAGATAATCGCATCCACAAGCGTCGAAGCTTTGGGGTTCTTGGTGGAAGCAAACTTTACCGCATAAGAATTGCCGACCAAATAACGGCCGTCTTCGCTGACGAGAGTGGCTTGGATATCCTTGAAGCAGTAATTTTCTTCCAAAACCGCTTCCGGGTTTTCGACCTTGGCTCCTTCTTTCTTCCATTCGTAGGACGAGGAGGAAGTCGAGGCCGGCGTCGAATCCGCTTCGCTAGCAAAAGTCGAAGTCGTGGTGACGAGTTTTACGATCGCTTCATCGAGGATCGTCGCTTCGAATTTCTTTTCGACGGTGGCTCCTTCTTCCGTCACTTTTTCGGTCAAAGTGAAGACATCGTTTTCATACTCATAGGTTTTGCCTTCTGCGCCTTTGACAAAGTCATCGAGGACGCCGAGGTTCGCGCTTAAACCATAGGCGTTATTAACCAAAAGAAGAGAGGTTTTTTGTTGGAATTCTTTCTTCGTGGCATCGCTCATCTCGGTTTTGGCAAAATCGACGAGTTCGTCTCCTTCGAAACGGAATTCCAAAAAGGAATTTCCTTCGATAGAGCGGACGAGGGTGATGTTGCCCGGATTATGCTGAACCACTTGGTTTTTGAAAAAGGAAGCCGAGAAAACGTTTTCCCCTTCTTGATAAGAGGAGGAAGTCGCCAAAGGCTCATTGGCGATGGTGTTCTTCTTATAGGCTTCGAAATTGGCTTTGAAGCGTTCTTCCGCGGTTAGTTCCACCGTCGAGCTTGTCGAAGCGGAGGAAGAGGAGGAAACCGAGGTAGCGGAATCGCTAGCAGAAGGATTCGGCTTGGTTTCGCTCGAAGAGGGGTTCCCGCCCGCGCATCCAGCAAGGAGCAAAAGGGAGGAAAGTAGCAAGAGAGATGGTTTTTTATTCATTTGTATTACTCCATAGGCGTTAGCCCATTAATCGAAAGCGTCAAATTCGGGGCGAGGGAAGCGGTGCCGTAATCCTTGAAACTGATTTGGTCATAACCCTTCACAGACCCCAGTCCGTATTCAGAGGGGGCTTCGTATCGATAATTGATATTAAGCACGCGCGAATTTTCGTCAAGTTGCATCGTGAGAGTGCTCGGAATCATATAAGCTCCGCCTTCTCCGGTAATGAGGGCATCCGCGACGGAAAGAACTTCCGGCTTCGGGACGATTTGGTTTTTGGAATTGATGTCGAAAATGAGGGGGGAGGCCGAGAAGCCGATATGGTTATCCAAGGTATCGCCTTCAATGCATTTTCCGCTAGTGACGGCAACCAAACGATTCGATGTCGCATCTCGGCTCACGTTGAAGGGGATGACCTTGCCGTCTTTTTCGACGAATCCATGACGTTTGGAAACTTCCGTCGTCACGGGGTTATAGACTTCAAAATAGAGGATGTTGTCCGCTAAAGTCATGCGGGTGACGCTAGAAGTAAGGGAGCCATAGTCTTCGATCGTGGCTACGTAAGAAGAGCCTTGTTTTAAGCCCTTAAACGCGTTTTCGACCTTCTTTTGATTCGCATCGTCCGCCTTGGCTTCATAAGGGGCGGGGCGAGAAAAATTGGCTTTGGAATCAAAGGTGGTCTTCACCGTGTAATAGAAATAGGAGGAATCGATATCCGATACCGAGCGATAGAAGGTGGCATCCATTTCCTTGAGGGTTCCATTTTCCACGACGAGATCCAACGTTTTAATCGCCATATCGAAGTTGACGTAGGAATAAGAATAGAAGAATCCTTCCGCGTCTAAGCCCAAATAACGATAGGTGTTGTCTTTGATTTTACGGAAAGCCTTCGCGGAGAAGATGTCTTTCGGCCATCCAAGTTCTTTCCATTGGATGTCCTCACCCTCTTCGTCACTATTTTCCACGATGACTTCATTATGGCCGTTGATGCCGATGATTTTGGCCACGCCATTTTGGTTTTCAAAGAAATGGGCGTAGACCTGTTCATGGCCTTTTTCTTGGCTGCGAATGCTAAGCTGCGTGGAAGAGATGCCAACGTCGCTAGTGGCATATTCCACCGGTTCTTCATTTCCTTCGTGAAGAGAAATCACGTTGTGGGCGGAAAGGGTTTCGCCTTGGAGGACCTTCGCCGCGTCTTCGCTTAACGATTCCCTACTAGTATAGGAGGAACGGAACGCTTCCACCGCTTCGAGTTTGGAGCAATCCACGTTTGAGAAGGTGGCCTTGGTGATGACCGCCTCGGAATAATCGCCGCTAGAATCCATGCTCAGCGCATTGATGGTAAAAGCAAGATCGCCATTTTCCAAAATGGAGAAGGTCGTATCTTGGATTAAATTATTTTGGGCCAAGGAAATATAGCCAACGGAAGCGCAGAAAACGAGGTTCGCCATCGCGTTGTCCGTATAGAAGGATCCATCCGCCGCTTTCTTGATCGCGCCGCTTTTGAGGTTATAACGGCTCTGGGTTTTGTCCGTGAACAAGGAAAAATAGCTGATTTCGTTGACGGAGCTCACGTAGGTTCCGCCGCTCGTCTCGGGGAGGAGGATATCCACGTTATTTTGGTTTAAGTCAAAGCGATAAAGGATGTCCTCATCTTCCTTTTCCACGTAGGGGAGAAGCATCCCGCCACTTTGAAGAATGGAGGCGTAATAGTAATCTTTGTTGAACAAGTCAAAGCATTCCACCCCTTCCATCGAATAGGAGAGGGTGTAATCGCCGTGATTGGCCACGTAGATTAAATAGTCGTAGATATATTCCGCGTCCTTTTCGCGGTCCTTCATATCCTCGTAGAAATGGGATTCCGAGGAGGAATCTTGGGGTCTATCCGTGTTGCCACATCCTGCTAGAAGCAAAGGAAGGATGAGGGGGATGATGTATTTAAAATTTTTCATAGTCGCATACTCCTTTCATTAATCCGGGATATAAAGGTCGATGCCGACTTTGGGGTTCTCTCCAATCGTGATGCCCAAGGTATAGACCCCGCCTTCGAGGACGTAATAGGTCTTTTTGCCGTTAGAATCTTTGCCTTCGACAATGCCAGGAATCGCACGAACCTTTTCTTCGAAGCGGCTCATATAATGGGTCGGATCGGTGAAGTCCACATAGGTATCCGGTTGATAGATCTGCACGTGGGTCGGCTTGTTGTTAACGATGTTGGTCGTGATCGCATACCACCCATCAAAAAGGGTCGGCTCATAGACGTAGGGGATGAGTTTGGCCGTAGATTCGCCAAAGAAGGAAAGCAAGGTCGGATAGACGTTTTCTTCCATTTCCCAGGTGGAAGGAGCCGAGAAGGAGGTTAATTCTTTTACCTTGGCGGCAAGATTGGCATCCACTTCGATTTCGTCATCGCCAAGTCCCACGAATTCGCCGATTTCTTCGCCTTTGGATTGGCCGTTATTGTATTCATAACGGTAGCTATAGCTCAGCGGCTTTTTGGAGACGTTGTTTTTATAGAAGATATGGAACGTCATCGGGCGGACGCTGTCGAGGTGTTGGAAGCCTTGGATGGAGGAGGTCAAATCATAAATTGGGGTGCGGAGGTTATAGGCAACCTGGGATTCAATGACGGTTTTCTTAAGGACATCCGGAGAAAGGTTCATGTTGAGAACATCTTCCAGGGTTTTGTCTTCCGGTTCGGACAAAGCGAACACGTCGTTTTGGCTCGTGTAAAGGAACTGGACGAGTTTGTTCTCCTTGTTCATGGCGTAGCCGATGCGCTTGGAAGAATATTCCGTCGTGGAGCCGGGTTTCAAAGTCTTTTCTTCACGAAGCAAGTAACGACTTCCTTCCACGTTGGAATAGGTAAGATATGCGGCGGAGGCCGGGTCTTTCGCATTGTATAGTTTCAATTGGAATGAGTCGTGGAAATAGGAGAGGGTTTTGGCGATGTCGTCGTGAGAACCATCTTCTGACGGGGCAAGCGGGGCGGGCATGGTAATATCCGCGCCTTCTTGGACCGTGATGTGAGCAGCGTACCAGTCCTTCGAATAGAAATTCGTCGGGTCGGTATAGGAATTGAATTTCACTTCGATATTGGTAAGGGTCCCTTTGGAAACGGAGAAATCGATGAATTCGACGTCTTGATTGCCCAAGGATTTGGCAAGCGTCAAACCATAGAACACCGAGAAGGGGTTCGATCCGATATAACGATAACGGCCATTGCCCACCTTCATGAGGTTATTGGCCTTGAGGATGTCTTTCAAATAGACGTAGGAAGACCAATTTTGCCCCGTCGGCTTGCTTTCGACCTTGTTCGAGCCGGAGAGATAAACTTCATGGGAGGCGTCTTCTTGTTTTTGGTAATAATGGTCATCGTAATAATAGTCTTCACGGCCAAAGGTATGGTGAATCCTATTGAGATCCATCGCGACGACGTTGATTCCTTCGTTGTATCCCCATTTTTCGCTATCTTGGTGTTCCCAAATATCCGCGGTGAAGGTATAGGCGTCTTTTTGAAGCGCCGGAAGAGTTGCTTCTTCCACCATATTCACGGAAGAGGGGTTCTTGAAATAGGCTTCTTCCGCGCCGGCGGAGGCCGAATTCAAATCGGAGAAAGTGCCCTTGGCGTAATCCGTGAACTTAAACCCATCGGTGGAATAGACGAGAACAAAGGAAAGATCCCCGTTATTTTCTAGGGAAAGGGTCGCGTAGACGAATTGCTCGTTGTCCGCGCGTTCTTTGAGGTTCAAAAGGCAGGCAAGTGAATAAACGAGGCCAAAATCATTGACCACGTATTCGTCGACGTTCATCAAGAAATCGTCCTTGGTGAAGGTACCTTTGCCATCTTTTCCAACATAATCGGACAAAAGATTGAACGACGATAAATCCGTTAAGGGGGCATAGGCATCCCCAGTCAATTTCGAATCGATGGAAAGTAGTTCCAACGTTTTGCCCGTGTTATCGAATTCATAGGAAGAGGTCTTCGATGGATCCTCGAAATTCGGGCGGAGAATGTGGCTTAGCCCTTTGCTTTCGAGACGAATATAAGAATCGAAGCAATAGGTGTCTTCAAACGAGGGCTCATCTTCTTCGTTCGTCAACGAGACTTTGCTAAGACGATAGGATTTCGCCTCGACAATCTCATTGAATTTCTTGGCAAGAATCTCTTTATTGATCGGGAGTTTGGGCTGCTCCGAAGATCCGCTAGAGGTCGAACTAGACTCTGCCCCGGTGGGGGAAGAGACGGTGTCATTGCTATTTCCGCCAGCCCCACAAGAAGCAAGCAACGTTGCCGCGGAAAGCAAGAGGATAGAAGCGCGTGTTAATTTTTTTCTATTCATGTTTCATTCCTTTCAAGCCGAACCATTGTAGACGTGACTACTCGTTTGGTCTAGAACTTTCCTTAAGGAAAGCGGTTTAAATATCTTATTTTGCTTCTTTTGTTTCGTCTCCCTCCTTAAATCGAGGGATTTATGCCTATAATGAAAAAGTCGAAACACTCAGAGGAAAATCCCCCATGGTGAAAGAAAAAATAAAAGAATCCTGGATTCGCGTGAACCAGCGGATCGATGAATTTTGTAGAGGAAACGAGGACCACTCCTTCCGGCTTTTATTCATTACTGACGTCCATATGGGGGCAGAGAACACTCATCACATCGAACAGTTGCAAATGCTTCAAGAACTTCTCCCCTCCAGCAAAATTGATTTCGTCGTGAATGGGGGAGACATTGGACTAGATGTAGGCGAAAGCAACGAAGAGGCAAAACGGGTCATTGAATTGACCCAAAAGGCCATGGATTTTGGAGATATTCCCTATTTCTTTTGCAAAGGAAACCACGACATAAAACCAGGCTTATTAGGAAGAGAAGGTTTAAACCCTTATTTGAATCGTTATTTTCTCGATAAAATTTCCCCTGAAAAAGGAAGAATTATAACAAGCGGAACAAACGAAGGCGGATACGGATATTACGTAAATAGTAAAACCAACACCCGTTTCTTGTTCCTGAATACTTCGGAAAACCTCCGGGGATATGACGTATCCGGGGAACAACTTGCATTCGTCATAAACCAATTGGAAACTTGCAAGGAAAAATCCCTTGTCCTCTTCAGCCATTTTTGCTTCAACTCCTGTGGGGCGTGGGTCCGTTATCCCAACCCTTTAAGTCCCAATATGGTTAGACTTCAAAATATCGAAAAAGCCTTTGCAAACCGGGGAAAAGGACACACGGGTCCCCTCGATTTTGATTTTACCCGTTCTCGAAGTCACCTTCTTCTTCACCTTTGCGGAGATTCCCATTTTAATAACCAATCTCGAAGCGACGGGTACCTCATCGCCTGCAGGCAAGGATATGGGGGGATTGATCCAGAAGATATCCCGGAAGGGGCTTCTTTCGATCTGTTTGATAAACACGAGCAATGTGATTTCGACCTTCTGGTTATCACCCAAGACCACACGAAATTATTCCGCGTTGGAGCGGGAGAAGAGATTCGCGATATCGAAATACAATAAAACAAACTAGTGGATGCAAAAAGTCGCGTATAGCGGCACGGATTTAATGCCATTTTCAAATCCGAAATTCTTTTGAGAAACTCGGATAGCGTATTGTGGCCGATATCGATCCATGTAAACGCTTAAGCTTCTGGAACGAATGTTGTCCTTTGCCTTCACTTCAATAGGCACAATGTCTTCGTTAAGACGAACGATAAAGTCAATTTCCGCTTGAGACCCACTGGTCCAATAATAAGTTTTTAGCCCATTATCTCTTAGTTGGTTGAATACATAATTTTCCGTCAAACCGCCTTTAAAGAAATCTAGCAATGGATTCTCCCCCAGTATATCCTCGTAGTAAATATCCTGGCTGGCTCCGCATAATCCCACGTCATTCATATAAAACTTAAAATCCGTTAGAGAACAATAAGCGCTCAGCGGCAGCATGATTTGTTCAACGCGGTAATTTTGGCTGGCAACACCCGCAAGACACAGCCATTCAATGGCGTCTTCAAATTCCGCGGCTCTGCCACCATGTTTGATGTATTTATATTGAAATTTTTTATTCTCTTTTGCCAATTGAGTGGCGATATTTTTATAAACGATCTTGGTCTTTGGGATTTCGGAATTGCGGTTGTATTTCCCCATGTCGTTTTGATAGGCATCCAAAATCGATTGTTGAATCACGCGCACCAAATCTGGATTCTTGTTCTTTCCATATTCTTCAACAGCTTCTGGCATCCCACCAACAAACAAGTATTCTTTGTAATAATTCAAAGCTCTTTCGTGGAACGGGAGATCCAAGGGAACATTGTTTTGATAGCATTCTTTAATCATATCGATAAGATCGTGCTCTCCTCTTGCCATCAAATATTCCTCAAAGTCCAAAGGATATAACGTCATGAATTGGACCTTTCCCACGGGAAATGACATCTTCTCGCGATTCGTGGAAACGCCAAGCAACGATCCCGAAGCAACGATATGGTATTCATTAGCCTCTTCTTGGAAATACTTAAGGGAGGTCATCGCAGCGGGGCAAGCTTGAATCTCATCGAATATTAAAAGAGTTTGTCCAGGAACGATTTCCTTCCTTTTATAAATGGATAGTTTTTTTACAATGGATGCCGGCGTCAAATCCTTAAAAAAATCCGATAAGCTCTCCTCTTTTTCGAAATTGCAATAAACGCTATTGGAATATTCCTTCCCCGCAAAATAATTCACGATGTAAGTTTTTCCAACTTGCCTTGCCCCTTGCAAAATGAGCGGTTTACGGTCCGGGCGGTTCTTCCACGCAACTAGTTCTTTAAAAATTTTTCTTTCCATATTTCACCATCATTATACTTGTTCAGTGTAATTTCACTATCATTTTTTGCATTTTTCTTGACTTAATTTTGTCGGATTTTCACACTTTTTCGAAGTTAACTGAAAATATAGAGAAAAACATCCGATGTATTGCCAACATTTTAGTTAAGTACATTTTCGGTTGGTTCTAACCGAATTTGTACTTAGATGTTACTTTCAGCATTAAGGAAATTAAAATGGTTATATACAATTTTGGTTGGTTCTAACCGAATTTGTACCTAGGAGATTTGAAATGGTATTTGCCAGAAAACGTTACTTGGATCAATTAACCGCCTCAATCGGCAATGGAATGATCAAGGTCATCACAGGGCCAAGGCGTTCGGGAAAATCTTACTTGCTGTTTACGATTTTTCGAGATTGGTTACTTCGTTCCGGCGTTCAAGACGATCACATCTTGCCCCTAAAATTAGACCAACAAAGTAACGCCCGTTATCGGGACCTTGATGAATTTGTTTCTTTTTTCAAAGCTCAGCGCAAAACCGACGGAAAGCCAACCTATTTTCTCATTGACGAAATTCAATTGGTCGCGCCCAAAGAGAACCCCTGGGTTAAAGGACAATTTTTAACCTTTTACGACGCCTTGAACGAATTTCTGGGTTGGGAAAATATAGAAGTCTTCGTTACGGGCAGTAATGCCCCCATGCTCTCTAGCGATATCGCAACTGAATTTCGCGGACGCGATTGGCAAATTCCGATGTATCCATTGTCCTATTCCGAAATTCGAGAACAAACCGATTCGAGCATCAACGACTTCTCGTTATGGGATCTTTACTGGAAATACGGGGGATTGCCCGCCTGCGTTTTGGAATCCGACGAATCCAAAAAACAGCAATATCTCAAGCAAATTTATTCCACCACTTATTTAAAGAATATTGTGGAGCGGCATCATCTTCGCGACGACATTATTCTAGAGAATCTCGTCGCTTATCTAGCTTCCTCCGTTGGTTCCGTCCTCAATCCCACCAATATCTCCAACACCTTTAAAAGCAAATTGCACATGATTGTTGCCCCAGCCACCATTCGACGCTACATCGCCTATCTTAATGACGCCTTTGTCATATCCGATGCCCAACGGTTTGACCTCAAAGGAAAAGCCATTATCAACGGATCTAGCAAATATTTCTTTAACGACATGGGGCTTCGAAACGCCGCCGCCTATTTTTTGGGCCAAGACCAGGAACCCCACTTCATGGAAAACGTTATCTATAACGAATTGATTCTTCGTGGATTTATGGTTCAGGTTGGATCCATCACAAGTACGGAAAACGTTAAGGGGAAGCCAACAAAGGTAACAAGAGAAGTAGACTTTGTTGCAACCAAAAACGGAAGGAAATTCTATATTCAATCGGCTTTCCTTATCGATAATCCCGCCAAACTTCAGCAAGAAAAAGAATCTTTCCGAAAAATCGACGATTCCTTCACTCGCGTTATTATCAGCAAATTCACTTCTGGAGCATCCTATGATGAGGATGGTGTGTTGCGCCTCGGCTTGTTCGATTTCTTGCTCAACAAGTCCAAAATCATCGATTGATTAAAAAGTTCCAGTTTCGGAACTATTTCGTCGCATTTTAGAATAATTTCTAAAGTTTTATTCCCACTTTTGGAACTATTACCCTGACGCGGCGAAATAGGAAAAGCACCATTTTGAAAAGTTTTTGCCAAAAATCGCGATTTAACCGAAAGTTTTTGCCATTTTTTGTTGTTTTATTGGAAAGCTTTTGCCATCCGATACCAAATTATTCCAATGAATTGGGCATTATGTGGAATTAAAAAGAAAACTGGATTCTACATTAAATAATTGGATCCATTTGAAAACATGGCTGCCCAAATCCTTTCGGCATCGGAGTTTAGCGACTTTTTCTACTACTTAGGGCGAAGTCGGTTTTTTAGTCGAAAACAACGGATACGTACTTCCCATTGAAATCAAATCCGGAAAGCCCGTCGGAGGCCTTCGATACAACCACACGGCCCTCGATTATTTGTTTCAAGTAACCCCAGACATCCCTTGTTCCTTTGTATTCGGCGAAACCAACATTCCCGGCGAAGGAAGCAAGATTTGGTATTACCCCATTTACCTTCTGCCATTTCTTAAAAAGAACGATGGATTGTTACGAGAAAGATTGGAACACCATTTTCTAGGAAATTCCTGATTCATAAGATGTTCCTTTATACCCGTCCTAAAAACGTCTAAAAGACATATTCAAAGCCTTTTAATCCGTTCTATCTCAAATCGACAATGTCCCCCATTACGGACGCGATACGAATATTTACTCATCCGACTTTCCATGATATAACGTTGAAAATCAAAGGGGGCTTTCTTACGGAATGAAAGAGGACAGTTGCCTCTCGCTTGCCTTCCACTACCCGCTTAAGCCTAAGCAAGGTTCATCCGTCGAATCCCAAGAATTACTCAAAGAAGTATTTTATGAAATACAAATACGGAGACATCGTCTGCTGCAGGTGGGAATCGACCGATGACGATGCGCCGATGAACATCCTCGCAGATCCCATGATTGTTCTATCCTTCAGCGAAAAGTATGGGAAATACCAGTGCGTCGTCACAACGGAATACAGCCCCGGGGACGATGCCACTCACATCGACCTGCTCGCGGAAGAGGATTTGAAGGATTACGACGACAAAGACAAGGATTACGTCAAAGAAATCAAGGAAATTTATAAGAGGATTTTCCCACCGAACATGGACACGCGCTACTTCGATGTGTATGACGTCACAGAAACGGGCTATCGTAAAATCCGAGGATCTGTCTCGCGAAGAAAAGAGGGGGAAATCCCCGTAAGAAAATAACTATCTTGTCGTGATAGAAAACCGTCAGTTATTCTAGTTTATTTGCCATTTCTCATTTCCTCTAAAGTCGGCTCATGCCTTGTGAAAAGGGCATTGAGTTCATCGACTCGGTCTACGGCTATGGCATAGCGAAACAAATGCTTCAAAGAGATTTTTCCCTTCGTTTCAAATACTTTCAATGTACCTAAAGGAATTCCGGATCGATCGGCAAATTCCGTTTGATTCCACCCTTTGCTTTTCCGAATGCTTCGCAGCCGTTTGGCTAGAGCAAGCGTTTGGTCCTCCAAAGAGGGGATTCCCCACAAATCATTTAAATCTAAGTATCGGTCCATGTCCTTATTATATCAGACATTATAATGTCTATTTATTCTATTTTTGCTTATTTTGCATATTATAGTATCTATTTTATTTTCCCCATTGTATCATGGCGTTCTCCCCGTTCCTCTCCATCATTCAATGGGAAAAACCAACTTAAATGTTAGAGTTTTGCCGGAATTCCTTTCTGTATTTCTCCCCGTTCTCCACGAAGTGATAAGCATGGTTAATCGCGAACGTCCAAAATAGGTATCCTTGAGCCCTCCGAAAACGTTCTTCGTTATATTCAATCAAATCCAAGACCCGGAGATTGTCTTCCATATCGATCATTTTTACTAACGCGGACACTGGGTTCATAAGGCAAATTTCGATATATTCCTCGTACCCCATGGCCTTATCGTGGGTAATTCGTTTTAAGGCATCCAAGATAGAGGCGTCAAAATAATACTTAAAGCCGCATTCGACATAGATATCCCGAACATCATCGAGACTAAACTCCGTGTCTTCCACCACATCGTGGAGCAAGCACACTTCTTGCACGCCATCAAAAGGGATTCCGTTTTGTTCTAATAGCTCTTTATCCAACGCGTGATCCCCGTCAGTCCCAATGCCAATCCATTCCCGATATCTCGTCAAGCACCTTCCCGGATGGTTGGCGTAATCTTCGCCATTTTCCCTTTTTTGATTTCGATGAGCATATTCCATGATTTCCATGGCTAGGTACACCGAACTTCTTCTGCCTTCATCAATGGTTTCTTCCTTTACCCCAACGCTTAAGAGGTACTCTTTGATGCTCCGCAAGTTTTCGTTCATTTTTCTTTCTCCCATCCTGGTTTTATCCTAGGCCAAGAAGGGGTAAGAAAGGTCAAACCGCATTGGACAAAATCAAACAATCAAGGAATCCGCGTAACCATTTTCTTCGAGAAAACGGTTCACCGCGACAAGGTCATAGATTTTGTTTTCGATCGCGTAACGGATGATTAAGGCAAAGGGACTAGAAGAAGCCAAGGTAAAACCCGCCTTCTTCAGCAAATATTTGCATTCATGGTTATTGACTTGCATTGCCAGAGCAATCTTTAAGCAAACGTTTAGGGAGGGATGGGATTTCTCGGAAATGATCGAAGACCAAAGCTGTCGAGAAATGTTGGCTTTGCGGTAAAGATCCGCTGGATTCTCCACGTTGTACTTCTTCATCAAAGAATAAAGATAATCGACAAAGGAGGAGGATTTCTCTTCCGTGGCTTGGTGCCGTTTCATAAATTCTTCTAATGTTTCCATCCCTTGTCTCCTACGTTAATACGTTTTTCCCTATGCATTATAACAAGCGGGAGAATCTATTTTTAATTTCCCAGTGCCCCATTTTATCGGAACACTCGAATGCTTTTTTCACCTTTCTTAAGGAGCCCCATCACGGTCTTCCTCGTTTTCATAATGATGATAACCATATCATCCATGATTAAATGCCTATTTAGTTTCAATGCCTTCACAATCTTTTCTTCATCCGTTTTCTTTACAGGCGCATTTGCAGGGACAACTTCTGTAAACCCGTTCCGATCAAAGGGTATGGTTACCATGATGGTAGACGTTCCAAAATCATAGGCTTTCGGCTCTAGATTAGAAATTCGTATTTCCCAGCCTCACTTTTGTCGACTATGTTCGACAAGACGAAACAGTGAAGAATCCTATTTAGGACAGCACTGCAACGTTTTTGGCGACAAATAACTACGCAACTATCTCCACCTTTAAGGTCATAATCTAAACTCTTCATGTTGCAATAAATGTGATTTTTCACACTTTTTGCAATTTAAAATCTAGAAAATTGCTGATTTTATCACTTTATGTTACAATTTATGTGCACAAAGGAGCGCGGCAATCACATGGAAATCAAAAGGGATTTTTATCTTAACAAACTGATAAGAAGCATGCATAACGGCATGGTCAAGGTCATCACGGGAATCAGGAGATGTGGCAAATCGTATCTTCTCAACCCTTTGTTCAAAGACTATCTCCTGTCCACTGGCGTTTTGAACGATAGAATCATCCACGTTGATTTATCAAGCAGCGAAAACTCAAGCCTTACAAATCCAATCCAATTGGATCAGTTTATCAAAAGCAAAATAAATAAAAGCGATGAATTCTACCTTTTCATAGACGAAATACAGTTCTGCGAGAGCATTGAAAACCCAGCATTTGAAGGATATAAAACCAGCGATGGTTCCATTCCCCAAATCAATTTCTATCAGGTTCTCAATGGACTGCTTTCGAATTATCCGAACGTGGACATCTACGTGACCGGGAGCAATTCCCGATTATTATCCTCCGACGTTCTTACCGAATTTAGAGGCAGAGGATGGCAAATCGACCTTGCCCCGCTTTCTTTCAGCGAATACTCGAAGGCATTTCCCCAAAAAGACAAAAGAATGCTCTTCGAAGAATATTTGACCTTTGGAGGGATGCCGGGAATGGTCGCTTATGGAAATAGCCAAGACAAAATTTCATACTTAACAAATCTTTTCGAACTCACCTATCTGAAGGACATCCTCGAGCACAATGGGATAGCTAGTAACGCCCCCATCAAGGAACTTTTGGCCGTTCTCGCATCTAACGAAGGCTCGCTCATTTCAATAAACAAAATATCCGAACTTTTTAAGCAAAAGGAAGATAAAGCCATTTCAAGACAAACCATCGAGAAATATATGTCTGCATTCATGGACTCGTTCCTAATTAGCGAGGCCAGTCGCTTCGACATAAGAGGCAATAACCTCATCGCAAGCAGCAAGAAATACTATTTTGCCGACTGTGGCCTAAGAAACGCGCTTCTATCCTTTAGCCAAAATGATAGGGGCCACATGATGGAGTCCGTAATCTATCGGGATCTTAAACGGCGCGGATACGCAGTAAACGTCGGAGTCGTTCCCGTCACCGAAGCCAACAAAGACGGCACAAGAGAGAGAAAACAGTACGAAGTGGACTTCATCGCCACGATGGGCAACGTTAAAACCTACGTCCAATCCGCATATCGAATCTACGACGAGGAAAAAATGAAACAGGAATCAAATTCCTTCCTAAAGATTGATGACTCGTTTAGAAAGATCATTGTCGAAGGAGATTTATACTTACCTTACACAGATAAGCACGGAATCGAACATGTTGGTGTCATCGACTTCTTATGTGATGAGAAATACGATTCATAACTTTGAAAACCATCGTAGCTTCACCACGGAAAGACAAACCCATTTAAGCCACGCATGTTTGGGGCCGCGGACATAAAACTGGACCGTTTTCGCCACGATACCCCGTTTTCTCTTCTACCATCAATCGTGCTTTTGCAACCGAGCGATTCCATGATCCGCTTTTCCCTGGACCAAATGAGGTAATTCTCCAGATAAGGGATGAATTCTTTCACAAATCTTGATCGTTTTAAAAGCGATATTATAAATGGTACCAAAGGGATACACTTTGTTTCGGAAAACTGACGAGTTTTGGGATAACTGCAAAATGCAAAACAGTTTTAAGGGATAAGGTTGTAACAACCATTTGGGAACTTAATCAAGATTTCAACGTGAGATTAATTACCTTGATACCAAGAGGAGACAAAACATGGAATTCCAATTAGGGGCAGCGGTAAAGACGAAAATTGAGAAGACGTTTCATGATGGAGTAGCAGGAGAGATAACCCTTCCCGTGGGGACGATGGGAATCGTCTGCGAGGGAAAAACGATAAAAGGAACAAATTGGTATTTGATTGAGCTAGCGGATGAGAGATTCCTCGATCCGTTATTCGGCGTCTTCGATTATAGAGAAAATGAATTAGAACCTGATTTTGATTAAGGGCATTCCTTTGCTTGAAAAGGCTTTGTTGCAATATTCATCAAACTCTAAACTCATCTCCTTTGGATAAGTCCTTCCACATTTTTGCCACGCTCAACGCTAACGGTGCATTTAGCTCGGTTTATGAGTCACCCAGAACACATTTCTCGCAATAACGGTATTTTTTTGCCAGACGATGACATTTATAGCGGCCCGTTCAAACGCATTATCTTAACTATTATTATTTTGATAAAAACGCCAACTATGTCCTTATTGGTCTAAGGCGCTCCGGCAAATCTACGCTTCTATATAAACGGGTCCAGGATCTCATTTCGAGCGGAGTGGATTGGAAGCAAATCATTTACATCAATTTTGACGACGAACGATTGCTCGGTTTTCAAGCCAACGATTTTGAAGACATTTTGCTTACTGCTGAAGAAATCACAAACCGAAAACATTACTTCTACTTCGATGAGATTCAAAATATCGATGGTTGGGAAAAATTTGCTATCCGAATGGCTAACGCCAAGGAGAAAGTCGACATCACGGGAAGTAACGTGAAAATGCTCTCTCGCGAAGTATCTGCCAAATTAGGCGGACGATATCTAACAAAAATCATCCATCCTTATTCCTTCAAAGAATTCCTCCGAGCAAAATCATTGGAAGCAAGTTCCGCCTTTTCCGTCTCCGACCGTGTCGAAATTGCGAATGCCCTTCGGGAATTTTATCGATTTGGAGGTTTTCCTGAGTCGCTTGCTTCCGTCGACAAACGCGAATACGTCTCCAACATATGCGAAAAAATTTTGTTGGGCGACATCATCACTCGTAACACCA
The DNA here is from genome assembly GCA_900539595.1 of uncultured Mollicutes bacterium. Classification (GTDB taxonomy): domain Bacteria; phylum Bacillota_I; class Bacilli_A; order RFN20; family CAG-826; genus Alloenteromonas. The sequence goes on along the minus strand of UQCQ01000003.1, from coordinate 106,511 downwards.
TACGGAGCGAAAACGGCATGAGGGTCTTAATGAAAAAGATTGCAGGCACCATCTCCCGAGACGTTTCTTATACGAATCTTTATCATGCTTTGAAAACCATCGGCTTCCCTCTCTCAAAAGACACGATCATCGATTATTGTTTTTATGCCAATCAAAGTTTTTTGCTGTTTGCTCTAAAAAACTACTATGCTGCATTCGTCGACAAGGAAAGCAAATCAAAATTCTATTTTTCCGACAACGGCATCTTGAACTTATTCTTGGCTAAAGACGATACCTCCCTTTTTGAGAATCTGGTTGTGATCTCGTTAAAACAAAAATACCAAGAAAAACTCTATTATTTGAAAAGTAGCAAAACCAAGATCGATATCGATTTCTTGGTTGATGAAGAAAATATCGCGGTTCAGGCTTGCTACTCCACGGCAGATGCAGATACGGCCAACCGAGAAATCGGACAACTAAAAAAACTAGACGCGACAAATCCTGGGAAATACAAACTCATGATTATAACGATGAACGAAACTGGGAACATCCCACTCGAGCACAACGTGATTCGCATAATAAAACTGCAGGATTTCTTGCTTTCAAATTAGTTAGATGATTTTTTTAGTTAAAAACCTCCCAAGTTTTCGCTTAGGAGGTTTATTTTCAATGTCTTTGTTGTGCGAAATAGCTGTATAAAATCACTTTTTGCGATAGCCGCATTTCGGACATACGCCGTTTTCGTTCAGAGCGACACCGCACAAAGGGCAACGGTCGATCTTGTTTTTCGTCTCGAATTCGCAAGAGGCGGCATTTACACCGCTGGTAAATGTTATTTTGGCAATATTGAGTTTATCTTTCAGCAAGTCGTACACGATTTTAATCATTCCCTCAACCGTCATTGTTTCTTTCGTAACCACCAGACGACAATCGGGATATGCGGTTGCAAGTTCTGTTTTAAAAGCAGGACCTTTCATCTTGTTAGAGGGATCGCCGTTTTTAATTCCCTGTTTTTCATATACGTCCAGAATAGCGGGAAGCAGCGGATCGTCTTCTCTGAGAATTAAGGCGTGATCGAAGTTTTTCAAAACCGCCCAAGCGGTTTTTTGTATTTCATTGCAAGGAAATACCATATTTACGCCCGGTTCAATGCTGTCTTCCACTTCAATCGTTAACACGCCGGTATGCCCGTGCAAATACTGTGCCTCCCCTTTGAAGCCGTAAAATCTGTGCGCATACTGCAATTCTAATTTTGTAATACTTCTCATATCATTTCTCCTTAAATATATTTACAAGTTTTTCAACCTGCATTTTCCGCTGTTGATCGATGATCGATATTCTTGTTTCTCAGCACCATCGAAATCGTTGTTCTAGAAATTAGAAATAGAATATTACTAATCATAGTAGAATTTTTTCAAAAGGGTTTGTCAAGAAAAAATTGTCATTATGACGTTATTTGTTTCCGATTAATTGCCGTTTAGCATTCAAGCGGGAGACCATCAGCATGAAGAGACTGAACAGCAAAATACGTCGAATCGGTCGTCAAAAAAGCGGCAGAGGGCAAAATCGCATCCAGGGACGCGGCGGCAAAACTGGACGTAAGCAGGCAATAGGTCAACCGTATCAAGAAAGCCTACGGGGAGTGAGGGGCGCAAAAAGGGAGGTTGAAAGGCCGGCATGGAAGCCAGGGCCGAATCACCTGTGGAAAAGAATGGTGATTTCAACCAAGAAATACCATGGAAACAAATAACCTCATAGCAACACCGACATTCCTGCTCAAAGGGGAGCATTCTTATTAAATAAGATTCACCACTTACAAGACAGAATTCGGAATATTCATCAACAAATAAAAAAGGGGGTCCGAAACAAAACTCGGACCCATAATTATCGCCAAAAAAAGATGACCTATAGGAGGTTCGAACTACATTAGGCGCAAAATCAAAATTTTTCACTTCGCATTATTCGAACTACGAACACTCACTACTAAATTTTCCGACGATTCAAAATTGATGTTAAAAAGTGCAAAAAGCCAAGAAAAAAACGCAATATTTTGTATTGCGTCTGTTCTCTATTAATGGTGCCCGAAGCCGGACTCGAACCGGCACGTCCTCATCAGACATTGGATTTTGAGTCCAACGCGTCTACCGATTCCACCATTCGGGCGTGGTACTTCATAACATGAAGCGTTTTAAATTATATGGATAGAGGGCGCTTCATGCAAGAATTCTTTGGCCCTTTTGGGCGAAATCCCATTTTCTTCCCGTTTATTTGCCTCTTTTGGGTCACAAAAAGAAATTTAAGAGGTTTTCATCCAAAAATAAGACTCGCCTCTTCTTGCGTTTACCCCCATAAATAAGACAATAAAAGCATCTATGAAAACAAACATTCAACATTATGCCGAGCTGATCCGTTCCTACATCCTTTCTAGCTACAAACATAACTTTCGCGAACCCGTGGACCGTTTGAAATATCCCTTCCTTGTTCCTGGGGCTTATTATTCCCATCAATTATGGGATTGGGATTCTTGGCTCACAGGGCTTGCCCTTCTTGAAATCGAGGATCCTTCCATTGACGCCTATGAAAAGGGCTGCGTCCTTGACTTCCTCGATGCCCAAGATGAAAACGGCCGAATCCCTATTTTGGTTCAGGATAGTCCCTCTTGGCTTTTTGATTTGGATCCTAATAAGAAAACCAACATCCATAAACCCTGTTTGGCCCAACACGCTTTGGTCATCAGCAAACACCAAAACGACGCTTCATGGATTCGAGACGCCTATCCCCGCTTAGAACGTTTCATCTCTTATTACGAAAAAGAGCAAAAACATGAAGAAACGGGTTTATTCTTTCCTCTCGATGACCTGGGGCTTGGATTTGATAACGACCCCACGGTTTTCTACCGCCAGCATGGCGATACCGCGAGCGTTTATTTAAACGCCTTGATGCAAGCGGAACTTCAGGCGATGGCCGATCTTGCCGATATGCTTTCCTTGAAAGAGCAAAAGGAGAAATATCAGCAAAAGGCTGATGAATTAGCCAAAGGTATCCACGAAGAACTCTATGACCCCCGCGACGGCTACTTCTATAGCGCGGATATCTCCCTTCGCAAAGTCGACCCCGACGAATGGCTGCACAAAGGAGCCCCTCGCAATTACCATTCTCTTCCGATGCGCATCGAGACCTGGGCGGGGATGTTGCCCCTTTGGAGCGGAATCGCTACCCCAGAAGAAGCCAAACGGTGCATAGAAGAACATTATATAAATCCCAAGACCCTGAATAGCCCCTACGGCATCCGCAGCGTATCCAAAGCCGAAAAGATGTTCCGCAATATCCGCTCCGGCAACCCCTCTTGTTGGGTGGGACCCATTTGGATCAACGCCAACTACTTCACTTACATAGGCTTAAAGAAATACGGCTATGACGATTTAGCCAAGGAACTAGCTGAAAAAACCATCCTTGTTCTCGGGCAAGATATCGAAAAACAAGGAAAATTCTCCGAATATTATGATTCCGAAACAGGGATTGGGCTCAATAACCCCGGGTTCCAAAGTTGGAATTTTCTCGTCCTTTGCATGTTAAAAGAAGTTGAAGAATAAGAAAAAGGCCTCCGTTACTGGAGGTCTTTCAAATCGCCTTCGCGGAATCGAGCATCCCGATGTTTTTTACGATATTGGGCGGGAGAAAGACCAAACGCCGCCTTAAAGACCGCGGAGAAATTGGTGGAGGATTTATAGCCAAGGGCTTCCGAGATTTCGTAAACCGTCAGATCGCTATAAAGCATCAAGTCTTTCGCGTTCTGCATCTTGATTTCGGAAAGATAATCGATGACGGAGCAATTCATGTACCGTTGAAAGAAACGCGAAACATGCGAATGAGAATAATTCACATGGGACATCACGTCATTGACGTGCCAGCCTTTGTTGGCGGGATCCTGGATATCCTTTAATAGTTGAAGCAGCCACGCGGGCTTGTCTTCCTCAAAGGAATAGTTTTGATCAATGACGATGGAGAGGACGCGTTGAAGCAACAAGGAAGAAGGCAATTCTCCTTTTTTGGGATCCGCGTAAATGTTTTTTTGAATATAGAAGCATAGATCCATAATTTTGCGAACTTGATGGTCGGTTAAAAAGCACTTGAGCACATCGTGAGAATAAAGGACTTCATAGAGGTCATCCGAGCAAATGTTGCACATCGCCTTCATGTTCGGAATCGTGATGGTCAAAAATAGGCAGATAGAATCTGGCTCATTTTGTTTGATTTCATGACGTTCCCACGGACGAATCAGGTAAGCATCTCCTTGATGGAGGATTTCTTTCTTGCCGTTTAGCTCATGTTGGAAAGAACCTTTGGTCACAATGAAAAATTCCCAAAAAGTATGCGTATGCATCGGCAAAAAATCACGGAAGCCCTGATGAAAAGTAATCTTTAAATTGGATGAGGATTCAGAATCTAACGTCGTTCCGTTATGGACACGACCCTTCGTATTTTCGTCATTGCTCATAAGCATTTCTATTTCTATTTTATCCATAACTTCGAGATATGGATACTTTTTTTATCACGAATTAAAAAATGAACCTCTTAATATTCGTCTTTTCTCCTTTCTAAAAGGAAGGGAAAACTGAAAACAAATCCAACTTGCTTCATATTGGCAAGTGAGTTTTTCCTTTCTTTCGATACAATGGGGACATGAAAAACCCAGAGAACATCAAAGAATTGATTGCATCGTTCCCTTGGGGGACCATCATCGACCGCATCGTGAATGCCTTGCATTGCACCTTGGATGATTTGGGAAGACAAGTCGGGGTCACTCGCCAAGCGATCGAAGGATACCATTCCAGCGCTTTCTCGCCGAAAGAATCCACGGCCCTCGCATTGCTTTTCTACTACTGCCAAATCGCAGAGCCCACTTGCGACTCTCCCTATTTGCTTCCCATTCACGGATTGGCAGAAAGCGACATTCGTACCCTCAAACAAATCGCAGCAGGGATGCAAAAGAAACAACAAAGGCTCGATTCCATTCTCAAACAAAAAAGTGAACTCGAGGTGGAACTAAGAAAGACGCAGATTGAATTGCTGCAAGAGAGGAGTTCCAAGTAAAACCGTACAGGCGCTGTTTCGCCTGCGGGTCTATCTCCGAGAATCCGGATCGGGAGATAGGCAAAAGCGCCGCCATGTGTAAGGCAGCGCTTTTTTGTCTTATTTGGATTCGATTTGATAGGACTCCAGCACCTTCATCAAGGGGCGAACCGTTTTCTTGATGACGTTCGGGGCGAAGGGATCCTTCATATGGTCGCGGAGAACCAAGGTACGGAACGGATATTTTCCGCCGGATTCGCAGAGTTTGAGATAGCGTTTCCAAGCGAGTTCATGGTTCTTGCGGTCCAAGTTGAAGAATTGGAAGGCCATGACTTGGGCCAAGGTGTAATCGATGTAATAGAACGGGATTTCGAAGATATGGGATTGAAGCAACCAGCGGTGGCCCGTCTTTAGATAATGGTTCGAACCATAGGCCGCGACTTTATACGGGGTGTATCGTTCTTCGAGTTCATGCCAATAGGCATCGCGTTCCGCGGGAGTCGCATTCGGGTGCTCATAAACCCATTCTTGGAAATGATCGACGGTCACCCCATATGGCAAGAAGGAAATCGCGTCCGCCAGATGGGCATAACGGTATTTCTCCGGTTCGTTGAAGAAGAGATTCATCCACGGATGAGCAAAGAATTCCATCGACATAGAATCGATTTCGCACCCTTCCATCGTGGGCTGACGGTATTCGGGAATTTTGATCTTACGGGCCATATAGGCTTGGAAACTATGGCCGAATTCATGGGTTAAAACATCCACGTCCCCGCTGGTTCCGTTGAAATTGGAGAAAATGAAGGGAACGCCATGTTTGGGGAAATAGGTCATATATCCACCGGACTGTTTGCCCGGACGGGCTTCTAAATCCAAAACGTGGCAATCCGCCATAAAACGGAAGAAATAACTCGTTTCGGGAGAAAGCTCATCGTACATCTTCTTCGCCTTCTCGATTTTTTCCGCGGTCGTCCCTAACGGTAAGGGATTCCCGCTTTGGAAAGCAAGTCCCAAATCATAGGATTCCGGATGACGGATTCCCGTGCGTTTAAATTGGGCTTTTAAGATTTTCGCGGCAAGCGGAGTCACTTCTTCGCGGATTTGATCGCGATAGGCGGCGACATCCTCGCGGTTATAGTCAAAGCGCGACATGCGGAGATAAGCAAGTTCCACGTAATTTTGATAACCAAGCTTCTTGGCCATCTTGTCACGAACCTTCACAAGTTTATCGTAGATTTCCTCCAGTTCCGGGATTTTAGTTTCCAGGTAGGAATAATAGGCTTCCGAGGCTTCTTTACGGGTTTGACGATGCACATCTTGAAGGAATTTGCCCATCTGAGGAAGGTTATAAACCTGTCCGCGGAAGGGGACGGAATAAGAGGCAATCTTCGAGGCATATTCCGTAGAAAGTTTATTTTCTTCGATGGATTCTTCGACAATCCGTTCGTCAAAGGATTTCAAGGCGAATTCATACATCTGGAAGAGGAAAGTACCTAATTTCTTCTCCAAATAGGCGCGGTGGGGAGAAACGAGCATCGCTTCCTGGAAATGGACGTCTGCGGCTTGGAGGAGAGGTAATTCCTCGTTAAGCTTATTTTGGGCTTTCGCATACTTCTTATTTTGGGTATCCAGGCTAAAGAGGACGGAAACGTGGGTAATATCGTCCTGAAGGGCGTCCATAAAACGGGAACGCTTCTTGAAGGCTTTCAAGGCGGCAGGCCCGTCGGAAGCGGATTTGAGTTCTTCAACTACGGCATTCAGTTTTTCAATGGCCTTCTTGACGTTAGGCACGCGGAAGGGCCATTCTTCAAACGGTGGAATTTCTTTGTTAGGCATGTTTTTCTCCTTATTGTTAACGAATCGGCAGGAATAGAGGCGCCCCATGACGAGGCGGTCGGGATCGGCGATGGTCCTTAGCTAAATAAGTTCGGGCCGCTTCTTTTCCTTCGGGGAAGAGATAGAGGTATTCTTCTTTTTGTTCGAATTCCGAATCCACGTAACCAAAATCCTTCAATCCTTTTAGTAGCTTCCCAAGACGCTTGCCACTCATGGAGACATAAGAACCATAGCTCCATAGTCCCTCAAAGCGTGAAGCGGAGTCGTCGCCTCTTAAAAAGGCCAGCAGCCCCCGCAAGGAAGGCGCAAATCCATCTACGGATAATTCGTAAATGGCCACTAAGACTTTGATTTCAACGATTCTTAAATCCGTTTTTCCCTTTTCCGAGTTCATTCGCCTATTTTAGGATATGGCTTCTTTTTTTCCACCGAAAAAACATCTTTTGCATTCATTTGAATTGATACGCGAAGCGAAGTGACTAAAATAGAACGCGTTATGGAAGACGAAGCGACGATTCAACTGATTCAGGCCACCATCGATAAAGTACGGCCTTTCTTACAACGGGACGGAGGGGACATCGATTACATCGGGTTCCGCGATGGCATCGTTTATGTTACGATGGTGGGAGCTTGCCAAGGCTGCTCCTTAGCCCAAGACGACATTTCTAGCGGGGTGGAAATCATTTTGATGGAAGAAGTCCCAGGAGTTATGGCCGTTCGCACCGAAGGCGTGCCCGAAGACTTGATGACGGATTATATCCGCCGCAAAAACGAAGCCGCTCTGGAAGCAGCAAAATAATCAACCGACAAGATAAAAGTGCCCTTCGGGGCGCTTATTTTTGTTCGTCTTGATTCTCTTCGTTTCGGTGACGCTTCTTATAGAACCAATCGGGGACGCTCGCGCAAAAATATCCTCCAACATAGAGTACCTGAACCACAATCGAAATCGCTCCATGGGCGATTCCACCCACATCACCAGTAAAAATCGCGTGGATCAAACCAACAATAAATAAGAGGAACAAAACGCAACTAACGGCCAAACAGGCTTTCTTCCCAAACGGGCGATCGGTATAAAATAGAATTCCGCTCACGCCCGCAAAAACGGATACGCCTAAACTGGCGAGGCCAAATAATGCAATCACCACATAATTCCAAGGCTCTGCCTGAGGATTTCCGCTTAAAGCAATAAAGGCCATGACGCAGCGATATGCCGTAACCACGGAAGCGGCCAAGAAAGCACCGGAAGCAATTAATACAGCGACCTTTCCACGTTGTTGACGGTTATAGGCTTTCCCTAATAACTTTAGATCTTCATCCAAATTCTCTCCGCTTAATTTGTTCTCCCCCTTCCCGTCATAAAAGGAGATTCGAGAAACGGTGAAAAGAACGCGAAGATTGATGGAATGGTATTCGCTAGGAGATAACGCCAACATGGATACGGCTTCCCAAAGGAACACCCAGGCTACGATGTCGATGAATTCGCCTAAAAGTTCATCCGACATGCTGCCCGCTTCTCCAAACCATTCATTGGTCCTGCCTAGCACCATGAAGAAAAGCAAAACGAGGCCGATTAAGGTAAAGAGAATGGAGGCGATCCCCTTCTTTCGCTTGTCCTTTTGATTCAAAAAACGATTCTTAGAGAAAAGGCGGTTAAAAGAAGGAACCAATTTTTCGGGGTCATACCCTTTGTAATCGTCGATACAATAACGAATATCCGCGTTTTCTCCCGCGGGAAGGTCTTCTACGATATCCGACAAGCGTTCCAAAGCACTCCAGGAGACAATTGGATGTTCTGGCGTAGAGATGTCATCGTCCAAAAGATCCATCACGGATTCATGATGAAGGGAAATCGTGAACGTATGGGTCTCAGGATCATAAGGGAAATCGCCTTTTAGGATTTCCATTTGTCTTTGTCTTAAAGGTTCGAGGACTGGCTTTTTATTGGTTTTCATAACTACGAAAAAAGGCTACCACCTTTTTGTTTCGATGCGTAGCCTTCGTTTCTTCCAAAAAAGAAGAATTTATTCCTTGAACCAGAAAATATGGTTGAAAAGAATGATCCAGACGAGGTCGAGAATCCAGCCGACCGTTCCGCCGAAAGCAATCCAAAGAATGCCAAGGACAAGGTGAAGGACATTGCCGTTTTTGATCGCGCCAAGAATACGATAAATCGCCCAGATGATATCAACGATGGGCAAGCAGAGCAGGATTTTAACAATGCGGGGAAGCCCATCCATCGATTTGACGAAACTATCCATGATTTTCATCTCCTTTCATGGGGTAAATATACTACGATATCCGCTAAATAAAAGAGGAAATATCAGCAGTGAAGAATCCGATTAATTTTGTCCATTGGGAATGGGATTGATTAGATTATTTCAAGCCAAGAAAAAGATTTTCACGGCAGTTGGCCATTACATAGCCTTGACGGTTATAAACGTCGTGGCGATTGTAGTGGAATGGGGTGCCATCTGGTTGAACCATGATACCACCAGCTTCGGAAAGGATAATATCGCCAGCGGCAACGTCCCATTCTTTCGTTCCCGCGCCTTTGCGAACGAAAAAATCTTTGCTTCCGTCCGCGATTAAACAAAATTTATAAGCAGCGCCAGCTGGTTCTGCTTCTCCTTCAAAAGAAGAAGCGTGGGTGGCATAAAATTCTTTTTCCGCTTCGTTGAAGAAAGAAATGGAGCGAAGAGAACGTAAATGAGATTTACGGTCGGAAACGTGGATAGGATGGATCGTACCGTCTTTTTCCATGGCAAATGCCCCATTTCCTTTCGAGGCAAAATAGGTTCTTCCTTGGGCAGGAAGATTGATGACACCAGCCACAACCTCGCCTCGATGAGCCAGGGCGATATTCGTGCAAAATTGGCCATCCCGCGCTACGAAATCCTTGGTTCCGTCGACCGGGTCTACGATAAAGATATCCTCTTTGGCGAAGCGTTCTCCCGTATCTTTGCTTTCTTCCGTCAAAAATCCATATTCAGGGAATTCTTTTCCTAATTCTTCCCGAATGATTTTATCGGCACCTTTATCTGCTTCCGTCACGGGGCTATCATCCGATTTTATCTCCACTTCAAAATTGGTCGAATAGATTTTTAGAATGTGCTTCTCTGCGATTTTGGCAGCCCGAATCATCGCCTTTAATTCTTTTTCGTACATAATTAACCTTCTTTTCTTCTTTATTCTACATCGGAACGAGATTCCTGAAGGCGTTGGATGACGCTTTTCACTTTGTTGGGCCAGTTTTCTCCACCACGCAGCTCCATTCCTGCGGCATAGCGGTGTCCGCCACCCCCAAAGAATTTAGCGGTTGGTTGGACGGGGTAACGGGAATTGGAACGAATCTCGACGCGAACATAATCAAAATCGCGAACGCAGAAGAAAATATAAATGGGGGCGTGACCAATTCCCGCTAAAGCATTCACGAAGGTAGAGGCATTTTCATACGACAATCCAAACGACTCGTAATCGGAAATATCCGCCCAGCAAGAACAAACTTGTCCTTCCACTTTCGCATGCGCACGCATCCATTTTTTAAAAGCGGCTTCGTTAGGTTCTTCATGGAACAAAAGATCCATAAGAACTTTAGGATTCGCGCCATGACGAATTAAAAAGGAGGCGTCCTCAAAGGTTTTATGGTTCGTCCCATAGTAATAAAAGCGTCCCGAGTCGGTCAAAATGCCCGAATAGAGAGCCTCGCACGCTTTTCGATTGAAAGGCAAGGAAAGGGAACGGCCGAATTCCGTAATGATTTCGCAGCAAGAGACTCGTTTTGCATCCGAATAATATTTCCCATCAAAATGCTCCGCCACTTCATCCGGTTCATGATGGTCGAATTTAATCCAAGAAGCACATTGGAAAATTCGACTTTCCTCGACGCGGGGAAGGCAAGAAACATCCACGAGAATTCCTAATGCTCCTTCGAAAAAACCATCTTCCGCTTGATCCATGGGAGAAATGCGGTTCAAAAGGCAGGGCAACCCACTTCCTAGCGCGCGGATGTCCTTTTCGGGGAATCGGGCACGAAGCAATTCGCGCAACCCGATTTGACAGCCGTAGCAATCCCCGTCCGGGTAAGCATGACCAACAATCGCGATTTTTGGAAATCGCTCCATCTCAAAGAAAAGTTCTGCAAAGGTATTCATAACGGGCTGCAAAGCAGCCTTATAGGATACACGGAACCCCTTCTTTTTCCTAGATTCAAAAAGAAAAGAGGACCGTTATGGCCCTCTAGAAAGTTGAATTTTGCCTTAGCGGATGCCGTGGACGTAGGATTCGGCAACTTCTTGGTCCTCATTGCCTTTTTCGGAATCTTCTTCTCCCTCATCCATCGGTTCTTCGTCATCAGAGAGGACGGCTTTGCCTTGGACGGATTCGTTATATTCCTTTTCGTCTTGGGCGTCGGCTTCGTCTTGGTCTTTTTCTTCGATGGCGCTATAAACGTCAGAAACATCCTTGTTAAGGGTGAGCTCGTCAAAGGTATGACGTTGACGGAGATCCCAAACGTTGCCAGGGAGAAGGATGGTTTGGCCAGAGAGGCTCAAATCGGTGTAGAAATGGCCGATGCGGTCCGCTTCTTCTTCCGGGGTGATTTCGAGTTCTTCTTTGACTTTGGCCCAAAGCTCGGCGAAAGTCATGGCTTTTTGAGTGGTGAGGATTGCAATGGCATAATCGATCATGCTGCCTTTATTCATATTCATGAGAAATGGTTCCTTTCTTAATAGAAATCGCGGAGAAATTTATATCACATCTTCTCAGGCGCGGAAACCCCGAGAATCGAAAGGGCGTTCTTCATCACGGTCTTGGCGGCTTTGGCTAGAGCCAAGCGGCAAGACGTCATCGCGATGTTTTCGCGGTCCAAAATGTGGCAGTTCGTATAGAAACTGTGGATGGAGGCGGCAAGCTTTTGAATATAGGCAGCGAGCTTATAAGGGGCACGCTCCTCCGCACTATTGGCAATAACGCCCGGGAAATCTGAAAGCAGCCGAAGCAAGGCAAGTTCGGATTCTTCCTTTAGTTCTCCCCCGCGGCTATTGAGCGCAATGTCGCTGCCAAGGGAAAGAACGCTAGCGCAACGGGCATAAGCGTATTGAGCATAATAGACCGGGTTGGAGGAAGATTGCTCCATCGCAAGGTTATAGTTGAAATCCAAATGGCTTTGTTGGGAACGCTCCGCGAAGAAATAGCGGACGGCATCTACGCCGACATCTTCCACCAAATCGCGGTGAGCAATGGCTTTGCCCGTGCGTTTGCTCATTTTCACTTCCGCCCCATCGCGATAAACGCGGACAACCTGAACGAATTCGGCTTGAAGGACATCCGGAGAATAGCCCTTCATCATCAGGGCACTCTTCATACGGCCAATATAGCCATGGTGGTCCGCCCCAAGGACGTCGATTAGCAAATCAAAGCCCCGTTCCATCTTGTTGTAGTGATAAGCGATATCCGGCATGAAATACGTATAATTGCCGTCCGCTTTGATGATGGGACGGTCTTTGTCATCGACAAAATCCGTCGTCCGGAGGTAAGTCGCGCCATCTTGGACATAAATCCAAGGTTTTAAGAATTCGATGGTTTTTTCGATGTTGCCATGGGAACGGATATCCGATTCATAGGAAACCTTATCGAAGTGAACGCGGAAAGCATCCATATCTTTCCAAATTTTGGAAAGTTCGGAATCGATGCCGAAGCGGATAAAGAAATCGTGAGATTCTTTGCTATCTTGAAGGTATTTGTCACCAAATTGATCTTTGATTTTTTGGGCGATCGCAATCAAGTCCTGACCATGGTAGTCATCCTCTGCCAAATCAAGAGGCTCACCAAAGAGTTCGTGATAACGAGCACGGAGCGAATGGCCCAAATGTTCCACTTGGTTGCCACAGTCATTGACGTAATATTCACGCGTCACATCATAGCCGGCCCAATCCAAAAGGCTAGCAATGGAATCGCCAACCGCCGCGCAACGGGTATGGCCTAAATGCAAATCGCCCGTTGGATTTGCCGAAACGTATTCAATATCGATCTTCTTGCCGTTTTTGGGGAGACGACCGTAAGAATCGCCTTGTTCCAAAACTTTCTCAATAACGCTTTGAAGGGCGTCTTTCTTTAAGAAGAAATTGATGAATCCCGGACCAGCGATTTCGATTTTCTCAATCGCGTCGCTTTTCATTTCCGAAATTAATTTTTCTGCTAAATCACGAGGCTTCATGCCAAAAAGTCGGCAAGAACGCATGGCAACGTTCGTCGAATAGTCGCCATGAGCCGTGTCGCGGCTATGTTCAATGACAATGTCGCCTAGACCCAAATCTTGTCCCAAGGCTTTTGCCGCGGAGACAACGACGTTTTTCAATAATTCTTCGTTGGTCATAAGGTTTTCCTTTCTAGTAAACAAATACAGGTGGAACGGATGGCTTTCCCTTTTCCAATCGCATCCAATCCTTCATTGGTCATGAGTTTGACGCTCACTTGGTTCAAATCCAGTTCCAAAACGCGAGCAATCGATTCTCTCATTGCAAGGCGATAGGGACTTAAGCGAGGTTTCTCCGCCAGGACCGAGGCGTCGAGATTTGTAATCTGGTACCCCCTTTTTTTCACTAAGGAATAGGATTCGGAGAGGATTTTTTTAGAATCCGCGTTTTCCCATTGGGGATCGTCAACCGGGAAATGATCTCCGATGTCGCCCAAGGCGCAGGCCCCTAGTAACGCATCCGCAATCGCATGGAGAAGGCAATCCGCATCACTATGGCCGAGCAATCCTTGATTGAAGGGGATTTCTACTCCCCCAAGAATCAATTTACGGTTGGGGACAAGGCGATGAATATCTTCTCCATAACCGATGCGAAGGTCACTCATACGTTGAATCGGAAGAACACGATATCGCCATCTTGCATGACGTAGTCCTTCCCCTCTTGGCGAAGTTTTCCCGCTTCTTTGACTGCGGCTTCGCTTCCCAATTTTTTCAAATCCTCAAAGTCATAGACTTCGGCTTTAATGAATCCACGTTGGAAATCGCTATGAATGATACCCGCACATTCCGGGGCAGTCATGCCTACATGGAACGTCCAAGCACGGCATTCATCGGTTCCGCAGGTGAAGAACGTCGAGAGATCTAAGAGTTTGTAGGCGGCTTTTACCAGCTTATCGAGGCCCGATTCGCTCGCACCAAGTTCTTCGAGGAAGACCGCGCGATCGTCAGGCCCTAGTTGAGAGAGTTCGAATTCGATTTGGCAGGAAACAGGAATGCATTGGGCACCTTGTTCTCCCGCGATGCGTTTTACCGTTTGGTAATAGGCACATTGATCAATATTCGAATAATCTTCAGGAGCCACATTAGCTACGTAGATGATGGGCTTTAAGGTCAACAAGAAGAAATTCTTTTTCGCATAAGCGATTTGTTCTTCCGTGAGTTCTTTGCACATTCTCGCCGGCTTGCCTTCGCTTAACACCTTTTCCAAAGGACGAAGGATATCCATTTCGTATTTGGCGGTTTTGTCTTTGGCAACACGAGCCTTGATATCTTGGCGTCCGATAATTTTGGTGACGGTGTCGAGATCGGCCATCGCAAGTTCCAAATCGATGGTTTCGATGTCGCGGGCGGGGTCCACAGAGCTTTCGACGTGAATAATTTCGTTAGAGTCGAAGCAACGAACCACCTCGCAGATGGCGTCGCATTCACGGATTGCGGCGAGGAATTGGTTTCCTAATCCTTCTCCGTGAGAGGCACCCTTCACTAATCCCGCGATATCGTAAAATTCAAAGGTCGCGTTGATGGTACGGACGGGATGGAACATATTCGTGAGGAAGTCGAGTCTTTCATCCGGCACGACAACTACACCCGTATTGGGTTTGATGGTGGCAAAAGGATAATTGGCGGCTTCCACGTGGGAATTGGTAATGGCATTGAATAAGGTCGATTTTCCGACATTGGGCAAACCGACGATTCCGGCTTTTAATGGCATGGGCAAAAACACTCCTATAATTGAGCGGGTCAATTGTAAACTTATCTTCATAAAGAAGATAGCCCCAAAGGGCGAAGAATAAAAGAAAACCCGGTTACCCGGGTAAAAAAAGAACCCTACCGGTTTGGCAGGGTTAGAAGCTAACTAAGAGAACCTTAGATCTTCTTAACGTTCTTGGCACGAGGACCACGGTCCGACTCTTCGATTTCGAACTCGACGGACTCGCCTTTTTCGGCGGTCTTGTATTCATCCATCAGAAGAGAGGAATAGTGGAAGAAGTAGTCACGGCCATCCTCAGCGTGGATGAAGCCATAGCCCTTCTCCTTGTTGAACATTTTAACTGTTCCCTTCATGAGACTCCTAACCTTCCTGGTTCATTTGGCTATTTCCAAATCAACCGCTTGTTACTATAGACCAATTCGTATGTGTTTTCTATAAAAATCAATAATGGGAACGTCTTCTTTTTTTACAAAAATTGGTGTTTTTATCTCATGATAAGGATAGAAAAGTCCATTTGACGGCACTTCTTCTTTTCTTCTCAAACCCGCCGAACCCTCTAAATTAAGCCTTGGAACTTTTTTCAAAATTCGCACGGGAGAAATAAAAGCGAAGAAAAACGGATAGAAAGCCTAAAAAGAGCAAAAACAGAGCAAAACAGGAAAGGTAAGGGGCCAAAGACAGGGAAATAACGAGGTCCGTCCCAAAAAAACGAGAGAGAAAATAGGAGGTAAATAATTCGGCAGCCAATAGTCCTAAACAAGAACCTAAAAGAGCACTGCCAGCACTTTGAAAGCCGCTCCATCCATAAAGTCTAGCCACATCTTTTCGCGATATGCCCAACAAATAAAGCAAACGCGCTTCCTTTTTGTTCTCCGCTACCGTTAACGAAATCACCAAAATAAAGACAGAGAGACCGACCGAAAAAGCAACAAAAGAAAAAGCAAATAAGACGGACTGAATGTAATCGGTCGTACTAGAAACGGAATCGGAAACGCTTTGGGAGGGGCAAGCAAAACGATAAGCAGGGTAAAGGGTGGATAGCTGTTTAGCCAATCGGGGGCCATCAGCATTGGGTTTCAAAGTGAAGACGCAGCCAGAAGGCTCTAACAAAAAAGGGCTCATCCCCAAAGAATCCAAAAAATAATCTAATGTCCAATCCGAAGAGACAAACAACGTGTTCGTTTTCTCTTGTTTGGTTCCCACTACACGTAAAGGGGATAAGGCAAAATCGCGAGAGTAAGTATCTCCATGGACTTCACTGCTAATTTCCGCGCAAACATAGATGACTTCAGGGCCATTCCAAGCTTCATAAAGGGAAGAAGACAAAATGCATTCCTGCCCAGAAGTCGGCGCTTCTCCTTTTACCTCACTAAAATCGCAAGAAAGGCGCAGTTGTTTGGGTCCAGTAGCAAGCAAAGAACCATCCACACAGTTTGGGGGAAGTTCCCCACTAGAAGAAGCCTCTTCCACCGGCAAATCACTATAGGCATCGATCAATTGATTCGCCCCTTCTTCGGTTTTGCAAAGAAAGAACTTACCCTGAAACCCCATCATGACCGACTCGGCATCCGCGTAAAAACCGCCGGAAGTCACCGGTATTCTTCCTAATATTTCGGAAGACCAGTCCCCTTGGATCGACTCCGCCAACGAATAATCTAAACCACTTTTGATCGCCTCAAAGCAGTAAGCTCGGGGAAGGCTGCATCGCTCACCACCCGGGCAGTAAGAAGGGAGATAGCGATTCGAGGGAACATCGAAAGATAAGCGATTTCGTTTGGGATCTTTTCGACAGGTACGCAGAAAAGAACTGAAGGGAACGCTTAATTCCAGATAAGGAATCGTCTGGCATTGCTGCGGAGTAGAGGGAATTCCGTTTTCCACATCTTCAAATCGGAGATAATCGAAGAATACCTCTTGATTCCAAGAGGACGAAGCATGATAAAAACAGGGGATGGAACTAGGGGCAACCGCGACAACATTGAAACCAGGAGACTCGGAAAAATTCCACGCTAAACGGCTCAAATGAAGGGTAATCGTCAACGACCCTTGATCGCAGAATCGGCCCAGATGTTCGTAACCTCTTACCAAGCCAAAATCTCCGCACAGTTTTGCCATCGTGGCATAAGGGATGCCTAGAATCACCTCACTCCAATCCATGGTTTTTGGTCGAGATGGATAAAATTCATTCCCTTCTTCCGACCATAAAAAATCATTGATGGTTCGTACAGAAAACCCGCTTAAAACTTCTACCTTACTTCCATGAACGTAGGTGAATTCGTTTTCGTCTTCAAAGGCGGACTCAAAATCATAAAGAAGGGTTTTGCCATAGCCGTCCACCGAATCTGGATATTGGCTCATCAAATAATCGGCCTCGTCATGCGTGGCGGGCTTAATCTCCCCCAAAGGAGGGGAAGACGATAAAGGCGACATCACCAAGGTATTTGGGGGGACAAGCGAAGAAAACGCATCGGTGATTTGACAAGAAATGGAAGAAGAAAGGTAGACGCTCATGCCAATACCCAATAAGCCAAGGGAAATAGCGGATTCGCTGAGAAAACTGCGAATCTTTTTGGTTTTTCTCCTTCTTTTGGCGTGTTCATAAAGAAATGAGAAAGGGAGACGGGGCTCTTCCCGTTCTTTTTGGGGTTTAGCAAGCAAAAAAGTTCCGGCAGGTTCGGAAACGATTTGTTTTTCTTTCTTTTTGATTTTGCCATCTTTCATCTCGATTCTTTCGTCAGCAAATTCTTCGAGCAGCGCTTCATCATGGCTTGCTACTATCACTAACCGGTTGGAAGATATTTTTCGCAATAATTCAAAGATTAGACGACCATTTTTTTCATCCAAAGCCCCCGTTGGCTCATCGCAAAACAAAATATCAGGGTCCATCATCAGTGCCCGCGCTAAACCAACTCGCTGCCTTTCTCCTCCTGAAAGGGTCCCCACCTTTTGTTTGGCTTTATTCTTTAGCCCTACGCTAAAAAGAAGAGAGGAGGCTTGATGACGAAGTTTTTTGCTATTTTTGGCCACGCTTAAGGCGGGCAAAAGCACATTCGTCTCCGCGTCCTCTAAATCCAATAAGGAATCCTTTTGAAGGACATAACCCATAGAAAGCAGGCGGATCCGGCTTCGTTCCGCCTCATCCTTTTTCCCCATGTCCATGCCTTTAAAGACGTAACGTCCCGAATAGGAAGCGTCCAAACCAGCCAAGATATGGAGCAACGTGCTTTTTCCCGAACCGCTCGGTCCGGAAATGCCAATCAAACCCTTTTGGGGCAAAATCAAATCAATGCCACGTAATACTTCTTCATGGCCAAAGCTTCTTTTTAAATCACTACACATCAACAAACTATTCATCGCAGAGTTCCTCCTTCAAATCGCATTTTTTGCTAAATTGCAAAGGGATAATGGTAGAAACTAGAGGCAAAATAACCGCCATCAAAAAAAGAGAGATTACAAGCAAATAAGGGATGCCTAAAAACGAGAAAAAAGGGATTCTAACGAGCGTTTCCATTCCAAATTTACCCATCAAATAACGGTTGAATCCCTTGGCCAACACCGGGGAAAGTATTGCCGCGAACAAAGCCCCCAAAATACCAACAGCCACCGATTCCCGCCCGTAAATAGAAAGAACGTCCCTTCGTTTGGCCCCTAACGCAAATAGCAACGCCGTCTCCCTTTTTCGATCCGCAAAACCCGAATAAGAAGACATTCCTAAAATAAGAACCAAGCCAAGAAAAGCCATTCCAACAAATAAACTTAAGGACGCACTGAAAGCACTCGATAAGGCCAAGAAACTTTCTCGAGTCTGCAAAGAAAACGAAGAAAGGTCCATCCTTTCGTTTTCTTCCTTCCATCTTTTTTTCAATGTGGGAAATAAAGAGGCCGATTCCTGATCTAGGGCAAAAAGCAAAAGGGACGTGGATTGATAATAAGAAGAACCCTCTTTTTGGCATAAATCATAAATAGATGTCCTTTCCCCTAAACGATAGGAAATCGACTCCAAAAAGGTTTCTTGCATTTTTTGTTCCATTCCTTGATGGGAGTAATAAACACGTGGGGTAGACATAAAGGAAAATTCTTTAACAATCCCTGCAATTTCAAAGTCGTAATCTAGAGCCACCGCTTCCTCCACGCTTTGGTAAGAAAGGGAAAGGTCCACGTGAAAAGTAATCCTTTGTTCAAGGCAATGGGGGTATTGTTTGGAAAAAGCCTCGTTGACAAGCACGGAGGAGAATGAAAAAGAACTAGGATGTTCGCCTTCTAAAAGGCAATTCTCCCCCAAAACGCGTAAAGACAAATCGTGGGTAGGCGAGAAAAAACAAGGCGAAGAATCGACCCCATTTAACTGAAAAGCATAGGATTCAGGCAAGAAGAAAGAATAGTCGTTTGCCACCTCATAATGGCCTTTGGATGACAAATATTCTTCTGCTTCCTGACGCTTTGGACGCGTCTCTTTTACTAGACTTAAAGGAGACCCAGGTACGTCCACCACCTCTTTTTGTGTGATTTTAGCGGACAAATAGCTTAGCGAACTCCCCAGTGCTTCCTCTAACGCTTTTTCATGCCCCGCATAATAACCCGAGAATAAAAGCAAGGAGGTAAAGCCAATGAAAGCGGAGACCAAGGCAATCCCGTTTTTCCACCCATCCTCTTTGAAATGCAAAAAGACCAATTTTCTTTGCCAATTCGCCTTGGAATGGCGTGTCTTCAAAGGCATTTCTTCCAAGCGTTCTGGTTTCCCTTCATAAGGAAGGATGCGTCCCTCCTCCAAACAAAGAAAGGTATCGCAATATTCTTTGGCTAACGGCAGGTTATGGGAAACCAAAATCACCAGTCGCTTCTTAGATTGTTCTTTCAGCCATTTCATAACTTTCCGCCCGTTCGCTTCGTCTAACGCCCCCGTAGGCTCATCACAAAAAAGAATTTCTGCTCCACCTAGCGTAGCCCGCAACAAAGCCACGCGTTGTTTTTCGCCTCCGGATAAGGAAGGGGTGTCTTGCTTTTCTTTTCCCGCTATCCCCATCTCTTCCATTCCTTTTTTGGCGATTTTTCTCGCTTTAGATGTGGAATATCCCCCGATTTCTAGAGGAAGCGTAATGTTATCCAAAGGAGATAACCCCTCTAACAATTGGCTATTTTGAAAAATAAAGCCCGTGGATAGACAGCGGAATTTCCGCCACTGCTTATCTGAAAAGGAAGAAAGGGACTTCCCCCGATACAAAACCTCGCCCGATTGGGGTTGGAGCATTCCGGACAAAACATAAAGCAGAGTGCTTTTCCCCGATCCGCTTTTGCCGTGCAAACAATAAAAACCGTGGGAAGGAAAAGCTAAAGAAATATGGTGCAACACCACACGGGACCGATTTCCTTCTTGAAAGGCCACCGAAATATTTTTGCATTGTAATAAATAGGAAATAAAAATCGCCTCCACTTAACATAGAGGCGAAAATTAAAATTTTTTTCGCTTTTATTTTTCGAAAAAAATCCAAAGTCGGCACATAATCGAAGATTATTTGATTGGAATGACGGGAGATTCGTGATGAGCGACCACTTTTTTCACCGCATGGTTGAAGTGATCACGATCCATCATAATCACGTTTCCACATCCTAGGCAAAGAATTTTGACATCCGCGCCCACACGAATAATTTGAAAACGCTTGCTTCGATGGGAACAGGGATGGGCCTTTTTCATCTCGACTTCGTCATAAAGTTCAATGGGAATCACCGCCATGGTTCTTCCTCCATTTTGACCGCCGCAGGAATCTTGGGAAGTCCTGGCATCGTCATGATCGATCCCGTTAAAGGAACAACGAAGCGCGCACCAGCGCTTAGCCGCACCTCGCGAATGGTAATCGTAAATCCTGACGGGGCACCCAAGACTTTAGCGTCATCGGTTAAAGACGCGGGCGTCTTGGCCATGCAAATATAGGCATCGGAGAATCCTAGTTTCTCATATTCTGCCAATTGCCGTTCCGCCTCTTCTCCATAAATAACCTTCCCCGCATGATATATTTCGTGGCAAATCGTTTCGATTTTCTTCTTTAACGGCCATTCCAAAGAGTAAATCGGGGCATAATGGGTTGATTCTTCTTGAAGCATCTTTTGAACTTTTTGTGCCAAATCGATGGACCCCTCCCCTCCTTTTTCGAATCCGTCGAGGAAGCTATATCGATAGCCCATCTTTTCGCAGTGGTGTTCTAGATAAGCTACTTCTTCTGGATCATCTTGAGCAAAATGGTTGATGGCAACGATACAGGGGACACCATATTTAGACATATTAGCCATATGAGCATCCAAATTGGCAACTCCTTTGGCAAGACATTCCACATTAGGCGTCTTCAGATCTTCGTAAGCCTGTCCGCCATGCATTTTGAGGGCACGAATCGTAGCAACCATTACGATGCCATCGGGAACAAACCCAGCCTCGCGACATTTGATATCCAAGAATTTTTCCGCGCCCAAATCTGCGCCAAAACCCGCTTCTGTAACGGTGATGGGGGCGAGTTTTAAGGCCAGGGAGGTCGCTAAAATCGAATTGCATCCATGGGCGATATTGGCAAAGGGACCACCGTGAATCAAGCAAGGATTCCCTTCGATGGTTTGAACCAGGTTGGGTTTTAACGCTTCTTTCATTAAGCGCATGATGGCATGAGAGATTTGCAAATCGCCGACGGTGATTGGCTGATCATCCACGCTAAATGCAACGATAATTTTCTTCACGCGTTCCAAGAAATCTTCTGGGCTTTTAGCCAAGCATAAAATCGCCATCATCTCCGAGGCAACCGTGATTTGAAAATGGTCATGGCGAGAAGGGACGCGGGCGTCGTTACCGTGAATTTCAATATCACGAAGCGCGCGGTCATTCATGTCCATCGCGCGGTTCCACAAAATACGATTGGGATCGATATGGAGAGGATTCCCTTGCCATAAAGAATTGTCGATGACCGCGGAAATCAAATTGATCGAGCTCGTCAATGCATGCATGTCCCCCGTGAAATGCAAATTAATGTCTTCTTGGGGAACGACAACGGCTTTGCCTCCCCCCGTTGCACCGCCTTTGATGCCAAAAACAGGACCTAGGCTAGGTTCGCGCAAACAAAGCATGGCTGGTTGATTGATTTTGCCAAACCCTTCCGCAAGGGCAATGGAAGTCGTCGTTTTTCCTTCGCCTGCTTTCGTAGGAGTAATGGCCGTCACCAAAACTAGTTTCCCGTTGGGGTGATCCTTCAAACGTTCTAACAAAGCCAAATCAATTTTTGCCTTATTTTTACCATAAGGTTCTAAGCATTCCGCGGGGATACCCGCTTTTTTTGCCACTTCTTCAATTTCTAAAAGAGCCATAGAAGCCTCCTTGTTTTCGTGAGTATTGGAATAATGCTAAAACAAATGAAAAATTACACAAGGGGAGAGGAAGAAATTGCATCTAAGATTTCTTCCTCTCGAGTAATCCAATGAATATCAAATTGGTGACGAAAGAACGTTTCCTGCCGTTTCACATAATGACGGGTGTTCTTTTGGATTTCTTCCTTGCATTCCTCTAGGTTTTTTTCGCCGCGGAAATAAGGAAAAAGTTCTTTGACTCCAATCGCCTGGAAAGCGCGGGGAGTCTCCCCGTATTTTTCATAAAGCGCGCGGTTTTCTTCCACCAATCCGGCTTTAAACATTTCTTCTACCCGTTGATTCACGCGTTCATACAAGGGCGCACGTTCTGCGTTCAGGCCAAAGAAATAAACGTCATCATAAATCGGTTGATGCTTTTGCTCCGCTTTGATTTCGCTCTTCTTCTTTCCGCTGCTTAGATAAACCTTAATCGCTCGCAAAACGCGAATCCGGTTATGGGGGTGAATGGTTTTAGCCTCCTCAGGATCCATTTTTTGAAGAGCGGCATATAAGGTGTCCTCGTCCATCTTCTCATAAACGCTTAAATCCACGACTTTTTCTTCGGGGAAAGAATAATCATAAAGACCGGCACGGATATATAGCCCTGTTCCGCCGGCGATGATGATGGGTTTATGGATTTCTTGGAGATCCGCAATCGTTGCTCGTAAATCCGCTTGATATTCGTAAACGGAATAGGAAGAGGAAATGGGAACAAAATCAAAAAGGAAATGGGGAACCTCTAATCTTTGGGCTTCGCTTGGCTTGGCCGTGGCAATATTCAATTCGCGATACACTTGAAAAGCGTCCGCGTTGATAATGGCCCCACCTAGCTTTTTTGCTAGAGAAATGGCCATATCCGTTTTTCCACTTCCGGTAGGCCCCGTCAAAACCAAAATCATGAAAGAAGGTCCTTTGCTTCTAACAGCAGGTCTTCTAATTCGTCTCTCCTTCCCACAAAATTTTGAATCAAAGGATCGGAATTATACTGATCCATGAGGGACGTATAGGCCTTTTTGGCTTGGACGTATTCCGCATCTTTTTGTTCAGCGGCCGCGTTCATCATCTTTTTTTGCACATCTTCAATTTGGTTTCGAAGCGTCTTGAGCCCTTCGGATTCTTCTACGGCTTTTTTTGCATCTAAATAAGCTTTGGCTGTTTCTTCTTTTTCCAAAATCTTGCCAACATGTTTTGCTAATTCCACAACGGGATCGCCTTGAAGTTCCCCAATCATAGAAAAAGCATGGTCTTCGATAACACGGACTGGCACGATGCACCCTTTTAAATAAGCGGGTCCTTTGAAGTTAATTAATTTACTCGATTCGGTGTAACCACTAAGCATCGTCGGATCCTTTTTGGAAGGCCCGTCCACCAAGACCGAATAGGTTTTGCCAACCATTTGGCTACTATGGAACATGACGCCGTCTTCCACGACCTTCAGCAAACGATCAAAACGCTCGTGTTTGGTTTTGTCGTTGACATTATCGACCATCTTGGCGGCGGGAGTCCCTTTGCGAGGAGAATAAATAAAGGTAAAGGCAGCATCGTATCGAACCGCTTCGCATAACGATAACGTATCTTCAAATTGCTCTTCCGTTTCATTGGGGAAACCAACGATGATGTCAGTGGTAATCGCGCACTCTGGAATCCTCTCGCGGATGCGTTTCACCAAATCCAAATAAGATTCCCTACTGTAACGTCTACCCATGATTCGAAGCATCGATGTAGAGCCACTTTGCACGGGAAGGTGGATGCATTTCATGATATTGGGATAACGAGCAATGACGTCCAGCATCTCATCGGTGAAATCCCAGGGGTGCGAAGTCATGAAACGAAGGCGAGGAATGCCAAGCTTCGCCACGTATTCTAAAATCGTGGCAAACGAGGTTCCGTCGTGGAAGTCCTTGCCATAGCTATTTACGTTTTGCCCAAGCAAGGTGATTTCTTGATACCCTTCTTCCACGAGTTCGCGACATTCTTTGAGGATATCTTCCTTCGCGCGGCTTCTTTCTCTTCCGCGGGTATAGGGAACAATGCAATAGGTGCAGAATTTATCACATCCATAGGTGATGTTAACGAAGGCTTTCACGCGGTCTAAACGGGTGGAAGGCAAGTTCTCCGTGATGTCTCCGGCATAGGAGACAACGTCGACCAAATCCTTCTTCCGTTCCAAATGCTCCCCAAGCAAATTCAAAATATTGGGGATATTGTGCGTGCCGAAAATCAACGATACATAGGGATAAGATTGCATGATTTTTTTCGCAATCCCCTCTTCTTGCATCATGCATCCGCAAATACCGAGAACGAAACTAGGATCCTTTTGATGATTGGCCTTGAATTTGCCAATTTCCCCATAAACTTTTTCTTCGGCGTTTTCTCTCACGGCACAGGTATTAATTAAAACCATGCCGGCTTCGCTTTCGACAAGCGTTCTTTTCATGCCGGCTTTTTCTAAATAGCCCGCAAGGATTTCTTCATCTCTCACGTTGCCTTGGCAGCCAAACGTCTTGATGAAATATTTACGGTTTTTACCAAATTCCAAAACCGAAGCAGGAACAACGATTTCCTCGCGAATCGTTTTGGGAGACTCGCTGCGGTTCCTGGCTTTGCTCATATCGGGCAAAGATTTATAGATGGTGCGTGACATGTTGAATCTCCTTTCCCGCGACAATACGAATGGGCTCAATGGATAAACATTCCCCCGTGGAATCATCAAAATCCATCAAGACAAAATCTAGTTCAGTCGGTCCTTCTTCGGCAATGAGGAAGCGACCCGGTTTTTTATCGACGAAAATTTCTTTTACCGATTGAGGGAGATAACCAATAACGGAATCCGCCATTCCGCAGAACCCAACGTCGGTTAAATAACCCGTCCCCTCAATAATGCATTCATCCGCGGTTTGAACGTGGGTATGGGTGCCAATTACGGCACTAACTCGACCTTTGAAAACCTCGGCAAACAAGCGCTTTTCCGAAGTGGAATCCGCATGGAAGTCCACAATGTGAATGGGGCAGCTTTCTTCCAAAAGTTCCTCCATCACTTCATAAGGGCTGTCGACCGTCGTTTTCATGAAGGCCTGCCCTAACAAATTGGTCACTTGGATATCGACTCCTGCCGCGGAGAAATAAGCTGTCCCTTCCCCACGGACGAATCCTTGCAAGTTCAAAGGCCGAATCAAATGTTCGGCCTCTTGAATGTAATCATCGATTTGATCACGGCCATGCCAATGATTGCCTAGAGTGATGCAATCAGCGCCGGCTTCAACCAAGGCTTGATATTCCTTGAACGTCAAACCACTGCCCTTACAGCAATTCTCGCCATTAACGATGACGAAATCGGCGGAGAGCTTCTTTTTTAGACGTGGCAAAGAAGCTTGAAGCTCACGAAGTCCAATTTCTCCGACCACGTCGCCAAAAAAGAGAACCCTCATGGTTATTTAGCAGTCTCAACAGCGCGATATTCGCGAATAACGGAAACTTTGATTTGGCCCGGATAAGTCACATTCGTTTCGATGTTGCTGCGGATGTCTTGGGCCATTTTGACGGCTTCGGCATCGCTGACTTTATCAGGGATAACCATAACGCGGACTTCGCGGCCCGATTGCATGGCATAGGCTTGTTGAACGCCTTCATAGCTCTTGCAAATGGTTTCGAGTTGCTCAATGCGTTTCACATAGGTTTCAAGCGTTTCGCTTCTTGCACCCGGACGAGCCGCGGAAAGCGTATCGGCCGCAGCAACAAGGTGAGAAATCACATAGCGGGCTTCCACATCGCCATGGTGCGATTGGATGGAATTGCAGACCACATCGTTTTCGCCAAATTTCTTGGCAAGTTCGTAGCCAAGTTGAACGTGGGTCCCCTCTTGTTCGAAGTCGACGGCCTTACCGATGTCGTGGAGCAAACCAGCGCGACGAGCCAAATTGGCATCTAAACCAAGTTCGCCAGCCATGATTCCGCTTAAATAGGCCACTTCCATCGAATGGGTCAAGGCATTTTGGCCATAGGAGGTACGATAGTGAAGACGACCAACGTAATAGAGCAAATCGCGGCTAATGCGCGGCAAGCCAAGTTTGAAGGCAGCTTCCTGCCCATATTTATAGCAAGTTTCGTCCACTTCTTTTTTGCATTTGGCCGCCACTTCTTCGATGCGTCCAGGCTGAATACGACCATCTTTGACGAGGATCTCAAGAGTCTTGCGGGCGATTTCGCGACGAATCGGATCGAAGCAAGAGACCGTGATGACTTCTGGGGTATCGTCAATGACTAGATCGACGCCGAGTTGTTGTTCCAACACGCGAATATTGCGACCTTCACGTCCAATGATGCGGCCCTTCATTTCATCTCCAGGCAACGCGACGACGGAAACGGTTCTTTCCGTCACGACGTCTTGGGCATAACGTTGGCAGGCCAAGGAAAGCAAGTCGATGGCTTTTTGTTGGGCCGTGTCTTTCGCTTCGTCTTCCGCGTTTTTGATGTATGCGGAAATTTCCATCGACATCCTCGATTCCACGCGAGCCATGATTTCGTCGTGGGCTTCTTGAACCGACATTCCGGAAACTTTTTCCAATTCTTTGATGATGTCGTCAATCTTGGCATCCAATTCTTCTTTGCGCTTCTTGTAGGATTCCAAGGAAGCATCCAAAGAAGCGGATTTGTTTTCCAAATCCTCTTCCTTTTTCAATAAACGAGATTCCCTTTCGTCAAATGCGGCTTGGCGAAGGTCGAGTTTTTGCTGCTCCACGGCGATTTCCGCTTTGCGAGCGCGAGCGTCGTTTTCGCTTTGTTGTTTGGCTTCAAAAGCCGCTTGTTTCGCATCTAATTGAGCGTTTTTAATGATACGCTCCGCTTTAAGATTGGCATCCTTGATAATACCGTCCGCGGCCTTTGTAGCGCTGCTTTTCTTGCTTTTCCCAAGGAAAAACATCACAAGAAACGTTGCAACGGCAGCCACAACGGCAGCACCGGCGGCAATGCCAATCGTCGCACCAGTGTCTAGCCATAAATGTAATTGCATGAATGAACTCCTTTTCGATAGCACCCAAAAAGAATTAAACCGCTATGAATGATTCTCTGTGTTACGTTACCTAACGAATTTATGAATGCGGGACGAACCCGAAACTGTAAGGCCCAAAGGATGGATAGAGGTGTCAGTACTCTTTGAGTACGGACTTTATTTTATCAAGGAAAAAGCCCTTCGAGTAGACCGTCTTTCACTCAAAAGGGCAATTTTCAAAAAGCGTGGGGGACAGGTATGCGAATTCGTCGGAAATTTTAAATGACAGCGTAGAGGAAATTGCCAAACGAATCGGTTTTTGCCGTAACAGTACCATTCAATAAAGGGGAAAGGTAAGCGCTAAATTCCGGCGAGATGGTTCCGTCATCGCGTATCCATTCGCGGGGAAATAGATGATCCTTGGCTCCGCAATCTTGGAGCGTCTGATAGCGAACCGTAAAATGGAGTTTCTTCTCATTGGAACGCTCTAATCCCACCATCACGCCACTTTTTCCAGCGATCGCCGCATCAACGGCCGCTTCGCCAAGGAATTGGGCGCAATCGCTATCCACTTTGGAAATGCAGTAAGGATCGGCGCGGCAGGGAGTCCCTAAAACCGAAGCGCGAACGGGAAAGCCGAGCCGTTTTTTAATGATTCCGGCCAATTCGTAAACCGCTCCCTCGGGAGAAACGTGGCCAAAAGAGTCCGCCGTTCCAAATTCTTGATGAGGAACGTCTATCCCTTCGCTGATCGCGAAAAAACAGGACCCTTTCTTTTCATAGATTTCTTGGACCTTTTTTAGGAAGGCCTCAATATCAAAGTGAACTTCTGGCAAATAAATGCCATCCGGAGCTGCTTCTTTCTTGAGCAAAGCTGTTCCAGCAGTTAGCCATCCGGCTTCTCTTCCCTCGATTTCAACGAGATTCACTTTGCCCTTTGGGTAAACGGAACCATCAATTTTAATCGCGCCGAATGTATTGTTAACATGACGGACTGCTGAGGGGTAACCGGGGCAAAAATCCGTGCCAAATAAATCATTGTCGATCGTTTTGGGAATACCGATGACCTTCAGCCCCCAGGAAGCGAAATGCTTGTGAAGTTGATGGGCCGTATCCATGGAATCGTTGCCACCATTCACCAAGAGGTAATCGCAATCAACGCTAATTAAAGTCTGTTCCACTTCTTTCCAATGGCTAAAAGTTTCATCGATTTTTTGGCGAGAACTCCCTAAAGCCATGCCTGGAGTTTGGCGTAATAAAACCAAACGATTATAAGAAAGGTTGGTCAGTTCAACGAGATTGTTATTGATGAGACCAAAAAGCCCATTGCGGGCACCATAGACTTTAACGCCTCGATCCCGGCAACGACGAATGACGCCATTCAGGCTAGAATTGATGACGGAAGTTGGACCTCCGGCTTGTAAATAAATAACCGATCCCATTTTAAAATGCTCCTTTCGCCCCCAACGCTAGCCTAACGGTAAAAATTATGAAATATGAAATGTGCGTTATTCTACGAATTCGATAACGCCGTCTTTTGAAATCGCGGAGCGAATCTGCTTCTCCAGTTCATCCGTTTGTTCCGGATGTTCGTGGAGATAGGCCTTGGCCGCTTCACGGCCATTGCCAATTTTATTGTCACCAAGGGTATACCAGTTGCCGGTTTTCCCAATCAAATTCAAGGAAGTGCCCAAGTCTAAAATCTCACCATAACGCGAGATACCTTCCCCATAAATCAAGTCGATGATGCAAGAATGGAAGGGCGGGGCGACTTTATTCTTCACGACCTTAACTTTCACGGTGTTACCAATAATATTGGTGCCATTTTTAATCGCCTCTGCGCGGCGGATATCAATACGAATCGAAGCATAGAATTTTAATGCGCGACCACCCGTCGTGGTTTCGGGGTTTCCGTACATGACGCCAACTTTTTCGCGGAGTTGGTTAATGAAAATAACCACCGTACCCGTACGGTTCAGCACGCCGGCGATTTTTCTCATGCCCTTGCTCATCAAGCGAGCTTGCAAACCCACTTGGTTATCGCTCATTTCTCCATCTAATTCCGCTTGAGGAACCAAGGCAGCAACCGAGTCCACAACGATAATGTCGAGGGCTCCGCTAGCCGCAAGCATTTCTACGATTTCTAGCGCCTGCTCACCGCTATCGGGCTGAGACAAAATGAGTTCGTCGATATTGACACCCAATTTATGAGCGTAGTCTGGATCAATAGCGTGTTCGGCATCTACGAACGCTGCCCGACCACCTTTACGTTGAGCCTCTGCAATCGCTTCTAACGCCAAGGTGGTTTTACCCGAAGACTCGGGTCCATAGATTTCAATGATACGGCCGCGGGGATAACCGCCAACGCCTAACGCTTGATCTAATAGAATCGATCCAGTCGGAATCACGTCCACGTCTACACGCGGACGTTCGCCTAGGCGCATGACCGCTCCTTTGCCATAACTTTTCTGGATGGCTTTTAAAGCGTCATCCAATGCTTTTTGTTTGTCGATTGTTTGTTCTTCCAGTGGTTGTTTAGCCATAGAATTCCTCCTCACTTATATCTATAACGATTTTTTGGAAAATCTTGTCGAAAATAATTTAATTTCCCCCATTAGGAAATAGCGATTGAACGAAGGAAATCATCGATGCCACCGTCTTTTTTCGAATTTCGTTTCGATCACCAGTAAAATCGAGAGGAATCGTCCAAACCGAGTTCAAATAACACAGCCCAAGATACACTCTGCCAACCGGCGCCGATCCTTTTTCGGCGGTGGGTCCTGCGTTGCCCGTGCAGGAAATGCAGATATCAACACCAAGGGCATCCCGCCCTCCGATGGCCATTTGCTTAGCAACCGGGGCGCTCACGACCCCATTGTTTTCAATCGTTTCTTCTTCAACATGAGCCAAAGATGTCTTCAAAGCTGGACTATAGGTAATTAAGCCGCCACGATAAACGGCACTCGATCCTGGCACATTACAAAACGTGGCTCCGAAAAGACCAGCCGTCAAAGACTCCACCGACCCCAAAGTCAAATGGCGGATTTTCAAGGTATCGAGAAGCAACTTCGCCGCGTCTTCCATTTCTTATTTCTCCTTCGAAGCCAAAACGTGACGATTCTGGATGACATAAATCACGCCACTAATCACGCTCATCGCCGTAGCAAGCACAATCAGCCATACGGAAGGACGCAAAATCCACGGCCAAGTAGCATCAAAATAAGAGAAGGGGAAATCCCCTAGCATCACAAAGGGCAAGGCTACCATTTGGAAAACAGTCTTTAATTTGCCAAAGATATTGGCGGCCACCACTTCCCCTTTGCTAGCGGCTACGAAGCGAAGCGTATCTACGACCAAGTCACGAAGAACCATCAAAATCACGCAGAACACAGGAACGCGAACAGCGTTATCTCCGAGAAAACCCCAAGGGAAGCAAAAGAAAATCAGCATAGAATTGACTAGCATCTTGTCCGCAATGGGATCCAAGAATTTGCCAAAGTCCGTTACTTGGTTCCACTTTCTAGCCAAGTGACCATCAATCGCATCCGTAGACGCGGCAACAATGAAGACGATGGTAGATACTAGCCCCACCACCGTGATGTTGCTATTACCTAGGTAAATGGGCTCGGCCTTTCCCAACACGTCGAGTACACCCATGACCGCTAAATAAACAAGCAGTCCTATAACGAGGAAAATGCGCAGCAACGTAATTTTCGTGGGGATATTGATTTTGCTTTTCATGCAGTTTCCCTTTCTTTTTAAAGCATCCGACCCTATAAGCCATGTTTTGTCGAGGACGGCAATTTATCTCAGGTTTTCCTGGCCCCCTCCGCTTCGATTCGCGTTGGGCGCTTCCCCTACCAAATTTGGGTTTCTCGCTTGCGGGGCTTGCCTCGTTTCATCTTGATGTCGCCATCAAGCTCGTCTCTGTGGCACGTTTATGGGCTCTGGGCCACGAGGGTCCTTCGCCTTCCGTTGCGCGCTACCGCACGTGGGGTTATTTCTTCCCCCACCGCAATCACTACCGTCATCACAGACGGTGCGAGCATGGACTTTCCTCTCCTTTCGGAGCAGCCATCCAGGTCGGATATATTGTTTTCTAAAGCTTTTTCGGATCGACGCCCCTTGCATAGAGGGCTTTTTCCAAACGATCGATGTATTGCAGCAATTGGGCGTTGGTCGAATTGACTTGGTCCGTGTCTTTGATGCCTTTCACGCGATTTTCGGCTTTAGCAAGGCTGATCGATTGTTCATGATTGTCTTCTTTCGCCCGGCGAAGCTGGGTTTCCAAACTCTGAATGTAAGCCTGAGCGTCTTGGATATATTTGTCATAGGCTTGATAGTCTCTGACGATTTGATCCAAGAAATCATCGACCTCATCCGGATCATATCCTTTGACATTGGGCGTGAATATTTTGTCCAAGATGTCTTTTGCCGTTAGGCTAACACTCTTATCATTCATCGATTTGCCTCCGTTGAATTATAATTCAAGGAGCGAAATTTAGGTAGTGTATTCACGAATTCCCATCAACGGGGCTTCGCGATATAATTTCGAGGCGTATGAAAGACCTCGACAAAATTCTCAAAGGTCGCAAGACCTTGTGCTTCTTCGATTTGGAAGGAACACAAATCACGCACGAGATCATCGAAATCGGAGCTTATAAAGTCACTTTGCGAGAAGACGGGACTATCAAAAAAGTTCATCGACCTTACAAGGCCTATGTCAAGGCCAAGCACCCCGTTGGATCCGTTGTTACCAAATTAACCGGAATCACCGATGCAAAATTAGCCAAGGAAGGAATTCCTTACCGTCAAATGCAAAGCGAATTCATCCATTATATCGGCAAAGATTGGGATCGGGCTTTGTTCATCGCCTATGGTTCCCAAGATGGTCATATGTTTATGGCCTCCGCCGAAAATAACATGGACGCCTCCATGGAATGCGCTCGTTATTTATCGAAACGCGTCTTCGATTTTTGCCATTTCTTGTCTCATTATATTCGCAGCGATGCCGGAGACCCTTTATCTTTAAAGCACATGTGCGAGGTTTTTGGGATTTCTTTTGAAGGCCAGCAACACGACGCCTTGTCCGACGCCTATAACCTTCTATGTGTCTATCGACACTTCTTGTCCGACACTGACATCGTGAAGGAGCAATACGAAAAGGTGCTGGTACGATCAAACTCCATTCCTTACCCCGCTAGAAAAATTATTCGGATGCTAAAAGAAGGAAAAACGGCCACAATTGAGGATTTAAACAAGGCCGTGGAAGAGGCGTTATCGTGAGTCCCGTGCATTATCCCGCTGGAATTAAGCCGCTAGGAACGTCTGCCCCTTCGCCCAAAAAGAAAAAGATTACAAAGGGCATCGCCCCAGGAAACCGCGGAATGAGCTTTGAAGCCGCGATTAACGAAACCAATGCCTATTATGCAGAAAAAGGCTTGTGTTTAATCACCAAGCGTCCCACGCCAATTCGAGTTGTAAAAGTCGATTATTCCACAGGGCCAAAAATCACTTCCGCCTTTTATGAGTCGCAATCGACGACAGATTATAATGGCGTTTATCAAGGACACTATATCGATTTCGAAGCGAAAGAGACCCGAAGCAAAACCTCATTTCCCTTGGCTAATGTCCCTCTACAGCAAGTAGAACACCTGGAAAAGGTTATCGCTCAGCAAGGTATTGCTTTCTTTCTCATTCATTTCGTCGTTTTAAATGAAACCTATTTGCTTCCCGCTTCGGAACTCACCCGTTTCTACCGAGAAAGGCCACGTGCATCTTTGCCGTTAGATTTTATTCGAGAAAAAGGGACATTAATTCAAGAAGGGTATCGTCCCCGATTTGATTATTTGCCCGCTTTAAAGGCCGTCTTCTTAAAATAGGAACAAACAGAGCAAAGCCCACAGGATACACAATCCGGTTTTTGGGCATGGCATGTCTTTCTCCCAAAAGCGATCATGCGATGGTGGAGGGGGATCCAAGTTTCTTTTTGAAACGCTTTTTCTAATTTTCTTTCTACTTCTACTGGCTCGTCATTAGCAGAAGCAAATCCAAGGCGTTTGGCTACCCTTCCAACATGAGTATCCACAGCAATTCCCGGTACTCCAAAACACTCCGCTAACACGACGTTTGCCGTCTTAATTCCTACTCCAGATAAGGAAGTCAGTTCCTTTTTCGTTTGGGGCACTTTCCCTGAAAAATTGTCCACCAAGCTCTTGGCCATGGAAATCAAATGGGAAGCTTTGGAATGGTATAAGCCCAAAGAATGAATGCAGTTTTCTACCTCCGCTATATCCGCGTTTGCTAGCGCAAGAGGAGAAGGAAAACGGGAAAAGAGAGCGGGGGTAACGCGGTTTACGCTTTCATCGCTAGTTTGAGCCGACAGCATGACGGCCACCAAGCATTCAAAAGGGTTTGAAAAATTCAAGGTGCATTTCGCATCGGGAAATTCGGATGCCCAATAGGCAAAAGCGATGTTCTTTTTATTTTCGTCCATCATCTACCCATTCCGTATTGGCGATTTTTATAGTTTCTTCGATATCACGGTCCCAACTATCCGAAACAGCCGTGTAACCTTCTTTTCGGAAATCATCTCCTGCACGGTGCATCCTTAATTTTTTTCCAATCGACTTCATGGCTTTTTTGCCTTCTAGCAAGGCATCTTCCATCGCATCCACGATTTGCTGGGGGCGATATCCGTCGTCTAGCCAAGCATTCATCATATCTTTATCAAAAGGGGAAAGGGTTTTCCCTAATCGCTTTTCGAAAGTGGCATACAGTTTGGATAATTCTTCCGAACGCTCAGCGGACATTCGATTTTGGTTACTCTTCGCTACATCCGCCGAGAATTGCTGCCAAAGAACGCGATTTAGCGGTTCAAGCGATGTTTTCCAACGAGTTTGTTTTCCTTCTTTTGTCTCGACATAAGCAATGAATTGCTTTCCAACAAGACCCGCCATCACGCGGTCCGCATCCGGGGTTTTTAGGTTGGTCTTAACCGAAATCATGTCAGGAGTAATCCAATCATTTTGTTGGTTCAATAAATGGTTGATCATGAGCAAAACGCAAAGTTCGGTCTCGGTAAGACCAAGTTTTTTATAATATTCAAGAATAAGGTAACGGAAATCGACGCCTTCTTTGGGTAATGCTTCTGCCATAATCATTCCTTTCTTTTTTCCATTGCGATTTTTTCGGGGTTGAGACGACTAAGAAGGGGGCGACTTTTTTCCATCGCGTCCTTCGCGTTCTCTTCTAAAGTAAATTCTAGTCTTTTGGCAAAGCGTTCCGCACGCAAAATACGCAAGGGATCTTCTTGAATTCGAGCAACAGGATCCCCAATAAAACGAAGAGTCTTCTTTTTCAAGTCCTCCAAACCTCCGTGATAATCCGTCACTTTGCCTTGGGGATCAATATAAAGGGCGTTCACGGTAAAGTCTCTTCTTTTGGAGTCGGTTTTTAAATCGGTAACAAAACGGATAAAAGAAGGATGGCGTCCATCTAAATATTCGCCCTCTTCCCGCAACGTCGTAATGTCGGCTTCCTTGCCCATCCACTTTAACTTTAGCGAGCCAAATTTGGCAAAAGCATCTGAATAATCGGTTAAAAATTGTTTTTCTTGTTCAGGAGTTGCGTCAGTAACAAAGTCCCAATCCGAGGGCATTTTCCCAAGAAGCAAATCCCGACTGGATCCGCCAATCATCCAAAGTGAAAAACCATGATCGGCGTATAAACGAGCAAGTTGTAACCATTCATCCGGCCATTTCATCTTTTGTATTGTAAACGTCCCTTCCATCAAATTGAACTTTTTGCATCAAAAAAACGGAGCCCCGCGAAGGACTCCGCAGCCTAAGGATAGAAAAGACTTAGTTCAATTTCTCTTTAAGGCTTTTGGACGGCTTGAAGACGACGGAATTGCTGGCCGGGATTTCAATCTTGGCCCCAGTAGAGGGGTTGGTACCGGTGCGAGCAGCGCGCTCCTTCTTTTCGAAGATGCCGAAGCCAGAGAGTTTCACGGCTTCACCCTTGGCAAGGGCTTCTTCCATGATTTCAAGAGCTTCGTCAATGGCGGTTTCCGCATCGCGGTGGGAAAGGATTCCTTTGGCAACAATGGCGGCAATCAAATCAGCTTTGTTCATGAGCTATTACCTCCTCTTTTCGAGTTCTAGAACGTCACTAATATAAGGCACCATCGAATCTTTTGCAAATTTTTTTCCATATTATCTTACTATCTAGAGGTAACCGCTTACATTTTTTAAAAAGTTCGATGCCATCGATGATACTTTGTTTTTTTACTTGGAAAAGCTTTCTTCCTTTCATTCTTTTATAAAAAGAGCAAGGTGGAGAGAGAAGGAAATCCCTTTGAAAAACGAAAAGAAAAACGAAG
Organism: uncultured Mollicutes bacterium; assembly: GCA_900539595.1. Lineage (GTDB taxonomy): Bacteria > Bacillota_I > Bacilli_A > RFN20 > CAG-826 > Alloenteromonas. The sequence continues at coordinate 70,906 of UQCQ01000003.1, read as the reverse complement.
CAGTTTCCCGCTTCGTCTCGTTTTTGTTTTTGCTTACTTTTTCTGACGATAAATAATAGAAATCGGCGTACCGGAGAAGTCAAAGCTCTCACGCAGTCGGTTTTCCAAGTATCGAGTATAGGAGAAATGAGCAAACTTAGGGTCGTTGCAGAACATGACAAATGTCGGTGGGTTGATTCCCACTTGGCTGGAGAAAAGAATCTTAAGACGGCCGTGGTTGAATTCCGGAGTGGGGTTCATGTTTTGGGCATCTTGAATGATTTCATTGAGAATCGATGTCGAAATACGGCGGCAGCTCGATTCATAAGCCTGTTTCACCGCGGGCAGGATTTGTTGCACTCCTTTGCCGTTTTTGGCGGACATGAACAAGATTTTGGCGTAATTTAAGAATTTGAAGCGGGCCTGTAAATCCTTGACGAACTGTTCTTGTCCCAGTCCTTTAGGAGCCAAATCCCATTTATTAACGACCACCACTATCGCCTTATTCGCATCGAGAGCATATCCACAAACATGGCTATCTTGCTCAATGATTCCTGTACTGGCATCCAAAACCAATACCGCAACCTTAGAGCGATCAATCGCGCTTAGGGCACGCAAAGCCGCGTATTTATCTACTGCTTCATAGATTTTACCTTTTTTGACAAGTCCCGCTGTATCGATGGCAACAAAAGAATCGCCATCCCGGGTAAACGCCGTATCAATGGAATCGCGGGTCGTGCCCGGCAAATCCTTAACGATAACGCGTTCGGAACCCAAAAGGGCATTGGTCAACGAGCTTTTGCCCACGTTAGGTCTTCCAATAAAACAGAAGGGGATCGCATTGGGGTATTCGGTTTGTTCTTTTTCTGGCAGCATCGAAACGATCTTGTCCAAAAGGTCGCCAATTCCGATGCCATGGCTTCCCGATACCGCTAAAGGTTCCCCCAAACCCAAGGCATAGAATTCTTGGGCGTTGGCTACTTGCTGGATGTTGTCCACTTTATTGACGATCAAAAGAATCGGCTTGTTGGTTCGGTATAGCATCTTAGCCACCGCACGGTCTTGATCCGATACGCCTTTTTGGCCATCGGTTACGAAAACAATGACGTCTGCTTCATCGAGTGCGATTTCAACCTGAGCTTTGATTTCCTCGCGGAAGGGGACCTTATGAATTTCAATCCCCCCCGTATCCACAACGCGGAATTCTTTCGTTAACCAGGTTGCATTGCCGTAAAGGCGGTCACGGGTAATCCCTGGAGTATCTTCTACAATCGACAAACGTTGTCCGATGATTCGATTAAAAATGGTGCTTTTCCCAACGTTAGGGGCGCCCACCAGCGCAACTAATCCTAATGGCATTTTTCTATTCCTGTCTTTTCTTTCACGATGGTCAGAATCGCATCGACCACTTCTTCAATTCCCATTTCCGACGTATCAAGGGGGATAGCATCCTCCGCTTGCATCAAGGGATCGAAATCACGATGGGAGTCGATGTAATCGCGCTTCTTGACTTCTTCCACCACTTCCTCAAAAGTAGTGGGGATGCCCTTCTCAACATTTTCCTTATAGCGGCGTTCCGCTCGGCATTCTACCGAAGCAATTTGGAAGATTTTAACTTGGGCGTTAGGAAGAACATAACTTCCAATATCTCGCCCGTCCATCACCACGTTATCTTCTTTGGCGAGTTCACGTTGCAACTCAATCAAAGCGAGGCGAATGGGTTTGTAGGAAGCGATATAAGAGACATTCCCGGAGACAAGCGGCTCCCGAATCGCCCGCGTGCAATCCTGCCCGCAGACAAATACGCCACCCTGAGGGTCCATCTTGATTTGAACTTCTGGAATCAACGAGCAAGATTCTTCTTCGTTTTTGGGATCCAAACCCTTTTGCAACACATACCAAGTAAAAGCGCGATACATCGCCCCTGTATCCACATAAACAAAACGGAGCGCTTTGGCGACGCGCTTCGCTACCGTACTTTTTCCTGCGGCTGCAGGCCCATCAATGGCAATGCTGATTGGCATAGTTATTTACTCCTCCACAACAAGAGTCCCCAGATTAAGAAAACAATGAAGAGAATGCCCCCGATAACGCCTTGAATCACCCAAAGGCGATGACGGCGCTTCAAAAACGCCTCATTGAAATTAGGCGCTGCACCGCGTTCCCGCTCCAAAGTCGCCGTGACTTTGCTCGCGGCTTCTTGAGGGGAAACGGCTCGAGAAAGTTGTTCTTTCTGTTCTGGGGTAAGGCGAACAATTTCGAAATCGGCATCGCTCATCATGCGAATGTCATTTCGATATTTGGCAAAATGTTCCATCCTCGTTTCCATACGCTTGTTATTCTAAAAGAAGTCGATGAAAGAAGGAACCGAAATCATGCGTTTTTATCCCTTTAGTTAATATATATTAACTGATTTCATCGACACTTTTGGAATTTTGGTTCATTGCAAACTGTTTCCAATGACCTATAATGTGGCAGTACACAGGAGGATTTTACCCTTATGAAGAATGCAAAAGTTGATCAGGATATGTGCATCGGCTGTGGTGCCTGCGTTGGCGCTCACGGCGACATCTTCCAATTCAACGATGACGGAAAGGCCGAAGCCTTTGCCGAAGGAGCCGAAGCGGACATCGATGACGCGATCGCCAGCTGCCCGGTCCAAGCTATCGCCGAAGCCTAATTCGTTTTTAGAAAATTGTCCCGTCTCTGTAGAGGCGGGATTTTTCTTTATTGGTAAAACTTTTATTCATTATGGAAGTTTCTTTCACGTCGTACAAGACTGCAAATAAACGTTTTCATTTCCTATAATGAAGTCGCTGGGAAACCAGCAAGCCAGGAGGTTCGATACCCCCCTACATTTACGATATAACTGGTATCCTGACTGGAGAAGCCCGTGTTGAAAGCTCATTTCGACTGAGAATCCTAAAGGCGGACCATGGAGACCACCTTCTTAACAAAGAGGGCTTATATCGCCGCCTTCTGGCCAAATTACTTAAAAAGCGGCGTTCAGCCGCTTTTCTTGTTGTTTTAGTTCTTCTTTTTCTTTGGCTTAATCATCGTTTTGCGTTCTAGCTTGGCAAGTCGTCCCGCGAAAATGATGTTGAGAGAAAGGAATAAAACCATGAAGGCCAAGGTCACCACGAAGGATAGGTCCGGCCCGATGTTGGCTGCGCCGAAGAAATCGATCCGATAGCCAAAACTCGTCTCTACAAGCGACAGGATTTCCTCCACGCTATGTCCTGCCGGAACTAATTGCGGGTTCGCCATCAAATATTCTCCCAAACGTTTGAAGGGGGTGGAGAGGAAGGCAAAGCGCGTCAAGGCACAAGGATAAGTCAAAGGGAACACGGCGCAAAAATACTGGATGCCCTTGGGCAGCATGGCAATCGGCATATAAGCGCCCATCAAGAATCCGGCACCCGCGGAGAAAACAGCAATAATGCTGGCAAGAACCCCTTCTGTATTAATGAAGAGGCAGACAAAGGTCGTGATTAAGGTAGAAAGCAAAACGGAGAAAAGCATGATGCCAAAAATGGAGAAGAAATCTACAAACGACACCATAAACTCCCCATAAGCACCAATCGTAATCATGCAAATGACGAATATAATTAGGGATAAAACGCTTGTCACGATGAAGTTATAAAGGAAATAGGATGCGATTAAGACGTTTTTGTTGATGGGGGAGGCCACAAAATCGCGGTTGATCCCATGTTCCTTATCTTCAACAATCAACGAATTGGTTTGCAAGGATATCGTAATAATGGATATGGCAAGCAAACCCGCCATCATCCATCCGTCGATAATGGAGCGAACCTGGACCATAAGACCTTCGTCCATCGTTCGGATGCCTTCGCCATAAAGGGCGTTTTCCGCTGCCATGATTTCCATATCGCGAAGGAAAAGGATGTAGACAACCAAAATAACGATCGGAACCATCAAGGTGTACATCATGCGAATATGGTTGGCGAAAATCATCTTCAAATGGCGCTTTGTTAGCATCATTAACACGTGGAAATTACGAGTTTTATTCGTATCCACGGTCTTTGTATTATTCTTCATTTTCAAACTCCTGACCTTCCGTCACGGCAAGGAAGACGTCATCCATCGTTCCTTTCCGAATCTCAACGTCCTGTAATTCCTCATCGAAGGCAGATAACAATCTCTTTGCCTCATCCGTATGGTGGATTTCAATGTTATAAAGCTGCTTCTCTTCGTTGTATTGAAAGGCATAACCGTCAGAAGAAAGTTTTTGCTCAAAAGCGTCATCCTTCGGCTTATAGGCGACAAGATAGTCGTGGCTATAACGGTTTTTCAAATCGTTCGGCGTCCCTTGGGCGATAATCTTGCCATGATTCATGATAACGACGTCCGTGGCAAGTTCCGACTCCTCCAAGTAATGGGTGGTGAGGAAGACCGTCATGCCCGTTTCATGACGGACTTTGTCGATTAGCTCCCACACGATTTGCCTGGTTTTTGGATCTAGACCTGTCGTCGGCTCGTCTAAAATCAAAAACTTTGGGGCGTGAACGATGGCTCTTGCGATGTCAACGCGCCGCCGTTGCCCTCCCGATAAGGTATTTACCTTCTGATGCAAAATCGGTTCCAAATCCAAAAGACGAACGATATCGTCCATTTTCTTTTTTTCCTCTTCTTTGGGCATGGAATAGAAGGCGGTGCGAAATTTTAAATTGTCATAAACGGACAAAATGCCATCCAATACAGAGTTTTGAAACACAACGCCGATAAGGTTTTTAATCGCGTTGCGATCCTTGTCGAGGTCGTATCCTTCTACCCAAATCTTGCCTTGGGTCTTCTCCAAAATGGAGCAAATGATGTTGATGGTCGTGCTTTTGCCAGCGCCATTAACGCCTAAGAAAGCAAAAAGGGATCCGCGCTTCACTTGAAAAGAGATGTGGTCTACCGCGACTTTGCCATTCGCGTAGACCTTAACCAAATCCTGCACGTCTAAAGCTACGTCGCTAGAAGGGGCATGGTTTTGCGTTTCCGCTGGTTTAATCATCATTGTTGTTTCTCCTTAGATGGGGACGAAATTACATTGCGCTTCACTTTAACCCAGCCTTTTTTCTTAGGGGGCGGAGCCATCATCGAGAAGCCATAAACGATTAGATAAACGGGGAACAGCAGGACCATAGGAATGAATTCCCAACGGCTCTTCGCCCCAAATTTATCGTATTCCTTTAAGGCAAAAATCAAAACCTGAACGATTCCGAATAAAAAATATAAGGTGCCAGCAACGCCAATCATCGCCCAAACCGTATTCCATAAAACGGAAGAGAAATACGCCTCGCTAAACATTTTAAGCTCCAATGTGCCGTTCATGGCAAAGCCGGCAAAAAGGAAGAAATAGACATAATAAGCCGCAAACCAAATGAACATGGGTCCTCCAATAAAAATCCAAATGTAGGTCAAGAAGGTTTCAAGGTAGGAGAAATTGCCGGTTTTGAAAAATAGCAGCAGCATCTTAATCGTTTTGGTTTTGAAAAGGATTTTGTTCCCTTTGGCAATGCGAGCATTTCTTCCAGCCGTAACTGCTCCGCTAGAAGGCATGTCTTCGTAAACCACCGCTTCTTCCACCATATGGGCTTTACGGCCTTCTAAAATACGGTTGAAAGAGAATTCCGTGTCGTCGCTGATGGTGTGGCAATCGTAGCCGCCTGTTTCCAGTAGCATGCGACGAGACATCGTGGCCCCCGCTCCATTCACGTGGGCGCTTAGACGCATGACTTCTTTTCCTCTCCCGCCGAAGCGCGAATCGAAGGCGTAAAAATAAGCGCAAGCTTTCGTAAAGAAATTTTGCGTTCCGTTCAATCCGCCTTCATAAGGACGCGCAAAATCAACTCCCGATTGGTATGCATCATTCATCAAGGAAGAGAATTCGTGGTTAATGTGGTTATCCGCGTCCAAATGGATGATGAGTTCAGCAGTTGGATCGTTTTTTAAAATATAATCCACGCCATATTTCAAAGGATAGGCGGCCATGTGGTGGGCTGGATCGGGGTCATCCAAGATTAAAACGATAGCGCCCGCTTTTTTAGCGCGTTCCGCCGTTTCATCCGTGCAATTATTCGCCACAACATAGACGTCAAACAATTCCCGAGGGTATTTTTGGGTTTTGATTAAGTCATCCACAGAATCAAAAATAACGTCTTCTTCATTGCGGGCCGGAATCAAATAGGCGATACGTGCCTTTTTATCTGATTTTGGGAACTTCACCTTCTTGTGAAACAGTGAAACCAAGACCTCGATGATTTGCAAAAGCAACGGAACGCCAAATAGAACAATGGCCACATAATTTAAAATGCTGAGAACACGATAGATAATTTCATACCACATAGCAAACTCGTTTATTTGAGAATACCGATAGTTTAGACATTGGCGGTTCGCTTTCCTAGTCATTCTTTGAATGAAGTCAAAAGGAGGAACGACATAATACGTTCCTAGAAAACAATGGATTTCTTGGCTTGATTTCACCGCAATATCGTTGAAAACGCATACACGTCCCTTCTCAATTCAATTTTATTCGTTGATCTCTAGTTTTTAAAAAATGCGTATTTTACAAGCAAATATTTTTTTATTTACTATTAATTCGAGGAGAAAAAATATGAAAATCCCAACAAAGACAGCCTTCCTTCTTCTATTGCCTTTGCTCGTTATTTCCTGTGGCAACTAGAAACCCTCAACCGATTCGAACCAACCGACTGCGCCCCTCATAACGATGTGAAGAATAGCAAAGGGATCCAAGTCTGCGCCACTTGTTGATATTTGGAAAACGAAGAAAAAGAAGTCGCATGGGAAATCATGAAGGCACCCTTATTAAATTCGTTACAATACAATGGCCCGTTAACCGTTAGTGTTGCCATGAAAGGCGAAGAGGAAGGGGGTATGGTCAAAAACGTAGATACGTTTTCCGCGAATCCCGTGACCAGAAAATTCGTCCAAACCTCCAAGACGGAAGTCCTTGACCCGACAACCTCACAATGGATGAGTGCCCCCGAAGGAAAAAAGAAAATCGAAATCGGCGAAGATGATTTCACTCTCCACGAATTCGATGGAAGCGAAGTAACTGCCACCAACGTCGACAAGGAATATGCCTTCTATGATTCAGGCACCAATCCCTGGGATCTCTTCGTAAGTTCTTTCAGGGGTTCGCCCTATTCGCTAAGCAGCATTCTCTCCAAAATGGATTCCTTCGCAGAAAAACGCGAATACCTCCCCCTGTTCTTGAAAATGGATGGGAACCTAGGCATTCATTTCGGTGCGGACATCGAGGTAAAAAGATACCTACCGTCTCATTTTAAAAGGAAGTTCCTTCGCACAAGACCCCGAATATGGGGAAATGGGCACGGAATCTAGCGGTGGTTACACCATTACCTTCGACAAGAACACGTTCCTTAGTTTGGGCGTGGATGTCTATGGAAAATCGGAAAATCTAAACGAAGAGAAAAACGAAAAAAGCGTTCAGAGCACGGTCTATTCGTTCGCTTATTCTTTTGACGATACGTTCTATGAATCTACGACCTTCGACGAAAAGCCTACCCCCAGTGGCTATGTATCAGGAAAAATCGATCTTGAATTTGAAGGCGGTTATCTATGGAAAGGCGCCTTCCGAAAGGACATTAACCACACCGTGAATAAGATTGCGGCACCAAACGGACTAGAACTCTTCTATGATGCCAAAATGAAAAAGCCCGTAAGCGACGATGAAATATTCTCTACGATTGGCAAAAAGTATTATGCGAGGCCAAAAATACTTGCTGATCGCTCCTTTGTAGTCGTCATGGTTGAGGTAGATTACAAAGTTCCCACAAAAACGGAGAAATTCATGACGGGATACGTGGATCGATATGTAACCGATTACGCATTGTATTCTGGAAATGCAACCAACACGACTTACAGCTTCCCAACCAAGAATCAGGCGGAATACCTTAACGCGACCATCACCGTGAATGACGCAACAGTCACCAGCAATATGCCGTCTGTTGTTCCGGGTAACCGTTATACAGCTCTCATCAAAATTGATGGCGTAGCCACTCCACTTGGATAAACACCATCCGCTTGGGAAAAGCGCCCCTGCCGGCGCTTTTTTAAAATAAAACCACCCGAAGGTGGCGATCTATTGGAATGTCGTTTTAGTCCGACAACAACTTGCGTCTTGGTGGAGCATGGCGGGATCGAACCGCTGACCTCCTCGTTGCGAACGAGGCGCTCTCCCAGCTGAGCTAATGCCCCAAGGCCCGTTTATTATAGACGATTCCATGATGCTTTCAACCCCGTTTTTTTCGTCGTCCACTTCCTTTTTCCTTACTTTCAAACCAAAAATTTTCGTTTCCGATTCCACCGTGCCGGCATAAGGGATTTCCTACACGGCCCATAACGGGTTTCCACCGCGTTTCGTCAATAGAAAAGACAAGGCTCAAGAGCAAATTCATTCCGGCTTAAAATGAAGGTATGGAAGACATCTACGCGGTCATTGACATGAAATCCTTTTACGCCTCTTGTGAATGTGCCGAAAGAGGTCTTGACCCCTTCTGTACTCCTTTAGCCGTTGCCGACCCCGACCGCAGTTCGAATACCATTGTCATGAGCTGTACTCCCTTTCTCAAGGAGAAATACCACTGTCCCAACGTTTGCCGGATCTCTGAATTGCCCCCTATTCCCGATTTAATCATTGTCAAACCGCGGATGCGTTACTATTTGGAGCAAAGCGCTCGCATCGTCTCCATCTTTCTCGATTTTATTTCCGAAGAGGATTTACACGTTTATTCCGTGGACGAATCCTTCTTGCGGTTAACCCCTTATTTATCGCTTTATCGTTGCACGGCCGAGGATATCGTTCGAAGAATTCAATGCCGCATTCAAAAAGAACTTAGAATGACTGCCACCGCAGGGCTTGGACCTAACATGTTTTTAGCCAAGGTTTGCTTAGACAACGAGGGAAAGAAAAAACCGCCCTTTTTAGCCCGATGGGGGAAAGAAGACGTCGAAACAAAGTTGTGGGCTATTCACCCCATCACCAAAATTTGGGGAATATCCAGCGGCATCTCCTCTCATTTGTCTCGCCTGGGCATCCATAGTCTTCGTTCTTTGGCTCATGCAGACGATGCCATGTTAAAGAAAGAATTCGGCATCATCGGAAAGCAACTAAAAGACCTCGCAAATGGAATAGACGAAAGCAAAATCAACGAGAAATACGTTCCAAAAGAGAAGAGCCTATCCATTGGACAAACGTTGATGAAGGATTATTCCGTGAAAGGGGCTACCCTTGTTTTACGGGAGATGAACGACGATTTATGCTATCGATTACGCTCCAAGCGCTTGATGGCAATCCGGATCGGAGTTTATTGCCAATACGCTCAAAACGGTGGCTTCTCAAGACAATGCAGTTTGGATATCCCTAGCAACGACACCGACCTTCTTTTTGCCGCAGTTCTTTCATTATTCTATCGTTTTGTCGAAAACGAGCCCATCCGTGGACTGGGAATCCATTTTCAAGTCACGGAAGCAAGTACAACGAGTCAGGGCTCTTTATTTGAATCCGTAGAAGAACAAATCCAAAGGATGCGATTGGACCAAGCAAAAGACCAAATCAATCAAAAATACGGGAAGAACGCCGTTCTCCGCGCGACATCCCTAACGAAGAATTCCACTATTCGAGAACGACATTTGCAAATTGGAGGACACCACGCATGAAAGAAGCCAGCGCAGATCGAGGCATGATGAAATGGATGCCTTATCAATCCTTAATCGAACAGTCTTCCATTTTGGGAAGCTTGCTACACGAAAAAGGGAAAAGGCCTAAACCCCTTATTTCCTCAGATCAAGCAGAGCAAATCAACGAAATCCTTGTTCATTACCATGGCGAAATCGTTCAAGCGACCTACTGGATAAACGGTTATTCTTTTGAAGAACGAGGGCCCATTGATCACATTGACGCAGAGCAACGATTCCTTTGCATCCATCAAAAAAGGATAAGGTTCCAATCCCTTTATCGCTTGGACGTTTTATAGCCCCAGAGAAAAGATCCCTTATCCTTCACCTATATGAAATTAGAATGCCCAGTTGCCGTTTTGGAAGACTTGGATTTCTCGCCCATCTTCCGTCGTACCGACGATATTCAAATCCTTGGAACCGATCATAAAGTCAACGTGGCTAAGGGATTTTGTGATACCAAAGGAATGAATCTGATCTTCCGTGTATTTTTCAAAATCAGGGTAGAGGTTGGTGAATCCGCGTCCCAAAGCCAAATGGCAGGCCGCGTTTTCATCGTAAAGGGTGCTGAAGAAAAGCAAGCCGGTATTGTTAATGGGTGAATCAAAGGGAACGAGGGCCACTTCGCCTAGGTAAGCGGATCCTTCGTCCAAGGTCAAAATGGAACGAAGGGCTTCTTCCCCTTCTTCCGCATGAACTTCAACGGCTTTCCCTTCATGGAAACGAATCCAGAAATCGCGGATGAGATGACCTTGATAAACCAGGGGCTTGGCCGAATAGACGATACCTTCTGCCACACCGTGCATCGGGCTGGTGAAGCATTCTTCCGAGGGGATGTTTGGCTGGAAGAACGTGCCTTGCAGCGTTTTTTCTCCACCAGCAAGGAAAACAACCCCAGGAATCAAACCGACCGTGAAGTCTGTTCCGTTGCTCGAAGTGTAATGAAGACTCTTAAGATGAAGCGAATTCAAATAATCGCATTTGCTTTTCAAGACTTCGTCATGCTTCTTCCAATTCTCTACACCGTTGCCGTCTAGGGCACGAGAGGTGGTAAGAATGGCTTCCCAAAGCTTTTCATAAGCCTGTTTGGGTGAAAGGTCTGGGAAAACCTTTTTGGCCCATGCCTTAGAAGGGGCACCGGCGATACACCATTGATATTTGTTCTCGCGGGCTTCGATAAGCGGAGCGCAAACCGCATAGTGGGCTTTTTTAATTTCAGCCATCTTGGCAGCATCAAGTCCTTTTGCCGCATCGGGATCATCCGAATCGATCCATAAACGGGCGGGAAGCGCATCCGTAAACCATTGTTGGTAGGCAAGTTCCATGGGGAGGACTTGCTTCAAATCCTTCAATTTTCCTTTTTTATTTGTGATGCGGGCGACCTTTTCGGATTTCCAATCCAAATAGACGTGGGATGCCCCCACTTTATAGCATTCCTCAACGACCAAAGAAACAAAGTCTTCTTGGTCCAAATTCGCCGTGATAATGACGGGTTGGCCCTTCCGCAAAGCTAGTCCGCTACGAACGATGAGTTCTGCATATTTTTTTAGGATAGTTTTTTTCATTTCGTTCACTCCTTGTGCGAAAATTATTTATACTAGACGGGAATAAAGAAGCAAGGAGTTTCTTATGTCGAAAGAAAAACGTATTAAAACAAAACGCCCGTTCGATTTTGACCAATTCTGGGGATTTTGGAATCTCGTGGAGGCCGCGATCGTCTTGGTCGCAGGCGTCTTTGGGATTGTCTTCGGGATTCAATCCTTGGGGAAAGACTCGGGAATGGATGGTGGATGGATTCAAGCCATTCTTCCTTTTATGGTGGGCGCCTTCGTGGCGATGGATGCCGTGTTACGCATCATCACCGTCTTCTACAAGAAAGAGAAACAAACCGATGAAAGCGTGATGTTGACCTCGGGATTTGAGCTCACCGCCGCCATCGTTGTCATGATCATGCACGACCAATTCACCCGCCTTATGATTTATGGCGTTGCCGTGCTGCTCATCGTTATCGGCGCATTGCTCATCACTTTCTCTGTTTTTGCCATTATACGCCGTTCCAAAAAATTATTCGTTCCTGTCTTTGAAATCGTCTTTGCTGCGGTTTTAGTGGCCGTCGGTATTGCCGTATTGGTCCTTTATTCCACAGCCAACAACAATGGGATCGTGCTGCTCATCGCTGGAATCGTCTTCTGCCTCGCTTCCATCGCTTGGGGAGTCATTGCTATCGTTAACATGGTGAAAGCCAGCAAGAAACGCCCTATCGAAAATCAGCCATCGCCTTCTGTTCCTGCCGAAGAACAAACCAACGTTAGGGAGCCCGCTTATATCGAGCATAAAGAAGACGGCAATGACCATCCCGTCATCACCGCCGAAGAAGTGGATAAGAAATAAAAGATAAGAGTTTTGCTTAGCCGGAGAAATCCGGCTTTTATTTTTCCTTATGCTTGGTTTTATATTCCACAAAACGCATATCGAAATCGACGACAAAAGAGGAACGCATCGGGGCGATAAGTTCTACGTAACCGACTAGTCCCGTCGGCTTGAGAATTTCATAGGCGATTTCAAAATCGTTTTTCTCCACGCTTTGCCCAGAGACGTCAATTTGATTAGGGGATCCGATGATGACCATTTTGGAATGTCGCCCCAATCGCGTCACCATAGTCTGCAGCTCGTCTAATGTCATATTCTGTGCTTCGTCGACAAGAATGATGGCGTCTTGAAAAGAGCGGCCACGCATAAATTCGGGCGCTAGCGGAATAATATCGGAAGGCAGGCGCGAATAAGCCGGACTCATGGCTTCTTCCGTGATTTTGCGTCTCGACTCGCGAAGAGGATGGCCTTCATCTGGATGGACGTTCTCCATCAAATGCGAATAATTATCCAAAAGGGGGCCCAAATAAGGCCCATACTTATCTTCTTCCGTTCCTTTTAGGTATCCGAGTCGATGCCCCATTTCCACAGGTTCGCGGACATAATAAATCGTTTTGTATTTTCGGCTCGTCTTAGGGCCGCGGACTAAATGGAGGCTTGCTGCCAAAGCTGCGAAGGTTTTTCCCGTCCCGGCACTACCCTTGCAGAAAACAACGGGCATTAAGTCCGAATCTAAATGAATGAGACGAATCAATTCTCTTTGACCTTCATTTTGGCCGAAATCGATTCCAAATAGATGATAGCGGGAATCAGAACTCATAAGGCCTTTCCGCTTTTAAAGGCAAGGAGGAGATTATCCATCAAAGCAATACGGGTCAAAAGCCCCACTCCTCCCGGAACGGGAGTTTGGATGGCAACCGGAAGATTAGGAACGGCGTCGCCATGCAATTTGCCATCTTCTCCACGATTGATTCCAACATCTACGATAATGGCGTCTTTTTTGTATTGAAAGCGGCCATCTAAATAACCCAAACGGCCAATGGCCACCACGATAAGATCGGCGTGGGCGAGATAAAATGTTTTGTCCTCTTCACTGGTTTTGCTATGAAGAACCGTTACGTTGCAGTCCTTCTTAAGCAGCATCTTAGCCATAGGCTTGCCCACGATATTGGAACGGCCAAGGACAACAGCATTTTTCCCTTTGAAGTTAAAGCCTTCCGCGGACAAATAATCTACGATCCCCTTTGGGGTGCAGGGGTCAAACGAACCTAACGGATGGAATCCATCAATGTCTTTTTTAGGATCAACGGCTAATTTGATTCGCTCCTCCGAAATTTGTTTGGGGAGAGGGAGTTGGACAATCAAGCCGTCTACGGAAGAATCGAGATTCGCTTTCGCAATCTCTTCAAGCAATTCGGCTTCGCTAATATCGGGGGAGAATTTGCGAAGTTCCGCTTCCGCTCCGATTTCAGCGGCATCTTTTAATTTTCCACGAATATAGGCATCGCTAGCCGGATTATCATTGGCCTGAATCACTACAAAATGGGGAATTTTTCCAGTTTTGGAAATTTCATCGCGCATCGCTATTTTTCGCGCAGCAACATACTCTTTGATTGTCATGGAAAAATATTATCATCCTAGCGAAGAAAGGGTAGTAAAAAGGTAAGAAAAAGCACCCCGTTTGGGGCGCCGAGGTTTCAAAAAATTAAGCAGCGACCGAAGAGGTGGAGCTGGAGGCATCCGCCCCTGCTCCGTTTAGCAGCATAACAATCAAAGCAAGGGTCAAGAACAAAATAGCGAACGCGAAGGTCAAATAGGTAACGACTTTCTCGGAACCGCGCTCCTTCGTTTTTGCAAAGACGTTCAATCCGCCGCCGGTGATCGCACCGGAAGCACCTTCGGATTTACCGCCCTGAAGAAGAGAAAGGATAATAATGATCAACGAAACGATGATGAAGATTATGTCATACCACTTCATGCATTTTTCTCCTTTCGCCTAAAAACGCTTGAATACGTTAAACCAAAATGGTTCAAACCGCAACTGAAACTCCTATTTTCAAAGTCTTTTTATCTCAAAAGCAACTCTTTAAGGCTCTGGATAAGGGCTTCGGGCCGAGTGGGAGGGTTATCGTTCCCATTTCTAGAAATGAAGATCGCATCCACTCCGGCAGCTTTAGCGCATTCGATATCTTGATGAGAATCCCCGATATAGCAAATGTGGGAATTAGGGGAAACGCCCATACGATTTAAGGCGCAAAGAATGGGCTCAGGATCTGGCTTCCCGTTTTTGTATTCGTCATTTCCCACCACAAATTCGTAATGCGATGGATCCACCTTCCAGCAATCCAAACAAAGTTGAATGTGGTGGGAAGAGTTTCCCGAAACAAAAGCTACGCGTTTTCCTTGTTGCTGAAGAGCAGACAATACTTCTTTTGTTTCGGGAAATGGGCGACTTGCTTGAATGGCTTCTGGAAGATCGATGGCTTTTCGAATGGCCTTTTCAAAGGCGTCATATAACGAAGTAGGAACGTTTCTTTCTTGTAAAGTTTGCAAGACGTTTTGATGCATGTAGTGATGGGCTTGTTCCGGCGTGCAATCCATGCCAATCGCCGCAAAAGCGGATTTGAATACGGGAACAAGGGACTCTTTGGTATCGAATGTTGTTCCGTCAAAATCGAATAAATAAATGTCGTAATTTTTCATTTCCGCTTTTCCTCTTGTTCCGCTTTTAATTCGAAGAGAATATCTCGTAGTTGGGCCGCTCTTTCAAAATCATAAGCTTTCGCCGCCGCCTTCATTTGCTTTTCGATGTCGTCTAAGCGCATCTGCATCTGTTTTTTATCGATCGGTTTTTCGCCGTGCAGCAAGGCTTGAACTTCATCTTCACTGTTGTGCATAGGAAGCCGAATTTCTTTGACAATCGTTGTCGGAATAACCCCATTTTCATCATTATATTGCTGCTGGATTTTGCGGCGTCGTAGGGTTTCCGTAATCGCTTCTTTCATGGAATCGGATTCCATATCCGCATACATAATCACGCGCCCTTCAGCGTTTCTTGCCGCACGGCCAATGACCTGAATCAAGCTGCGCGTGCTGCGCAAGAACCCTTCTTTGTCCGCGTCTAATATGGCAACCAAGGACACTTCAGGAATATCCAAGCCCTCTCGCAAAAGATTAATACCAACCAAGACATCATATTTGCCTTTTCGGAGTTGATAGATAATTTCCGTTCGTTCTAATGTCTTTGTTTCACTATGCAAATAAGTCACTTTAATGCCATGGTCGCGCAAATAAGAGGTAAGATCCTCCGCCATTTTGATGGTTAAAGTGACTACCATGGTGCGTTCATTCTTCTTAACGCGTTCTTTGATTTCGTGAATTAAATCATCCACCTGGCCGAGTGTCGGTCGAACTTCGATGACAGGATCCAATAGCCCGGTAGGACGAATAATCTGTTCCACGATTTCGTTATGGCACTTCTCCAATTCGTAATCCCCGGGAGTTGCAGAGGTGCATATAACATTGCTAGGCGTTAACTGTTCCCATTCTTGGAAATTCAAAGGTCGGTTATCCAAGGCACTTGGCAGGCGGAATCCATATTCCACTAGCGTCTCCTTGCGACTACGGTCTCCGTTATACATCCCACGAATTTGTGGAATCGTGACATGGCTTTCATCGATGAGAAGAAGGTAGTCCTTTGGCATATAGTCCAAAAGACAGAATGGTCTTTGTCCCGGGAGTCGTCCATCGATGTGACGAGAATAGTTTTCGATGCCAGGACACCTACCGAATTCCAGCATGGACTCCATATCCTGGCGCGTTCTCATTTCCAAACGTTCCGCTTCCAAAAGCTTCCCCTGTTCCCGGAAATAGCGAAGCCTTTCATCCAACTCGGCCGAAATCGTTTTGCAAGCGGCTTCAATACGTCTTCTTGTCGAAGCGTGATCATAGGCAGGAAAAATAGGGTAGGTTGCGTAAGTTCTTTGGACTTCGCCCGTTACCGCATCAATTTGTTTGATGGATTCTACTTCATCCCCAAAACAATCAAGACGAATAAAATAATCGTGGGTAGGCGGGGCGATATCGATCACATCGCCATGAACGCGAAAAGTACCAGGTTTTAACTCTAAATTGTTACGAGTATATTGAGCGTCTAAAAGCTGCCGAAAAAGGCCCTTGCGATCTAGCGTCTCCCCTTGGCGAATTTCAAAAATCAAACCTTGATATTCGTTAGGATCACTTAAACCGTAAATGGCGGCGACAGAACATACAACAATCGTATCACGACGTTGGAGGATCGAATTCATGGCGGCAGAACGCATCATGTCGATTTCCTCATTCATGACGGCATTCTTGTCAATATAAGTGTCGCTTTTTGGGATATATGCTTCTGGCTGATAGAAATCAAAGTTCGAAATAAAATATTCGACACGATTCTCTGGAAATAGCTCTTTGAATTCCCCATAAAGCTGAGAGGCTAACGTTTTGTTGTGAACCATTACCAGTGTGGGACGGTTCAACGCTGCAACGATATTAGCGTCGGTAAACGTCTTGCCCGTTCCAGTCGCCCCCTGGATGACGTTCCATTTCTCTCCTAAGGAAATTCGATGAAGAATCTTCTCAATTGCTTCTGGCTGATCCCCTGTTGGCTTGTATTTGGAAACGAGCTTAAAGCGATGTTCTTCCATGGGAGTTATTCCTCTTTTTGACTATCGCTAGAATCGCGCAAATCCCGCTTCTTTCTTTTTGCAATATTGGATATTTGCAAGGTTTTCTCTTCTTTATTAGAAAGGGGATCAAACCCTTCTCCGTTAATCATCGAAGCAGTGGTAAAGGTCACAAACGCTCGAGGGTCCACTGAAGCAATAAATTCGCGGAAATCGTGAAGTTCTCTTTTGTTAAAGGCAACGCGAATTAAAATCTTTTCTTCGCCACTATAGCCCCCGTGAACATCCATAACCGTGGTTGTGTGGTCCATGTCTTCAATAACATATTTTTGAATTTCTTCCGACTTGGAAGAAACAATATCAGCGATAACATACGAAGAGGAATTGACGTAAAAATATTGAACAACCGCCGCGCAAACAAAAGAGGAAAGTACGCCAATTAACCCTAGCGCCAAATCGCGTTTTACAATGATTCCTATTAGAATCAACGTTCCGTCAATGATAAAGCAAGATAGAGCTTCTTTTATTGGGGTGTGTTTAGCAATAATAACCGAAATAACATCAAAGCCACCCGTCGAGCCATCCGCGTGGTAGGTAGTGGCGACACCCCCTCCAATCATCGCTCCGCCAAAAATAGAAGCGAGAAGCAAAACGGAGGTAGACGCCGTGCCTTCCATGCTTGTTTTCACCAATTGGTCCGCAAGGAATTGTCCAATAGGCAAACCATTCACCATAGGAATGCGGTAAAGAATCGTGAAGATCCCCGGGTAAATCAACGTAGCAAAAAAGGTATGCAACGTGAATTTCTTGCCCAAGAAAATAAAGCTAACAATCAATAAGCTGATTTGAAGAATCCAAGTCACGATATCAACCACTTGAAAATCAATGCCCGCCGCATCGACAAAGTGCTGGACAATGATTCCAACGCTGATAATGCCACCAGGAAGAATATTAAATGGCGTAATAAAAATTGCGTCACCGGCCGCTAGCAAAAAGCAACCCAAGACAATGAGCGCGTAATTGCGAATTGCGTGCAACACTTCTTTTTTAGTCCACGTTTTTAGCATCTTTGCGGGACTCCATTTCTAGATAGGAGAAAAGGAATTGGTTGATATCGCCATCCATCACCCCGTTAATATCCCCAGTTTCGTAGCCCGTGCGATGATCTTTGACCATTGTATATGGCTGGAAAACATAGGAACGGATCTGAGAACCCCATTCAATGTTCTTTTGTTCACCTTGGATGGATTTTAATTGGCGTTCCCTCTCTTCCAACTTTCTTTGCATCAATAAGTCGGTGAGCATCGACATACAGGTTGCCTTATTCATAAGCTGGCTACGTTCAATCTGACATTGGACAACAATGCCAGTTGGCAAGTGGGTGATGCGAACCGCAGAAGAAACTTTATTAACGTTCTGTCCTCCGGCTCCGCCTGAACGATAAGTGTCTACTCGCAAATCCTTAGGATCGATCACAATATCGCTGACCGCACCGAATTCTGGAATGACGTTAACCGAAGCGAAAGAGGTATGACGTCTTGCCGCTGCATCAAAAGGAGAAATGCGAACCAAGCGATGAACGCCTTTTTCGCTCTTCAAAAAACCATAAGCATCTTGTCCTGAAACTTTTAAAGTCACGGACTTAATGCCGGCTTCTTCCCCTTCTTCGATATCGATCACTTGAACTTTGAAATTGTTCCTTTCAGCCCAACGGCCATACATACGCATAAGCATCGACGCCCAATCGTGAGCCTCGGTTCCGCCAGCACCGGGATGAATATCCAAGGTGCAATTCAAAGCATCATAAGGGCCGCTGAATAGCAATTTATGCTGCAAATTCGAACAATCCTCTTTGAGGTCTGTTTCCATGGAATCCAAAAGCTCCATCATGTCTTTATCGGATTCACTGACTTCGGGAAGCATGTCTTGAATGTCGCGATAAACGTTAGCACATTTAAGATAGGCCTCTTTTTTCGAAACCAAAGAAGCCAAACGGCTTGAAACCGTTTTGGCTTTATTTTGGTCATTCCAAAAGCCTTCTTCGTTTTGTTCGGCAGTTAACGCCTCAATCTCCGCGTCAATCTTCGGCAAATCCAGAGAATCGCCGAGACTTTGAACGGATTTGCCTAATTCGTAGGCTCCTTGTTTCAGCTCGACTAGATTCTTCATAGATTTACTCCTTGGTTGGGTTTTGGATAGGGTTGACGGGCATTTCCTTGCTATTGTCCCCTTGTAGATAAGCGATGATTGCTTTTGCATCCTTGCAAAGCAAGTGGAAATCCATCGGATCCCGTTGTGTAGCTTCAATCACCTGTTCACGGGTGATTTTCTTTTCGAGCATCAAGCGGGTAATTTGTTTGGCTTCGTCCAAATTCATGGGCTTGTTGTCGTCTTCTTCTGGACGAGCAACATATTCAAATTTTTGTGGCGCGGCAGTTCCCACGTGGAGAATTGCGGCATTATTGGGGTCCGAGACGGGAGCGGGAGCCGGCTGAGGCTTGGACTCAGGTTGCGGCTGAACTTCTTCTTTCTTCGGCTCAGCAATTTCCTTCGGCTCTTCCTTAGCGGCTTTCTTTTCCTCCGGTTTGGCTTCAATTACCTTCGGTTCCGGCTTGGGTTGTTCCTGTTCCGGGGTCGAAGTGCGCAAACGGGCATTCATAAAGTTGAAGACGCTATCCACGGCAATGGTTTGGTTCATTTCGCGGAACATGTCGTATCCTTCGTTTACGTAATCCTGCAACGGATTGGTTTGAGCGTAAGAACGAAGTCCAATGCCTTCGCGGAGGTGCGTCATGGCATCGATATGTTTGGTCCAGTTGCGGTCAATGACCGATAACGTGATGGAACGTTCCACGCGGTCCGCGACTTCCTTCGGCCACGTCTTGCGCTTCTTGAGGTATTCCATATAAAGGAATTCGCCCAAGTCTTCTCCGCCTTCTTCTACCGTTGCTTCATCATAAGCTTTTAAGGTTTTTTCCGGCATGGAGCCCTCCGGCAAGAAGGCTGGCATAATCGTTTTTCCTAGCAATTCTGCCGAAATCAAGTCTTCATCACGGCCAGGAACCGTGCTCTTTTTCGCCAAGAATTTACCGGCGTCCAAGAAGAAATCGTGAATCAAATCCTCGATATCGCCAGAAAGCATGATGCGGTCGCGGCGATCGTAGATGATTTGACGTTGTTTAGCCAAAACGTCATCGTAATCGAGAAGGTTTTTACGAATGTCGAAGTTCTTTCCTTCGATTTGCTTTTGAGCATTCGTGACCATATTCTGAATCATTTTATTTTCCAAATGCTCATCACCAAGAATCTTCTTCATTCTTTCACGAGCCTCATCATTGGTGAAGCGTTTCATCAAATCGTCGTCAAAAGAAACGAAGAAACGAGAGTAACCTGGATCGCCCTGACGTCCTGAACGTCCGCGTAGCTGGTTGTCAATACGACGCGATTCATGGCGTTCCGTGCCAAGAACGCACAAGCCACCAAGGGCTTTGACGTCATCCGTTAATTTAATATCCGTACCACGGCCAGCCATATTAGTAGCGAGGGTAACCGCACCTTTTTCGCCTGCGTGAGAGATGATTTCCGCTTCGCGAGCTTGGTTCTTCGCGTTCAAGACTTCGTGAGGAACATGAGCTTCCGTCAATAGGCGAGAGATTTCTTCGTTAGATTCAACCGAAACCGTGCCAATCAAAATGGGTTGACCCGTCGCATGACGTTTTTGGACTTCTTCCACCAATCCACGCAATTTTCCTTCGTGGGTTCCGTAAATAATGTCGTTATCGTCAACACGCTGAATCGGACGGTTCGTCGGAATGACGATGACGCGCATGTTGTAAATCTTTTCAAATTCTTCTTCTTCGGTTTTTGCCGTACCGGTCATACCGGAGACTTTCTTATAAAGACGGAAGAAATTCTGATAGGTAATCGTGGCTAAGACGGTAGTTTCTTGTTTGATTTCCACTCCCTCTTTCGCCTGAATCGCCTGTTGCAAGCCATCGTTATATTCACGGCCTTTCATGATACGTCCGGTGAATTGGTCAATGAGTTGAATTTGGTTTTCGGAGTCGACCATGTATTCGACATCACGCATCATGATGTAGTTGGCCTTCAAAGCTTGGTGGATACGGTGAACCAAATCCGCGTATTGAGGATCGTACAAATTGGGAACGCCGAACATCTTCTCCGCTTTATCGTTGCCCGAATCCGTAAGGTTGCATGTTTTGTCTTTGATATCGATGGTGAAATCTTTTTCGGGCTTCAAGAGCTTAACGAAACGATCCGCGACTTGATATTGAGAGGCCGAGGAACGTTGGCCACCGGAAATAATAAGTGGGGTGCGCGATTCATCGATTAAAATCGAGTCCGCTTCGTCGATAACGCAGAACTTCAAACCACGTAAAACGCGGCCATCCAAGGACTGAGCCATGTTGTCGCGGAGGTAATCGAAGCCCAATTCGGAGTTTGTGGTGTAAGTAATATCGCAAAGATAGGCTTCGCGTTTTTCAGCAGCAGTTTTGGTCGAAAGGTTAACGCCAACGGTCAAACCAAGGAAACGATAAACGTTACCCATCCATTCCGCGTCACGAGAGGCCAAATATTCGTTGACGGTGACAACGTGAACGCCACGGCCCGTCAAAGCATTCAAATAGACGGCCATTGTCGCGGTTAAAGTCTTACCTTCACCGGTGCGCATTTCAGCGATATTACCGCCGTTTAAAACCAAAGAACCAACAATCTGAACTTTGTAGGGGAACTGTTTTAGGGAACGTTTTGCCCCTTCACGGCAAACCGCAAAAGCTTCGTATTTAATCTCTTCAAGACGGCGATCCATTTCTTCGTCGTTAGCGCTACCCTTCAAATATTCTTGGAAGTGCTTCGTCTTTGCCCGAAGTTCATCGTCACTTAATGCGGCGATCTCTTTTTCAAAAGAAATCACACGGTCCGCTTCTTTCATGTAGCGGTTCAATTCACGTTTCTCAAAATGGAAGATGTTCTCAAATATATTTGCCACTTCAAAACTCCTCAATCAAAAAAGCCGAATTATCATACCATTTGAATAAATGGTAGGCAATTAAAGTCCATCGCCTTTTCCCCTCTGAATCACCTTTGACATAACTAACACTTGAATCTTTTTAACTCCATGCTGCTTCAAAAGACGTATGCACGCCTTTAAAGTGGAACCCGTCGTGCAAACGTCATCCACAAGTAAAACGGGCTTGTTCGTTATCTTTTTTGTCTCATCAAAACGAAGAAATTCGCCTATGCGCGCCCGCTGTTTTGCATTTAAATCGCTTTGTTTCATTTCAAATGGTTTGGTAATGGGGAATTGCATCGGAAGGTTCAAATTACGGAACATCTCCACCACTTGATTGAATCCACGTTCTTCATCGTGGCTTGGGCTAGACGGAACAGGGACGATAACATAATGACGGTACTTCAATTTTAAAAAGAACAGAATCCTTTCCAAAAACACGGGAGCCAATTCGATGTCTCCACATCCCTTGAACTGATACAAAGCATTCCGAATCGTCTCGTTGTAAGGGTATATAGCCAAGCATGAAACGCCCTCCATTTTAAAGCGAAACCACCGCGGAGAAAATTTTGAAAAACATCGGTAACACACGGAACAATTCCGACGGAAAACACGATGGAAAGAACAGGGTTCCAAAGGATGGAAACACAGCTTACAAAAAGGTGTTGCAGTATCGGATTTCATTGATAGCGTCCTCCATACTTTTGGTGATTCGTTCGCCAATAAAATAAACTTCTCCCGTGGGTGCGCTCGCTTTCCTTCCAGCACGTCCCGCGATTTGAATCAAGGCAGCGCTGTTGTAAATGGGGTCGTCAGCATGTAGGACAACAACCTGCAAATTGGCTACGGTAATTCCCCGTTCCAGCACGGCCGTTGTGATCAAATAGTCATATTTTCCCTCCTTAAAATCCTGAATGATTTTTTCTCGGTTTTCTCGTTGCGACGACACATAATTTCCTCGAGGGAAAAAAGGTGATAAAACGGAAAAGACCGAGGACGTGTATCGAACTTTGGGAACAAAGACAAAACACGGTTTGTTCCGTTTTTGGAATTCTTTTAACTTTTTCATCAAAAAAACTAACGCGAAAAAACCGAAGAGCTTTTTGCTTTCGGGGACGGGAATCGGATGGCGATGAAAACGCGTATGCAAGGTCAACATTTCCTTTCCATCTCCCTTGAACTCCGCGACGATTTCTTTGGATGGGGTAGCCGACATCATGACGCAATGTCCCTTTAGACTTTTCTTGTATAGAGAAGTCAGCACTTCGTTTCCTTTGAAAGGAAAGGCGTCGATTTCATCCATCACAAGCAAATCAAAATAGTTAGGATAGCGATATAGCTGATGGGTCGTGAGCACAATGCAATCACCTTCGAGCCTGGACCGATGACCCCCATATACTGCGACGATTTTTCCACTAGGAAATGCTTCTTTTAACCGAAAAAATAGTTCGATGACAACGTCCCTTCTAGGCAAAGCAAAACCAACTTTCATGCCTCGACTCATCGCATAGCCGATTACGCCATAACTAATTTCCGTTTTTCCTGAGCCACAGACCGCGTAAACCAACGTATCTTTCCCCTGCTTAAAGTTAGAAACGATGCGATCAGAAAGAGCTTGCTGTTCTTTAGAAAGAGGATACGAAAGCTCTAGCCCAATGGCGCGTGGATTTCGAAGAATTACGTTTTTCGCTTCTTCGCCCTGAAATTGAATGCATTTCCTGCAATAAAGGGATCCGTTTTTCACTCCCAAGAACCGGGGGTCACTATTTCCGCAACGGGGACAAACAAAATTATTCTCCACACATAATTAGAAGGTGAAAAAAATATTTTTTTGCGAAATTTCTTTAAAGGGAATGCTGTTGTTCTAAAGAACAAATTTCTTTTACTCTGCGATGGTGCTTTTCTAACGGGGAGAACTTTTCGGCAAGGAAAATATCGACGCGCCGCAGAACATCCTCTTCTTCCATGTAAGCCGCACCAAACGAAATCATGTTGGCGTTGTTGTGTTCGCGGCATTTGCCAGTTACCACGTCATCGTATCCCAATCCGCAACGGATTCCTTTCACTTTATTGGCCACCATCATAACGCCTTCACCAGATGTGCAGCAAAGAATCCCCAAATTGGCTTTTCCGGTTCTCACGTCTTCAGCAGCCTTATAGGCAAAAAAGGGATAATCGCAGCTTTCTAAGCTGTCCGTGCCTTCATCTAAAACATGGAAGCCGCGTTCTTCTAGATGCTTACGAATACTATTTTTTAAACCAAATCCACCATGATCCGATCCTAATGAAACGGAAAAAGAGGAGGAAGCATATGCTTTTTCAATCGTTTCAAAAGAAATGGGTCCCTGGCGGACAAGCTTTAATCCTTGCTCGCCAAAAAGAACAATCGTAGAAGCAAGACAAGAGTGACATTCGCCCCGAATTACAGCAGCAACGCTTCCATTAAAGGCGGTTAAGGTCTCTTCAAAAGAAACCGAAGTTTTTTCGCCGGAAACATTGGCGCTAGGAACAAGTAGCGGCACACCGACGCGGTCAATCAAATCCAAAACTTCTGGACTATTAGGAATACGAATACCGATATAGGGGCTACCCAACGTCATCCATGAGGGAATGTTTTTACGTGGTTTAACAAGAACGGTAATTTCTCCCGGCATAAAGGCATGCATAACTGAAAGAACCCTTACGTCTAGTTCCGCGTATTCCATTGCTTGTGTAAAATTGGCACACATTAGGGTAAAGGGTTTTTCAGGCGGGCGTCGTTTGATGGTCACGAGTTTATTAAAACACTCTTGTTTCGAACAAAGGGCGCCCATTCCATAAACGGTTTCCGTTGGGAAGCAAACAACTTCCCCACGTTTTAGAAGCGTCGCCGCTTCTTCCAATTGATTCCATTCCAATACTTTTGTATCCATATTTTCACCTCTTAATGGCAACAGATAAACAAGAAACGAGTAAGTCCATTTAGGTCTTTGACAAAATCATAATCGTAATTTTCAAGATATCGCTTCATCAAATCCGTCAAATAGTTTTCTAAGTCGTAGCCGATTTCAAAACACATGAGCAAAGTGCCTTTTTTGACTTTTTTATAATCACGGAAAATCGATTCGTATACCGAATGGTTTTTATCTAAATAAAGCGCGCTAGAAGGTTCATAGTTTTTCACCGAATCCTGAACCTCATCTTTGTTTAGAATATAAGGCGGGTTGGAAACTATGATATCGAGTGCCATATTATTGCGAATAAAAGGCTCTAAACTTTCCCCTAGTTCCGTATGGATTGATAAATGGTAAGTTTCCATATTTTTCTTGGCGACATTTAATGCGCCTTCTGAAACGTCAGTCGCCGTAATGAGCCAATTATGAAAAATGGACTTTAGTGCAATAGCAATGCATCCGCTTCCAGTCCCAATGTCAGCGCAAACCAAATAATTACGCGGATCATAATAGTCCGTAATTCTTTCGGAGATGTTGGCAATTAACTCTTCTGTTTCCATGCGAGGAATCAAAACGTTTTCGTCAACGTATAACCGATGGTCCAAAAACTTGGCTTCGTTCAGAATATATTCCACCGGTTCGCCTTTCAATAAACGTGCAAATTGAACATCAAATTTGCTTTTTGCGGTGAATTCATCGTTTTGATGGAATAAAGTATCGATGGGTTCCGCATACCCCATATCCCGAGATATTAAAAGGCGAATATCTTGGGAAGTGACGCAGTGTTCTTTTCCCTCTTCGATGGCTTTGAAATAGACATCGCGGATTTTAGGCATTGTCTTTTTTCTCCTGTTCTAGAAGTTTTTGTTCCTGGTCAAAATGGATTAAAGCGTCAATGATAGGGTCCAATTCTCCTGTCATAACGCGATCCAATTGGTTGATAGTAAATCCGATACGGTGATCAGTAACACGATTTTGTGGGTAATTATAGGTACGAATTTTTTCTGATCTTTCGCCGGTTCCAACCTTGAGTTTCCGTTCAGATGCTCTTTGGGCATCCACTTGATCCTGATAAAAAGAATAGACTTTGGCACGAATCATCTGCATGGCAATCGCCTTGTTTTGCAATTGGGCTTTTTCAGTTTGGCACGCCACGACTAAACCCGTCGGAATGTGGGTGATGCGAACCGCAGATTCCGTTTTGTTGACGTTTTGTCCGCCAGCACCCTGGGAATGGTAGGTATCGATCTTTAAGTCGTTTGGATTAATTTGAACGTCGACTTCTTCCGCTTCTGGCATCACCAAAACCGTCGCCGTGGAGGTATGGATACGGCCGCTGGCTTCCGTCTTCGGAACGCGTTGAACGCGATGGGCGCCGCTCTCGAATTTTAATTTGGAATAAACGCGGTCACCTTTAATCATGAACGAGATATTCGAATATCCGCCAGCAGTTCCCAAAGAGGCATCCAAAAGTTTGATGCTCCAGCCTTGCTTTTCCGCGTAACGAGTGTACATATTAACTAAATCGCCCGCAAAAAGGTTCGCCTCATCCCCGCCGACTGCTCCACGAATTTCAACGATGATGTTTTTGTCATCGTTAGGATCCTTGGGCAACAAAATGCTTTTGAATTCCGATTCAATTTCTTCTTTTTTCGCTTCATCTGCCTTGCGCGTTTCTTTGGCGAATTCAGCTAATTCGGCGTCTCCGGATTCTTCCATTTCCAACGAATCTTTGATTTCTTGGCTAAGGCGAAGATATTCCGAATATTTTTCATACGCTTCTTCTATGTCGGACTTTTCTTTCGATAGGCGTGTGAATTTCGCAACATCCGTCGCAACTTCTTCCGAAGTAAGTTCTTTCTCTAATTCTTCGTAGCGAATTCGAATGGCCTCGAGGCGTTTGTGCATTGATTCTTCCATAAAACTTCCAATTTCCGCGTGGATTATACCACCCCAGATAAAACCTTCCTAATCCTTGATTAGTCACTAGGAAGAAAAACGACAAAAAGGTATAATTCCACGGAACGCATATGGCCTACAAAGCACTCTATAACAAATATCGTCCTCAAACCTTCGAAGAGGTTGCTGGACAGCGAGCAATTGTTCGCACCTTACGAAACGCAATCACCAACGACAAGATTGCACATGCCTATCTTTTTTGTGGTCCAAGGGGGACTGGAAAGACTTCCATGGCCCGTTTATTTGCCAAAGCCTTGAACTGTGAAGAGGGGATTGGGCACCAATGCAATCATTGTTCTAACTGTTTGGAATTAAATTCAGGATCCCATCCAGACGTCATCGAGATTGACGCGGCGTCCAATAATGGTGTCGACCAAGTCCGTGACCTTATTGAGCAAGTCCGTTACGCCCCTATCAAAGGCCGTTACAAAATTTACATCATCGACGAAGTCCACATGATGAGCCAAGGGGCTTTTAACGCCTTGCTGAAAACCTTGGAAGAACCTCCCGAACATGTTGTTTTTATTTTAGCAACCACAGAACCCTACAAGGTCCTGCCCACCATTTTGTCCCGCTGCCAACGTTACGATTTTGGCAAAATCAGCGAAGCCGACATGAAAGCCAAACTCATTTGGATTTTAGAACAAGAAGGAATCGCATTCGAAGAAAATGGATTAGATGCCGTCGTTTCTCTTGCAGACGGGGGAATGCGCGACGCGCTCTCCATTCTGGATCAAGTACTCGCCTATAGTGGGGATGCGTTGAAAGAATCGGACGTCCTTTCTGTTTTTGGGCTCACTTCCACCGAAGAAAAAATCAACTTGCTGGAGCTGATTGCCAAAGGTGACATTTCTGGAATCCTTGAAAAACTATCCTTCTTCTTTGAAGGAGGGGTCGACATCCGTCGCCTATGCGCGAGCCTGCTAGACATTTTAAAAGACTTTATTATTTACCGAAAAACAAAGAACGAATCTTTGGTTCAATCTCTGAAAAAGCAAGATGCTGAACGTTTAAATAAACTCATCGATGCTAAACGCGCCAATCAAATGATCGACATTCTGTTGAAGACACAGCGCGACTTCCGCGTCGTATCCAACGTACGTTCCTTATTTGAACTGTCCATGTTACAACTAGCCACGCTTTCGGAAGAAAAAGAGCCGGTTCCTATCATTGCCATTCAAGAAAAGCAGCCGGTACACGTCGATTCTTTTGAGCCAAAAGCCCCTTTGTTAGAAAAAACGTCGATCCTTTCTAGTCCAGTTCCCGAACAAACGGAGCAGCCTAAAAAGAAAGAAAAAATCGTCCCGCCTCCTGTTCCCAAGGAAGCAGATTACATTCCCGAAGAAGGAAAACCCTACCTTGGGAACGAAATACCCAGTTTCTTGGAAGAGCCAGATGAGCCTGAGATTGAGCCCCTTCCATCCTTCCAAACCGCGGAGGCCGCAAAACCCGCAGCTCCCGCAAAAGCGGTGGAAGAGCCCGCTCCTGTACGCGACACCACGACACTATCGTTCTTCGAAACTTCGTCTTTGCCGGCCCCAACCTCCCTTGACCTATCCAAAGTTCCCGGGGATGGGCTATACAAAGAAGGCACCCCTGTATCGATTTCCGATGACGAAATGATCAAAATCATGGTCCTTGGGCCAAAACATAAAAATGAAAGAAAGAACCTATTTAATAGCTGGTCCGAATTCCAAGATGCCGCATTAGATAGTCGCGTAGGAAGTGTGGCCCAACTATTAGCGGACGGAAAACCTTTCTGCCTTTGCCAAGAAGCTTTGCTCATCAACTTCAATTACGATAAATCCGCGGAAATCGCGAATTTGAAGGAAAACCAAAAGGCTATCTCCGCCATGGTTTCCTTGGTTCTAGGAAGAAAAGTGTTCGTTCATGCGTTAACTCGTTTAGACAACAACCGCATTCAAACCACTTACTTTAACTTAAAGCAGCTATCTCAACTGCCTCGTCCCGAAGATATTCAACTGAAATTGCCTAAATTTTGATGGAGGAAAAGAAAATGAATCAAATGCAGCAAATGATCATGCAAGCTCAACGCATGCAAAGAGAAATGAAAAAGGCCCAAGACGCCTTGGAGCAAAAAGAATTTGTCGTTGAAAAGGGCGGCATGGTCAAAATGACCGTCTTGGGTAACCGCAGCGTCAAGAGTGTGGAAATCGACAAAGATGCGCTCGACCCCGAAAATGCGGATTTGCTTTGTGAAACCATCGCCATGGCCGTCAACGAAGCCATGGAAGAAATCCAAAAAGAATCGGATGCGATTCAAGAAAAAATCACCGGACAATCCGGAATGCCGTTTTAATGAAAGAACTCAAAACCTATAACGAATTAGTCGACAGCTTCTCTAAACTGCCAGGCGTAGGGATGAAAAGTGCCCAACGCATGGCTTTTAGTGTTATTGAAATGCGGGAGGAAGACGCCAACGAATTTGCGGAAGCAATTCGCAAAGCGAAAACTTCCATCCATAAATGCCCTACGTGTGGGCTTTATTGTGAAGGCGAGCAATGTGAGGTTTGCGACAACCCGGAACGAGACCACTCTACTTGCATTGTTGTTTCTTTGCCTAAAGATGCCTTGTCCTTTGAAAAACTGCAGTACAAAGGCGTTTATCATGTTTTAGGCGGCTTGCTGTCGCCAACAAAGGGAATTGGAGCGGAAGACATTTCCATTGCCCCTTTGCTTCAAAGAATTGAAAAAGAGGGGATACGTGAAGTGATTTTGGCCATGAACCCCAACCTCGAAGGGGAAACAACGGCCTTATTTATTGCACGAATGTTGCAGGGGAAAAACATTAAAGTCACGCGGCTAGGATATGGACTTCCTATGGGGGCCAATTTGGAATACGCCGATCCACTAACGCTAGAAAAAGCACTCGAAGGGAGAAAATCATTATGAGTATCTTCATAACCTTTGAAGGGGGAGAGGGCTCTGGAAAAAGCTCCGCTCTACGTCTTATAAACGAACGCCTCATTCAAAGTGGTGCCCAAACCGTTTTAACGCGGGAACCAGGAGGCACTCCTATCAGCGAAGAAATTCGCAACATTATTTTGGATCGGAAAAACACGGACATGGACCCGCGAACCGAAGCTCTTCTTTACGCCGCCTCCAGGAGACAGCATCTTGCTCAAAAGATCTGGCCGGCCTTGAAGGAAGGAAAAATCGTTCTTTGTGACCGTTATCTCGACAGTTCTTTGGCTTATCAAGGTGGCGCACGCGGCATCGCCCTTAAAGACGTCCTCGATATCAATATGTTTGCAACGGAAGGGACATTCCCTGATCTCACTTTGCTTTTCGACATCGAACCCGAAAAAGGGTTAGCCCGCATCGCCGCGAACCAAAATCGCGAAGTCAATCGCTTAGACTTGGAAAAATTAGACTTCCATCATCGCGTTCGCCAAGCTTTTTTGGATTTAGCTAAGAAATATGCGGACCGTTATGTCATCATCGATGCGTCCCAGCCTCTAAATAAAGTAGTCGACGACGCCTATGCTGCTATTCAAGAAAGGCTAAAATAATTCGGTATGGGAATTGGCGAATACATCAAAAACCATCAGCCTTTGGCCTATCGTACTTTTGCGAACGCCCTAGAAAAAGGACGCCTTTCCCATGCCTATCTTTTAATGGGCGAAGCGGGGATTCCCTTAAAGGAAACCGCGATTTATCTCGCCAAATCTATTTTGTGTGATCATCCTAGCCCCTTCGCTGACTTAACCTGCAGAACCTGTCAACGCATTGATGCGAGCGATTATCCAGATTTTGTTTGTCTCGATGGAAGTGAAAATTCGATTAAAAAGGATGAAGTTGGCAACGTTCTTTCAAACTTCAACCAGACCGCATTGGAACGAAAAGGCATCATGGTTTATGTGATTCACGAAGTAGAAAACATGACCATAGAAGCCATCAACAGCCTTTTAAAATTTTTGGAAGAGCCTTCTCCCAATACGTTTGCAATCTTAACAACCCGAAACGAATCCAAGGTTCTGCCGACGATCATTTCGCGATGCGAATCCGTGCGAATGCTACTTGTCCCTCAAGAACAAGTTATTCAAGAGGCCACCTCTATCGGCGTTGGCAAAAACGACGCAGAAATCCTTTCTTTCTTCAATAACGACGCAAGTCTTATTGCCGAACAAGTCGAAACCACGGATTACCAAAATGCAAAATTGGCTTTCGAAACCATGCTAGAAGCCTTTGGTGAAAAACCGGAATACGCTCGTTATGTCATGGAGAAAACCATCATTCCGCTCATCAATTCTAAAAAGAGCGCACGCTTCTATCTCGATATGCTTGCCATGCTATTTGAAGACGTTGCTTCAATTCGTCGGCAAGGAAGAATTCATTTATCCTCTTACTTAAGCCAAACGAAAGTCATCGCTTCTTCGATTCCTAATCCCGATCGAGCCCTCTTGGAAGTCATGACCTTACGAGGAGAAATCGACACGAACATTAATCTTGGTCTTCTCTTCACCCATCTCATCTATGTCATCTACAAGGAGTAATCTTATGGAACCTAACATTAATAACACCGTTCAAACCAAAGAAAACCTCTATCCTTTCTTCGTTTCCATTCGTTTCCGTGGCAGTGATAAATCTTATTTCTTCTCCACTTCCTTCTCTGATTTAAAACCGGGCGATCTTGTGGTAGTTGAAACAATTTCAGGCTATGAAATTGGAACAGTATGCACAACGTCCACTCCCCTTTCCTTCTATCATTCTTCCTTGGAATTAAAGCCTATTTTACGTCGGCCCAACAAAGGAGATATGTCCAATTACGAATACAACCTCGCCCTAGGAAAGAAAGCATTGGAAATTTGTAGACGTGATGTCGAAATCCTTGGCCTAGCCATGGATTTGATTGATGCCGTTTATACCTTAGATGGGGAAAAAGTCACCATTACTTATACCTCTCCTGAAAAACGCGTAGATTTCCGCGAATTGCTTCATATGCTCGCACCAGAACTAGGATGCCGCGTGGAGTTACGTCAAATCGCGAACCGTGATAAAGCGAAGATGATTGGAGGGATTGGCATTTGTGGCTTGCCTCTTTGCTGTTCCACTTTCTTGAATAGTTTTGAAGGCATTTCCATCCAGCGTGCCAAAAACCAAATGCTGACAATCAACATTCCGAAGCTTTCTGGCCCCTGTGATAAATTAATTTGCTGTCTCCTTTATGAAGACGACGCCTATACGGAAGCCAAAAAAGAATTCCCGCGTCACGGTGAAGTCATTCATACCCCCGAAGGGGATTACAGCGTCGATTCCTTTAATGTTCTTTCCAAAAACGTTCGCTTGGTCAATGCGACTCGCGACGATTATAGGACCTATCCCTTAGAAGACATCCGTGCTATGCAAAGAGGAACCTACAAAAAGAAGGAAGAAGATGGTCGCCTCCATTTAGAATTGCCCGATTACAATATCGGTGGAAGAAACTTCAACGACTTCAACGATCGCAATCAAAAACCCAATAAAGACAACAATCCCGATCGGAAAAATAACCAAAACAACAAAAACCGCAAAGGAAACAATCAGCCAAATCGTGGTCCGTCTTCTAGCCCAAACAATCGTCCGCAGCAGGGAAACAATAATTCCAAAGACCAGCGAAATAGTAAAGGAAACCATAGGAACTTCCATGGAAAACATCGTCCAAATCGCGGCCCATCTAATCTCAATGAAGGAAGCAAGAAATCATGAATCGCGAACTAAATTTTGAAGGCCAATCACCCCTTCTTTATTTAATTGCCACTCCCATCGGCAATTTAAAGGAATTCTCTCCACGCGCCCTAGAGGTTCTATCCGAAACGGATTACGTCGCCGCGGAAGATACAAGAAATTCTGGCAAGCTATTATCTTATTTTCAGATATCAAAACCATTCATCAGCTGTCACGAACATAACGAAGAAGAAGCCGCCTCTTCCATCGTCTCACTATTAAAAAGCGGGAAAAAGGTGTGCTACATGTCTGATGCCGGATACCCCACCGTCAGTGACCCGGGTCAAAGGCTTGTTGCTCGCTGCCTTGACGAAGGCATCAAAATCTCGGTTGTCAGTGGCCCAAGCGCAGCTATCAACGCCTTAGCGTGCTCCGGTTTAGATTCTTCCCACTTCTATTTCGAAGGCTTTTTGCCTGCCAAAGAATCGGAACGTAACCAAGAATTGCGGGAACTTGCCAAGCGAGTGGAAACATTGATTTTCTACGAATCCCCTCATCGAATCACCCGAACTTTAGTCGCGATGGCAGCAAGCCTAGGCAACCGGAAGGCCGTAATAGCAAGAGAAATCACCAAGGCACACGAAGAATTTATCCGAGGAACTTTGACGGATCTTGCTTGTGAACCCGAAGACAGTTTACGGGGCGAGATGGTCATCGTCGTCGAAGGAAATAAAGAAAAAAAAGAAACTACCGATGCGGAAATCGGCTTAGCCTTAAGGGAAGAATTAGATTGGGGCAGATCGGGAAAAGAAGCCGTTAAAAACGTCGCTTCCAATCTTAATGTGCCAAAAAACCGCGTCTACGATCTTTATCTTCGTAACTTCACAGAAAAATAAAGTTTAATCATTGGATAAAGGATGGAGTTCTTGCTCCTCCTTTTTCTTTTTCAAAAAATAGCTGACTGCAAAATAGGTACTTAAGGAAACTAGCCCAATTCCAAAAGCCAAACCGGAATAGAAAGCACCGGGAGTCACATAACGCATTTCATAACGAATCCGAAGAGGGGTTCCATCTTCTTGCATCACTCCAGGGGCCACGAAGCCAACGAGGCCGCCATTCAATTTAAGGATGGGAAGATTCCGTTTGGTTCCATCAGGCAAAGTCGCGATCACCGACCACCCTTTGTCATAACCTAGTTGAGTTAAAACCAAGCGATCTTCGCTGTATTTAGTTTCAAAAGTAAAACGATCCGTGTCGGTATAAACGTTTTGTAATTTATCCGCTTGGAGCTTGGCCATCTTATTCCCTAAACTCTCATAGTCTTCCATGGTGAAATAGACATTATTGGGATCAAAGGAAATGGTTGGATAGTCTTTGCTTCCGGTATAGCAGAAAACCACGCATTTAACCTTGCCTTCATTTGCATAAAGACCAAACGTGGAAGAATAGGGGCCGTAATATGGGCGGCCAGAATCCGTTTTTCTCGCATTATCAAAAGCATTGTATTCAAAGCTTAATAACGCGTTTTCTTCCACGATATTGCCACTAGAATCAAAGCGATCACCAATCAAGTAGACACGAGGAACTTCGTTATAGGTTCCCGAAGAAGAGCTCGACATGTTGTTGTAGTATTTAAGTTCGATGTAGCATCCTTCTGCTTCGTTAAAATACCCGCCAGCCTTTGGGCTAAAAGCCACCATGCCGGAATCGCGTTTAATGGTTTTGGTTGAGCTAATCTTTTCCGATTTTGTGTAATGTTTTAGAAAGAACCCAAGCCCTTCGTCATAATAGGGGGAGGAAGGGGAGGGAACCATCAAATCCTCACCACCAACTTCGTAATAGGTCGCGGATAATCCGTAATCCAGGCGAGAAGAAAGCGAATACATTTGATTGTAATATTCCGTAAGGCGGCGGTTCTCTCTCTTCACATTGATGTTAGAAGGCAAAACGGCGTCTTCTTCGACCATGGCCCCATAAAGCTCGGCTTCTTCTACGCGAAGAAGCTGGGCAAAGCCCGTCTTGGAAGTCACGTTCCGCGAATAGAAATTGGTGGAATAATAACTATCGGGGTCATGAATCAACGCATAGACACGACTCGAATCTACCGCATATCCAAGTTCGGGGCGAGCTTTTTCTTTCACGCGGTAAACGCGGTACAAGTCACGGTTAGGAGATGCAGTTGGAATTTCAATGGAGCCATAAGGAACGTTCGGGGTAGGGAAAAAGACAGAGCCATCTGCATTCTTCCATGAAGAATAGGAATTGGAGATTTCATAGTAACGGTAACCAAGGACCGTATCGGTAGCGAGCCGTTTATTCGCGTAATACCCTGACCAGCTATTGTTATAGACTTCTTCCCCGTTATAGGTCGTTAATACCGATCCAGGGGATTTCATATGGTTATTGAGGGCAAAATCTTCTACGTCAAAATTCATAAGGGAATGGAAATCGCTCGAAGCGTTGAGCCCGGCTACCCTCGCCCCATATTTGGTGGAGCCGAATGAATCCGCGTAAGTCCGAAAATAGGAGTTATCTTCTTTTTTGATTTCCCTAGCGACATAGCTCATCGTCTCCCGTGCGGTTTGACCATTGGCGTAGGAATAGCGATAAGACCACACTCCATCATAAGCATAGGCAATATTGCCCATAACGATGGATTCGATGGCTACGCAGGCAACAAGTGCTTTTGGCAGCCATTCTTTCTTATGTCCATAAACCATCAAGGAACCTTCAATGACCACCAAAGCAAGCTGATAATAAAGATACCAAACGTTGAAGATGTTGCCGTCATAAATCTCCGTGGCCGCAACATATTCGCCACGCCAGTAAGTTTGCCCATTAGGATTGATGTTGAACGTCACTCCTTTTAGGACTTTATCCGATAAATAGAAGGTCCCAATGGTTCCAAGCAACGCCAAAAGGGAACCCGCCAAGGGAACCCAACGAACACTAGAAGAACGCTGATCGAATCCCCAAGCACAATAGTAAACAATCAAAGGAATCAAGACGATATACCATCGGCCATATCCGTTGCCCGAAAAGGCATAGAACAAATAATAACTGGAGTTGGTAAACACCAGGAAGAGAATGGCAAGAACCGCCAAGAGATGACTCATTTTTTGAAGTCTTATGCTATGAATCAAAGCGGTAAAAAACAAAACGACGCAGGGCGTATAGCAAAATAAGGCCGATGTCCAAGCATCATAACCGCTTCGCGCTAATGGCAAAGCCACATGCCCGCCCGTAGGGAAAAAGAACGATAGTAATCCCATGAGTTCCCTGGCTGGATGATCGCCGACCGGCTCAAAAACAAAGCCAAAGAAGGCGCGAAGATCATGGGAAAGAAGCGATTCTTTCACCGCGGATAAATAAGCACGCCCAATGGAGGAACCGCGACCCGAAAGCATCGTTTCACGCAAAGAAGGCAAAACCGTGAAGCATGATAGGCATAAAGCGACCGCAAAAGAAGCAACCCCCATGCCGATAACGGCCCAGTTCTCCTTCGCATTACGTTCTTTAATCGTCCAAAAATAACGCCACAAGGCGTATAAAACGCCAAAGATGCAAACGACAACCAAGAAAAAAAAGGAGGTGACGCCCTCTATGAATAAGGCCAAAACCAAGGTGAAGGGTTTCCGCTCCTTAATGACCTTCTCTAGGCCAAGCAAAATCAAAGGAATATAGCAAGCGGCACTAACGAAACTTGGAAAGCCAACGAAAAAGGATACATAGCCCGATAATCCAGCCGCTAAGCTTGCCCAGCGGGCCGTCCATTCTTGAATCCCCATGTATTTGAGATAAAGACGCGTGAGCAACGTGGCAACCATGATTTTGACGGCCGTAAGTACCGCAAACATTTGAGGAATCCACGCACGAGGAAATAAAACCATCACCACGACAAAGGGATCAAATAGGCCATAATAGCTATTCGACCCAATAGAATCCGTCCCAATGAAGGTAGAAGGATCATACATGGGAAAGCGCCCCGTAGTGAAAAAGGTGTGCCAAGAATCCCAATAAGTATAGGCAAAGGGCACGTATTGCCACGTATAGTCCCAGTTCAATAACTGAGTGAAGCCGTTTTCAATCAGCGGATAACCAATCCAAAGAAAGGCAACAAGCAAAGTGAATAAAGCAAAATAAAACAAGGAATCCCAACGGAATAAAAAATCGCATTTCTCACGAAAGAAAGAAGGACGTCTATGCTTTAACCGACGTTCTGCCAACGTTTTTTCTCGACTAGGTGCCGTGTTCATTTCTTCGCTCTTGGTTTATGGTGCGCGTTCTTTTTTGGCGAAGCGGATTTCGACCGTTTGGTGTTTTGGCCAAAATAATGTTCCATTTTTTCTTGACGCTTTTTCCCCTTTTTGATGCGGGTTTCGCTTCGCGTGTCCCGCATCTTCTTCCGCTGTTTGGCTTCTACAGCCTTCGAAAGCACCTTCGAATTATAATTGCCCTCAAAGAACATTTTCTTAAATTCGACGGGCATATTGGACTTAATATCGTATTCCTTACCATTGAGGGGATTCGTAAAAGCGAGCTCATAAGCGTGTAGCCCCAAACGTTTCAAAGGGTCGGCCGGTTCCCCGTATTTGTCATCGCCAACGATATAGTGACCAATGTTTCCTAATTGCACACGGATTTGATTCTTTCTTCCTGAATCTAGTGCAACATCCAGCAACGAAAAACCAGCTTTTTCTTTAATGGTTTTATAAGAAGTAATCGCCAGTTTTCCTTTTGTTTTGTTCTTGGTTACGTAAATCAACTGGAAGTTGTCTTGGGCCAAATAATCGCGAAGAGTATCTTCTTTTTTCTCCATTTCGCCCTCAACAACTGCGTAGTAATACCTTTTGGTCACGATTTCCTGCCAATGATTTTGGAGGGCTTCCCTCGTCTCAATATTCTTGGCAAAAATCAAAACACCCGAAGTGTCTTCGTCCAAGCGATGAACAACAAAAGCGCGCGATTTTTTATCCTTTTGGGTCAAATAATCCGAAACCATCCGATAAGCCGTCTTCCCTTTTTCTCTTTCGGTGGCGACGCTTAACAAGCCGGAAGGTTTATCGATCGCGATGATGTCTTGATCCTCAAATAAAATGGGGAGGTCTTTTCTTTCCCTTTTGGTGATGCGGCGTTTGGAAACCGTCACGACGTCTTCCGGATAGATTTTATAATCGAATTGGGAAACGGGAACTCCGCCGACGGCCACCTGATGATGGGACAATAGGGACTTCACGGTTTTCCGGGACGATGGTCCCATTTTGAAAATCAAAAATTCCATGAGGGTCGTCTCTTTGTAGACATTCCACTCGGTAACCATTTTGGGGTTGATAAGCCCTTTCTTTGGGCGATGTTGTTTTTTGTCGTTCTTATTCATTTCTCAAAAATTCCAGGAGTTCCGGGAGCAACTCTTCCATTCTTTCTACCCCTTTTTCGTAAACCAGCAGCAATTTCTTTTTGCTTGATTCGTGATTGGACACGCCAAGGGATTCTTTCGGCGCAATCAGGAACGCCTTTCCTTCTTTGGCATAAGCCAAAAGGTCGTCCATGTCCTTATTATACGACAAAGGATAGCGAAGATAGGCAGCAAGGAAGTTCGGATAGTTGCGATAAAGCGATTTCGCCGCGGCAAGAAGGGCTTTAGAACGTTTGTTTTTCTTTCGGTAATCCACAGGACGAGTCAGGATGACAACTAATTTTTCTACCCCGTCTGCAACTGGTCTTCTCCAAGGCACCGCAGCCGTTGGTCCTCCATCCAAATACAATTGTCCCTCCACCTCCACGGGCTTAGAAAGCAAAGGAAGTGAAGCGGAGGCATAAATCGCGGGCCAAATATCAGGGGTAACGCCTTTTTGAAAATAAGTGGCTCTTCCCGTCTCAAGACTCGTAGCGGCGACGATAAACGTACGGGGATCTTCATCGAATTTCTTGTCGTTGAAGGGCAATTTTGTCTTTGGAATTTCAACGCCCAAATATTGGAAATCGAATAGGCCCCCTTTATGAATGAGGTTATGAAGGGACAAAAATTTCTTATCAGCGACCAGCTCCGTCGTCACGACTTTGGAACGTCCAATATCGCCGCTTAAATAGTCCACGTTATTTAGGGCCCCAGCACTAGTTCCGATGATATAAGGAAAACGAATGCCCTCCCGCATCAAAACATCTTGAACACCCGCGGTAAACGCTCCACGGGTCCCCCCTCCTTGACTAACTAACGCAATCCTTTTTTCCATGTACAAGCCCCTTGACGACAATGGTAAAATACGGCGATGAAAACCTCAAAGAAAATCGCCATCTATTCTGCGCTTCTCCTTCTTTTGTCTAGCTGCGCCCCCACCCATTCTAACTCCAGTTCTTCTAATGGCGGGAACTCCTCCTCAAATGGGCCCATTCCTCCTTCGTCCACTAGTTCTGAAAGCGCGACGAATTCTTCTTCGAATTATGATACTTCAACGGGGCAGAGACCCTCTTCCGAGAGTTCGTTGGATACGCCAAAGCCCTCCGGACTCTTCCGTTTTTATTCCGTCAATGATTTCCACGGAAGCGTGCTTCCTAACGGGTATGAAAAAGGGCTGCTATCCTATTTCTCTTTTTTAGCCGACGAAGTAGACCGCGACCCCGAGCACACGATCATTCTATCCGCGGGAGACATGTATCAAGGTTCTTATGAATCCAATTCCAATTATGGGGCTCTTCTCACCGAAACGATGAACGCCGTTCCTTTCGACGCTATGACTTTAGGAAACCACGAGTTTGACTATGGCTTAGATCGGCTTTACGCGAATATCGAACGAGCCAATTTCCCCATGCTCGCCGGCAATATCGTCCATTACTATTCCAAAGAATCCTGGGGCAAAACCGAATTATCGACCATCGTGGAAAAAGGCGGAGCCAAAATTGGAATCATCGGAATGATTGGAGAAGGGCAGACCACTTCCATCAATGCTAAAATTGTCCGCGAATTAGAATTCACCTCTCCAAAGCAATTGACCATCAACGAAGCGAAAAGACTAAAGGAAGAGGAAAAATGCGACATCGTCGTGCTCTCCATCCACGCAGATAAAAAGGCCGTGGAGTCTTGGAACGCCAGTTCTTATCTTTCTTCTTATATCGATGGTGTTTTCTGCGGCCATAGTCATACCCTAAACACGGGTTATATTGGGTCTACCCCTTGCCTACAAGCCTATAGCAACGGCAAGCATTATTCCTACATGACGATGGAATTAAGCAAAGGCAAAATCACCAAGAAAACCGCTGACGTAATCGAGGCTAAATCCACAAAGGTTTCTTCAAGAATTCAAGAGGTCTACGACCGTTACATGACCGCGGAAGTCACGAATAAAACCAGCAAGATTGCGGGTACAGTTACCAATGGGACCATCGATAAATATGGCGTGGCCCGTCTCGGCTGCAAGGCTATCTATGAAAAGTACAAAGAAAGCTACCCCAGTCTTGCTTTGACTATGGAAAATTCCCAACGCGCTACATTAAGCGGAGAAATCACTTATGGAGATATCTACAAAGCCACTCCCTTCACGAACAGCATCGTCATTGCCGATTTAAGGGGAGACGAAATCAAAAACGAAGCGAGGTACAATTCGACATATACGGGGGACGTGGATCGATATTCGACCCTTATCGATAACACTTATTACACGGTAGCCCTCATCGATTACCTTTATTACCATCAAAATATTCAAAAGAAATACGACTACTTCCCAAGCCTCAATGGCTTAAACCCCGTATTCCACGGCGAATACGAGACCTATCCAGCTGATTTGACGTTTGATTACGTGAAAAACGTCTTAAACGGCAACGTAAATGCCGAGGATTACACTTCTTCCGCTGCGGGATTCGATCTCTACGGAAACCCCGAAAGATAAACGGCTAATCCAATAATCCAAAATGTTTTAACGCGTGGACGACACCATCTTCTTCCACATTTTTTGTCACGAAGTCTGCAGCGTTTTTGACAATAGGGAGGGCATTTCCCATAGCAACAAACTGGTTCAGTCCTTCTTTCATGGCGATGTCCTGTTCTCCATCTCCAAATCCCATCGCCTCATCCTTGTTCCAACCATAATATTTCATCACAGCGGCGATGCCTTTTCCCTTGCTATGGCGAACAGGCATCACATCCAAGGCAAATTCGTGGAAACGATCATAGGCCAAATGAGGGAAACGCTCGAGAAAAAGGGGGTCGAACTTTTCTGGAGAATAAAGCAAGAAACCCGTGCATTGACCGCCTTTATAGTCTTTGATAGGGCACCAAGGTTCCTCAAAATATTTTTCGAATTCGAAATAATATTCGTTCCGTTCATCCGTCACGTAACGGGACCTCGGCGTGACGACTTCCATCATTAATCCGTTTTCTTTTGCCAAACGAATAAACCCCTTCGCGTCTTTGGGGTCCATGAGTTCCTTAAAAACGAATTTCCCATCGGTAAAAGCAACCGCGCCCGCAGAACCAATCCATCCATCCCACTTCAGACCAAGATTGAAGCAATGAAACCGTTTCATAGAATCATAAGGGCGAGCCGTGCATAAAAAGACCTTAATGCCCTTCTTTTGCAATTTTTTGATAGCTTTTAAGGCTTCCGGCATAAAACGATGTTCTTTCCAACAATAAAGGGTATTATCCACATCAAAAAACAATGCTTTAATCATGGAAAACTACCTCCTTGTTGCATTCAATCATTTCTTTTTCCCGCACCTTTAATACCTTCCGGTCATAAGTCACTAAACCATTCACTTCGTCCTCGACATCGCTCCACTGGGTGAGGACTGCTACCGATAGACCTTCCTTATCGATAAAAGGAATCACTTCATCGCGATAAAGCTCGACTAAAGAAGCCGTTAATTCATCCACGTCCCGCTTCTTTTTGTATCCAAAGGATTTCG
Source organism: uncultured Mollicutes bacterium (assembly GCA_900539595.1). Taxonomy (GTDB): domain Bacteria; phylum Bacillota_I; class Bacilli_A; order RFN20; family CAG-826; genus Alloenteromonas. The sequence goes on along the minus strand of UQCQ01000003.1, from coordinate 29,669 downwards.
CGCTAAAGGAATGGTCTTTTAAAAACAAAGAATATCCACCGAATTCGCTGAGGGACAAAATTCTCTTGGGATCGGACTTCAATGAAATTTTTCGGAAATAAATATGATGAGAAGAAAAGTCTCCGCACCCTTGATCCGCCCAACCAGAGGTGGAATCGATGAGGCGGGTAGAATCCAATCCCTTCAATAAGGACGTCATTTTCTTTGCATCAAATTGTCCCCACCCTTCGTTAAATATCGTCCAAATGGCAATGCAGGGGACGTTATACAGGTGAGATACGGTTCTTTTTAAATCTTCGACGAAACGTTCTTTTGATTGAGGGCACCCTCGTCCAAAACGTTTTTGAACCTTGATTTTTTCATCCTTCCATTTTGGACATAAAAAAGGGCCGGCTACAATCAGCCACTTCTTATAGGGGGCACCACCATTCACGAGGTCTTGGATCACAATCATGCCCGAAACATCGCAATGGTAATAAAAACGAAGGGGCTCGATTTTAATGTGCTTTCGAAGCATGTTAAACCCTAGTTTTCTCATGTCTTGAATATCTTGTAGCATCGCCCTATCGCTAGGAGGAGTCAAACCTCCGTCCGGATAATAACCTTGGTCTAATAAACCATTTAAAAACAAGGGGCGATTATTCAAGGCGAAAACGGGATGTCCCTTCCAGGAAATCGTTCCAAATTTCCGCATGGCAAAATAGGAGGCGATGCGATCCTCGTTTACGCGAATCGACAAATCGTATAACGCAGGCTCATCGGGGGACCAGGGATGAAACTCTTCTTCCAAAGGAATGGATAAGTTTAACGATGCATCTAAATCCACGCGCTTTATCAAACGGCCATGGAAGAAGACTTCCACTTCACCCTCATCAAATGTTCCATCAAGGGAAAGGGACAAAGAGAATGAGTGGTTATCAAAATCAGGCGTGATACGAAGGGAGAAAATTCGATCTTTTGGCGTCCGTTCCAGCCAAACAGTTTGCCAAATACCACTCGTTGGGGTGTACCAAATACCCCCGCGTCGATTTAGTTGCTTCCCACGGGGGAAGATAGGGCTATCCGTATCGTCTTTAACGCGAACATAGAGTTCATTGCCCGTTTTGTGGAGGTGGTGGCATTCCACTTCAATGGAATCATACCCCCCTTCGTGATGAGAACAAAATTCCCCATTCACGTAAATATCTGCCACTTGATCCACAGCGTCTAAATGCAAAAAATATCGATGTGTTTCGTCCAAATCATCCACGTCAAAATAGCGTCGATAATGCAGCACATCCTTCGAAGTAACAGAAGATTGAATTCCCGACAAAGGCGTTTCTGGGCTGAAAGGAACTCTAATTTTTTTAGAAAAATGGCTGGGTTTATCTTCTGATTTGGAAATTTCAAAATCCCATTCCCCGTTAAGACAAAGGAAAGAGGATCGTTTTAATTGGGGTCGAGGGTATTCCGATAAAGGAAGGGTTTCTTCTTTTGTTCTTAAGCCTTCATCCGTCCAAAGCATAGCGATATTTTACACGTAGATAGAGGGTTTTACATCATATCTCGCTAAGAATTTCGTCCATGGGTTTATACTAAAAACGAGGAAAAAATCATGGAAATCAAAGAGATTCAAAAATATTTGCAGGAACAAAAAGCAAGCGCATGGGTCATGAGTGATTACGAAAACCATAACCCGTTTATGGTTCGTCTATTAGGCGAAAAAATGTTGACCCGAAAAATTATCATGGTCATTCCATCCAAAGAAAAGCCATTCTTGATTTGTCATCAAATAGACACCGTCTTTTTAAGGGATGAATCCGTCAGCCGATTTTTTGATTTGAAGCCTTATGCAACCTGGCAAGAAATGCTTCAAATAGAAAAAGAATCCCTACAAGTCATGCCCGTTGTACTGATGAATTATTCCGAAAACGGCCTACTGCCTCGCGTATCTTTAGAAGATTATGGAACCATCTCTTACATCAAGTCCCTTGGAATTCAAATCGAATCCTCTGCCGATTTATTACAAAGCCTTTCTGCGGTTTTGACGAAAGAACAATTTGAATCCCAAAAAGACGCTTGCAACAAAGCGCTAAAAATTAAAGATGAGGCTTTTCAAAAAATCGCGAAAGACCTCCGCGAAAAAGGACATTCCGACGAGCTGGATATTCAATTATTCATTGGAAAACGTTTCGAGGAAGAGGGGATGGTGTACGACGAACTGCCGATTGTCGCCATAGGAGAAAATGCTTCCGACCCTCATTATGGGCCAACTCCCGCCGCCCATTCACGCATTCACGAAGGGGATTTGGTTCTCATTGATATGTGGGCAAAAAACAAAGAGCCAGGGAGCGTTTATGCTGACATAACCTGGATGGGCTATTGTGGTTCTTCCGTTCCGGAAATTTATCAAAAAAGGTTCAGCATCGTGAAGCAAGCTCGCGATGGGGTCATTTCCTTTTTAAAGGAGGAATTGCCCCATAGAAAGGTTCAGGCATATGAAGCCGACGACGTGGCGAGAAAAATCATTACGGACGCGGGATTTGGTCCCTATTTTATTCACCGCGTTGGCCATAGCATCTCGGGCGACATTTCTCCTCATGGGCCCGGAGCCAATCTCGATAATTACGAATCCCATGATTTCCGCGAATTAATGGAAGGAACTTCTTTTAGTGATGAACCCGGAATTTACGCTCCAGATTTTGGCATCCGCACCGAAACCGATTTGCACATCCAAAATCGTCAATTGTGTGTGGTTGGCGGTCTTCAAGAAAAAATTATCCCCATTCTGAAATAAAAAAGAGGGGGCACTAATTTGCTCCCTCTGCCAGCAAGTAAAAAGGTCGTTTACTTGATAGCGATTTGGTGAGAAGTGACTTCCGGCTCCTTTTCTTTCGGGAAGAAAACCTTCAGTGCACCATTTTCGAAGGTCGCAGTCACCTTCTTCTCGTCGATGTCGCCCACATAGTAGCTGCGGCTGGCAGAGCCCGAGAAGCGTTCACGATGCTTGTAGCCCTTCTTTTCGCCTTTTTCGTTTTTAAGCGAGGTGTTAGCGGAAGCTTTGATGGTCAAATAGCCATCTTCCAAAGAAATGGAAACATCTTCCTTTTTGATCCCAGGAAGATCAACGACCATGTTATAGCCGTCCTTGACTTCCTCGATGTCGGTCTTCATCGAAAGAGAACCGAAGTTTTCACTGGACATTGCATCGTTGATTCCGAAGAAATCATCGACGAACGGATCCAAGAAATTCTCAACACGATTAATTGAATAAGCCATAAGTTTTACCTCCTAATGGATATCGTTTAGCACTCTTCATTTCCAAGTGCTAACAATACTATAAGCGGTTTTTTAGCAATGTCAACACATGAGTGCTAAAAATTTTAAAATATTTTTCCTCTTGAAAAACAATCGATATTTCGTGCTTATTTTGTGATATCAACGAACTTTGCTTGGCAATAAGAAAGCAAATCTAAGGGATTCAAGCCCACTTGATAACCTCTTTTTCCACCTGAAACGAAGATGCGATCAAATAGTTGGGCCGTTTCATCAATGACGACTGGAAAAGGCTTTTTTAATCCAATAGGACTACATCCGCCGTGGACGTAACCGGTTAAAGGGAGCAAAGTCTTTTGTGGAATCAATTCAATGGATTTCGCCGAAACGGATTTCGCCGCTTTTTTTAAATCTAATTCTTTGGCGACAGGGACGCAGAAAACGAAATGTTCTTTCTTTTGGTTTTCCACCACGAGGGTTTTAAATACGCAATCCACGTCTTCTTTTAACGCCTCAGCCACCTGAATCCCATTCACGATGGATTCATCGTATTCTCTTTCTATATAGGAGATACCCGCGATGTCGAGCAGGCGCATCACATTCGTTTTTTCCATGTCAGTTATTCTAGATTCCTATCACGAAAAAAAGGAAGCCCCAGTTACGAGGTTTCCTTTTTAGTTATTTTCCATTCGGCTTAGACGCATCCGATTTAGAAGGCTGAGCACGATTCGCCGGCTTCTTCTTTTGCGATGAAGCATTTTGCTTCGATTGCGGATGGGATGCAGCCTTAGAAGAGGGGACTTTCTTCACCACTTTCTTTACAACCGCCTTTTTCTTCTTCTGGGGCGAAGCAGTCAGTTGAGAAGTATTCTTCGGCTTCTTCTTTTCTACCGAAAGTTTTGGTTGAGATTGACCCATTCCTTTTTGTCCTTTTTTCGGTGAGCGAATGGGGGCCTTTTGTGTAGATCCAGCAGGCTTCTTTTTCTTAGATGAATGGTCCTTAGCTGATGGAACAGGGGTTTTTTCGTAACGAATTTTGACTTCAATACGTTCCCGTTTATTCTTGTCTTCAGGAGCAAGAATCACCAGCTTCGGATGTCCGAAATCCGCGGGTTTATCCTCTGGTTTTTGGGTCGGGGTCTCTTCTACCTTGGCCACGGGTTTTTCCACGACCGGGGTTTGAACCTTCTTTTTTACCTTTTTCACCGTACGTTGATGCTTAGCACTGGATTTAGGGGTAGGCTGCTCCTTTTTAGAGGGGGCAACTTGCTCCGGCTTCTCAAGCTTTTCCGGCTCACTTTTTGGGAGGAGGGCTACATGAGAAACAGGCTTGGGTTCTTCCAAATTTTTGGTCAAGCCAGCCCATGCTTTAAATCCAATTCCATAAGGCTCTGCCAAAACAGTCAGCCCTTTGCAGTCCGTAGAGACCGTGGCGCGGCCATCCATTTTGTCTTCCAAACGCTTAGCAATTTCATTGAGGTCGTTTTCCGTTAAATCTAACGGCCCATGGAATTGTGCTTGGTAAGGGATTGTGGGGTAGCGGAATAATATTCCCCCACACCAACTTGCTGCCTCTTGAATGGCGCTTTGAAGCGAATTGCCGCTTCCAAAACGCATTTTCTTTTTCAAAGCCAAGATAGCATCTGCGGCAGGTTCTTGTTTTGCGGGCTTTTCCGTCTCTTTTTTCGTTGGAATTACCGCGCTTTGAAGATTGGCTAGTTCTTGACGTAATTGTTTTTCCGGAACCAAAAGACGGAGTTTGGTTTTCGTTTCGTCCTTCAAATTTTTAAGGTTCTTCAATTGCTCTGTCACATCCTGGATTTTTCTTTCCGTTGGATATTGGCGGTTTTTCAAATTGGAGCCAAGATGCGCATCCATCTTTTCGATGGCCTTTATGGCGGCATCCTCTTGGTTTTGTGGCTTTGGAGCCACCTTGTTAACCGGGGTGTTGTCTCCCCGGCTGTTATTGGGGCGGGGCGCACTCCGTTCCGCCGGTTTGTTACGATGCTCTTCGGGAATGATTTCTCCACGATTAGGAACTAGGCTTCCATCGCGATCCAGCCGATAAACTTGAACTCGATTTCCATGTTGGGACATCAAATCGTTGAGTCCCCGCAAATCACTGGCCAATTTTTTGTCTTGGGTTACGACCAGGATGCGTTGATTAAGTCGATCCGCACTTACTTTGACATAAATCGCCTTATCTGCGAAATGGTGCTCCGTATCGTTTCCATAGGTTTTTAGAAGCGATAACACTTTCTTTCTCTTCGCATGGCGAATGATTTTCAATGCTCTCTTTGCCGATGAACTCTTGTCAAAGTTCTTTTTATCCGTGCAATGGTTCTTCAATTCTTCAATGCACTCATCCGGGATATATATTTCTACCGGCGAATCGTCGAGATAAGTTTGGGCGTTTAGCAAGGAATCCATCCAAATAGGGAAGGAATCTTCCATCAAAGAACTCGTATCCACGATTGCATAGTCGAAGTAATTGAGTTGCTTCGCTAGCAAACGGGCTTTGTTCTCGTCGCTATACATAAATAAAACGGCATTAACCTCCTTCGGGGTAACATTATACCGAAATGAAAAGGGATTAAAATAAATTTAGCCGTGCTCCTCAGGGCAGGAAATAGGAAAAGGCCGTGGGGATGGGATAAAGAGATTTTCTTTGCCCTTCATCAACGAACAAATCGTTGAGAAGTGGGGATGAAATGGAAACAGCATACCCCGTCATTTCCCATATTTGATGACTGAATACGTGTTTAGCGCACCCTAAGTCGACGATGGATTCCACATGGTATCCTTTCTTGCACCACTCTTTTCTCGCCTCCTCTAACGTCAATTCCCCATCCACGTTAGGGAGTTCATACAAAGAAGCCAGCAGTCCTTTATCTGGACGTTTACGAAGCAGGATCTTATCCTTGCATCGGACTACGAAAACGGTTTTCTTTACGGCTTTTTGAACAGGTCTTTTATTCAAATTCGGATACCTGTCCTCGCTCTTTTTTAAATGGGCCAAGCAAAAAGAGGCGAAAGGACAGTCCGAACAAAACGGCTTTCCATTAGGGATACAAATCGTTTGGCCAATTTCCATCAAGGCTTGATTAAATATGGCGGAGTCCCCTTCTAACCATTGTAGAAATCCTTTTTGCACTTTTTTGCGATCCGCAGGCTTCCCCGGGTCGATAGATGATGCAAACAAACGAGCGTATACTCGAATCAAATTTCCATCCACGGCCACGGTTTTTTGATGGAACGCACAAGCTAGGATCGCATTCGCTGTATAATCGCCGATTCCGGGGAGTGAGACCAATTCTCCATAAGAGGATGGGATTTCGCCGTGAAAACGGTTTTGAATCTCCAAGGCGGCCCGATGCAAATTTCGCACTCGGGAATAATAACCGAGACCTTCCCAGAGTTTGAGATATACGTCTTCCGGGGCATCTGCCAATGCTTTCACGCTCGGCAAGGCATCCACAAAGCGGAGATAGTACCCTTTAACGGTATCTACCCTCGTTTGTTGCAACATAATTTCGGACACCCAAACATGAAAAGGACTTGGATCGCTTCTCCAAGGCAACACGCGATGGCTCTGATTCCAAAAATCAAAAAGACGTGTGGAAAAATCGTGGGCGGATATTTTAGATAACGCCACACATCCTTCATTCTTTTCCATATTTCTCGTTCAGCATAGGTTGCATGGCATAATCGGCGTCACGCACGGAAATCATCACGCGATTGGCTCCTACCGATCCATCCATGGCCAAAAAGAGTTTCCACGTATAGCCGCCACAAGGATTTTTAATCCGGAAATAGCCGGAAAGGAATCCTTGGCGCGTTTCTTCGATTTTATTAGGCAATTCGGTTAACTTTTCATAGGAAGAAAAGCGCTTTTTATCGAGAGGGTGAATCATATTCTCCATCAAACGCCGGAAAAATTCCGAGGCTTTTTCTTGAGGGTTTGGATGGAAATGTCCATTATCGAAAACCACCTCCATCGAATCCGTTTTCAATTCTAGGAACGCAACGAATTCATGGATGCAGTAAAACGCTTTTGCATAGATGTCCCGGTTCTTTTGCCTTTGAAGCGCACTATCGTCCGATATATTTTTAATCGTAGCGACATATGCCGATCGGTCTTTAGTCTTATCTTCACTTAATTTTCGTAATTCTATGCAAGCGAATTTCCCATTATCAAGGTAGTCCACCGTCCGAATTTGGCCTACCTTCATTTCTTGCATGCAGGAAAGAATTTTACGTCCGCCAATCCAGCGGCAATCATTCATTTCCTCATCGTCTGCAAGCACGCTTTTGTGAAATCCGGAAATAACTTCCGAATAAGCCTTGTTGAAAAATAGGGTTTGAAAACGATTGTCACGAAGTTCATAAATCGCAAGGGGAAAATTTTGCTGACCAACAGCGGGGCTGCAATCCACGGGATTGCCGTCCAGTAGGTTTACGCGCCCAATTTCATCCGCGTATTTCGCATCCGTTTTGTTTTCAAAAGAAAACCGATGGTCGTGTGATGAGGAACCATCTTCATTTAGGGCCTCCGCACGACCCAGCAAATACCCTTGGATCTTTTCGCATCCGATACCCAATAGAAATTGCACCTGTTCTTGAGTTTCCACTCCTTCTGCTAGCGTTTTCATCCCAAGCTTTTTGGCCATGTGAACCACATTTGCGACGATAATTTTGCTTTTTTCGTCAAATTTCTCCAGAAACTTCATGTCGATTTTAATTTCATCGAACGAGAAGTCGTGGAGTACATTTAGAGAAGAGTAGCCCGATCCGAAATCATCCATCCAAACCTCGTAACCATGGTCGTGGAGTTCGCAAATTTTCTCCTGCATCAAGACAGGGTCCTTTTTGAGCATGCTTTCCGTGATTTCCGCTTTCAAAAGGTATTTGTCCAAACGATACTTTTGAACGGCTGCGTCCATGCAACCAGCCACATCAAATAGCGAAAAATCTTCGTAGGAAAAATTCATCGACACCGGAACGACGGGCAACCCATTGTCCATGCGCTTACGAAGGTCGTAACAAACGCGTTGAACCACGAATTGGTCGAGCGCCCCAATCAGTTGAAAAGACTCAAGGATCGGAATGAATGTCCCAGGGGAAATTGAGCCAAAACGGGAATCGTTCCAACGGGCCAGCGCTTCCACGCTGCAAAGTTTTCGCGTCCCTGTGCGTGCAATAGGCTGGTATGCAACTATAACGTCACCACAGGACAATGCGGTTTTGAAACGCGACAAAATATAGGCATCACGTTCCGTTTCTTCGTTCTTATTGTAATAGCGAAAAAATGTACCGGGATTATCGCGAAGGGATTCAGAAGCCTGCTTAGCGCGATCCAACCATTCCAAAGGATGCAAAGAGACACCATCAACCAAATAGATGCCGGAAGAAAGTTCAATGGCCTCTTCGCTATTCCAGGAATCGAAATCCATTTTAACGTTCGTGACCCCTGGTTCCACATCGCTTTTTGAAGCCAAGACTACAAACTGATCGACATACACGCGATATAAGGGGCAATCAGGGAAAGCGTTGGCAATCGATTGGGCCAGCAAAGAAAGAAATGCATTACCTTTTTCATATCCATATCGTCTGTTATAGGTATGAAAATTATCAATGTTGAAATAAACGATAGCCAGATTCTCGTGGGCAAGGTCTTGGTGGTGTAGAATTTCATCAACATGTGCTGAAAATGTTTTGATTCCAGGTAATTCGTCAATGCGCGAACCCGCGGATCCGTCGTAGGGAGAGGGCGATAACCGGATTAAGGAGTTCGTGATGTCTTGTGCAAAATGAAACCCAATCATGCGACACTCATTATATGCCGAGAAAATCAAAAGACAATTTCCCATTACCCCCACCCCCCTTCTCAATTCAATAAAACGTAATAAAATAGAACCATCGGGGAAGAAAGGAATTTATGAGAATCAATCTCCTTCTTTTTTGTTGCACGTTATTAGCCACGTGCCAACCGCCCTTGGATCCCCCTTCCGATTCCAAGGCATCCTCCAATTCTTCTTCCGCTTCATCTCCAATAATTGAAAACAACGTTAACTTAAGAATGCTGTTCACAAGGATGCGGACCAACTGTGGTCTCCTTTTCGACGAGAAAGGGATAGGCTATTCTTTCCAGGGAGAAGCCTATGAAACGACAAAGGGAGAAGGTTTTTTAACGAATGGGGATCAAGGGATTTTTTCCTTTCAAAAAGATCCCGTCACCTCCGATATTCAACTGTCCGAATATATTGGCCCAGGGAAAGTCTCACAAAAAAGAGGGCTATTACGTATGGCAAAAGGCTCGGAGAACCTTTTTATATCTGAAGAATCATCCCCCAACATTTATTTTCCACGTTCCTATAGCAAAAATCCTTTCGTGGAAGAATGTCTTCAGTTATACACGCCGGCCTTATCCCTGGAAGACATAGATCATTTTTCAATTACGATTTTATCCAATCAAAGCATGGACGTGCGTTACGAAATAAGGGGTGATGATGGTGATATGGAAGGAAAAACCATTCACTTTTCCCGTCTAGGAGAAATTTACGATGAGAAAATAAAGGCTTATTTGGATCATCCCGTCATGGTAGAGCCTCCCACCCAATTTTCTTTCCGTTTGCAAAGTGAAATGGAAAAAATCATTGGCACTTCTTCTATGCTCCCCTTCCCGAATGGGGTTACTCACGCCTTTTACGACCGAACCATCGATGCCAACCATTGGGAATGGGCAGCATACCAATCTGCATTAGAGTCCACATATTCTCTCCAACTCCTCAACAGTGGGTTTGTCTTGCAATCATCCGGACTTTCTTACCAAAAGAAAGTAAGTCATAACGACACCCTCTATCTTCTTAACGTTTGCGTGCAAGAAAAAGAGGGGTGGACCATAGCGGCCATTTCCATCGAGCATCCCAAAGAATGGGCGAGTTCTTTTGGATACATCAATTCCTTATTAGGCGACTCCCCTTATCCTATTTTCCCTCCGTGCATCACCCTTTTAGAAGCCACGATACAAAAAACAAGCGACACCAATTTTCATATCGAAGCCATTTTTATCACCGAGGAAGCGGGCAGTGATTATTTTGAAAACAATTATGCGGAAAATGCAAAAGAAAAAGGATTCACTCGCCAGCATTTGTGCTACGAAGAAAGCAAATTCATCGAGTTTCTTCGAAGCGATGTCTATTCGATTTTCATTTGCGTCGGCCAAAGCGATCCATTAAAGGGATTTCCATTTGGAATGGACTTGCAAAAACGATAATTACGTCACGGAGAAGTTTCTATAAGGCCGACAATCCGCATTTTAAAGCGTTCCATGCGCAGAGAATCATCGAAAGACTTAGCCATGCGAAAAGCCCCGTGTTCCCACGGGGCCTTTACGTTAGTGAGTATTAGTCGTTGGCATCTTTGCGATCGTGCTTTTCGATGTACTGTTGTTTGACATGTTTCATCGCATCTGCAACGGTCCAATCTTCCAACTTCTCCTCTTCCTCATCTTGTGGAATCAAACCGGTTCCAGCAGGAATGAGCTTACCGGTGATGACGTTTTCCTTCAAGCCGTGGAGGTTATCCCTCTTCGCCTTGATGGCCGCATCGGTGAGAACGCGAGTCGTTTCTTGGAAGGAAGCCGCGGAGAGGAAGGAATCCGTCTCCAAAGCCGCTTTGGTGATACCGAGAACGAGCGGTTCGCAAACCGCCGGGTTCTTGCCTTCGAGCAAGGCGCGGGCATTTTCTTCGTTCAAAGTACGGAGAGAGACACGCTGGCCAGGAAGGAGTTCGGTGTCGCCACCATCAGTGACAACGACTTTGCGGAGCATTTGAGAAATGATGATTTCCAAGTGCTTGTCGCTGATGGCAATACCCTGGGCCTTATAGACTTTTTGGATTTCCTTAATCATGTAGACTTCGAGTTTTTCGACGCCTGCCACTTTGAGGAGTTCCTTCAAGTCGATGGATCCTTCGGTGAGTTTACCACCAGCTTCCACTTCGTCGCCCTTCTTGACGCGGAGGGTTGCGCCGAAGTCGGTCTTATATTCCTTCACTTCGAGCACAGCGCCGTCATCGCCATAGTGGGTGACTTCCAAATTGAAGCGATCGCCTTCTTGTTCCACCTTGGTCACTTTACCAGCGATTTCGGAAATCAAGGCTTGACGGCCCTTCGGGTGACGAGCCTCAACGATTTCCTGAACACGGGGAAGACCTTGAGTAATATCGGAGCCTGCCATACCACCAGTGTGGAAGACACGCATCGTTAACTGCGTACCAGGTTCACCAATGGATTGAGCGGCCATGATACCGACGGCTTCGCCGACATGGACCAAGGTGCGGTTCGCCATTTGCATACCATAGCAGTGGACGCAAACGCCGTCTTTGCACTGGCAGGTGAAGATCGTGCGGATTTCCACCTCTTTGATGCCAGCTGCGACAATGGCATTGGCTTGAGCTTCGGTAATGAGCGTATTGCCCGGAACAATAATTTCGCCCGTGGCTGGATTGACGATATCGTGCATGGAGAAGCGTCCAATGATGCGCTCTTGCAAGCTACGGATTTCTTCTTTGCGGGCCGTATCGTAGATCGGACGAACCACGAAACCGTGGTCGCATCCGCAATCTTCTTCACGGACAATGACGTCTTGGGAGACGTCGACGAGACGACGGGTCAAATAACCGGAGTCGGCCGTCTTAAGAGCCGTATCGGCAGAGCCTTTACGGGCACCGTGGGTGTTAATGAAGAATTCGCTAACCTTCATACCTTGGAGGTAAGAGGAGACGATCGGAAGTTCGATTTCTTCGTTCTTCGGGTTCGCAACGAGGCCCTTCATACCGATCAACTGTTTGAAGTTATCGACAGAACCACGGGATCCGGAGTCCGCCATGATAACCAAGGGGTTCCGTTTGTCCGCTTCCATAGAAGCTTTAACGTATTCCTTCACCTCATCGGTGATGCGAGTCCAAACCTTAACGACTTGGTTGTGACGTTCTTCATTGCTGAGATAGCCACGTTCATAGAAGTCTTGGATTTGGTCGACGAGTTTTTGTCCTTCCGCGACCTTTTCCGCCTTACCCTTGACGTCTTTGATGTCCGAGATGGCGACGGTAACAGAAGAAACCATCGAATAGTGGAAGCCTTGGTCCTTGATCTTGTCCAAGACAGCGCTCGTTTTGGAGGTGCCATATTGAGCAAAGATGATGTCGATGAGAGGTCCAAGCTGCTTCTTGCCAATGGCTTTCTTGAGAGGGATGCCTCCTTCAAGTTTGCCTTTGGCATTGGGCTTGCCGTTGATATATTGGAACATCGGTTCGCCTGGAGCTTTTTCATCGTACTTAGCGGCGACTTCCTCTGCGGAGACAAACCATGCCTTCATCTTTTCGTCGTCAACGCCGATCTTCGGATCGTCATTGATATAACGGAAATCGTCAGGGAAGACGTTGTTGAAGATGATCTTACCAACAGAGGTAATGAGGTATTTGTGTTCCATTCCCGCAGGGATACCCGTGCCAATGTCCTTATGGACAGCCTTGGCGGGGATGGCGATGCGGTTGTGGAGAGAGACGTTTCCGGTCTCGTAAGCCATCAAGACTTCGTCAACAGAATGGAAGACTTTGCCATCATTCGCAGCGAAGAGACGGTTCTTCTCAGCCATGGCCAAGACCCCTTCAACTTCGTGAGAATCAACATGGTCTTCGTCTTTTTCCATCTTGACGAGCTTTTCAAGTTGATCGGCGCGATCCAAGAAATCTTCATACGATTCTTCGGTCGTAAGGTGGAAGTTACCAAGGATCATGTCCTGAGAAGGAATGACGAGGGCTTTACCATCACGAGGAGAAAGGATGTTGTTGGAAGCAAGCATCAATTCGACTGCTTCTTCTTGAGCTGCTTTTCCTAGCGGAACGTGGACAGCCATCTGGTCGCCGTCGAAGTCGGCGTTGAATCCAGGGCAAACGAGCGGGTGGAGACGGATAGCGCGGCCATCAACAAGCTTCGGTTGGAAGGCTTGGATGGACAAACGGTGCAAGGTCGGAGCGCGGTTGAGCAAGACGGGGTGATCGCCGATGATTTCTTCGACAATATCGAAGACGATCGGATCATAACGATCAATGATCTTATCAGCGGCGCGATACGCCGTGACATGCCCTTCCTTAATAAGGATAGAGGCAATGAACGGACGGAGGAGTTGAATCGCCATTTCCCGTGGGATACCGCATTGATACATCTTCAGATCTGGCCCAACAGCAATGACGGAACGGCCCGAATAGTCAACACGTTTTCCGAGAAGGTTCTGACGGAAACGCCCTTGTTTGCCCTTGAGGCCTTGGGACAAGGATTTGAGTGGACGCCCGCTCGGACCCGTGACGGGTTTGGTGCGACGACCATTGTCGAACAACGCGTCCACGGCTTCTTGAAGCATACGCTTGGCGTTGGTGAGCATGATTTCCGGAGCGCTCATATCGATGAGGCGCTTGAGGGCGATGTTGCGATAAATGACACGACGATAAAGCTCGTTGAGGTCACTAGCAGCCGGACGTCCACCATCCAAGAAGAGCATCGGACGGAGATCCGGTGGAATGACAGGGACTGCGTCCAAAATCATCCATTCCGGGCTTTGATTGGAAGCGCGGAAGGCATTGATGACTTCCAAACGCTTGGCAAGTTTGACGCGCTTGGCTTCTTTGGCATGACGGAGTTCTTCCGTGATGTTGTTGAACTCTTCATCCAAGTCGACTTCGTGAAGGAGTCTCTTGATGGATTCAGCGCCATCGCCGAATTCAGAACCCAAATATTTGGCAATGAAAGCTTTGCAGGTAAAGAAGTCAAAGGTTTCGTTCGGGTTTTGAAGTTTCGCGATCAAGGTATCGGCTTTGATGTCTTCAGAGCCGCCGATTTCAAGCGTCGGCTTGATTTCTTTGGCGATGACGTCAACAAAAGCAACACGAGCAGCGGACTCGTTGAGGAATTGCTTCTTCTTCAAGATTTCGGATTTGCCCGGATTCAAGCAAATATGAGCAGCGTAATAGATGACATCTTCCAATTGCTTGGGAGACATATCCAAAACCAAGCCCATACGAGAGGGGATCGATTTCAAATACCAAATGTGCGAGCACGGGGAGACCAATTCGATGTGTCCCATGCGTTCGCGACGCCATTCTTTGGAAATGACTTCAACGCCGCACTTTTCGCAGGTGATACCCTGGTAGCGGATCTTTTTGTATTTGCCACAGTGGCATTCGTAATCTTTGACCGGACCAAAAATCTTTTGGCAGAACAAACCGCCCATTTCCGGTTTTTGCGTACGGTAGTTAATGGTTTCGGCACGAGTCACTTCGCCCTTGCTCCAAGAGCGGATTTCGTCTGGAGAGGCGAGTCCGACTTGGATGGCGGCGAGGTTATTGATGTCGAAGGAACGGTCTTCGTGGCGGCGAGGTTGAGGCTCGGCCACAGGTTGGATTTGCTCGACGGCTTCTCCCATTTCAGGAGCAGCAGCGAAATTTAATTTATCAGCCATTGTTATTCCCGTCCTTTCTTATTAGTCGTTGACATGCTCGGAGACGGCATTGAGGCCTTCTTCGGCAATTTGTTCTTGTTGAACTTCCACCGTGTCGCCGGGCTCAGGGAGTTCGGGGCGCGGAGCTAAATCCTTGTGAATCGCACTGTTGGTTTTGCGCTCTTCGATGAGCGATTGCTTGGCGAGTTCATTCATATCGATGACCTCGTTATTGCGGTCGAAGAGTTTCACGTTCATGCAAAGGCCCTTGAGCTCTTTGGTAAAGACCTTGAAGGCTTCTGGCATTCCAGGACGTGGAATCGGGTTGCCCTTGATGATGGCTTCGTAAGCCTTGGCACGGCCAACGCGATCGTCGGATTTGATGGTCATCATTTCTTGGAGCGTGTGCGCAGCACCATAAGCTTCGAGGGCCCAGACTTCCATTTCGCCGAAACGCTGACCGCCGTTTTGGGCTTTGCCGCCCAAAGGCTGCTGCGTGACGAGGGCATAAGGTCCTGTAGCACGTGCGTGCAATTTATCGTCGACCATGTGCACGAGTTTAATCATGTACTGGACGCCAACAGAGATACGTTCGGCAAACGGTTCACCCGTTCTGCCATCATAAAGAACCGTCTTTCCGTCTTCGGAAATGTTGGCTTTCTTCATGAGATCGAAGACTTCTTCGTTGCTGACTCCGTCAAAAGCCGGGGTCGCGACGCGCATATGGAGCTTGCGGCAGGCAAGGCCCAAATGGACTTCGAAGATCTGACCGATGTTCATACGAGAAGGAACGCCCATCGGGGAGAGAAGGATGTCAATCGGGGTGCCATCCGCTAAGAACGGCATGTCCTCGACCGGCAAAATCTTGGAGATAACGCCTTTGTTACCGTGACGGCCGGACATCTTATCGCCTTCGGAGATCTTTCTCTTCTGGACAACGTAGACGCGGACGACTTCGTTCACACCAGCAGGAAGCGGATCTTTGTTCTTACGGCTAAATACTTTAACCGCATGGACAATACCGGCACCGCCATGGGGAACACGGAGCGAGGTGTCTTTCTTTTCTTTGGTCTTTTCCGCGAAGATGGCTTGGAGAAGCTTTTCTTCAGGGGTCGGGTCTTCTTGAGATTTCGGAGTCGCTTTGCCAACGAGGATGTCTCCTTCTTTGACTTCAGCACCCGGGATGATGATGCCACGTTCATCGAGGAAGGCTTTCGCATCTTCTCCGACGTTGGGGATATCACGAGTAATCTCTTCCGGACCTAATTTATTTTCACGGCATTCCACTTCGTATTTCTCGATGTGAATGGAGGTGAAGGTATCGTTCTTCATCATGCGTTCGGACATGATAATGGCGTCTTCGTAGTTGTAGCCGTTCCAAGTCATGTAAGCGACGAGGATGTTCTGACCGAGGGCGAGTTCGCCATTGCGCATAGCGGGTCCATCGGCGATGACCGAATCATCTTTAACGACGTCACCAACTTTGACGATTGGAGTCTGGTTGATGCAGGTTCCACCATTGGAACGATCGAATTTCTGGAGGTGGTAAGCGTGACCAATGACTTTGATTTCCTTGGCTCCGACTTCCGCAACAATGCCTTCGAATTCGGCTTGGCAAGCAAGTCCGGCTTCGTTGAGCATGATGTCTTTTTCCATGACGTGATCGCCAACCTTGACCTTGCGGGCAAGGGGGAGATCACAGGCATTCTTCTTCAAAGAGGTATAGGTTTGAAGTTGCATGCCATTATCGATAACAAGACGGTTTTTCTCATTGGCGAGAATAATTCCGCCATATTCGGCTTGAGCGCATCCGCCTTCGGTGGCGATGCAAACTTCGCCTTTATAAACGAGGTCGCCTTTCTTGATTTTGCGAGCAAAAGCAAGATCGGAGGCGCTCTTCTTTAAGGCCGTATAAACCTTATCGTCTTGTCCATCGTCCAAGATGATGGTGCTGGAATCCTTATAAAGGACCTTGCCACCCTTGAGAGCGACGACAGCCAAACCGGAGTCTTTCGCGATTTTGGCTTCCATACCGGTTCCGACATAAGGAATCGAAGGACGGAGAAGTGGGAGGGCTTGACGTTGCATGTTCGCACCCATCAAGGCACGGGTCGCGTCATCGTGGGCAAGGAAAGGAATACAAGCAGCCGCGATGGAGACGATTTGTTTCGGCGAAACGTCGACGTAAGAAATGAGGTCAGGTTCCACTTCGAGGTTGTCGTCATCATGACGGACAACGATGTTGGTGCCTTGGATCATCTTGACGGATTCGTCTTTGTTGGCGGCATTGGGATCCACATCGCCAAGTTTCATCGGAGCCGAGAGGTCGATGTTGGCTTCAGCGATATAGAGACCGCGTTCGTCGTCCGCGGACAAATATTCTGTTTCCGAGTCCGAAACATAGGCTTTTCCACCGATGTGGTAGACCTTACGATACGGAGTCATGATGAAACCGTACTGGTTGATCTTGGCATAGGTGCAAAGGTTATTAATAAGACCGATGTTTTGTCCTTCAGGGGATTCAATCGGGCAGATACGTCCATAGTGAGTGTAATGGACGTCGCGGACTTCCATGGAGGCGCGATCTCTGGTCAAACCGCCAGGGCCTAGAGCGGAGATACGACGCTTGTTGGTAAGTTCGGCCAGCGGGTTCGTTTGATCCATGAACTGAGAAAGTTGTCCGGAAGCAAAGAATTCACGAATGGCCGTGGTCAAAGGACGGATGTTGATAAGCGATTGCGGAGTGGCCGTTTCCGGATCGGAAATGGACATCTTTTGCTGAACAGCCTTGATCATCTTGGCTAGGCCTTGACGAACTTGGTTTTCAAGCAATTCACCCACGCTGCGAATACGACGGTTTCCAAGGTGATCGATATCATCGTATTCACCGATGCCGTCCATGAGGTTCACATAATAAGAGAAGAACGCGACCATATCGGAAATCGTGACACGTCTGACATCGGTCATGTTCAAATCCGTGCCGATGATGTTGACGACGCGATCGGTTTCTTTGTCGTGAGCGTAGACTTTGACAATATCAACCGTGCTATAAGTGTCGATATCTTCATTCACGTTCAATTTCTTCGCACAAGCGCCGCTTTCGAAGAATTTGGCATCGCGAAGGGATTGGACGTCTTCTTTGGTTAATTTGGTGCCTTTGACGAAAAGGACTTCGCCATTGGTGTCAATGAGGTCTTGGGCAAGAATGCGACCAGGCAAACGTTCATAAGCATTGAGCTTTTGAGTGAATTTAAAACGGCCAGCACGACCCAAGTCATAGCGCTTGTCATCGAAGAAACGTTGCTTCAAGAATTCAACACGTCCTTCGGGAGTGGAAGGTTCGCCGGGTTTCAATTTGGCAAAGATTTTTGCCAAAGCTTCCGCGCCGGTTTTGATTTCCGGTTCTTTGTTCAAAGTGGCGTTGATGCTATCGGTATCACCGAAAAGTTCGATGAACTCACTATTTTTCTCAATGCCAAGGGCTTTGAAGAGAACCTGCGCTGGGAATTTGTATTGGCGATCAATGCGGATATTCAAAACACCACGGGTGTCCGATTCCGCTTGAAGCCAGGTACCGTGTCCCGGGAAGATTTCGCCATTGTAGAGATACGTGCCGGATTTACGGTCTTGCTCGCATCCAAAATAGGCGCCCGGAGAGCGGATGATCTGCGAAATAATAACACGCTCGGAGCCATTGATAATGAAGGTGCCGGAATCAGTCATCAAGGGAATATCACCCATGAAAACTTCGGCTTCCTTGATTTCTCCCGTTTCTTTGAAGCGCAAACGCAAGGTGACTTTGAGCTTGCTTGAATAAGTCAAATCGCCCGTTTTGCATTCAAGCGGGGTGTACTTCGGTGCTTCAAGGTGGCAATTAACGTAGTCGATAAAAAGGTTTTTGTTGTAATCGGGGATCGGGAACACGTTTTTAAGTGCGGAATCGATACCCTCTTTCAAGAACCAATCGTAGGAATCCGTTTGGACTTCAACGAGGTTGGGGAGAGGCAAATGTCCACTGATTTTCGAGAAATCAATACGGCCATTGATGCCAGCCGGATACAAATCGCCATTGGGATTTTTGTATTCGGTGTTAGGGATGAAATTATCTTCTTGCGGCATTAGTTACTCCTTTAATGTGGCAATCAAGACGCGGAAGCCTTTATGCTGAGCCGCCCTTTCTACGCTTCCAAAAAGCGTTCTAAGGTAGGCTTCGGCGGAATCGGCGCCTTGTTTTTTGCGAATGACGATGACGAGCTTCCCCCCTTTATCTAAATGAGAGAGCGCGCCCGCGTACATCGCGTACGTAACCTTCTTTCCAGCCCGAATTGGCGGATTGGTTACAATCGTGGAGAATGTTTTGTCGATGTTGAGGTAGACGTCGCTATGGATGATCTCTACTTGTTCCGACACGCCAAGGGTTAAAGCGTTTTGTCGGCACAGGGAGAGGGCCCGATCATTCACGTCAGCTAAAACAACGTGGCGATGCGGGTCGAGGTGAGCCAGGATTAGTCCGATTGGTCCGACTCCCGCCCCAAGATCCAAAATGGTGGTTCCAAGATCGGCCTTGCCGATGGTTTCAAGCAATAAACGAGTACCATCGTCAAGACCATCTTTGGAGAAAACCCCTGCGTCGCTATGAAAGGTGTATTTTTCTCCGAACAATTCGAAGGAATACTGGATATCTTGGTGTTCCAACGTTTCATCGTTATCGAAATATTGGCCCATATTTACCCTCCCTTCATAACGCAAGAACCCCGCCCAAAGGGAACGTCCTCTGGGCGGGAATACTTGTTGTTTGTGATGTGAAATCTAAATTACTTGATTTCGACTTCAGCGCCGGTGGCGACAAGAGCCTTCTTGTGCTCTTCCGCTTCGACGGGGCTGATGTGCTCTTTGACGGGAGCCGGAGCAGCGTCAACGAGTTTCTTGGCATCCATCAAGCCAAGGCCGGTGATGGCCTGGACGGCTTTGATGACAGCAACTTTGGAGCCAGTGCCGATGCCCTTGAGGATGAGCGAGACTTCGCTCGGTCCCTTGGCAGCGCCAGCGTCTTCCGCTTCAGCCGGAGCGGTGGCAACAGCCGCGGCAGCGGTGACGCCGAAGGTTTCTTCGACGAGTTTAATGAGGTCATTGAGCTCGAGAACGGTGTATTCCTTCAAGCTTTCGACGATCTCTTCTTTGGTGAATTTAGCCATTGTTAGATCCTCCTAATGGTTTTAGTTGGCCGCCGGCGTGTCAGCCGGAGCTTTGTCCGCAACAGCCTTGATAGTGGCGGCGAACTTGGTGACGGGTGCCTTGAGGCACGATAGGAACATAGAGAGCATGCCATTCTTGTCGAGAAGCTTGCTGACATCTTTCATGCCCTTCTCATCGAGGACGCGTCCATCCACGATACCGGCCTTAACGACCAAGTGTTCGTGTTTGCGAGCGAACTTGTAGAGAACTTTCGGACCAGTGCCATAGTCTTTCGAGAAGACAAAGGCATTCGGCCCTTCGAGAGCATTGCCCAAATCGGGGGCTTGGAGTTCTGCTAAAGCGCGACGGATCATGGTGTTCTTGTAAACGGTCATGGTCGCTTCGGCCTTTTCGAGCTCTTTGCGAAGTTCCGAAATTTCGGCAACAGTCAATCCTTGGTAGGAAACGACTGCGAAGGTCGCGGCGCCTTTGAAGGATTCTTCAATTTGCTTGACGGCATTCTTTTTGGCTTCGAGTGCTTGCTGATTCATATGTTTCTACCTCCTTTCTGTCGATATATGTGAAGCTTCTATATAACTAGTGGGTTTTGTGAACATTTCGCTAACCTCAGCAGGGTGATTGTTTTAAGGCACATGCCCCCGGCTATCTTAGGAATACGAAGCTTTTCACCGAATTGAGGGGAACAATTAGTTCCGTCCGGCAAAGGTGATTTGAACTGCCGGTCCCATCGTGGTCGAGAGAGCCGCGGTGAGAATGTAGGTGCCCTTCACGGTAGAGGGGCGGGCTTTGGCGATGTGCTCCGTGATTGCAGCGACGTTTTCGAGGAGGTCGGCATCCGAGAAGGAGACACGGCCAATACCCATCGAGAGGTTGCCATCACGGTCAACACGGTAGGCGATTTTACCACGCTTGATTTCGGCGACGGCCGTCTTAACGTCCATCGTGACGGTGCCAGTTTTGGGGTTCGGCATTAAGCCTTTCGGACCAAGGACACGGCCCATTTTCCCAAGTTCGCCCATCATATCCGGGGTAGCGACGATGACGTCGAATCCAAACCAGTTTTCTCTTTGGATCTTTTCAAGCATCTCTTTTCCGCCGAAGAAATCCGCTCCGGATTCTTTCGCGTCGTCGAGTTTGGTGTTGGTAACGACCAAGACCTTTTTGGTTTTGCCGTTGCCATGCGGAAGGGTGATCGTTCCACGGATGAGTTGATCCGCCAAGGTCGGGTTGACATTCAAGCGGAAGCTGATGTCGACCGAGGAATCGAATTTCGTGGTGCTCGTTTCTTTGACGAGTTTCACGGCCTCTTCGAGGCTGTAGACTTTGGAAGCGTCAATCTTTTTGAGGGCGGCTTCGTATTTTTTGCTGTTCTTTTTCATTGCAGTTTGCCTCCTTCATTACTTGATTGCGATGCCCATTTGACGGCAGGTACCAGCGACAACTTTCTTCGCTTGTTCGACGTCGTCGGTGTTGAGATCCGGCATCTTGTATTTCGCGATCTCTTCGAGTTGAGCATCCGTGATCGAACCAACGATTTGCTTCGAGTTGCCGGAGCCCTTTTCGATGCCAGCCGCTTTTAGAATGAGCGGGGCAACCGGGGTGGTCTTGATGACGAAATCATAGGATTTGTCTTCATAGGCCGTGATGATGACAGGGACGACCTGTCCTTTTCTGTCACCGGTTTTCGCATTGAAATCGGTGCAGAATTTCGCCATGTTGACACCGGCGGAAGCTAGCTTTGGTCCGGGGTGGGCGTTGCCGCCAGGAAGTTCCATCTTGACGACTTTTGTTACACGTTTCTTCATGTATTTCCTCCTTTATGGAAATTCATTCGTGGTGTTCGGGCCGTGATCAAACAGTCCTCCCACGATGCGCATCGTTCGAACGCGCTTGTGTATAATACGCCTGCGCATAAACAGCCGTCAAGAAAAATTTGCTCTTTTTCAAAAAATATTAAAGCCAAAAATCAATGGCGGCGTTTCTCTTGAACGTGGTCATAAACGACGTCCAAAAGCTTGATGACGTGATCGTCTGCCAGAGAATAAAAAACGTGAGACCCTTCTTTGCGTGTCGTTACAAGATTGGCGTTTTTCAAAACCTTCAATTGATGGGAAACCAAAGACTGCTCCGCCCCCACCACTCGAACGATGTCAGAAACGCACTTCTCTCCATTCATGATGGAATACATGATTTTTAGGCGGGTGAAATCACTGGCAACGTGCAAAAGGTTTTCCATCCCATCAAGGACTTCGTCCGATAATTCCAGTTTTTTAAACGTGCTTTCTTCCATAGTTTTTCCAAGTTTTATTTTATCACGTTCTCCTTAGAACCCAATAAATTCGATCGTCTCAAAAGAATTAAGATTTTTCAAATAAATGCCTGTTTCGTCCATAACGGCGTATCCAGGCCCATCGTCGCGAGGAACGGAGACGGAACCAGGGTTGCAGCGAATAGTCCCCACATCTGAATAAAGACATTTGCAATGCGTGTGCCCGTTAAAAACTACATCCCCGGGAGGAAAAGAAAAAACATCAGGGCGATGAGTCAGATGCACTCGATGGCCAGCAAAATCAAGACCACGACGGAGTGGCAATTCAATTCCCGCAGGACTAAGATCGCATGAATCGTCACAATTTCCGCGGACGGCAAGGATTCTCCCGCAATTCTTGCAGAAAAATTCCATGCAAAAAGAAACGTCCGCATCATAAGCGCCGTGAAGAGTATCGCCCAAGAAAACTAAAACATCCGGTTGCTCGTTCTCGATGGCTCTCATTGCTTTTTGAAGACCGCTTTTCGATCCGTGCAAGTCGCTGAAAATAAAAAATTTCATCTCATCAAAGATACTAGATTTTCAAACAAAAACCACACTTTTCTTTTAAATTTCTAATAACACCGAAAATTTTTTAAAAATATTTTTCTGTATTACAACTATTGTTTTTGGAAACTCATAAATTTTTTTCGACAAGATTTTCTAAAAAATCGTTATAGATATAGGTGCAGGGACATTTCACATGATTACTCACAAAATTCGCATCTACCCCAACGCCAAGATGAAAAATTTTTTGGACAGTCAGTTCGAATTCTCTCGGCGAGACTACAATCGCCAATTGAAAATGATCGTCGATGGCATCCGGGAAAAACGGATTCACGAGGGCAATTTTGTTCAGGCGCTTGAGCGAATCAAATTGCACGCAATAAAATCCGTGCAATCTACGGGCGGGAGCCTTCCCTATTTCCCCGATATCACAGCCCGAAACGCCAAACGCCTGGTCCCTGTGGCAAAAACTATTTTGCGCACCCGCGTTTTTCCATCTTTTAGGAAACCGCAACGTGGAAGCCATTTTTTACATTTAGCCTCCGCCGGAAATCCAAACTTCGCTTTTTCTCTCCCCCAATCCAAAAAACTTCAAATTGGTTCGTTCGGTTCCATCCGCATGTCGGAGAAATTGCGCTTTTCTTCTCCTCTTTCTTGTACCATCGAAGAAAAGAATGATCGTTATTTTGCCTGTTTTCTTTTTAAGGATTCTATAACCCCTTATCCCAAAACTGGAAAAATCACTTCCATCGTCCCCGGAACAAGAACGACGATTATTGGAATGGGGAGCGATAATAAAACGCGGGCTTGGAGCCTTAATGAAAAATCGGTATCGAAGTTATTGAAACGATGCAGTTACCTTTCCAGACTCCTACGTCAAAAGGAGCCTCAGAATCAAACCAAGTCGTCCAAACGTTTCGATAGAAATTTGCATAAACTTCGATCCGCGCGACAAAAACTGAATAATCAAATATCGAGCTTTTTGGAGCAAACCTCGCACTCTTTACTTTGGAAATTCGATCGAATCACAGCCGAATCCCCCGCGACTACCACGGGGTTTCATGAAAAAAGATGCTTAAGGGTCCAATCCAAAAACGCTTATTCCCAACTTCTAAAAAGGGTAGTCTCAAAGGCCATTCAGGTCGAGAAAGAGGCGAATGTGACCTCTCCCGTCATTTCATATAGAAAGACCTGTAAGGACTGTGGTTCACAGTTACCCCTTCTTTTGTGGTCTACTCATTACGATTCCGTTTGCCCGTTCTGCAATGCAAAAATCCGGCCGAACATCAATGCAGCAACCAATATCCTGCGCGGGATGCTTTACGCAAAGTCATCCATGTCAGGCCCGTAATTACTAGTTAGGGTTTAAAACAGGGCGAGGAGCGCCCAGTGGATGACGTCAGAGAAGTTTACCCCAACTTTGAAGAAGGCGTCGAGGGGTTATGTTCCCCACTCCGGATGAAAAGATTTTTAGCAAATTACTCCATACGGCGATAGCCAATCCAAAGGAGTAACGTTAAAATTAATTATCATGAAAAAAGCTACCATTCTATTCGATGAACTCTTAGACGGGTTCGTCTACACCGTCAAAAGTTGGCTCCATTTGGATTTAGCCGACAACACCATTCGCGACGCTACCATCATCGCAGCCTCCAGCGCATTTCTTTTCGATAAGCTTTTTGCAAAAGAAAATGCCGGTGAAGAGATTACACAAGCAGCTGGCGAGAGTCTTGGTAGAGACTACGACGCAAAAAGCTTGTCCAACATGGCGACCAAAATCCGTTTAGCCATGTCTGGATCCGATTTTGAAATGGGACATTCTCCGCTGCGAGATTATTTGCGTTGGATTGGCGATGCCGAACCCGATGCACTTCGCGGGTACCAAGATGACGTTGGTAAGCTCGTTCTTCTTACGATCGAAGAAATGACGAACTTAATTTTGGCGGAAAACGACGTACATGAAGCGCCGATGCACGTAGCAGAAATTTTCTTCCTCACCATAACCGATCGTTACGCGCTAACGTATTTGGATTTATTTGGAAAACAACGATTTTCCACTTTTCAGAGCAGCGCTTATTTCTTCTCCGTCCAAGAACAAATGGAACAAATCCGTTCTCAAATCTTGGATTGAGCCCGCAAACACAGGCTCCTTGTTCTAACAACTATTCTTACAAAACTATTCTTACAATATAAAAATGGCCTCCCGTTGCGCAAAGCATGGGAGGCCATTGTTTCTATTAAAGTCTTTCGATTTCAGAGAATTCAACATCGACCGGAGTACTACGACCGAAGAAGATTGTATCAACACGGCAAGCACCGGTTTCCTTATCAATGGACATAATCGTTCCTTCCGTTCCTTCCAAAGGACCGTGGATGATACGAACGCGATCGCCAACGTGATAACGATCATACATATTGTCCTCGATGATGTTCATGCGTTTCAAGACGGGTTCAATTTGTTCCCGCGGAACAGGCATCGGTTTTTGTCCGCCGCCGCTAGATCCGACAATACCCGTGACGCCCGGAGTGTTACGAACGATAAACCAGGAATCGTCCGTCATGACCATTTCAACGAAGAAATAACCAGGGAAATAGTTTTCAACCTTGGTTTTGCCCGTATCAACGCCATCCTTCAAAACAGGGACGGTGTGTTCAGCAACCAAAACGCGGAGAATGTATTTTTGCATCCCCATCGTTTCGATACGACGTTTTAAGTTTTCCGCCGTTTTTTGTTCGTGTTTCGAATAGGTTGTAACAATGTACCAAGCCTTTTCACCAAGGCGTGGCGCGGAATTATCGACTACATCTGCCATTTCATTTTCCTCCAAAAACATTTCTCAGCTGATTGATCAAAGACCCAGCCGTTAAGTCTTCAAGCGTCAGGAACAGCGCAGCAAACGCAGCGATGCAAATGACGACGATGATCGTTGGAATCAACGTATCACGCTTCGGCCAGCGAACACGTTTGCCTTCTTTGACCACTTCTTTTGTGTACTTGATCGGGTTCATTAGAGCCTCCTTGTTACTTGCTTTCTTTGTGGAGCGTATGCTTTTTGCAATGCGGACAATACTTCTTTAACTCAAGACGCTCTGAGCTGTCTTTTCTTTTAAGGACGGTATAGTTCCTACTAAGGCATTCCGTGCAAATCAAAAAAACTTTTTCTCTAGCCATCTTTTATCAAACTCCTGGCAGGATTATAGGAGCAGCAAGAGGCCCTGTCAATCCAGGAATTAAAATCCCCACCCAGTGGGTGGAGACTTTTAAGGCGGTCCGCAAAGGCTGCTTACTTATCGGGAACGAAATCGTACTTCTGACGAACGTAGTCACGCACACTCGAAATAATATAACGAACCCGATAATCCGTGAGATGAAGAATCTCGGCGATTTCATGAGCGCGAAAGCCTTTAAGCAGCAAAGCAACAACTTTAGCAGACATGGCATCGAAACTAGGCGGAAGGTGTTTTAGATCCTCGAGCAGCAATCGATAGCTGGCGTAATTCACGGGGTCAAGATTGTCCTCTTTGGAAGAAATGGATTCGCAAATAGGGCGATCTTCGTTATCCACAGTAGAATCCAGAGAAACGTAGTTGCACAATGTAAAGCAACGCGAGCTGTTATTGATTTCTCGAATCAGTTCATTCCGGAAAACGCAATGGAAGAAGGTTACAAATTTCGCCTTCCAATTAAAGTTGCGAACACTGGAATATATGGCGGTAAAAAATGCTTCGCTGATCGAGCTTTCATCCAGCTTATCATGGATGTTCGGCATAACCATATGGGCGGATACAATCCGCTTCATGTAATAACGAACCTCCAATTCGGCAAGCGCATTCGTTACACCGTTTTGGTGAAGAGCCAAGAGCTGTTCATCGGTCAAATTCGGATATTGGCTTTCGTCGAAGGGTTTGAAGTCATCCGGGAAAGTCGGAACGTCTAAAGATTGCATTAGTAAAAATTTGTTCAACTTAATAGTTGACGTAGGAATTTTATGTTTCATGTTATCTTTTTTTGGGTATGTAAAATCTTATCGTCTCGAAAGGAAGATTTCCGCAATGGCAATGCCAGCAGAAACCGAAGCGTTTAGCGAATTAACGTGCCCAACCATTGGGATCTTTACAACAAAATCGCTGTTTTTCAAAACAAGCCTGGAAATACCAAAGCCTTCTGATCCAACCACTAAGCAAATCGGGCAACGATAATCGACTTCATTAATTAGTTTATCTGCACTTCCATCGGTGCTAACGATCCAAAAACCCGCATCTTTTAATTCAGAAATTGCTTGGGACAAATTAGGGACAACTGCTACTTTTGCGTATTCGATTGCACCAGTAGAAACACGAGAAACCGTCGAATTTAACGGAACTTCTCCATGCGCTTTCATAATAATGCCATCTACACCAAAAGCGTCACAGCTTCTTAATATGGCTCCCAAGTTATGAGGATCTTGAATGCCGTCCAGCATAACAATGAGGGGCTGATCTTTTCCTTTGCAAGATTGAATCAAATCACGAGTGGAACAAGGTTTCGCTACCGCTGTTTCAGCAACAAATCCCTGGTGATTCGACGTACCAGCTAATTTAAATAGTTCACTGCTGGTAC
This sequence comes from uncultured Mollicutes bacterium, assembly GCA_900539595.1. GTDB lineage: Bacteria > Bacillota_I > Bacilli_A > RFN20 > CAG-826 > Alloenteromonas. Next base: position 2,305 of record UQCQ01000003.1, on the reverse strand, counting down.
AAATCGAGATTGGAACTCCGCCCTCTTTTGCAGATAGAACAATCGGGTCGCCGCGATTTTGGTCAGTGACATAAAGATGTTTGGCCGTATGTGCTCTCACGGCTTCTCGGACACTATTCTTACTAAAAATAGTATGAACTATTGCATTATCATTGACAAGCGATTTTTTCATAATTTATTAAAGAATTCCTTTTTGAATGAGATTGGCTCGCAGCAAATCGCTTTGAGCGAAATCTTTTTCTTGCTTCGCTTTCACATAATTGGCATATAAATCCTTGTCTTCCGAGGACATAACCGGATAAGGGGCCACAATTCCTAAAATGTGAAGATAATCTCGAATCCTAGCGAAGTGAGTTTGAATCGAACAAATATCTGGCGTGGGGACACGCAAACATTGATTGGCCTCTTTTAATTCGTTATAGAGGATTGTGAATGCATTAGGAGTATTCAAATCATTGCAAAGCTCGCGATAAAAATCTTCTTCGTTGTTGCCTTCAATCGAGTTTAAGTCGTCCACTCCGTGTGTTTGAAGGAAAACGGCCAAAAGTTTCATTGCTTGGCAAATCTTTTTGTAGTTCTTATCTGCTTCCTGAATTGTTTTTTCCGTAAATGCCAACGGAGCTCGGTAATGAGTATTCAAAATCATGATGCGAAGAGGCATGCCACCCCATTGTTCCACGACGTCTTTTGCTAAAAGAACGTTGCCGAGCGATTTCGACATTTTCTCGTTGTCGATGTTGATGAAACCATTGTGAAGCCAATAATTTGCAAGATGATTATGGTTATGGGCTTCCGATTGAGCAATTTCGTTTTCATGATGGGGAAATTTCAAATCAAATCCGCCACCATGAATATCAATCAATCCATTTTGATCTTTGAAAATGGAGTTGATCATAACGCAGCATTCCGTATGCCACCCAGGGCGTCCCTCCGACCACGGGGTCGACCAGCGAATCCCTTCGTCCGTGGCCTTCCACAAAGCAAAATCCAATGGGGATTCCTTTTGGGAATTCACTTCGATCCTAGCGCCCGACATCAACGCTTCCGGCGTATTCCCGGACAAGCAGCCATAGCTTTCATCTTTAGAAACGCGGAAATAGACATCGCCACCACGGACATAGGCCGATTCGTTTTGAACGAGGTCATTAATATAAGAAATCATCTCCGACATATAAACCGTCGGCTTTGGGGTGAAATCAGGCTGCAAAGCCCCTACTTCTTCCACCAAATGACGGAATTTTGCGATCACCGATTCCGTCAATTCCTTTTCAGAGATTCCCAATTCTTTCGCGCGTTTGATAATTTTGTCATCCACGTCCGTGTAATTAGAAACATAAGTTACTTGGTAGCCTAAAGCCATAAAAAGGCGACGCCACTCATCGAAAACAACCACAGGGCGCATGTTGCCAATATGAGGATCGTTATAAACCGTCGGCCCACAAACATACATGCTGACCTTACCCGGAACGATAGGATTAAATTTCTCTAATTTATTGCCAAGAGAAGAATACAAAAACACATCTTTCATAAGAAATATTTTAAACTAAATTCCTTTCTCATGGGTAGATAGGCCGTGCTTTAATAAACTAACTAAATCGGAAGGCTGTTTCAAAATATATTCAGCCTTATCTAGAAGATTGGCATCGTATTTCCCATATCCCCATAAACAAAGGGCCACGGGAATTCCTGCATTATGCGCAGTCTCAACGTCAACATGGCTATCTCCGCAATAAAGAGTCTCTTCCGGAGAAATGCGATCCGTTAAAAAAATACGCTGAACAAGAATCGGATTTGGTTTTACAGGTTCACCTTCTCGATGCCCAAAAACCTCTTTAAACAAGCAAGAATTCAACTTAGCTGAAACTATCGCCTTAGCAAGCGAATCAGGCTTATTGGAGGCAACAAAGAGCTTTAAACCCATTTCATGAAGCGAATAAAGCATGGAAGAAATGCCATCAAAGGGTAAAGTATGGCGATCTTGATACAAACGATACAAAGGCATGTAAGCTTTTTTAACCGAAGCAAATAATTCCGGGGAATCCAAATCCCCCAAAGAACGATGAACTAACGTGTCTGCGCCATCCCCAATCAACCTTTTGGCTTCTTCAAAACTATAGGATAAAGGGACGTGGCAAGACTTTAATGCATCGTTAATCGCACCTTGGATATCGACCAATGTGTTAAGCAGGGTACCATCTAAATCGAAGATAACATTTTTGATTTCCATACGCATTCATTATAAATCTAAGCAGCAAAAAAGGGGCCGAAACGGCCCCGAAAAGAAAAAGCCCGGCAGCGCGCTGTT
>UQCQ01000002.1 GCA_900539595.1 uncultured Mollicutes bacterium | reverse complement strand
CGTGCAAATCATATTTTGCAATAAAAACAGTTATGGAATGCGAGGCACGTTTGAAAACCAATAGATTTTCCAATGCGCTGACGATTCATGAAAAAGGAAGGCTTATGGCATATTTAAATTTAAATAAGGTAAACGAAGCGGCTTTGAGGGCGTTTTCACCTTTTGCAAAGCTTGGGTTTGACTCTAGTATATCGGGCGATGGGTACGGCCTGACGATTGTGAGTCAGCGAATAATGAAATTACAAAGTTATAAAAATGATATCCGAATCGCTGTGGTGTGTAATCAAGTAGGGGAATGCGCCGTACTTTTGACTTTTGGTATACTTGATAGGTCGTCGTATACTGAATTCTTGACCAAGAGATTCAATAACAGCAACGCCTATTTTACCGCTTATGTTGGTCCGGACAATGTCTTGGTTTTGAGACATGCGTTTAGCATATATCTGGAAGAGGAAATGGGCCGATACATTAGCGAGTTTTTGTCGAATATAGCTAGACTAGTCAATGATAAGGATCTAACGGAATTAGCAATGTTCGCTGCCAATTAGCAATGTTGAAGTTAATGGCGCCAATGCTTTTTCTTAGAAGGCGCATTTGCGGGGGCGTGTCATGGAGAAACGCAAAGCCGGGTGGCCATCGTCTGAACCGCTTATATAGTTTTGGGTTATCTTGTTGGGCTGAAGAAATGCTGCTAAACCCTATTCGGATATGCGAAAAAAGGAACGCGTTAACCATATTTGATTGCGAATTAGTATAGACAAAATGGTTTTAGTTATTGTATACAATGGACAACAATTGTCGAAAGAAATCCCTTTTTTAGCTTTAAAAACTCAGACCATGAAAAGAAAGGAGGCAAAATCAAAGATCATTTGAATTTCCTATTATCGAGTTGTCGATGACAAAGACACAAGTATATCGTCTGAATATGCGGCGCTCGCCCCTATTCATCAGACAGGAGCAAACTCGCGACAACCAATGGGTATGAAGATGATGCGCTTATATCCCTTACTAACAACACGAAGGACAACTCTTTTGTGACGAACAAAACTTGTGCATCAATTATTTTTTTGCAAAAGGAGTTTTATGGATAACGAAACATTAAAACAATTAAATTACGCCATTCCCTTTCTATCCAAATGGGTGGAATCCGGTTCGGACATCTGGGGCTTTTCGTATGCAAGCCCTGTGAAAACCGATGTAAAACTAAATGGAAGATACGCCGATACAAAAGAATTGAGCGATTATGCTATTCAAGCGAAAAGATCCGGTGATTATGCCGAAGCAATAGGTGCCTATTTTCAAGTTATGATGGCCTGCAAAAATGCAAGGGGAGAAATCCCAGTGGCACATGTGCGAGGATTTTTTAAGGTTCTCGTGTGCGTGAATTACTTCCATTTGGCGTTTACCCTTGTGTCTACCGTTTATGCGGATATGCAAACATATAGAGGATACGTGGATCCGGAGGAGAAGCATTTTTTCGAAAAATATTTCAAGCAACTGGCTTCGTTATCAATGATGGTTATCGATCAAAAGGATTTCAGTGCTGTCACCGAATTCGCTGAAAACTATTCCGGATCATACGATTATAAGCTTCAAAGAACCAAATCTGAGATTACTCAGGATATCAAAATGATTCGAGAAGACTTAAGAAACGTTTACGGAATATAAATGAAAGCGACGGTATCTTGAATCCTGTTTTGTGCAGGATTCAAGATGCTCCCTCGTTTTTACTTTAACAGCCTATAAACAAAACGTTTTTTTAGTTTGTTTACCTTAAAGGGTACTTTGTTTAGACTGAGAACGAATCAATCGCAATAAGATAAATGACGAAGAGTGAGGACGAGTTTGCATTCCGATCTAGATTGCGTGAGTTGGGATGCAAAGAGGAAACCCTATGGCGTTTAAAGTAAGAAAATCAGTTTTTTCGGAAGATGAAATGGACGACGAAGAACCAATTATCCCAAGTTCTTCGCTTCCTTTTGATTTTACAATGAAACTGACCGGAGTGACTTTCGAGGGGCGCCAATCCTATGTTTCTCGTTTGTATCCGGGCGAGGAAGTAAGCGTTCGTGCCGTGGACGACAATCCCTATGACAAAAACTGTATTGAGTTATTCGATCCGAAGGGTAATAGCGTTGGCTTCGTCCCAAAAGGAAGAAACCAAGAGTTTAGGTCTGATATAAATAAGGGCTATGTCTTTTCCGCTAAAGTGGAACAGGTCACGGGTGGTGGTACCTATAATTATGGAGTTGTGGTCCGTTTTACAAAGAGCTTTGTTCAGGATGCAATAAAACCAGATGCAAAACCCGTAATGGAAATTAAAAACAAAGCCACTTCAAAAGCCGATAAGCCAAAGAGAAAGTCCGGCAAAGAATTCATCGTTTTGGGTTATGGCGAATACTATGCATTCCTAAACGACCTGAAAGAGTATGACCGTAAGGTAGTTTACGTGTATCACAAGCGTTTTCACTTAGGCAAGGTTATTACCGTGAATAACGATTTTATTACTGTGAAATTTGATTCGGTTGGAGATAAAACGTTCCGGTTTCCAGACAGTATTAACGTTCATTTATTCAAAAAGGCGGATTAGAGGCTAGGAATTATATGGAAAAATTCAAAATTGTATTCGAAAACGTCAAAGGCGATATTGAAGGTGTTAAGGGAACCTTGATTGTTGAATTCGAGGGAATGACACTCAAGGCGACAAAGAACGGAGAAGAAAGAAAAACCGAAATCTCTGATTTTTCGAACCTCACCGCAGAAATGGTGACGCAAAGACAATTCCTCTTTTCTAAGACAAAAGCAAAGTTTTGCTTTGACGACAAAATGTACTCGTACATTCTTCTTGATAAAGACAAAGGTAATTACCAAAAAGCGATCGCGGAATTAAACAACAAGGTTTTGGAATATCAAAAAGAGCGTTTCGAGACGCTAAAAGTGAAAAAAACGGCCGAACTTTTAAATCTATTTGAAAAACAATCAAGTCAAATCCAGCAAAGTTTCGCTGAAACTGCGGCAAATATTTCTACATGCGAGTTTGACGATAATAAGAAGTACTCTGCTAACCTCCAGTCGGTAGAAGATGCTTTTTCAGTCGCGTTTCACACGTTGTCCTTTTTAATCAAAATGGAAGCTTGCAAAAAAAGATTTGATGCGGCAAAGGAATCCCTTTTGAATCGCTTCGTCTCAAAGGAAACCGAATCCGCCACAATCCAGTCCCTGTGCGAACAAGCGCGAACGGAAATCCAAGCGATGAAATTCGATCGATCCTTTTCGGAGAAAGAAAATGATGCGAGGCTTGCATCCGTTGAAAAGAAGTTCGAAAAGGCGATTTTCTCGAAACGTGAAGAAGAGAGGATTGAACGGGAAACTAAGATTTTTGAAGCTTATAAAGCGCAAAAAATTACCAGTTTTCGTTTGGATGGTTCCAACTCAACTGAAGTTAACACCATCGTAGATAAAGGCATAAAATCGATTAATAACGTTTCCTTCGACCCTCAAGTGAGCATTGAAACAAATAAAAAAGTAATCGATATCAAATTTGATACGCTCCTTTCCGACATTAAAAAGCAACAATTAAAGGAACAACTCGAAAAGAATACGCAGGTGTTTGCGGAAGCATGGGAAAGGGCAAAGGAGACGTTTGCTAAAACCTTCTCGAATGCACTCGGTTCAGCTAGAACGGCCTATCTAGCCGGTCTTAAAAAACTGAATAGCCTGAAATTTAATGAGAAAAAAGATTTGGAAGAGAATCTTAAATCGCTCAATGCGGCAGTAGATGATTGCACGAAGAAAATTGTCGACTCCCAAGAAGGCGATCAAAAGGAGCTTGAGGAGTTGAAGAGCGCCCCTGAAAATTTTGAGGAAAATTCGTCGCTTGTTAAAGCCAGGTCGAAGAATATCTATGCCCCCATCCTTCAAAACCCCTATTTCGTTCTTGGAATTTCTTGCGATTCCACCAATAACCAAGCGATGAATGTTCGCGACAAAGTGGAGAAATATACCAAACTCAAAATAACGAAGTCGTTAGCCACCGAATTCGACCTTAAGAACATTGAAAGGCCGACTAGAGATTTGAGCTCCGTTCAAACGGCTATTGTTAGTCTAAGTGATACTTCCAATAAATACCTTTGGTTTACTGGAAATCAGTACTGCAAAATTTGGGAATCGCATTTAATTTTTGATTGGCTTGCATCTAGTGAATGTGATTTTGATTTAATTTTGGCCGCGTATATCCATTTACTTGTCAAGGATGCTGGGTTCGAATTAACGAAAGAATGGACTACTTTTTTCTCTAAAATAAATGCCGTCTTTTCCCTTTCTGACAAAAAATTATATAAAGAACTCGTTGATGCGCGTAAATGTTCCGATAGCGAATCTCCGAAAGATGTGGCCGACGCTTTTAAGCAAGCGTTTTTAAAGCCGCTGATGAACGACCTTGAATATTCGTCCTCGTCTGAATTATCCAATTTCATCAAAGCTTATGATGGCTTCGAGAAAGCGTGTCCCTCCTTTCAAGAAAACGTGGCAGAGGTTTTGATTCGTAAAGCAAAAGCGGAACAAGCGACTAATGACCAATTCTTTGATAAAAAGGGTGTGAAGAAAACAACCATCAAAGAAGAGATTCCACAAATACAGGATAGAATAACAATAATAAAGAATATTAAGGACTTTGTTCTCGACAAGTTTAAAAAAGGCTCAGCGTTTAATGAGCGCGTTTGCGATTGTTATCAGCAATCGGCTATTAATGCCATTATTTTTCTCAAAGATAATGGTGAATCCAAAACGGCTTTAGCATTAGGGAAACAACTCTATAAAGTTACGGATCCGGACACGAAACGAAGACTTAGGTATACGTTTGGCTATAACAAAATTGGTGCGTCTGAGCGCGAGCTATCTGCCGAAGAAATGCACGATCTTGGTATAAAGTATTTAAACGGAGACGGCGTCAGGAAGAATCAGCATACGGCCTTTACTTGGTATAAAAAGGCGGCTGATAAGGGCTATACAAAATCAATATTCGCTCTTGGAATTTGCTATCTTCAAGGAATTGGTTGCACGGCTAATTCGTCCCTGGGTAGACGGTATTTGCTAAAGGCGGCAGCCGCGGGGGATGCGGATGCGCAGAAGGCGTTAAAAAGCCTCGGCGTGCCTCATGACCATTATGATTTAGGGTATGTCTATGTCGGCTATTACGAAACGAAAATTGTGGAAGTCTACATAACGGATATGGGGTACGTTCGTCTTATGGACGACTTCAATTATGACAAGTATTCGAACTTTGGCGGAGAATACCACTATTGGGGCGGATTCTACACCGGTGGGTATGTGCGAATCAAAATTCCAAACAGTGGTCATTGGCATTGCGTCATCGACAACGATGGTTCTGAATTGGATGGCCTCACTTCATACTCTTGCCGTGTCAAAACAATATAAAAATTACAAAAGGAGAATATATGAATAACATTATTGATTTAGCAGTTGCTTATTGGCGATTGGAAAAGTGGGTTGCCAATGCTACGGTCGAGAAGAAAATGGCGGCTAATAGCTCTTTAAGAACGATGAAACGTTTTCTTGACGCCAATGGCATTGAGATTCGCGATTTGACCGGTCAGGCGTTCGATTATGGAATGAACCTCAAGGTCATCCATAGCGATATGCCTGAAAATGATCCTACTGCAAAGCCCATCATTTCGGAAATGATTAAACCGATGGTTCTTCAAAATGGTTCGGTTGTATCTGCGGGGGAAGTTGTTATTGGAACGGTTGTAAAGTCGGCGCCGATAATAGCGAACCAGACTTCTAGTGACCAAACTGCTCAAGAAGACTCCGCCAAGTCTTCTTCCCCAGAAGATAAAACCGCCGCCAAAAAGAAGAACTTTTGGGAAAGGTGGCGCTCGGTCATCGTTCCATCGGCTTTTGCTGTCATGGCTTTGACTTTTGGAGTCATTTTGTCCGTGAATTTGGCCGAACTTGGCAAATCGACGAGGAGATTGGAAGACAAAGTTAATGCAGAAAAATCTTTTACCGTTTGCTTGGCTTATGAGGATGGCGGCGACATCATTAGCAAAAAGGAATATTCATTTGGCGAGAAAATATTAATTCCAGAAGAAATTACAAATCGTCCGGCCGATGATACGTTTACATACACTTTGTCCGGTTGGAACGAAGAGCCGAATTTTGCCTACAAAGACATGGTTTATTTGGCGTCATATTCTACGGAATATATTGATTATTCCGTCTCGTTCTTGGATTTTGATGGCAGGACCATCAGCGAGGCCACTTATCATTACGGCGATTCAATCGTCGTTCCCGAACTTCCAAGCAGAAGCTCGGATGAGACATACAATTATGTTTGTGTGGGGTGGGACAAGACCGTAAGCGAAATGTGCCGAGGCAATGCGACGTACAAGGCACAGTACGAACCAGAATATATTAATTACACCATTACTTTTACGAATGAGGATAGCAGCATTATTAGCCAGGAAACCTATCATTTTGGAGACCCGGTCATTGTGCCCGCGGACCCGAAAAAAGATTCGGATGAAATGTATGATTACGAATTTGCAGGTTGGTATCCGGAAGTTAGTCCAACTTGCGACGGAATGAAAACGTATATAGCGAAATTCAATTCCATCTTAAAAGCATAAAAAGGAGAAATAAAGAATGCTTAAATTTTATGATTGCGGTATCGATTTAGGTACAACGAACTCGGCAATTGCATATCCAACCGACGACAATAAGTGCCAAATCGTCGACAACATCGCTGATCGAATGAATGTCACGCCTTCTGCGGTTGCTTATGTTCGTGGAAGGTATCTTATTGGTCGACGTGCTTTGGATTACCCGAAGGTAATCACTTGTTTCAAACGAAAAATGGGGACAAAAGATAAGTATTCTTTTGAAGGCTCCAATGTTACGGTTACGCCGGAGCAACTTTCTGCCGAAGTTTTGAAATCCCTGAAGCGCGATGCGGAATCCCGCTTGGGCAAAGACGTTAAAGACGTAGTCATCACGGTCCCTGCCGCTTTTTCTTCTTTGCAAAACGAAGCAACGAAAAATGCTGCCGATATGGCTGGATTCAGGAATGTCGTGCTTTTACAGGAACCAATTTCTGCTGCAATTGCCTATGGCGTGAAACCAGGAACCAAGAACCAATATTGGATGGTTTTTGACTATGGTGGAGGCACTTTGGATGTTTCCATTCTTTCCACTCACGATGGAAGATTAACAGTCGTGAATAGCGATGGCGATAACTTCCGAGGCGGAAGCGATATCGACGGTTTGATTTATGACAAACTCGTTAAGCCAAAGCTCGCCAAGGAATATAACGTTGAAGGAAATATCGAACTGGAACATAGGCTGAAGAAAACATGTGAAGCCTGCAAAATCGAATTGAGCTCTTCCCAAGAGTCTTATTTAGAAATTTTCGACGTGGAAGATAATGACGGTGTTGCCGTTGAGTTCTCGTGCACCATCACCCGGGCTGAATTTGAAGATTTGATAAAAGACACCGTTGAACAGTGCATGGAAATTGCAAAAAATGCTCTTAATGGCGCTGTTCGTTTTGATCCGAACTGCAAAATTGACAAAATCCTTCTGGTTGGAGGAAGCACGTTTATTCCGCTTGTAAGGAAGAGGTTGTCTGAGACGTTTAATGTTGAATTGGATTGTTCTCTTAACCCCATGACCGTTGTTGCAGAAGGCGCTGCTATTTATGGCGGAAGCTGCTCTTTGGATGTCGAAGAAACTAAAGATGTTTCTGTGGGTAGTCTGGAAGTTGCCTTGCAATATGAACCGGTGACGGCGAGTGACATGGTCAATGTCGTCGGCTCGTTTAAAAATATTGGGAATATTTCACTGGATCGTGTAAAAATTGACCTCGTAAATTCTTCCAATAACTCTGGAAGTGCATGGACCAGTGGTTGGGTTGATTTCGTTGATGCGGAAGAAGGGATTTTTGATATCGACCTCAAGATTTGCTTTTTGAATGAAAATAATAGGTTTGTTGTCCACACCGTAGACAAGACTGGTAAGGAAATTCCTATTGAGAATGCAAGTTTCGTTATTAAGCACAACGCGGATAGTTTGAAACTTTCGGCACCCCCTGCAACCTTTTCGGTTTGCGTTTTGGTTACCGATGGTGAAAATAACATTTTGTCTCCTCTTATCGCCAAAAATACCCCGCTCCCCGCGGAAGCGACTAGGACCTTCCACACAACAAAAGAATTGTCCCCTAACAAAGAGGATTCCATTGATATTCACGTTTATGAGGGCGAATTATTTGACAACCCCGAGGCGAACAACTGGATTGGGTGCATTCATATTAAATCATCCGCAATGAGATTCCCTGTTCCGGCCAATACCGATATTGAAATTACCATTAGGCAGGACGAATCTCGGACAAATCATGTAACTGGATATATTCCCTCCGTTGATTACGTCATCCCCGAGGAGACTCTGCGCGATAAAGATGAACGCGTGTCCTATGAAGACAAAATGGAAAAAATCGACAAGCAGTTCGACCAACTTGATGTCTCTTTAAAGAAACTAAAGGACAATGACGTTGATGTGGCGGATCTCGAACAGCAACTAGACGCGTTGCGCGACGAATTCGACGAGGTTTCGGACTATATTGATGTCGACACGGACAAAGTTCAGTTTTTCATTAAACGGTTCTATGATGTCCACACCGCCATCATCACAAAAGAAAGAAATTTCGAAAGGGCTCACTCCAAACAAAATGCAGAAACCGAATTGAAGCAATTCGCAACAAATATTAGTCGATTTGGAAGTTCTGACGATAAAAGGCAATTCGATCGCCTTAAATCCTCTTACGAGACCGAACGTAACGAGGAGAATAAGAAGTTTATTTATAAGCAAATTGAAGATTTAAATTTTGATGTGATTTCAAATAGTTTTGATTTTTTAAGCAATATTGGAGGAAAACTAGTTGCGGACGAAAGCTTCGTTTATACCGATGCGCAAAAAGCCAATTATTGGAAAAATCAGGCTGTTGTCGCTTACCGTTCCAATAACACTGAGCAGCTCCGCAAAGCCGTTTTCAAATTGTTGGAGTTATTGGAAGATAGTGCTAACGGCAGCATCGGTTTTGTTGCCGCAGACTTAAAGTTGTAATCTCCAACCCATACGATTAAGGTCCTTTTCGTTTTGGAGAAGGACCATCTTCGTTTTGATGATGTGCTTGCGCCCAATTTTATACTTGGCCGATACCCAAAAAGGAGGAAGTGCTATGGTTATGACCAACCAAAATTGTAGAAAGGAATAAAAATTTGATCTTTCGGCTTCCCATTCCCAAAAAAGATTAAATCGATACACGTATCCTCTCTTTTTTGAAAAAAGCCGCGCGCTGCCTTGCCCGATGCGTTTTGTTTAAGCCATTTTTGCTTTGTTAAAGGGCAAAATGCGGTTCCTTGAATAAGATGAAGTCACGTTAAGCCACGAGCAAAAGGAGGGTCATCCTCGGGCATAACGAAATGCGATATGAAAACAGGGGTGCGGTCACATCAAATACATAAAAAGAATCAAAGGATGGATTAGGAATCTATAAGTCCTTTGCATTCAAGGGTCACGATTATGAAGAAAGTAGCTTTAATCTTTACTTGGATTGGAATGGGAGTAACGGTTCTTTTCTACGCCGTCATGATGATCATCGGTTTAGGAATGAACGATAAGGAGAGCCTTATCTTTGTCGTCTATTTAATTCCAATCGTTTTAAGCTCAATCTTTTGCTTCATTGCCACGAAAAGTCTTAACGAAGACAACAAAAAGACGTGGGTGGGCGTTTGCAGCGCCTTGCTGTGCGGACTTGTTGGAGGGATCCTTTATTTAACCTGGACTCCATCCGAACCCCAAAAGAAAGAAAAACAAAATTCGGATACGAAAACGGCCACTTGGCCAAGTATCCCAGATCAACTATTGGAATTAAAAGATCAACGCGATATCGGAGCAATCACCGAAGAAGAATACGACGCCAAACGCAGGGATTTACTAAACAAGTATCGGTGAATTGTTCTCTGTTATAAGAGGCATGTCCATGAGAACCTTCGCTATTCAAGCAAACCCGGAAGACACAGGTCGGATTTTTTCGCATTATAGCCGTAAGGGCGAACTAGAATCGTCTTTTTTATTTCGCGGATGTGGAAACGTTAAAAACACGGCTTTTTACGTCACCCATGGGGAAGAAGGGGAAGACGGCGGATATTATGTCATGGATTGCGCGGGGCTTCGATGCCGAAGTTATACGCAAGAAGAATTCGCTTTTTATGTCAACGGCCTTATCGAATATAACCCGGACTTTGACGGCATTGAGCAAATCGTAACCATCGAATGCTTCGGCGGTTACCATCGTGCATCCGAACTGCAAATAGGACAAAAAGCGATTCCCATGCGCCCTTTGTCGCCCGAAAAAGCGGTTCTTTGGGCGGGATGGCGCAAGAAAAAGGGACGCCGTTTCCTTCTTTGCATTGCCTATAGCGAGAAAGAATACGAGGCATTTCGCCACGATGAAGGTAAAATTAAAGATGAAGTAGGACGTGAAATGGACAATATCTTGTCGCGTCTAGACCCCAATTTAGGTTATCAGGAGTGGAAACGGTAATATGGAACGCTTTTACAAATTGAATGAGATTAAAAACCTAAAAGGAACAAGGGAAGACCTTGTTATCGATTTTATTCTTTTGCTTTATTCCGAATGCTTATTAGAACATTTTGAATTTGGGCCCAAGGGGAATGATTTTTATTGGGCCATTAAAGACTACGTATCCTCGAACTGTTTACCCGCTACATTGAAATCGAAAGAAGAAAAGGTAACGGAGTTATCGCCAATTGTTCGTTCCATCCCTAAATTTAACGCTCGAAACGGGGAATTTTTGAACGAAAATCATTTGGCTGCGTTTTTAGAAAATACAAAATGGGCTTATGACCCCAAAACCAATACGAACCATTTTGAAATCGGGGGAAATTCCTATTCGTGGAAATCCGCCTTCCTTAAAATCGTTATCCAGGACGGCGTCCCTTTTTGCGCTTCCTATTGCGACAACGGGGAGGACGGCTGTGCATTTGTGATCAAGGGCGAAAGGGAGGATAAACTAGTAGAAAAAGTAAAAGATTATCCCTTCTCTACCAAAAAGATCCCCCTTTCCGAGAATGGGAACCGTGTTCTTTTGACGGATGAAGAATTCTTTAAAGTCGAGGATTTGTCGCGTTTAGCGCAGGAACAAAAGGATGCCGTTCGTTCGGACATCAAGACCCATACGCTGATTCTTGCGGGCGCTGGAAGCGGGAAAACGAGGTGCATAGTCGCTCGCGTGGCCTATTTGAATCTCGTTAAGGGAATCCCGCTGAATAAGATCGCCTTAATTACTTTTACTCGCAATACGGCTTTCGCCCTGCGTGAAAAGGTTCGAAAACTCTACGACAATATTTCCTTGGCCGTTGGGATCTCATTAAGTTCGGAAGAACTATCGCCGCAAACGATTGATAGTTTCGTGTACAAACTGGCTCAGCTTCATTACAAAGAACTCTACATGGATACTAAACCTCGTTTTGACCAAGACGTGGGAACCAACCAGGTTATTCTCAACCTGTGCGATAAAATCATCACCCAGCAAGGAACCAGGGATTCCGTCTATGCCCACTATTATAGCAACGGCTCTTTATCCCCCTATATCGTCTCGGATCTTAGCAAATTCTTTAACGGCATGCCCGTTAACGTCGCGGGGATCGATAGTTTGGCCGCCGCTTATTTGAATTATGAAATCGACCACGCCACCTTTGCAGATTTCTCCAGCCTCACGTATTTGTTTCAAAGCGTCCTTGCCGAAGATGGGGAAGAACTGAAAAAAATCATCGCCGATGAGTACCAAGCCATCTTGATTGATGAATTTCAGGATGTTTCATTCGCTCAAAATAAGGTTTTTGATCCCTTTTATAATGGTGATATCCATTTCACGTTCGTCGGAGACGACGATCAAACAATCTATGGTTGGAGGGGAAGCGACATTGAGGTGATTAACCGCGTTCGCAAACTCCCCAATTGCAAACAATACAATTTGATGACGAATTATCGCTGCAACGCTTCCATCGTCAAAGCGGGAAACGCGATTCTCCGCATTATTGAAAATCGCGCCAAAACGGAAGAACCTCGGGCGTTAGACGACTCCCCCACGCCGATTTCAGTCGCAACCTATGATTCCAAATACTCTCAATTGCTCCCGGAAATCGATAAGCTCCTCAAAGCCGGGGTTACGTTCTCAGAAATTCTAATTCTTGTTCGTACTAACGACGAAGGAAGGGAAGTCAGCGATGCCTTGCTGGCCCATGGAACCCCCACGATTCTCCACGATGATGAAGTGGAATTGAATGAAATGTATTGGCTTTTCAACGCTCTGTGCAACATGACTCTCGGCGAAAGGCCCATCATTTACGCAGCACGAATCAAAGAGGCTTTCGATTTGTCTAGTCCAGAACACACGGAGCGGAGAATCGATGGGCTTGTTCACGGCAAATTGGTCCCCGATGGTGTAATGGAATCCGGGCTGGCCGAAATCTCCAAATCCCTCCGAGATCCTAATGACAAAACTTTCTTGGATGTCTGCATCCGTTTTCAAGATACATTCCAACAGTTTGTTACCAAAGTGTGTCAAAGGAAGCCCCGTTCCCCATTGCGCCGATTTATATCGTCGGAGTGTGGCGCGGTTTTTGAGGCGCTTCAGAAAATGGCAAAAAATAGCCGAATGCCTTGGCCAACCTCCGCGGATAATCTCAAAGCCTTCTTCAAGACCTTTGAGGGAAAATCTACGGTTAATGCCAAGAAGGTCAATCGCCCCACGGAAGGAATTCGAATCTATACCTTCCATAGCGCGAAGGGCTTAGAAGCGGACTATGTCTTTATTTTGGGTACGGGGATGGGAATGCTGCCGAATACTTCGGGTATTGATCGGCAGAGAATGTTGCTCAAGAATCAGCTTTTCTATATCAACCAATCCCGAGAAAAACTCAAGAACCTCAAAGAAGAAATGCTGCAAGGAGTGGTTTATGACGCCCTTCGAGAATGCGATTTCAACGGGTCAGACCCCATATCGACGGATTGGCTCCGTCAGTTTAAGAAGCGGATATCGGCCCTTTCTTCCGATATCATAAAATTATCTCCGCGCGGCGTATCTGGGTATAACGACAATTATATTCGCTATATCTCGGCCATTGAGCGAAAACAGGATGCCGACATCGATAAGCTCGATAAAGAATGCGGTCGAAAAATCGATGAATTGGCCGCCTTGATGAATAAGGATGACAAAAGCCCGTCTCCGACCAATAATTCCGCGCTTTATGGGCAATTAAAAAATGAAATTAACGAATTGAAAAAACGCTTGGGCAAAGCAACCTCCGCCAAGGAAGCATTCCACATCGGAAGCAAAAGCATTCGTTCCCTTTATACAACCTGTTCGCTAGCCGAGGCTTATTATTCCGATTTAGAAAAAGAAAAAAGCATCGACGAAATCAACAACCTTCTTGACAAAACGGAAGAACAACTTAAAAACGAGGAAAGACGCGTGTTTTATGTGGCCGTAACTCGCGCAGGAAAAAAACTATATTTGCTGCGTCCCTACGATACCGAAGAATCAGAGTTCATTCGTTTGATTCCAGACGAATTGCTTGAACGGGAAGAATTGCTTTCTTATAGCGAAATCGAAGATTGCCAACGTCAAATCGACCAAACAAAAGAACAGGCAATAGCACTTGAAGACAAGGAAGAAAAAGAGGAAAAAGACCTCGTGATTCACGTTTCGGACTCCAAAATCGGAAACAAACTCAACGCTTTTCTTGACGCTTTCTATGAAAGCCATCCCAAATGCCGTTTGCTTCCCACGGATGCAAGGGTCTATTTTGAATCCGCCGTGAAATGGGACTGTCTTGGAAAAATCTGTTCGCACGAAGGATCGGAATATATTGTCGCGGCCTGTTTAAACAAGGCGGCCAAGCATTTGCTTATTGAAAAGTGCTTCAAGGACCAGGTGGAAGACATCGGAATTTCCAAAGGCGATTTAAAAACCCTTTATGGAAAAATAACGAGCCTGTCTTTGCAATTTCCGGCGCCCGGAGAAAAGACCGTGGAACAAAGTTTCGCCCCTCATTCCTTCAAGGATAACGTTGTCACCGTCGCGGTAGCGTTATTTGCTTCTAGCGATGAGGATTTAACTTCGGTCTCGCCCAAGGATTCCGTTTATGTCCCTATAGGCGGTAAAGCGGCAATCCGACGAATCGTTGCGTCTTGTCTTGATTTATCTGGCGCTCAAACCCAGATCATTTATAAAGACGAAACCGAATGGAAAGAACGGATGCTTGGATTGGTGTTTCGTTTGTTCTTCGATATCACAAAGGAA
Source organism: uncultured Mollicutes bacterium (assembly GCA_900539595.1). Taxonomy (GTDB): domain Bacteria; phylum Bacillota_I; class Bacilli_A; order RFN20; family CAG-826; genus Alloenteromonas. The sequence continues at coordinate 143,887 of UQCQ01000002.1, read as the reverse complement.
ATTTTATAGGAGGATGCCCCGTGGCGTTTAAATTGCGTAAATCCGCTTACGAAGAAGACGATTTCGACTACGAAGAGGAAACTAGCAGCAGTTCCTTGCCTTTTGAATTCACGATGAAACTTACAGGGGTGACGTTCGAAGGGAGGCAAACCGCTGTTTCTCAATTGAGCCCTGGTCAATCTTTAGAAGTGAAAGCGGTGAACGACAATCCATACGATGCTAATTGCGTCGAACTATTTGATTCTTATGGTCGCAGCGTTGGTTTTGTTTCCAGAGATCGAAATCAGGAATTTCGTTCCGACATGAAAAAGGGCTACGTGTTTACGGCAAAAGTGGACCAAGTAACCGGAGGAGAGTATTCCTATTCCTATGGTGTCGTCGTGCGATTTAAGAAAAACTTTAAAAATTAATGAAATAAATGGATAAAAGGCATCTCTTATGAACCATCCTGAACCTGATAACAAAACTCCTGATCTTCTCATGGATCTCTTCTTCTCGGATAAACCCTATGATCCTTGCGATTGGCTGGATCCCCACAATTCATTCCTTTTTGAAGACGATTGGATCAATGAGCCTTATAAAGACCTGGATCCCGAAACGCGTAGACTCTTGGGATTAGGTGTGAGCAAAGACGATCCCCTCCACGAGGATTAATTACCACTAGATACCGCTTAAGGCCGGGGGACATCCCTCGGCCTTTTTGTTAGCCTGAACCCCTTCAAAAAAGTCGGTATGGCGATATAAAGGAGTCATGACATTCCTGGACTTGCTTGCCTTTAAAAAGATGACGATCTATCGCTTATCCCAGTTAAGCGGTATCCCAAAGACCACCTTAACGGATTTAGGCTCGGGCAAAACGTCTTTGCTCGATGCTTCGGGAAAGACGTTATTAGGGATCTCCAAAGCCTTAAAGGTCAGTATCGAAGAACTTTTGGAACTAGAACCAGAAGAAGACATGAAAAAATTGCCGCCCTATTTACCGGAGGCCATCACCAAATATCGAAAATCGATCCGGAGCGACAGTTTGCATATGGATTGCTACGCGATGGAACTCAATAGCGATTTAAACATCGCGGAAGTCGAAGGGGATGTGCGAGAAGAAATCGCGGATCGCATCCGTAATCGTTATTTTTAAGGAGGGATACCCATGATTGATTTTCCTTCTTTGCCACACCAAAAAGAAAGCCTATGGCGGGAAAAACGGAAGCAAGTTGTCCGTAGTTTATTCAGGGGAACTCTATATGCTGAAACTTCCCTCTCATTCCACGAAGAACCCCAAATTATCGTACGCAAATTGCATGGTTTCCGAATACCTCGGCTGCCATATTTTCAATTTGCTTGGAATTAAGGCCCAGGAAACGTTATTAGGAACCTATAATCATCACGGCAAAACCCTCATCGCCGTCGCCTGCAAGGACTTTACTTCATTTGATACCTGCATTTTGGATTTTGCTTCGATCAAGAACCAAGTCATCGAATCTTCTAGTAGCGGATATGGGGTTCAGTTAGAAGATGTGCTCTATGCCATCCGCCATCAATTCGTCACGGAGAAAAAAGGAATTAGAAGCCTATTTCTGGGATATGTTTGTCGTCGATGCCTTCATCGGTAACTGGGACCGGCATAACGGCAACTGGGGATTTTTGTATAGCCAAGAAAAGGATGAGCTGGAACTCGCCCCGATTTTTGACTGCGGTTCCTCTTTATTCCCCCAAGTGGACGAGGAAATGATGAAAATGATTCTAAGTTCCAAAAAAGAACAGAATATGCGGGTCTATGAGGTTCCAACTTCCGCCTTGATGATAGGAACCCATCGAATCAACTGCTATAAACTGATGACTTCCTTGGAATATTCAGGCTGCAACGAAGCTTTAAAACGCATTGTCCCTCGGATTCATTTAGATGAAATCAACGCCCTGATCGACCAAACGGAACCGCTAAGCGAAACGGCCAAACGTTTTCTAAAAACCATGCTTCGATTACGAAAAGAAATGATTTTGGATGCGACCTATATAAAGCTAACGAATCGAAAGTCGCACTCTTAATTCGATTTGGAATGTCTCTTTAATAATTTATAGAAATAGGCTTCGTTTTCGATATGGACGATTTCGCGGATTTCCGAGACGGTGTAGAAGCCATGAATATGGAAAAAGGCCGCGCGGTATATCTGTCCGGCTTATTCGATTCTTTTGACGCCTTCCGTCTTATTTATAAAACCCTCCTTTGGGCCTCCCATAAAGAAGCGGACTATCGAAAGGCGTTATCGAGCAACCCGAACGTTGACTGCTATTACTACGAGAATACGGGCAGCTACGCGTTGCTCAATAACCTGGGCGAAGAAGAAAAAACCATCTTCTACGATATTCACGGCAAGACAAGTGAAATGACTTTGAAGGGCCACGAGATTCGTTGGATTGCGAAGGAATAATCCCTCATCTAAAGAGATCAAAAAGCGCCTTTTCTCCTTGAACTGGCGTTTTTCTTTGACAAAAAATAAGATGGAATCGAATGAATTATCTTTTTGTACAAAACTAGTAGTGCACTACCAGTTTTGCATAAAAGATCCTTCGATTCGTATTTCAAAGGAGAAAAAAGAAGCCCCTCAAACTTATAAATCTTTCAAATCCTGCACGCCGCGGAACAAGATGGTGTCCCACCCTAACTCACGAGGAACCACTAAATTCGCGGGATTATCATCGATCATGGTATAGGAGTAGTTCGGCCCCATATCCTTTTGAACGTATTCGTAGATTTCCTTTTCGGGTTTAATTAAATGCAAAGCCGAACTCGAATAGATTTTCTTAAAATAGGGTTCCATTCCTTGAAGGAGGAACAATTGTTCGACCATTCCTTTTGGCGCATTGCTAAGCAAGCAAATATCGTGAATTTTCGATAATTCTTTGACCCGTTCTAAATTGGCTAGCCGCGGATGGGTTTGCTCGACCCATGCCCTTTTGAATTCGGAAGCGGGAATTCCAAATCGTCGTTCCCATTCTTTAAAGGCTTCCTCTTGGTCCAATTCTCCTCGGTCAATCCGCGGGAAATATTCGTTTTTGATGGCTTCCCCTAGGCTATCTCCAAAATATCGCCTTAAAACAACGGGGGCGATTTCATCGAAGAGAACCCCAAAACAATCAAAGACCAATAAGGATTTCATGCTTTTAGTATAGTCCTCCCTTCTAAGAAAATAATCTTTTTCCGTCCTCGACCCCCTTCCCCTTTGGCGAAATTAGATTATCCTTATGGGTAAGAAGAAGGAATTCTGGGGAAAGGTTCTTGCTTCGCCAAGGAGTTTTTTCCATGCAGCCTTTATCCCTAGAAATCCCTTTGATCCCCGTCTATGAATCCGATTTTAAAATTCGTAGACGCCTTTTTAATGAAATCAGCCAGGCCGTTCATTTGACCAAAACGGAAGGCCGAATCCTTTGGACGTTGCTCCGTAAAAAAGGGAAAATCGTCCAAAAACGGTGGGTAAGCTATGATTGCTATGGAACGGGAAAAGGAGTCTGTTCAAGGAGCCTGGACGTTCATATCGCGAATTTAAGAAAGAAAGTCCTTCCCTTGGGGATTGAAATCGAGACGATATATGGAAAAGGGTGGGCCATCAAAAGAAGCGATTTGGAACAAGAAAACTTTGAAGATATTCCCCCTAAGCGTATATAATACGTAGGCCTTATCTCCTCCCTTAGCGTAGTGGTTAGCGCGAGCGACTTATAATCGCTAGGTCGCTGGTTCAAGTCCAGCAGGGAGGACCAGGCAAAGACGGAGAAATACCCAAGTGGCTGAAGGGGTCGGTCTTGAAAACCGATAGTGGGCCTCCGGTCCAGCTAGGGTTCGAATCCCTATTTCTCCGCCAATAGGAACAAGCACGGTTTCGGCCGTGTTTTCTTTTTTTATAGATGGACTACAATGTAGTTTAATTTTAAGATAGGAACGGAGGTTGCATCCATGGCAGTAGTATCGGTTAGAACCAATGACGAAGAAACCCAACTTTTTAAAAGCTATGCTTCGTTGCATGGCATTTCCCTGTCGGAAGCGTATAAACGTGCGCTTTTAGAAAAAATTGAGGACGAATTCGATGCTGTTGAAATGGCAGCGGCAGTTCAAAATTTTAACAAGAACCCAAAAACGCATTCGTTAGATGAACTTAGAAAAACGTATGATTTATAAAATTGAGTTTTCAGACGAGGCTTTTAAGGAATTTGGGAAATTAGATAAATATACGCAGAAGTTGATCGATGCTTGGATTAGGAAACATTTGGAGACGAACGAGAACCCAAGATCGATTGGCAAACCCCTTGTTGGAAACAAATCGGGTCAATGGCGTTATCGAGTGGGCGATTTTCGATTGCTCTGGCTTATTCAAGATGATCGGCTCATTATCTTAGTCATCAAAATTGGGCATCGTCGGGATGTATATAAATAGGTTGAGCTGTTGCCGATTCCTTAGAAACGCTTTGGCCTGATGCTTGAAACGCGTCTTTGTTCTCTTGCTAAGAACTCGAAGAAGTTTTCAACTTCCAAGTTTAAACTTATCAGAAAATAAAAGTTTCCGACCTTCAGTTCCGAAAAAATGAAGGCCCGTTAAGGATTGATTGAAAAAGCCATTGGCCGTTAAAGAAACATGGCCATATAGATGGGAAGGTGAATAATCCCGTCTTTTACTATGACGTCTTTAGAATACAAGATGTAGGAATTCCCAATTTTAGAAGAGAATTTATCGCGGAATTTATCTAGAGACGAATGGGAAACGTAATTATTGGATTTTACTTCAATCGGGCAAATTTTCTTTCCCTCAGTAATCAGAAAATCGATTTCCATATCGTTTTTTCTATTTGTGGCATCGCTACGCGAATAAAAATACAATTTATGGCCATTTGTGCGAAGCATTTGGGCGACGACGTTTTCCATAATCATTCCTTCGTTAATGCTTAATTTATCGAAAAGAATCGCACGATAGAGCCCGTTCTCCGTAAAAGCCTTATCCATAAAGGTTTGAGTGACGAGCAAGCCGGTATCCGCCATGTAACATTTTTGGGTGGAATGATCCGCCGAAAGGGCAAGCCCAACATTGGGATCGGTTGCATTAAAGCAAGTGTTAACAATCATGGACTCGTTTAGCCAAACAAAAGAGTCTTCGTAAGAACGAAATCTCGCTTTTTTCCCTAGAGAAGAAAGCTTGTACTTTTTCTCTTTCTTGGAAAGTTGAGCCGGAATTCCGTCAAAAAGAGCAAACACTTTATCTTCATAACCCTCGGCAAATTTAGATACATCGTCATGGTAAAGCTTTAAGATTCGCCTTTTTGCCATGTCAGAAGCTTCGAAATCCTTTCCATTTAGATAGGCGGCGACAGATTGCGGCATGCCGCCAACGAGGACATATTGACGAAAGTCGTTCATGATTTTACGGTGCAGGGCCTGACCAAGCGGTTTTTTGCTTTCAAAACAGGCCTTTATCAAAGGAACGGTGACGGTATCCCCCATCGCCCATAAAAATTCTTCAAAATCCATGGGGAACATCTCGATGTGTTCTTCCTCTGAGGGAATGATGATGTCCTGCGCATTCTTTTTTAATCGGATAAGCGATCCGGTTTCAAGGTAGTCGTACCGCCCATCAGCGACGAGGTATTTGATTAGTTGCCTTGCTCTAGGAAATTGTTGGACTTCATCAAAAACAATGAGGGAGTCGCGTTTAAAAAGTTTGATGCCATAAAAGGCGGAAAGCTTTGCAAAAAATAGGTCAAGGTCCGAACTCTCTTGAGCGAATAAATGAAGAACGTCGTTTGGAACATTGCCGAAATCGACGAGAATGTAACTTTTGTATTCATTCTTGGCAAATTCTTCTGCGATGTAACTTTTTCCGACACGTCTTGCCCCATCGATCAAAAGCGCGGTTGATCCATTTGAGATTCGCTTCCACTTAATCAATTCTTCATAAATTTTTCTTTTAAACATAAAAACTCCCTTATCGTCGATTGTTTAATAAGATTATTGCACGAAAAAGCAAACTTTAAAAGCGATAAACTGCACGAAAAAGCAAACTTTAAAATGTCAAATTTGCACGAAAAAGCAAACATTGGAGACTTTGTGCCTTACTTTCTGGAGAGTTGATGAAAAGGCAATTCCCTCCTTCCGCGGCCCTCTCTACTTGAATATTGGATCCTGCAAAAAGTTGGAAAAGTGCAAAAATAGAACGAAATCTAGGTGGAAAAATGCAATACCTTGATTTGGCTCGTGTCATTCCCGTCGTAAAAGACAGGGGAAGGAGTATCGCACCATTTGCAAGTGCTGTGTTCCAAATGGAGCGGAAGTAAATTGGATAAAAGTCTGGACTGCTAAAACCGGTAATAATGAAATCAACTTTTCGTCCAAGATAGTCTTGACAACGGGGTTTGCAAAATGAAGAAACTGAAAGGGAATCCAATCTCTTGTACAATGTCATAAATATTGGAATCCCTAACGATAAAACCTTTATTATCTTTGCGGACTAACTATTTTTTATCGATGCTTTTCCTTAAAATTTATACGCTGTATATTTTCCAATCCATCGAAGAAAAAATGGGGTGTTACAATTAAGAAAACGAAAGGGGTTTATATCGATGCAAGAAATCAAATGCCCGCAATGTGGGGCCGTCATTCAAATCAGCGAAAGCGACTACAACGAGTTGCTTTCTCAAATCAAAAACAAGGAGTTTGATAAAGAGGTTCAAACTCAACTTTCCGCTTTAAAATCGAAGCTGGACGCGGAGGCTGAACTCAAGGTGCAAACCCTTGCCAATGCCAAAAACAAGGAGATGGAAGAACTTCGCTTGAAAATTCATCAAGCAGAAAGCCAATTAAGCGAAACCCAGAAAGAGCATCAACTCGATCTCCAAAAGAACTTGGAAGCCAAAAACAAAGAAATCGCGTTGCTTCAAAGCGATAAAAAGGCTCTTCAGGACGCCGTAGAAAAAGAAAAAGATCTTTTGACCGCCCAACTAAAGGAAGAACAGGCCCAAAAGCTTTCGGACCTTGAACTCCAGGTTGAAAAACTGAAAGGCGAATTGGCTCTTCAAAAAGAGAAATCTGGTGCCGAATTCGTTTCCTTGGAGAATTCCAAAAAGAGCGAGCTTGCAGAGCTTCAAAACCAAATCAAAGCCAAGGAACAGGAAGCCAAACTGGAACTAAGCGCGACCAAAGAGAAATACGACCTCCAGTTAAAACAAAAGGATGAGCAAATCGAATATTACAAGGATTTGAAAATCCGCATGTCGACCAAGCTTGTTGGCGAAACGCTAGAACAGCACTGCATGAATGAATTCAATCGCATTCGCTGCGGCGCTTTCCCTGCCGCCTACTTTGAAAAAGACAACGAAGTCAGCAAAGAATCCGGTTCCAAAGGTGATTTCATTTTCCGTGATTTTGAAGATGGCGTGGAATACGTTTCCATCATGTTCGAGATGAAGAACGAAAATGACGCAACGGCGACCAAACATAAAAACGAAGACTTCTTCAAGGAACTGGATAAAGACCGTAACGAAAAGGCGTGCGAATATGCCGTTCTCGTCTCGATGCTCGAACCGGAGAACGAATTCTATAACGCGGGAATCGTCGATGTTTCCTATCGTTATAAGAAAATGTACGTCATCCGCCCGCAATGTTTCCTTTCCATCATTACCTTGCTGGCTAATGCCGCCAAGAATTCTTTGGCCTATAAAAAGGAACTCATCGAAGTAAAAAGCCAAAACGTCGATGTCTCGAAATTCGAGGAGAATCTGCAAGAATTCCAGACTGGCTTTGCTAGAAATTTCTCTTTGGCAAGCCAGAAATTCACTACGGCCGTCGAGGAAATCGATAAGACCATCTCCCACCTCCAAAAGGTAAAGGAAAATTTGATTGGCTCGGAACGCAACCTCCGCTTGGCTAACGACAAGGCGCAGGATTTGACCATCAAAAAACTAACCAAGAACAATCCAACGATGCAAGAGAAGTTCGACGAACTCAAGAAGTAGTCCTATGTAAAAGGGGCGTTTGAGAATAACTTCGACGCCCCTTTTTGTCATTTCCAAAGTTTAGAATCTGACAAAATGGCACTTCATAACTATTTCAAAGTGACAAAATGGCATATTTCCATTTTATTCAACTGCCAAATTTGGTAAATTAGTTGTGGAGAAAAATATGACATTACTTCAAATTAGAACCCATTACGGATTAACCCAAAAAGAAGTCGCCACCGCATTAAACATCCCGGTTCGTACCTATATTCGTTACGAAACGAATGAAGGTTATGGAGATTCGCTGAAACGCCAAATGATGATGCAATCCATGGAAAAACAATTTGGAATCACGGAAACCACAGGATTGATCAGTCTCGATTTTATTCGCAACACCCTTGCTGAATTGTTTGAAACAAAATACAAAAGCCAAGTAAATTTGTGCTATTTGTTTGGAAGCTACGCGAAAGGATACGCCACGGAAACTAGCGACGTGGATCTTTGCGTGTCCACTTCACTAACCGGTTTTGCCTTTGTGGGGTTAAACGAAGATATTCGGAATGCCTTGCACAAAAAGGTGGATTTGATTCGTTTGAATAATTTGACTGATAATCAGGATCTGCTTTTGGAAATTATGAAGGATGGAATTAAGATTTATGGATAATAAAAAAGACGATTCCTATTACGCCAAAAAAGCTTTAGATAACCTATTTGCAATCAAAAAATACCTTGGTGATAAATCCTATTCCGATTTCGTTTTAAACGATGAATTGGTGGATGCCGTTATGTTCCGACTTATCCAATTGATTGAAAACATTAAAGGGATTTCAAAAGAATTTAAAAATTCTCATCCTCTGGTTCCGTGGGGCCAAATTATGGGGTTTCGAAATGGTATCGTACACGAATATGGCAAAACGGATTATACGATTGTTTATGAAATTATAACGGATGGCCTAGATCAATTAGAGGATGTTCTACATAAAATCCTATAATTTGCCTTTTTATCCCTAAGCCGATAGACTAGAGTCCAAGGAAAAACCTCATGCAACCGCATAAAATTGTTTATTACGACGACCCGCTTAGCGATGACTTCGCAGGCAACGATATCAACAAAAAGCCCTTGCCCAAAAATTTTAAATACGTCCATAAAAACCCGTTTTATTGGTTTGGCTCCCTTTTGGTTTATTGGTTGATTGCTAAACCAATTCTTTGGCTAGTGGGGAAAATTGGCTACGGGATCCGTATCCAGGGGAAGAAGAACCTCCGAAAAATCCGTCACGAAGGAGCCTTCTATTATGGGAACCACACCCAAATCGCCGACGGATGGCTGGTCCAATGCTATCTGAGCGGATGCAAAAGAAGCTACATTATCGCCGACCGTGATGCGATGTCCATCAAAGGCATCCGCACCTTGGTTCAAATGATTGGCTGCCTGCCAGTTCCAGAATCCCCTGAAGAACACGAAAGATTCGTCGATGCGATTCGTTATCATATTGCAAAACGGCATGGCATCGTCATCTATCCGGAAGCCCATATTTGGCCCTATTCCACGCGGATTCGTCCCTTCACGGATGCAAGCTTTGTCTACCCTTCGGAACTGGGCGCTCCCGTTGTTCCTTTCTGCGTCACTTATCGCAAAAGAAAATTCCGCCCCAACCAATCTCCCCGAATGACGGTTCACGTGGGACGCCCTATCTATCCGGATATGTCACTTTCTCTCCCAGAAAGAAAAAAGAAATTGCGCGATGCGGTCTATGATTTCATGTTGGACCGCGCGACGGAAGACGAAAACGAAGAATGGATTTCCTATCTTCCCCGGAAGAAGGAAAAACAATAACCCTTCCTTAAACAAGGAAGAGGACGAAAATCCCTCTTCCTTTTTCTTTTTCTTGCTATAAGATAACCCCTAGCCCTTTGGAGGCCTTTTTTATGAAACGTTTTTTACCCCTTAGCCTTGCTTGCTTTACCCTTCTATGCTCCTGTGGAACCGAACCAAAAGTCCCCTTTGTTCCTAAAGAAGATTTCAACGAAAACTTTCGTCTTTTAGAAGAGGGCAATGTTACGGTTGTAAACCCAACATTAGAAAGCACGACCTATTATTATGGTCCTGACTGTGTTTATCGCAGTTTCGATGATACTTCTCGAAGTGGCTTTGGTTACATGACTTTGGCGGATCAAGGAATGTTTTCCTTTAGCCTAGAAAACGACAAAGTCCAACTCGGCAATACCTTGTCTTTATCTCCTTCCGATCATGCGAGCTTGATGCTATATTCGCCGAGCTTATTGTCCGATAACGCCTCTTTCCGCAAGAAAAGCGATGGAACCTGGGCTTCTACCCACGAGAATACCTTGGCCACCTTTGCCTATATCGCGGGACTTGGCATTAATTTGTCCTCAACGAACGGCTATACAATTTTGACGAAAGGGACCATGACGGGAGAAGAAAAAGAAGGAGGAATCTTGGATTTCAATTATTCCTTCTCGACGTCTTCTTATTCCTTTTCTTACGAGATTTCTTTTACAAATATCGGCAGTACCCAGAATAAGACAATAGAATCCTACATGGCTTCGAACCCGACCCTAACCTCTCCCGTTTCTTGGAGTGAGGCTCAAAAAAGTAGCATCGCCGCGGTTTATGGGGATGCGTCGGAAGTTCCTTTTCCTGCTGCGAGCCCCTATTCGGCTTTCTCCGCTTCGAGTTCTACCGCCGTATTCCTTGATTACGGCAAAGAATGCAAAGCCATGGTCGCGGACTACCAAAAGAAATTAGAAAAGGCAGGCTTTGTTCTCAATGCGGATCGCTCCACTTTAAGCGGAGATTCTTCTGTTTATCTTTACGAAAAGGATAAACAGGTGGAGGATGTTAACGCGGGCAAAGACCACGTGACCTATGAAGCGGTATTTGGCTTCGTCCCCAATTCCGCATTGAACGCCTCCGATTCCGTGCGTTTTCCTAACGGCAAATTCATTTTGAATCTTAAACTCTATCGCTATACCTTTCATCCGGCGACTCAGGATAGCCTCAATCTTTATCTCCAATATGCGGGTTTAGATTCTAAGGCCGTTCCTGGTTTTGCTTTCCAAGAACAACCCACCAAGATGTTCGGCGCGGATAAGACGGAAGTGGCCAAAGACGCGATTACTTCCCAAGGATCCACGGCTGCATTCGACCATTATTATGTTCTCGGCCTTTCCTTTGCTAGCTTAGCCACGGTAAAGAAAGAGATGGCCAATTACATCAATTCCCTCGTTTTAAGTGGATTTGAAAAGAACGAATCTGCCTCTTCCGATAGCGTCTCGATCTATACCAAAAAGGCGGACGGCTATCCTAATGGCATCACGGTTCAAATCTCGGCCGAAGGAGGAAGCTCCTCCACGGATACGCCGTGGTTAGATGTCGAATACGCCTGGTAAAAAGCCGTTAATCTTTCAAACAACCGATGGGAAGGACGAAGACACGGTCCTCCTTTTTATGCTTGCGTATTTATAACGCTCTTTGATTTATAAAACCTAAAAATTTTAGGACTTTATCAGACCGCGTTTGACGGATTTGTGGTATTTCATTTGACAGATTTGTGGTGTTTCATTTGACAGATTTGTTGTATTTCATTGGACACATTTGTGATAACCGCCTTGACGTAGCGATGCCGTAAAAGAAAAATCGCCTTGAATTCACAAGGCGATTGAGGGCATTCTATCAACTAATTTTGCCCAAATTCGCTGGGATTAAATACGTTTCCCTCGAAGATCGCATTCTTATAATCCCCTTGATCATAGGTGGAGGAGACGCTGGAAGCCACGTATTGTCCCACGGTATTTCCAACGTAGAGTTTGTTCTCAATGTTAACAAGGCTGGAATCGACGTATCCATTCACCATATTGAATTTAATGGTATAGGCGATTTCTTGGATGGTGGCCGTGCCGTCCACGGTTTTCACCGAATAGGACATCTCGTATTCCTTGTTGCCTTCCACTTTCGGCAAAGAATAAGTCGCGACGACGTTCCCTTTGCCAATATAGCTCATATAAGTCGTTAGAAGGCTATATTGCTGCTGATAGAAGGAGAGGTTCAAATACGTATTCTCTAATCCAATTTGATAGGAAGTGACCTCTTTGGTTTTGTCCCCGTTCCCATAAGAAGTCAAAGCATAATACAGCGTATCGTCGTGATAGGTTTGCTTTTCAAATTCTTCGGGGTCTCCCTCGTTGATTTTAATCGTCCCTTTTTCTACGACGATCGATCCGACCGAACTCTTGCCATAACGGGTGCGTGTCGACGTGGATTCGGTGGCCATGACAAAATATTCGTCCTGATTCGAAGTCATGTAGCCTTTTTCTTCGTAACCTATGATCGAAGCGACGGCTACCTTCCCTTCGAATTCCTTAAAAGAAGTTATCCATTCACGGATTTCGGCTTTTTTGGAAGCAGCATCCGGATCGACGTAAACGGAGTTTCCGCTACTAGACTCGCTAGAAGATAGCGAAGAATCCACGGAAGGTTCCGTTACGGAGGAGGCGGAAGAATCCGAAGAAGCCCCGCGCTGTCCACAGGAAATTAGCAATGCGCCGCAGGACAAAAGAAGAAGGAAGCTTTTCTTCATAACGCCACCCCGCGATATAAGGTGTCATTCGGCGTAGAAGAAGATTCATCGCTAGAATCTGCTTCAAAGCAAAGAAGCGAACGCCCGTTGCCGTAGATTTCCGCGTATTCATAAAGGTGTCCTTTGGCATCTTTATCCCAGACAAAGCTCACGCGGTCCCCTTCCATGCTCCAAGTGAATTTGTCCGTGTAGGTTTTTGGACTTTCTTTGAAGCTTTGGAGGCGATATCCGCTTCCGTCTTTATTGAAATGGAGTTCGTAGAACACGTAATTGGTCCCAATCACCAAACGGTTCGTGTATTTGAAATAATGGGCCAATAGCATTTCCTGAGAATTCTTCTTTTCCTCAACCTTGTAGGTGAAGGTCTTGGCGAGATCCGGGGCGGCGACAGGAGTCACAGTCACCGTGACCGAAGCGGTGGCCTTTTTTGCTTCCATCACCAAATTGCCTTTGTTATTGAGAGAAACCGCGACGGCTTCGGGATCACTGGAAGTAACTTCCAAGGTTGAATCCGAGCCGCTGGAAAGGGTTAGGCTGGTTTCGTAAGATTCTCCAACAACAAGAGTCGAACCCACGATGAGTTCGTCTTCCGTTACCTTGAATTCCTTCGGAGCGACGCCCGAAACAATCAATTCTTTTTGGATGGTCTTCTTCTCAAAGATCCCATCTTCGTTTCTTCCTTCATAGGCGAAGGTAATCGTCGCGGATCCGGTTTTGCCTTTGACTTCGATCGCGTATCCGTTCCCGACTTTCAAAACAGATTCGTCCGTGCTAGAAATCGGAGTCAATAGACCCGTCAAAGCCGTCTCGGGGAGATAGGTTTTGGGGGAAGCGCTCACGTAATAGGAATTTTTGGAAATGTTCCCCTTTACGATGTCGCCTCCATTGCCAGTAGAATGGATTTGGATGTCGCTTACGCTAGAAAGCAAGAAACTATTCACATCGAGCAACCCTTCGATGGGGAAGGAAGAACGTTCTCCGTAGGATAAACTCCCTTCATAAGAAGTAGACTTGATATAGGGATCTTCGTTTCCTCTAGAATCGGTCATTCCTGAAATATAGGACCCAGAAACGAGGACATCGTCCTTGACGGAGAAATGGATTTCGTAATCGATTTGAACGGTGTCTCCTAAATCGCCGCTATAAGAATAAGAGGCGTTGAAGTCGTAATAAGAAGTGCCTTCACTTTCCGTTTTGTAAAAATAGGGCATCGCCGACTGCAAATTGACGTCCCCGGCGACGCTGGCCAAGAAGTCATGGACGGAACCCGAAACCATCGCGGTCAATGTGAAAGATGCGCTCGAAGCGGGGATATAGGGCGAACTCGATTCCTGGCCGTCTTCTAAAACTTCATAGATTCTGCAGGAGGTTTCTTGGTCGATAGCAAAGGAATTCTCGTGCTTTTCCGCCCAGTATAAGCGGTTTTTCTTGGAAGCAACCCCGTTAGAAAGGAAAGTATCCTCCCTTTGAAGTTTACGACCTTGAAACGCGTCTACTTTTTCTCCTTTGCTTACTTTCCCTTCGTAAGAGGAGGAACCATCTTTATAAAGGGTATGGGATTCTTCACGGGTCGTCTTGGACTCGTTAATCGATGTCACGGTTTTGACATTCGCTCTCGAAGAAGACTCCGTTTCCTTTTGGGCTAAGGATTCTAATAAAGTCGCCGCCGCATTGACGGTTAATTTCTCCCCCTGGGGAAGGGGTTCAGAAGAACTGACCGAAGAATCCGTAGATGGGGTAGAAGTCGAGCTAGAAGAAGGCTGACTTTCTCCTCCACAAGATACCAAGGCCAATAAGGCCGCGGAAGCTAAAGTAAATAATGTTGATTTTTGCATAATAAAAACCTCCAAATAGGCTTAGATAGTTTGAAGAGAAAAAGAAAAAAGTCAACCTTTTCTTCTTTCTATAAAGAAGGAAGGGCTGACTTTATCTTTATCTGCTAGAGGCGTGTAAGACGAAGGTGAATCCCTTGCCGGAAGTTCCGAGGTCCTCTCCGATGTAGATATCGCAATATTGCCCCGCGTAATAAGCTTTCCCCGACGCATCCGTTTCGAGGGTATAGCCGCATTGAAGAAGGTAATCCTTGTATTTATTCGCGTATACTTTTCGCGTTTTATCCGATCCCTTCGTGGAATATAGGCCTACGGTAGTTCCCACCGCGGCAACGGTTTCAAACGCATATCCTTTAAAGGTGTCGTCGAGTAAATAGGGAATCGTGTTCGCCGCGGTTCTGGCATCGGAATCCGACATTTTCAACACGTCCTTATAGAGGCGGACCAGTTGATAGTTGTAGAACCAGCCATAACCCGTTTCCCACGTGGTATAGGCGATTTGATCGATTCCTTTTAAGTCGAGAGTATTCTTTTCACGGAAGGTGAAGATACCATCTTGGATTGCGGGAACTTCATATTCAAAGGTCAATTTTCGATATCCAAGGCTCGTGGACCAATATTCGTAGGTGGAAACTCTTCCCGATTCATCCAAGGTGAAGTAGGTATCGTAATCTTTGGAATCGTTATCCCCTTCTGGGAACATGACTTGACCAATGCCGTTAACGAAGGCTTTGACGCCGTATTTGTTGTCGCTGACCTTGGTAAAGATTTCGGGATGGGAGACAAATCCCATCATGTCGGATAAGGTTTTGCCTTCTATTGCGTTTCCTTTGGGGGAAGTCGTGCCTTCATAATGCCAAGAGGAGGTATCGCTATCATCATCCCCATATTGATAGGTAAAAGACATTGAGAAGGGCTGGACCGCGCCTTCTTTTGCCTTATATCCATAAGAAGAACGGGAAAGATCGGCATTTAAGAAGAAGAAATAATCTCCATTCCGGTAATAATCCCCGATTTGCCGCTTTTCATCGGTTAAGGTACTGACGTTGGAATTATTGATTTCTACCGCGTGGAATGGGTTTTTGGGATCGGCAAAATAGCTAAACGCGCTTTGAAGTTTTTGGTAATCCGTGTCCGTCGTATCGACTTCCGCGGGAGTTAGACTGATCTCGGTCGGCGTTTCGATTTTCATGTCGAAAACGCGCTTTGTCCCCTTAGAATCTTCGTAAGATTCCCCTCGAAAACGGAGACCGTTTTCATCTAGAACCGCATCCATGGAACGAATGTCCCCAAAATAGAGGCTATAGGTGGTCAAACTGTCGAAGATGCCATTGCTCGCCGGTCCATAATAATGGTAGGTCCCATCGCTTTTCTTCCGGAAGGCGCTTAAATCCAGGTAATCGTTGACTTGGAGATAAGCGGAATCCTTGTATAAGTAATCTAGACGCTTGGTTTCGATTTCGTTATTCCCGTTGATAAAGACTTCTTCGGCATATCCAGAAGCCGCTTTTCGGATGTAACTCGCATCATCTAAAACCCCGCGCGGATTATCACGACGGACATTGATTTTCCTTTGCCCCGGTTCGGACTCAAAGGAAATCGAAGAATCCCAAATGGATTGGTCTCCTTGGATTTTAGTAACCTCGGTCATAGCTTTGGCTTTATTGCCTTCAAAATAGCTCGAAGCCGCTTCGCTTAAAGATTCGCTAGGAAAAGCAAAAGAAGAACGGAAGGTATCCAAAACGGAATCGGAAGTGGAGCCGACTTTAGAAAGATAGCCTGTTGCAAAGGTTTGGATATTCAAATTGTCATCGTCCAAAGCGTCTTTCCACGTCATTAAATCGAATTGAACGGTCCCGTCTTGAAGCAAGGCAAAACGGACTTGGGCGATGCGTCCAGTCATGGCCAAGGTGCGGTAGCCAAGGGCTCTACCCATGGCCACGATAAAAGCTTGCCGCTCGGAATAAATGCCATTGGCCTCATCAAAGGAGATGAAGTTCTCCGTCACTCGGTTTTCCGGTTCAGCGATATTCCCTAAGGGGTTTAACATCGACCAATCGTCTTCTTTGTTCGCCGGAATCGGAGATTGGGAAGTTGCCGTAATTTGGGTGGTCTTGACCGCGTTTAAAACTTCGATGGAATCTCCCTTTCGCTCATAAGCAAAATAGGCATCCTTGCCATATTCGGGATTATAGGAAGAAAGGAGGATATAGCCACCACGAGAGAACTTTCTACTGATATAACTCGGGGTAATCGCGTCTTCTTGACGGGTCAATACCCCATCGACGTTTTCTTCATAAGAAATCGTGTAATTCCCGCCTTCTGCCGCGGCTACTAAAGTCGAATAAATCTGAGCTTTATCCCCGGAATTGGTATCAATCGGAGGGATATAGGTGGACTCGCTACTAGAAGAGGATTCACTCGAACCATCGGGCCGATCGATATCAGAAGAGGTCGTTAACGAATCGCTGGTCGCGGAGGAAGAGGGCTCGCTAGGTGCGGGCCTACCACAAGCCACGAGGCTTAATAAACAAATCGACAAAGGGAAGAGAAGAGGTTTTTTCATGTTTTGTCCTTGGCAATATAAACGCGAAAAAGATACACCTGCGCGAGATTTTTTCAAGAAAAAACGCCTCCCCGTAAAGGAAGGCGAATCGAAGGTTAGAGATGAGGATTAGGCAACGCGGTCCATCGCGGCAAAGGCGACGGTCATACCAGGAACCGTGTCCTTGACACTGTAATAAGAAACACCAACATTTAACGTCGATTCCGTGATGAATGCCACTTCTTGAACCTTAAACATGCCAGACAAAGAGGTTTTGTTGACGATGGTAGAGGGGTCCAATTTTCCATTGGCATCCAGGTCGCTGGTAAACGAAAGCGTGATTTGCAACGTTTCCGGATCCATCTGGTAGTAGTAGGTGTATTCGTAGAAACCGGTGCCCCACGATTTCTTTTCCGCAAACTTCATGGTGCCATAGGTTTTTCCTTCTTCGTAATCCGAGAAGGTGATGTAGGACTGCTTGTAGAGCGTGGAAGTGGAGGTTCCGTAGTAACCCTGATAGGGGATCTTGAAATCTTCGCTGATGCCGAAGGATTTCTCCAACATCGCTTTGTGAACGGCTTCATAAGTCGGCTTCTCGTAGACGCCGAATTCCAAAGTCTTGGTGACTTTCTCGTTGGCGTTAGCAATTAGCGTCACAGAGGATTGCCCCAGCGCGGTCGGAGTGATCGTCCAGGTCTTGGTCGTAGTTCCGTCTCCGTTTTCGACGACGTTTTCCTTGATGGTGGATTTCGTCGGGTCGTCTTCGGGGAGAACGACGCGGATATCCTGCGAAGCTTTCTTTGGGGAAATGCTAGCAGTAATCGTGGCCGAGTCTCCAAGGAAGAGAGTCGAAGTGCTCAAGGAAGCAGAAATCTCATAGGGGAGGATATCGGTGATCTTCACGGGGAATTCGCTGATATAGCCGAGACCATTATCGAAGCGGAGGGTGACTTGTCCAATCTTCTTCGCCGTAATCTTAGAACTCGTGGAGCCCGGTTCGAAGGAGAGGTATTCCTTCGCGGCATCGTCGAGTCCAAGGAAGATCGGCTGGACGAATTTCGGCTTGCCCGCATCTTCTTCAAGAGGAGTCATGACGAAGGGAGAGCTGCTATAGGAGGAGATTTCGAAGGACCCGCCGACTTGCATCGAGGCTCCATCTCCTTCGATGGTCTTCGTTTTGCCGTCCACATCGAGCTTGTAGTTGAATTTCATCGAGTAGCCGCCAGTTAAGCAATACGGGGTCATATCGACTTTTTCTTCCATTTTGCGGAACCCTTTTTGGGCATCGAAGTGGAAGGTATTGACAGCGCGGGAAGCTTCTGAATCGTTATAAACGCCATCCGTCCCCTTGGAGGAATCGAATTCGGTCCAAGAATAATCGACGTTGCTCAAGAAGCCAGAGCCATCGATTGTGATTTCGAGGATCCGTTTCGCGAAATAGGGCTTATAGGAAGCGTCGCGTTGGTTGTATTCCTCTTCGATTGTGATGACAACAGACTTTTTGTCTTCGGCTAGTTTCGATTCGAATTTCTTGAGCTTGTGTTCCTTGAGGAACGCATAAGTCGGAGCCACGGGTTCAGCACCTTCGTCGGTAGCGGCCGTTTCGGTCTTGGTGATCGAGTTGAAGGCGTATTTGCCACCATTAAGGTAAGAATCGAGCAATCCGAATCCAATCCAGGATTTGGTCGCGGCTTCCGCTTCGGATTTTCTCGTCATATCCGCAGCAACGAATCCTTGTTCGGCGGTCATGTCATCGGCGACGACGCGCTGCAGATCCACCGAATCCGTTCCATGGCTGACGTTTAATTGTCCCGTCGTGGAAGAAGGAGAATTGGAGAGTTTTTTCTGGCTACGATAGAAGTTATCCGTGCCAATCTTGCCGTTTTCGAACTCGAAAACGTTGGTTTTGCTTGATGAGGTGTAGGTCACAACGCCTTTCATGACGTCGTTAGAACCGACTTCATAAACGCCTTTAACGTCTTTGCTTTCGGAGAATCCAAGCGGGGTGGCAAAGGGCTTCAACGAAGCTTCGCTGAGAATAGATTCGCATTGTAAGCTGAAGTTTGCTCCGGTTTCGAAACGTTGGTTGACTTCTTCGGTCTTTTTGATCGCTTCGGTGAGTTTTTCAAAAGCCTTGTAGGCGGCTTCCGGGTTGGCGATTTCTTCTTCGGTAAGGCTAGGATAAGCGTCCGCGGCGATTTCGTTTACCACGGGGAGTCCTTCCGCGAGCGTCACCGAGACGGTGCAGTCGGAATTCGGAACGAAGAATTCGTATTTGCCATCACCATCCGGATCTTCAACGCGGTTGCCATTAACGTCGACCCAGTCGACGATTTTACCGGCTGCCGTGACCGTGATTTCTGCGATCGCTTTCGAGCCAGGAAGGAAGGAGCCGTCGGCTTGTTTGCCTTCGCCGCTTAAAACGACGCTGGCCCCTTCAACCGCGCCGACTTCGACCTTGACGGTCTTGTCGACGGGGATGACGTTGATGATGGGATCGGGTTTAGTAACGGAAGCGGAGTCCGCAGGAACTTCGGCGCCGCATCCAGCAAGTCCGAGCACAAGAAGCAAACTCATGCCCGCAACGAATGTTTTGGTTTTTTTCATGATCGGTACCTTCTTTCTTATTTTTCGGTTCCTTTGTTTAGTGGCATCCGCGAATCTTGTGTCGCCATCGTGAACTGGGTTCGGCCATCACTATAATTGAGGAAATAACGATCGGTGGTGAACGTCATTGTCGTGTTGGATTCCACGACGAAGCTTTCAATGGTGTAGGAAGCATTCACGTAAACGGCGAGGGCTTTATAGGATCCATCGGTTTCCGGAGTGGCTTTCGTCAGCTTGAACTCAGGGATGCCGTTATTGTTGGTAACCGTGTAGCGGAAGGTTCCGTGATAGTAGGTGATATCGCCGTCATCGTCGTATTCGCCTTGCCATTGGCCGGTGCCAACGCCATCTACAGGAGCATTGAAGTTGAAGTAGAGGCCTTTAGCGTAGTCGTACCAACCACTGGAATACTCCTCGCGCATTCCGATTGTCAAAGTCGTGAGGTTATGGATGATCGTGTCGTAATCGGGTTTGCCAAGGACGTCGGCGTGGAACTTGTACTTAACATCCGGATTGCCTACTGCGAAGACAAAGCCATCCAGCTTGCCTTCCGCTTTTGGGGTAATCGTGAAGAGGGTGTTTCCATTCTCGTCTTTTTCGGCTTCTTTAACAAAAGTGGCTTGAGTCTCGTTGTCTCCAAGATCAAGACCCAATTCCAAGTTGTCGGCTTGCTTCGGAGTTCCAATTGCTCGAACCGTAATCGGGGTTTCCGTATAGGCCTTATTGGAAGAAATGGAACCCGTGACTTTGAAGACCTTCGGGGTCTTGACGTCCAATTCAACTTCCTTGGTTTGGCCAAAGAGGTTATCGAAGAGAAGGACGACTTTTCCTGTTTCCTTCAAGGTAACGTATTGGTTCTTCGCGTCGAATTCCCCCATGTCTTCGAAGCCTTCTTTGAATCCAAGGCAAACCGGGTTGATGATCGCGACGCTATCTAGAGCCAACGTATTGGAGGTGTATTTGATCGACTCGATGGTTCCGAAAGCATAGACTTCGTTATTTTCAAGCTGAACCGTCGTGTTGCCGTCGGTGATGCGTTCAGTGGCGAATTTAACGGAATAATCGGTCATCGCGTATTTGGACAAATCGTTGAACGCGATGTCTTTCTTGTAGGCCCGGGCAGCATCCATCGAGAAAGAGTTGATGGTCGTGAAAGTTGCATCTTCCGCGAACGTCATATCCTCTTCGTTGAGGAATTTTTGATTCGTGGTTTCCACCTTTTGTTCGACGTGGGTAAGAAGCCCATCGCCATCGAAAGTGCAAACCAAGGTATAGCGCTTCACTAGAACCGCTGGAACCACGGCTTGAAGCGTGGTCGTGAAGGATTTCTTGTCTTCGGCGAGGACGCTGTCAAGGGCAACGACTTTGGCCTTATAGGAAACGATTTCGGTATCGCCTTCAACCGTCTTTTGCTCATCGACGAAGTTATAGGTTTGTCCTGCCGTAAAGTAGTTGTCGATCAAAGCTTGGCCAATACCGGTAGAATGAATTGCTTTTTCGGCATCCTTCTGAAGGATTTCGCCTGCGGCAGCGGTCGCGGGTTCCCCTTCTGCGGTGGTGTCGGCAATGACGTTTTTCGCGACAATCGTGTGACGTCCCGCACTATAGTTTCCATTTAAATCTACCATGCTTTTCGCAATCGAGGGCTTCACAAGGGCTTGGCTTTCTTCGTAATAATGCCCGAAGGAATCATAGCCGCGTTGCTTATAAAGGAAATTGCCATCGTCATCCCTGCCTTCTAGGAAGACTTGGTTATTTGCTCCAAAAGTCCCTTTCCAGCTGGTTTCTCCGATGGAAGATCCAAGGTTCATGGCCCCCTTAATGACGGGGGTGTCTTCGCCACTGACTTGGAAGGTACCGAGGAACGTTTTTTCCACGTCGGCAGACTTTTCCAGGGCCGCGGTGAGTTTGGCGTAAGCGGCTTTCACGGATTCGTAATCGCCTTTTTTATCGGCAGCGAGTTTTGGTACGACCGTTTCGTCGACTTCGCTAGGATCGAGGAGTCCTTCCTCTCCGTAAACGCGAGTGGTGACTTTGATCGTCGCATCGACGTTCGGCATGGTGACCGAGAAGGAGCCTGGTTCCTCCGAAAGCAAGACGCCTTGGAAGTAAACTCCGGTGATATCGGAGAATTCCTTGGCCTTTACTTCGAAGGCGATTGTTGTGCCGGCTTCATAGAGGCCGTCAGCGGAAGCGGTGAACACTTTAACACTCGCCGAGCCGCTAGCATCGTCAATGGTCAATCCCTTTTTGGTAATGACCGTCGACATGCTATCGATAACATCTGGCTTTATGCTAGAACCCGGTTCCGAAGTCGTGGGGCCCCCGCAAGAAGCCAATCCCAATACGGCCATCGCCGATAGGGTTAACAGCATTGCTGGTTTTTTCTTCATAAAAATCCTTTCCTTGCAAGCTTGCCCTTACCCGCGCGAAGCCTTTGTTCTAACGAATAAAATCCGCGTTTCTCAGGGTAAGGATGGTGCAATTAAAAAACGCGTCGAAATTTTGTCAAGCCTTGAACCAAACAAATTTGTTCATTTTGTGTCAATTTAGTAAATGGAACCCTAAAAAGAGGGAGCAAACGAGTTGTGATTTCCGTTTTCCTCCCTATAATTAAAGACATGTCGTGAAAAACACGGCAAACTCATTTAGGAGAATAAAAATGGAATTAAAAGGATCTCAAACTGAAAAATGCTTGCAAGCCGCTTTTGCCGGTGAATCGCAAGCCCGCAACAAATACACCTATTTCGCTTCCAAAGCCAAAAAGGAAGGATATGAGCAGATCGCTGCTTTGTTCCTGGAAACTGCTGACAACGAAAAAGAACACGCTAAACTTTGGTTCAAATACCTCGAAGGTGGAGAAATCCATAGCACCGTTGAAAACCTCGAAGCGGCCGCCGGCGGAGAAAACTACGAATGGACGGATATGTATCCGCAATTCGCCGAAATCGCCGAAAAAGAAGGATTCAAGGAAATCGCAGCCAAATTCCGCATGGTTGCAGCAATCGAAAAAACCCACGAAGAACGCTACAAAAAGCTTCTTCAAAACGTCAAAGAAGGCGTGGTCTTCGTCTCTCCGGAAGTCGCGGTTTGGAAATGCCGCAACTGCGGACATATCGTCGTCGGCAAATTCGCCCCGAAGGTTTGCCCGGTTTGCAACCACCCGCAGTCTTATTTCGAACTTTCCGTCAAGAATTATTGATTCGGTTCGTTAACGTTATCGGCCGTCGCTTTTGCGGCGGCTTTTTTATCCAACCCCTTTTTTTACCTCCTTCTAAAGAAGGGTTGACAGAAACGGGTTTGCTTTTATACTTGTTCGGTTGACATCCAAAAAGGAGTACTTTATCGTGAATTCTAAATTGCTCGCGACGCTTAGCGTTGCCACGCTTCTATTAGCTGCATGCGGAGGAGGGGACAACCCCGCTTCCAGCACCACGACTTCGGCCACGACGAGTGAAGATACCGCCGCCATTAAAGCCGAGGCCCTCTTTGCTCAATTCGCTGAAAAATGCGAATCCAATAATGCGACCATCAAAGTCGAAGAAATCAGCAAAAAGGAGACGATGCATATCTCCGATTATTATTTCTTCGGCGAAAAGGCCCAGTATCAGGCTTTCACCCCGGAAATGAAAGAAGCCTATGCTACCCAATATCCGGGAGAAACCCTCGCGGATTCGGGCATTTTGATCAACGGGGAGCAAGGAGCATTCGCCTTTACTCTCGATGAATCAGGCGATGTGAACATCGGCTCGCCCTTAGGGCAAGGGAAAAGCCTTCAAGAACTTTCCGCCTATGGACCGGCCATGCTAGGGAACCGCGAACTTTATACCCTCACCGAAGAGGCCAATCATTTTGATTCGGCAACCGCAAAGGACGCGATGGCCGCGGCTTCCTATTGGCTTCCGGTCCTTGGACTTCGTTCTTCCTATGCCTCGATGGCCAATGACTTTGATTTATTTATCAGCGATGACCTAGCCGAAATCGTTTGCACGATTGAACTCGTTGACGATAACGGAGGACGCGTGAATTATCGCGGAACCGTCACCGCGATGGGTACGACCACCCCGACGGGCAAACTTGCGACCTATCTTGCCTCCCCCGACTATCTCCCCGCCCCGAGCACCTTCCAATCTACGGCCGCCTCTTATTTAGCCACCTTCAAAGAAGCGGGAGCCGCCCTCCCCTTCCCCACGGGTGTAGATGCCCAATATGACGAAGCGGTATATGACGGAGTCCTCCAAATCGTGGATTCCGGCAAAAACCTCGTCAAAACGTATACGAAGCAATTGACCGATGCGGGATTCGAGGCCAAATTGGTTAAGAAATCCGACGGATCCTACGTGACCCAATATAACATGGCTTCCGAAGCCAAAGAAGGTGACCTTTCCTACAAGAGTGCTTCCCTAACCGTTGTGGTTACCTATTCTTCCAAAACCACCTATATCGTTGTCATGGGACGCGTTTTGTACCGCGACCTCGCCGTGGCTAACGAGCAACTTCTTGCCTGGAACAGTGGCGTGATGAACACCAAGTACCAGCTCAATATGAATTATGCGGCCCTTGGCGGATCGGAAAAAATCCTCTCCGTCGAAAGCGAAGACATGACGACGACCTATCAAAGCGTCTTGGCTCAATATGGACTTGGCGACCGCATCTATTTTGCTTGGGGAGCATCCGTGGAAATCGCTTCGAAAGAAGATGCGATTGCCTGGGCCGCGGAACAACTCACGGCTTACGTGAATGCCTCCTTCACCAATGACGGCATTTGCACGCTGGATGGCAAAGGCTATGCCTATTGCTACAAGACGGAAGCGACCTACGGCACGGAAATTGCCTTGAAATTCAGCCTTCTTAATGATGATAAGGGCGAATATAGCGGCATTGTCTCCGTGGAAGCCATGGTTGGATATTACGAAATTATCGATATGTTCATGAAAGTTGATCCGAACGCAGAATAAGGAGCGTTTATGAAACATTTTCCGATGCATTTGCTGTGTCTTAGCAGTTTGTTTGCTCTAGGACTCGTTTCTTGCGGAGGGGGAGATTCTTCCTCTTCCACCAGCGGAAGCGAAGATTTTACGATTGACGATTCGGGCGATATGCTTGGAAACGGAACCAAGGAAAATCCCTATGTCCCTTTAAACGCGGACCATTGGGAAGAGCTTGAGCCCCTCATCACGGGGAAAGAAATCCGTTACGTGGAACTCAAGAAGGACTTAGATTTGACTTCCATTCGTCATTATGAGCCTTTGGGCTCGAAAGCTGCGCCTGTTTTTGCTCATATTAATGGCAACGGCCACACGATTAAATACGTCATTGATGAGACTCTAAAAGAGGATCGCTACGGCCTTTTTGCCGATTTTAGCGGCGTTGCCGAAAACCTCGTTGTCGACGGCAATATCGAGGCGGCTTCGGGGGAGCGGGGCGGATATTGTGGCATCTTTGCTGGCGAAATCGAAACCCCGAAGGATTATGATAACCCCGTCAATACGGAACTCCGTTATTTAACCGTCAAAGGTAAAATCCATATGGAAGATAACGTTTCTTCCAACCAGGATTCGGTCTCGGCAGGCGGAGTCACGGGGCATACCTATGCCACGATGGGCACGACGGTCCTCATGGATAGCATCGATTCGAGCGTCGATCTTTTGATTGAAACGACGAATGGATGCGCGGGAGGATTAGTTGGCGAAACTTGGACCAATTTCAACGAAGGCTACACCTGGTTCAACAATTCCTATATTCATTCTTCCTCTATCCAAGCTCCAAATCTAGCAGGAGGAGCAGTTGGCTATCTTTATTTTAACGGCTCTGTTGTGAATACCATCGTTAACGTTGATTTGGTCGAAGCGACTTTTGCTGGCGAAACGATGTCGGTGGCCGGCGGGCTTGTTGGCAATAGCGGGGTGGAAACGGCGATGATGCACAATATTGTCGCGGCGAAACGCATCAAAACTTCGCGTGCTGGAGCTTTTAAAGACTACATTTCCGCGGGGCAAATCTTGGGCTATACCCAATACGAGGAAGGCGGTTTCGACATGGAACGTACTTCCAAGAAAAGCTTGAACCGCGAGAATTATTATCTTTCTTCCAATGAACTTTCCACGGCTTCTACCTATGGATATGGGTCGGGGAAAGCGATTGAAATGAAGGATTTGAAAAAAGAATTCTTTCACGCGAATTCTTTTGATTCCTATGCTTGGGACTTAAATGAAGGCCATTTCCCACGTCGCGTGGACGTGTTTGCAACCTGGGCAAAAAACCGTCTCCAAAAAGGAACGATTACCCTCCATGCGAATAATGGGACCGACGAAAAGACCGTTTACGAAGTGAATCTTGGCTCCAATTTGGTCCTCAAGGATCAGCCCTATGCCTACGAAGGCCATAACCTAATCGGCATTGCTTATGATGAAAACGGCGAAGATCGTTATCGCCCCTACATGCCTGTTAATACGTCGATGGACGTTTATGACGGATGGTTCTATTCGGCAAAATACGCGGGTTATTTCTATGGCGGAGCCAATATGCCGCTATTCTATTTCAACGCGGATGGAACCGGTCTTGCCTTTGAGGACACGGGTTTCATCGATACAGATTTAACTTGGTGGAGCGATGGGTCGCATCTTGTGGTGGAAGGCGAATCCACCGGCCAATTATTTGGCCGACTCACCAACCAAGGATCGGAAGTCATTCAACTCGATTTCCTCCAAACTGTCTGCAACTTCGTTCATTTAGGAAGCAACGCCTCCATTGTTAAAGAATTTGGCTACTATAAATCTAGTAGCGGAGAAACCCTCTTCCTCGGAGGAGGATCGGGATATGTCCAGACCCCCAAGGGCCAATCGACGTTCACCTATGAAAAAGGAAGCGATGGCAGATACGTTTTGACCTTTAGCGAAAACATGCAGTTTGTTAGCGGTTCGGGCACTTGCAGTGGCGGAGCGGCTTCGTTTACGTTCGTGGATTCGGAAAAGAAGTCCGTATCGCTTATTTTCACTACGGATTCCGGCATTCCCGATTACAGCAAACTTGCGATTGCACAATCCTATTATTTCTATGGGATGAATAGCCAAATGCGCATGGATATCGATAATAACGGCAACGTTCGTTATCGTTCTCGTGTCAAAGAAAGCGGCGCTTATACGGAAGAATACAACGATTTGCCCGCCGACCGCGGATCGCTGCGCGAAATTGGTTCCTATCACATCGTGACCGCCAATTATGCCTATGTTCCTAGCGGCGTCTTAACTTTTGATGAAGCCAAAGGAGAACTCTATAACGCGACGGGCCGTCATTACGCTAATGCCAAAACGCGCGTCGTTCAGGCTTTGTCGACCTCGGAAACCAAAGAAGCGGACAATACCTACGTTTATGCGCTAGAAGATGGCAGCTACCGCGCCTTTATTAAGGGCAAATACATCGCTAGCGCCGATATCAAGATTTCTTCTTTGGAAGAAGGGTCGCGCATTGAAATCGAAGGCAAGAAGTACCTGGTGGAAAATTCCGCCCTCGTCGATATGTCAACTTTAGCGGAAGAAAACCCGAATCCTTCCAAGATTTATGGGGAATATATCGAAAAAGCCGGCGGAGCTCAGACTTCGAACCTTTTAACCTTGGGAGAAAATAACAAGGGAACCCTCACGACTTCTAGCGGGGTTCAAACCTTCTCCTATTATTATGACGTCAATGAGCAAGTCGTCTTCCATATTGGCAAGAACACCTACACCCTCATTTTTGATCCCTCTACTTCGAAATTGTCGGGGACTCGCTTCACGGATAACGGCTTTGATGCCGACTCGGTGACGACCACGATGGTTTATGAGAAGAAGAAAGCCGTCGTTACTTCAACGATGGTCGGCGAATTTGAAGGAACGATCAGCGGAGGGGCGGTTTATCACTTCAAAATCACCAAAAACAAAGCGGTTTCCTTCACTTATGGAGTTCAAACCACTCCGATCAACGCGCTTAAAGTCAGCGGAGAGCTTTCCTCTAATTCCTTAACCTGCGAATTTGGTCAGCTTTTCGGTGGGGGAGATGGTGCTACGGCCGTGCTCACCTATAATCCCGACCTTGACCAATTGAGCGTTCAATTTAGCGGTGACCTTTCTACCAACGTCATCTGTAACCGCGTCGCCGCTTAATTTCAAATCCTTTGGGGCGCCCCTGCGCCCCTTTTTTGGAGGTATCTATTATGAAAAAATCGCTTCGTATCTATTCGTTAACCTTCCTTTTTTCCACTTTGGCCCTCGCTTCTTGTGGGGGAGGAAATGAAAGTCAGTCGAGTTCTAGCTCCTCGTCCTCTTCTAGTAGCAGCGAACCGAGCAAAATCGAAGAAGATCAAACGGGGAAACGAGCTTATTTTGGCGATACCTCGACCTTTACCCGTTTTTCTTCTCGTTTAGGCTTCTGCTTTTTGGATCAACGCAATGGAAGCGCGGACATCCGCCTGTTCGTTGGATTAGATGGCTTGCCCGCTTCTGGCAAAGTCGTTTCTTCTTCAAGCAATGAATCCTTCCACGTGGTTTCCGAACTCGAATTTGCCTATTCGAGCCTATTTGATACTTCCTCCATTTATTGGGATAAAGAGGTGGATTTCGAACCTTCTTATTACCTTTCTTATACCTTTGAAAATGTTCAAGAAGAAGCGTGGTTTGATACGTTGGAATTCTCCTTTGAAATCGGAGATGTAAAGGCCATCTTCCCTGTATTTAATCCTTTTGCGATCCAAGCTAAACGAAGTGAAGATAATGTCGCTTTTACTTCCGTTAATGGCGTTTATTCTGCTTATAAGAAGAACAATAAGATTCAAAAAGCGATCGTTCCTGCCTATGCCTACGCATTAAAGGACATGGTCGCCGAGAATAAAGGCGATATCCAAGCATTGGGAACGGCGAGTTCCTATGAAGGAGCCTTCCAAGACTGCGTGGAACTCGAATCCATCGAAATCCCTTCTAGCATTCTTTCCATCGAGCAAAATGCTTTTAAAGGCACCCCGAAACTTCGCTCGATCACCCTTCCTTCCTCTTTGGAATCTTTGGGAACGGAAGCTTTTGGGGCAGGGAATGACTTCGACGAAATCGTCTATGAAGCCAAAAACTTGATTTCGGCTTCTACGATCGTGACTTCGGGCCACCTTCCCTTGCTCCGCTTATCCAAATCCGTCGAATCCCTCCCGATGCGCTTTTTCGCCGAAGGGGCGGAACCTTTGAAAATTGTTTACGAAGGAACGAAAGAAGAATTCTTGAAGCTCAAGACGAAAAAGAACCAAAATAACGGCTTCTTTATTCAAAATGTTTTTTGTTCCGATTCTGAAATCGCTCACATTACCTTCCACCTCGAAGGCGGAGAACTTCATGGCCAAACCGAAGACGTAAAGGCGGAAGTTTTAAGCGGTGGCTTCATCGATGATCCAGGCTTCCCCAGCAAAGAAGGCTATGCTTTTGAAGGATGGTTTACCGCTCCAAATGGAAAAGGGGAAAAGGCGGATTTAGAATCGGCTTTTGCAAAAGACACCGATCTCTATGCTTGTTGGAGAGAGCTAGGCCCTGGCTATACTTTGGCAAGCCCCGTAGACATTAAGGTTAACGAATCCTTGACGTTTAAAACGGGCCGCGGTTATGATTCGGGATACCTTCGCATCCAGAAAGATGAAGATGAAAAGGCAGATTTTATCTATCTTTTCGTGGATAAAAGCGCCTCGGAAATCGACCGGGATATCTCGGGAAGCTACGCCTCCTTTAACGGTACTTTCAATGTTTATGATTCTAACGGCAAAGAAGTGCCGTTTGGGACGGATTCCTCTTATTCCAATGATTACGAAACCTATCCTGCCCAACGCCTTTTAGGAGGATATGGCATCCGCGTCTTTGTTAAGCCCGGGCAAAGCTTTACCGTCCGTGCCCGCTTGAATGCGGATACGTCTTATCCTGCCTATGGAAAATTGGTCGTGAATTGCTTGGAACAAGAACAAGACTGGTTCAGCGAAGCTAAACCCATTCAAGGGACAAGCGAAGTGGCTTTGACAACAAGCACCTATTTCCAACGTCAGTTCTATTCTTATGCGTCCCATAAAGAAGAGGACAAGGCCATTGGAATAAAAATCCAGGGGATGTATTCGGTAAACCTTGATATTTATACCCAAGAGGATGGCGGATCCTATGTTCTATTTGGCTCCTTCAGCGGGGCGATCACCTCAAAGAAGACGTTCCATTTCCTCGCGAATAAAACCTATTATTTTGTTATCGGCGGACGGGAAGTGATGGAAGCGAATCAAAGCGTTTCTTTTTACTTAACCGATCCGGAACCCGGGACTACGGAATCTAGCGCCGTTGCCTTAACCGAAGGGGTGGTTGCTTCGGTAGATTGCCGAAAAGAAACCTCTTTCTATTTGATTCACTTAGAGGAAAAACGCGATTGCGTCTTCACGCTAAGCGGTGGCAACGACGAATACGCGAAGACGATTAAAGTCTATCCAAAAGGAGAAGCGGATAACGTCGTGATCGAAAAAACCGAACCGAAGAAAACGGGCGGCAATTATGGATTTGGCGATTATGGAACGAGTTTTGACTCGGAAGCCATTATGGAACCGGGTGATTATATCGTTGCGGTAGGCTATGTCGGCAGCGGCGCTAGTCTTTTCTCCCTAAGCTATCGTTCCTATGTTCAAGGCGAACGTTTTGCCTATCCTTATTCCCTTTCTTCTTTAGAAGGAGAATTTAGCCTCGAAGCTTCCGAGGTCGGCAAATATAGCGTGGCCACCTCTCCCTTTGCAGGATTCTATGAAGCTAAAATCCCGGCGTCTTTGAAACAAGTTTTCCTTTTAGATGAGAATCAAAACGTCACTCAAGTGACTTTTGCAGGAGAAACGTTGCGGCTCCATTTGACCAAAGGCCAAATTCTTCGTTTCTTGGCTCAAGGATCCACTTCGTCTTTAAGTTTAGTTACTTCTGGCGAAACAAAAGATGGGTTAAGCGTGAATAACGCCCTTTCGATTTCCTTGAATCAAGAGCTCTATCTCACCCCCTATCTAAAGAAAGAAAAGGCCGATCATTTCTATGTTCGTTTCTCGGTAACCGAAGAAGGGGATTATCGTCTTTATCCCCATTCCTTGGGCAATGGCTCCTATTCCTTCAATTCAGCGTCTCGAGTCCAAGAAGATGGTTCTTTAAAAGCGTTGGATGCGAAAGAATATTCGCTAAGTTCTGGATCTGAGCCGGTTCAAAATGGCTATACGGGACAATCCAGCGATTTCTTCGCGACCTTCCATTTGACTGTCGGGGAATATGTGGTCGATATGACTCTCCCCGCGGCGAGCCAGGCCAAGGAATCCAGCATCTTCCGGTTTGAAAAAATTCTCGAAGGCGAAACGTTAGAGACGGCGAAAAATCTCGACATCACGCAAAATTTCGAGCTGCAAACCCGTCGTGGCGCCCAATATTTCACCTACAAAGCCACGGAAGAAAAAAACGTCCATCTTGCTTTAACAGGAGACGATAAAGCCAATTTCACGTTGTATTACACGTACACGGAAAAGAACTTCTTAGGCGAAGACGTTACCAAACGCGTGACGCTTGCCGATCGCCTGTTAAGTGAGGATTATGTGGAATTCCAAACGATTCCCGGCATGACGTATACCATTACGGTTGCCTCTTCCCAAGCCGGTACGTTAAAAGGGACAGCCAGCCACGTGGACAAGGTTGCTAATGGCTTACTTCCCGAATTCCCCTATTCCTTTGATTTCAAAGAAAGAACGGACGATGGAGTAACGCGTACTGTATCCGAACTTTCTCCGAAGCAGAAGGCGAACCAAACCCTCTATTATGCGTTCACCGTTCCTGCTTCCGGCACTTATTGCCTCTATACGGTTTCATTAGGGGGAACCAAAAATAAAGGCGTAGATATGGCGTTTACCCTTTGGGATGAAAAAGGAAAGAAGAAACTTGGTGAAGGAAGCGACTGTGGGTATAGCCCTCGTCAAGGAACCTGCATCTACACGGATGACGATACCTTGGACGCGACGCTTGTCGCGGGTACGACTTACCTCATTCAGCTCCGTAAAGGATTTGAAACGGAAGGAATCACCCAAGCCTTCGGATATACCAAGATTGCTTAATCGATTCGCCTCAGGGATTTCTCTGGGGCTTTTTGTATATAGCAAAGAATACGACAAAAAGAAAAGGCGCGGATTTCTCCGCGTCTTTCGTATTGTGATGATTACTTCAACAAGGCTTGCGAAGCGTTATCGATGATCGTGGATCCGATATTGCTCCAGACCGTTTCCATGACGTAATAGCCGTCCTTGGAATAGGGAAGAATTTCCATGAGGGTGATGGAATCGCTGTCGAGCAAGAAGTACGAGGTGATGTAGAATTCGTTGCCGGCCGCTCCAAAGAGGTAGGCGAAGATTTCCGACATGTTGAGAGCGAGATAATCGCTTTCTTGGAAATAAATGGAAGCCTTGATACCACCGAATTTTTGGCCATCGGACCAGGAAACGAGGGAGAGGTTTTGCTTGGCATCGGCATTCAAATCATCACCGCAAGTATTGAAGTCAAAGGTCGTACCGCTAGAAGAATTGGAAGAACCAGAGAACGAGACGAGCGGCAAGAGGTTTTGAATCCCTTCGCTGACAATTGTGTAGCCTTTTGGCTCCTCCGCGGTGCCGGCGTGTCCCCAAAGCGAAGCGAGGTCGCTTCCCGTTTTCGGGGCTTCGTAGGTGATGACGTTATCTTCGCTAATCGTGCCAGTTGCCATGTGCAGCTTGCCGTCTTTGATATAAGTGGCGGTGACACTTCCGGTTTCGGGAATCGTGTAGGCTCCGCCAAAATAAGCGTCGTCCAAACCAGACATATTAATAAAATTGATTTGATTGGCACTTGATAAACCGACAATATTGACCTTCATATCGCCATCGACCATCGTGGTGGAGGAAAAGGGCTCGAAGGTTCCATCGCTTTTTTCTGGAGCCGTGGTGGCGTAACCCGTATTCGGATTCACCCAGAGGCCTCGAGTGGTAATCGTATAGTTCTTTTCAGCTTCGATTTGAGCAAAGGCTTCTCCAAGTAGATTCGTGTTAACTTGCTTCGGATAGGTGGGTTTGGCCGCCCAAGCTTCAACGGCGGCATTCGCCGTTTCGCCGATTTCGGTCACATAAGAAGCGAGGTCTTCCTTTTCGAAAGATTCGATCGCTTCGGTTTCGCTCTTGGCGGGAACAAGTTTGATGCCATCCCCTTCCAAAGAAGCAATCATGCCTCTGGCGGCGATGTCTTCGCTACGAACTAAGGAAATCCAGTTGCCGAAGATATCGGAGAACATGTTGATATATAGCGGATCGACCACGTTGGAGTAGAGATATCCGTTTTCTTCGGTTACATCGTCTTGGAGGAAGAACTTGCCCGTTCCAGCTCCATTAGCATCCATGACTTCCACCCAGTTGAAGGTTTTAACGCCTGCAAGACCAGATTGGGTCTTGAAATCGGTGATGGATAGGCCATATCCCGGATCGATTTCTAGTGCCGAGGGTTTAGCGGAATCGTAACTATAGGAGTACCAGTGGCTGGTGGCCTTGTCGTAGACGGCACCGCCATAGACGTCGCTTCCGGTTTTGGAATTGGTGCCGGCGAGATATTCATAGGCCTCATCCCCAAGGTGGACGACCGTGTTGGAGAGTTCGCTGGAAACGCGATAACGGTTCGTTTCCTGCATGGTTTTCCAGTATTCGTTGAATTGAGCTTTTTCTTCGGAGATGACTTTACCGCTGATTGAACGGGTCAATTTCTTGCCGTTAGACCCAACCGCGTGGATGACGACGCGGAAATCGCCATAATCGAGGGCTTGGATAACGTGCTTATCGATTTTGATGTTTTCTGTTCTGGCTTCGAGCTCATAGGTTCCATCGGGGACAGAAATATGCTGCCAAAGCAAGAAGCGGGATCCTTTTTGGATTTCGACGTTGGTCGAATTTGCGGACAGCTCGTCGTCGAACCAGATGTTGTAGGCGCGGGTGTCTTCGATTGTGGTTTCTGGGGGTTCGCCCGTGACGCCACTATTGCAGGCCACCACGCCGATGCCGCCAAAGGCCAAGAGGGCGACGGCGGAGAGAATGCGTAAGGGTGATTTGTTCTTCATAACTTTCCTTTCGTTCTATTGGGGGTATAGTCCCAAAAAAAGAACTTCTTAAAAGAAGTTGCTTCGATACATTACAAGGCAAATAAAAAAAGGCAAGCAAAATCTTGCTTTTCGTTGACGGAAAATAAAAATCCCCTCGATTTTGATTCCAACGAGGGGATTTTAGAGACTAATCGTCAATTAGATTGCATTGTTGTTGACGAAGTGGAGAGTGACCGAATCATCCGTTTGAGCGGTGATTTCGATGGACCAGGGGAACGGCTTGCCGTTATCGAAATTCTTCTTGTTGGGGAAGTAATTTTGGTTACGGGATGGCGAATAGAAGTCGTTGCCGTATTTGGTGTCGGGCTGGTCGCCGTAGGATTCGCCGCCTGCTTCGAAATAGGATTTCAATCCAAAGAGGTTGGACATGCAGCCAAAAGTGCTGTAGTAGGAAGGGGAATCCAAGCCGTTCTCGGAGCTCGGGTAGATGGCGTGAAGTTCACGGTTCGGGGTCAATTCGCCCGTGACGCCGTCTTTAGAAGCGCGACCATTGGCGGTCGGGGTGTTCGTGTGAACGCGGTTGGCACTCGACTCATAGGAAGTCGAAGTGGTGGTGTCGTAAGCCTTCGGAGTATCCGTGTAGTTGGCTTTAGCGTCAGCGGCACTGGTGCCTTGTTTGGAAGAAGCGCGGCTATCGACGTGGAACATTTGAAGTCCCGGGCGGCGATAGGTTCCGCCATGTCCATACATGGCCCCGCCGTTAGCGGAAGCGACCTGCCATTCGGCATAGCCGGCGCTATCTTCTTCGTTAACGCCAGTCGGGGTGTAATATTCGATGAGAACATATTCATCCCAGGGTGTGCCGTTCCATGGCTTCCCTTCCGCCGGAACGATGAGGAAGTTCCCCGTTTCGGTATAGGAAGGAAGGGTGATTTCGAAATCATCGGAGGAATAATCGACGACCCAGGGAGCGACCCAACCAAACGCCATTTTGGTGTAAGCGTTATGGTCGCCGACGTTGTTGTCCATCATGTCGACGCAGCCAGCGGGACCCTCTTTCTTGTCGTAAGAGTAGTAGTCCGGGGCGCCCATCATGTGGCCGGTTTCGTGGACGATGGTGTGAGCATCGACACTCTTCCCGTCCACGCGGGTTCCATAGGCGTCATAGGTGTGGTCGCTGTAATAGGAATTGATCAAATAATCCCAACGGGAGAAGAAAACGCGTGCCACCGAGGGGGAGTTTTTGTTCGGGGAGGCATTCGTGGAGGTTGTGTAGTTCCACCAAATGCTGTTGTCATTTTCCCCTTGTGGAGTGAGGTTGTCGGTGACGTAGACCATTTCGACGCCATCAATGAATCCGTCTCCGTCCGCATCGTAATCTTTCGGATCGAAGGGTTTGCCATCAATCACGGTCTTATTGGTCGTGAAATACTGAACGGCTTCTTGCGCGAGAACTCCTGCAAAGGAATCCGAATAGGACGTTTTGAAGGGGTCGGTAGAAGAACCGTCCCCTTTGCCGTATTCGTAAACGGGGGTTACGGCGCCGGTGATATTCAATTGGCCGAACGAGGCCTTTTTGTAATAAGAATGGAGAGATTCCCAAGGAGTGGTGTCGGGGATTTTGCCATCTTGGGTTTTGTCGTTTTCCGCAAAGAAAGCTTCCCGAAGCATTTCTCTGGCAGTTTCTCTGCCGGCGGTGGCCTGAGACTTATCGATGTTCGTGCCGGAGATATTCACGGTGCCAAAGCTGGTGTTTTTGAATTCGACAGGAATAACTAGAACTTTGGAATCCCCAAAGGAAGGCATGCATCCACTCGGAGTATTGACGCGGCCTAGGGTGTCCATGCCTGGATAATTCATGAATTTATAGGGCGACAGGCTTTCCTTGGTTACGGATTTATTGACGCCTTTATCCGTGGCAACTGTTCCCTCGGTGACGCTGAATTCAAAATTGTTGCTCTTCATGCGTCCGCCGCCGACGTTGAACTTTCCTTTGACTTCATATTTTCCGGCGGGCAAGGGTTCGTCGGCTTCATAAATCGTTCCGTCGGTTGCAGTAAGCGTAAAACTTCCGCCATCGCCAAAATTGATGTTGATGTTGCGACTAGGATCCACGTAAATGGTGTTGGGTCTACCCGCGTCCAAAAAGGTCATTCCAGCACGAATGGAGGAATTTTCCAATGTGGTAACGGGGTTTTTGGTAGCGGCCGGTCCACTAGAAGAGGTGGAAGAGGTGGTTTCGTCGGTTGTCGAAGAAGTCGGGGTGTCCCCTCTTCCTTCTCCACAACCAACTAGAGATACAAGCGAGAGTGCCGCTAACGCGAAGACGGCAAGATATCTTTTCTGCATGATGGATTTCTCCTTTCCATAATTCGCGCGATACGCTTGCATACGATAAAGGAAGAAGAAAAAATTGCAAGGAAAATCGCTTGCAGGGACTTTGCTTTAAAATGACAAAAAGGTCGTAAACGCATAGATGCCCCCCTTGCATTTCGTTTTCTTGCCCCTACAATTCCTAGCATGAATCCCAAGGCAAAGAAAATCTTCACTCATTATGGAATCGGACTTGGCGTAGCCATTTTAGCTTTTTGTTTGGTCTTTTTTCTAAGGAAGGATTATGGATTTTCCGGGTATTGCGACGCCTTTTTTGTTTGCTTTGCTTTGGAAGCTGCTTGGCCAGGGCTAGTATGGATTCATCGCCGAGGAACCTTTGACGTTTTTCATTACGGGATGTCACGTTTTTTGGACCAATGGACTCACCATGATGAGCCCAAATACGCCAACGCCGGCGACTATGAAAAAGCCCAGATGGAAAAGCGGCGAAAGAACCCCTTTCCTTTTTGGACATACCTTTCCTTGGCCGGTGTATTTTTGATGCTCGCTATCCTCTTTTTGGTCTTGGTCGAGACCTCGATTCATTGACAATGGATAAAATACGGCCGATTTACTAGAAATTCGTGAAAATAATCATTGCAAATTTTTCGCTCTGTTGTTAACTATTGATACGTTTGCGCCCTCGCGCTTACGTGCGCATATTGATATTTAAGAAAGGAACAAAGCCTATGAAAAACAAAAAAACGGTCGGATTCCTTGGAATTATGATCGCTTCGGCAACCCTCGTCCTTGCTTCTTGCAATGGCGGCGGTGGAAACACGAAGCCAAATCAATCCAGCTCCGACGATTCTAGTGGCAAATACGATGAAGACGGGCTTGAAATCATCACCGATGCGAATGCTTACACCGGTTCGACGGATTTTTCTCAGCTCGATTGGAAAGAAAAGAGCAAAATCACCGCGGCGTTAGAAGAATACGCCGTCATGAATTTCCAAGGCGGCATCCCGCTATACGATGACTCCTCCTCCGAGGCGTTCTCTCAACGTGTCACTCCGAAATCCACGAAGTACATTACGAACTATGGTTTCGGCGTCCATGAAGGAAAGATGGATGGTGAGATGATGTATAACGGAACGTTGGTGGAACCGCGTGCGGAATATCGCAGCTATTTCCACACCTATACCTCCGTGGACTCTGGCACCTTTAATGGTTGGACGGCGACGGGTTCGGACGTTTCCGAACGCCACTCCATGATTTCTTCGAGCTATTTTGGCGTTGAAATGGATGGCGCGAGCCAAGCAGGTTATAAGTGGGTTGGCTCCCTTTCTCGCGACGATGCTCCGACGATGCTCACCCCGATTTATGGCACCGGCGCGGACAAAGACAAGATTGTCGATTACACGGAGACCCCCAATCCTGGTAACGATGTTACATCTTCCTTTTGGCGTGTTTATGTCCACGTTGGCGGCAACTACAAATACAACACCGTTCCGGGATCGAAATGGGCCAACAACCCCAAATACGAAGGACGTGCGGTCAAGGCCGAAGACTATTTGGTTCCGTTCAAGGCGATGCTTGACAACAAATTGTCCCGTTATTCCGACCTCGTCTCGGATGCCTCTGGTTTCTATGGCGCCAATGACTACGTTTATAACTCTTCCAACAAAACCACAGATTTGACGAAATGGTATAGTGTCTGGCAAGACAAGAGTAACCCAATTGGAATTAAAATAAATGAAAAGGCATCCAATGAAGCGGAAGGATATGCGGCGATTGACTTCCGTTTCAACCAGCCTAAAGGTGTTAACAGCGCTCGTACCGCTCTTAGCTCCTCGCTCTATTCGCCTCTCCCCCAAGAATTCTTGAATGATATCAATGGGGCCAAAAACTTCGGCGTCATGAGCACCGGCGCTTCCAAATTCGATAACTTCCTTTGCTTTGGGGCTTATACCCCGGTCGTTTGGGAAAAGGGCAAGGAAATGGTCTATTCCAAGAACACCTCCTATTACGAAGCGGATCAGTATTCCTTCAACGGTTATGTAGAAAAGGTCTACGGCAACTCCGCCACGGCCGACGAAGATGCTTGGAAGGACTTCAAAGAGAACAAGCTCGATGAATGCACCGTTCCTATCTCTGCTTTGAAGACGGATATGCCTGCCTATCGTGCCGAGCACCCCGATAAGGTCCTCCAAACCGAGGGGTCCACGATCATTAAGATCAATTTGAACACGACCACCAAACGGGAATGGAATTATTTCTTCGGTCCGGATGGCAAAGTCTATCCTCACGCTGATTCCAATGCCGTGAACACGGGAACTGGCAAATGGAGTGGTGTTAAGGACATCATGTCCAACAAAAACTTCCTCTCCGGTTTCTATTTCGCGGTTAACCGCCAGGAACTTGCTAAGACCGCTGGACGCAAAGCCGCTCTTGGCTATCTCTCCAACGCATATATGATCGACCCGACCGGAACGGTTTCTTACCGTGAATCCGATGCAGGAAAAGCCCTTATCGAGAATATTGAGAAGATTGCAGGAAACGAATACGGCTATTCGCAGTCCGTTGCTGAAAACTTCTTCAAGAGAGCTGGTGAAGAGCTCATCGCTTCTGGCCAATTCGAATCTGGCGATACGATCCAAATCGAAGGTTTCTATCGCTATCAATCCACGATCGATAACCTCGGCAAATACATCCAAACGGATGTTGCCAACGCTTTCAACAAAGCTTGCAAAGACATCGGCTTAACCCTTGAAATCGTGCTTAAGGTCGGCGGAACTTCCTATACGGATACCTACACGATCATGGACCATGGCGAATTCGATTTCGCTGAAGGCGCGGTCTCTGGTAACGTCCTTGACCCATTGAACTTCATGTCCACTTGCTCCACGACCCAAGCCTTGAACCAAGGCTTCTGCTTGAACTGGGGCCGTCCGACCGATCACCTTGCTGCTAGCCCGGTTGTCTATGGCGTAAACAGCGATGGCAGCGAAGCCCACTGGGCATATGATGCTTTGTGGAACGCTTCTCAAGGCTTCACCGTTGTCCGTAATGGTGTCTCCTCGGCCTTAGCCGATAATCAACGCTTCCTTGGCCCGAACCAGGTTGATACCGGTACTGGCATCAAGGCCACCGAAAAGGAAATCCTCTTCTTGATGGATTACCCCTCTGAAGCGGTCTATGACGAAAAAGACGAAGAAGCAGGACTTGGCAAATTCGGCGAATCGAAATACTCCTTCGCGATCTCCGATACTGGTATCTTCCCGCAAAACGATGCTGGAACGATCCAAAACGGCTTCTACTTCCGCGCTGCAACCCTTTCTACGGTTAACACGGCTATTAAGATTACGTTGCCGTTAGCCACGGTTATGGACGATTGCCGTCAACTTGCCACCGCGACGAACCCGATCACCAAAATTACGATTCAGTTCTATTTGGTTTACACGGTCTATCCGGGAACTAACCGTCAGAACACGAAGACGATGATTATTGTTGCTAACGCGAACCTCTCCAACCTCGGA
This sequence comes from uncultured Mollicutes bacterium, assembly GCA_900539595.1. GTDB lineage: Bacteria > Bacillota_I > Bacilli_A > RFN20 > CAG-826 > Alloenteromonas. The sequence continues at coordinate 104,370 of UQCQ01000002.1, read as the reverse complement.
ATGGATCCCATTTCGAAATAAATCATCGAATCTGATAGAGCCGTTCCTTTTTCAAGGGCGGCTCTATTGCCGTTTATATCCGCTCATTGCCTGGGTTAAAATCCCGGAGAAAGAAGGTCCATGAAAGATACCGTAAAATACGTTGTAGAGCGTATCCTGTTCATTCTTTTGACAGCGTTCATCATTCTTTCCCTTACTTATATTCTTTTGCAGTGCTTGCCACTGGAACCAAGTGGAAACGATGCCGTCCAACAATTTACTTTTTGGAATCATCAAGTTGAACTTGGTTTTTATTATGAAGTCAGCGAAAAAGACTATTTCCAAATGACCATTGAGGCCAGAGAGAAATTGAAGACGGTTGTTTTGGATGGTCGCAATTACTATTATGGCGCCTATCCGATTTTGCATCGTTATGGTCAATGGCTTTTGAATGTCGTGACCCGTTGGGATTGGGGAACCAGCACCTCGAGCATCGGTTTTAACCAAGACGTTGTCTCGATCATTATGACCCGCCTCCCTTATTCGATGCGTCTTAACATCATTTCGATGCTCATTTCGATTCCTCTTGGGATTGGGCTTGGCATTCTTGCTGCGCTGAAGAAGAACACGTGGGTCGATAGTTTGATTTCGACCGTCATCATGATTTTCATTTCCGTCCCAAGCTTTGTTTTGATTTCATTCTTACTTCTATGGTTCCGCAAAATCCCGGGTTTCCCCTCGAGTTGGCCTAGCGATTCTCAAGCGGCGGCCGATCCGTTGCTTGCCATCAAGGGGTACATTATTCCCGTCATGTCGCTTTGCTTTGGCTCCATCTGCTCGTTTGCTCGTTATACTCGCGCCGAGCTTACCGAAGTCATGGGCAGCGAATTCTTGCTTCTTGCTCGTACGAAGGGTTTGACCCGCGGTCAATCCGTGGTTCGTCACGCCCTCCGCAATTCGATGGTTCCGATTGTTCCGATGATCATTGGGGAATTTATTTCGATTTTATCAGGCTCGATGGTCTTGGAACAAATCTATGCCATCCCTGGCATCGGTAGCCTATTCGTCGATGGTATCACGAACCGAGACTATTCCGTTGTCATGGTCGATATGGCGATTTATACGACCATCGGATTATTTGCCACTCTTATCATCGACTTAAGCTATGGCATCGTCGACCCCCGCATCCGCATGGGCAGCCGTAAATAAAAAGGAGAACGATTCATGGAAAACGACAATAAAGTTCATTCCTCCCCGGACGTCTCTGAGGAAATTACGGCAGCCGACTTTGTGCTTGCTCAGCAAGATAAGAAGATTCACGACACCAAATTCGAAACGAAACCGACGACCTTCTTTAAGGATGCCATGAAACGATTCGTCAAGAATCGTTCTAGCGTCGTTGCCGCGGGGATTTTGCTCCTTGTCATCTCGATGGCAATCATTGTTCCTATTGCCGACCGCAACGATATCCAAACTCCGGTTGCTGGAGCCAAATATCTTCCGCCGAAGTGGTTTAATAATGCCAATGGATTCTTAGATGGAACCGGTATGATTGAAGCGGCGGTTATTAATCCTGCCACCGGACTTCCCGATGAAGAAGAATATCTTTCGTCCGCGATCATTACCAATGGCAAATCCATTGAAGACTCCATCGTCAAGAAAACCTCCAAGGTGAGCGGTACCAGCGACTCCGTCTTGAAGTATGGAAAAGGTGGGTCCTATCAAATTATGCCCGCCGAATTAAAAGATGCATCTGGGCAATTTAGTGGGGAAGCTAGCGGCATTGCTAGCCCTAGATTTGATTTCACCCTTGCAGATAAAATCAGTTTTAATTTCCATTTCAATGCCGACCTTTACAAAGAGAAGTCCATGGTTGAAAATCCTTCTCTCTATGCCTCCATACTCTTTGAAACGGTAGCTCCCGGCTCTTCCGAAACCAAGACTTATGCGGTGACGGAAGAGAAAAATTTGCTTGGGTGCGAATCGCTTTCTGGGGAATCTCTTTCGGCTAAATTAAAAGCGGAAGCGGATTTTGCTTCCGCGGATGATACGGCCACTCTTAATGGACGTTTCATCTTGGCTTTGAAGCCTTATGACATTGCCGACTGCGCGAATTCTGCCTATTTAACCTCCGTGGAAGTGAGCGGAAAGGGCGAAGTTGCCTCTTTCTCGGATCCGGTTCAAGAAGTGAAAAAAGAAGTTGCCAATGAAAAGAAAATTAACGACAACGACATCGACAATCTCGATATGACGGTTTATAACCTTTATAAAACTGCCAAACGCACTTTGGCGGATGTCCAGGTTCAAACAGGCCGATTCCGCTATGACTATTATGAAGCGGCATACGGAGAAAGAATCATGGTGATTTCTGGCGGGACGCTTGAAGGGTACGCCAAAAAAGGACTTATTGATTTTGACTGGAATGACTTTAAGTTGGGTGTAGAAAACGTCGAAGTGAAGGATACCCAATATAAGATTTTGGATGAGGAACGCAGTCCGGTTCGCGAAATCATTTCCTATACCTGGGTTAAATATGGTTTTGGAGTCACCGAAGCGGTTCGTCAAGAAGTCGTTGCCCGCGTTTCCATGTACCGTTATTACTGGGAGCTTGGGTATCTTGGCAATTGTGCCATGCCCAAATTCTTTTTCGGGACCAATCAAAATGGGCAAGATTTCTTTAAAATCGTCTTCTCTGGATTATTGACCTCTCTTGGCCTTGGCTTATTGGCTGCCTCCATCAATATTCTTGTCGGTTTGACCTGGGGTTCCATCTCTGGCTATTTCGGAGGATGGGTCGATATGATCATGGAGCGTATCACTGAAATTCTTGGCGGTATGCCGTGGATTGTTATGATGACGTTGATTGTATTGCTAGCTGGATCAAGCTTCTGGACATTGCTATTAGCCCTATGCATGACCGGATGGATGGGCGTAAGTGGAACAACACGAAGTCAATTCTATCGTTATAAGGGAAGAGAATACGTCCTTGCTTCCAGAACTTTGGGCGCAAGTGACGCTCGCTTGATCTTCAAACACATTCTTCCTAATGGCGTTGGGACGATCGTTACGGGCGCAATCCTCATGGTCCCTTCCGTCATCTTCACCGAAGCTAACGTTGCTTATTTGTTGCCAGGCCTTCTCCAGTACGAAAATGGCATCACGAGTTTTGGTATCACCTTAAGCGATGCTCAAGGCCAATTAACCAATTACCCGTATATGATTATTTGCGCATCTATCGTCATGATTCTGATCATGATTGCCTTCAACCTTTTCGGAAATGGCTTGCGCGACGCGTTCAACCCGAGCCTGAAAGGAGCGGACGAATAATATGCCTAACACCATTCATTATCCTTTTGAAACCGGTGGCGACCCCCAAGGTCGCGAAACCGTCGTTTCGGTGCGCGATCTCCGCGTATCTTTCAAAACCGATGAGGGCCGTGTCCAAGCAGTTCGCGGGGTTGCTTTCGATTTATATAAAGAAGAAACCCTCTGCATCGTCGGCGAATCCGGCTCTGGAAAATCCGTTACCAACAAAACGATTATGGGCATTTTGCCTAAATCGGCCCGCATTGATTCGGGTTCAGTTCTCTATCAAGGGGAAGATTTGACCAAAATTTCCGAAGACGAATTCCACCGTATCCGTGGAACCAAGATCGGGATGATCTTCCAGGATCCGCTTTCTTCGTTGAATCCCATCATGAAAATCGGCAAGCAAATGACCGAAGTCATGATTATTCAAGGCAATCATTTAAAACGGTATTACGATGAACTCATCAACGAGGAATTCATTGCTTATAAAAACGATTGCCGTTTGCTTCAACTCCAAAAAACGGAGATGAAGGAGAAAATCGCCGAAATCAAGGCCAAAATCAAAGTGGCTCAGGCGCTGAAAAACAAAGATAAAAAATGCGACGCCCAAATCGAAGCTTATCACCAAGAAATCGTGAAGGTGAAAGTCGAAGGGGAGACCCTTTGCATGAAAATTTCACAAGACGTGAAGAAGGACTACAAAGCCTTACGATTAGCCAAAAAAGAAGCGAAAGCGAAAGTTCGTCTTCGCAAAAAGGAAATCGCTGCTCGCCACAAAGAGAAATTGGCTCCCATCATGGCGCGTCTTTTTTCCCATTTCCGTGAAGCTTATGGCGAATTGATTTTGGAACACCGCCGGTATTTAGGCGAAATCCGCGTCACTCACCGCGAAGCCAAAGAACGTGCTCTTGAAATCATGAAGGAAGTCGGCATCCCCGAACCGGAAAGACGTTTCAACCAATACCCGTTTGAATTCTCTGGCGGCATGCGTCAGCGCATCGTCATCGCCATCGCCCTCACGGCGGAACCCGATGTTTTGATTTGTGATGAACCGACTACCGCGTTGGACGTTACGATTCAAGCGCAGATTCTCGAACTCATCAATCGCTTGAAAAAAACCCACCACATGTCGGTGATCTTCATTACCCACGACTTGGGTGTTGTCGCCAATATGGCAGACCGTGTCGCGGTGATGTACGCCGGTAAGATCGTGGAATACGGAACCTCGAAAGACGTCTTCTATTCGCCGGCTCACCCCTATACTTGGGCCTTGCTTTCTTCGATTCCCGACGTCGATTCCAAAGAAAAACTCGATGCGATTCCCGGCACTCCGCCGAATATGCTATTCCCACCGAAGGGCGATGCCTTTGCTTTGCGCTCGAAGTACGCGATGGCCGTCGACTTCAAGAAGGAGCCACCGATGTTCCAATTAAGTCCGACCCACTTTGCCGCCACTTGGCTTTTGGATGAACGCGCTCCGAAAGTAGAGATGCCCAAAATCGTTTCCACTCGTATTGAAAATGCGAAAAAGCGCGCTGCCATGAAGGAGGAACAACAATGAAAAAATCGGATGTATCCCCCAAAAATCTAGCTAATTCTGCCAAAAAACCGACTTTAGAACCCAAAACGCTGAAGCAGTCGAAGCAAAAGAAGCCTAAGCCCGAAAAGAAGCTTTCTCCTAAAAAACAAGAAAAGCTCCGCAAGAAGAAAGAATACGAAGAAGCGTTGAATGGCCAAGAATGGAACGCGAAGATCATTGCCCCCAAAGGCGTGACCGTCGACCCACAGCTTGCCAAGGACCGTACGATTCTTTCCGTTCGCCATTTAAAGGTTTTCTTCCAAAGCGGCGAATACAAAACCAAAGCCGTTCATGACGTTTCTTTTGACGTCAAAGAAGGCGAAACTTTTGGGATTGTTGGCGAATCCGGATGTGGAAAAACGACGACCGGGCGTTCGATCATCGGACTTTATAAGCCAACAAGCGGCGCCATCTATTACAAGGGCGTCCGCATTGCCGCGGGCTCTCGCTACAACGAAAAAGAAATCAAATGGAGCAAAATCCATGCGAAGGAAGAAATCAAGAAGTGGCGGGAAGACGAGCATAACGAATTAAGCGATGCTTCCGATGCCCCGGGAGAAAAAGAAGCGATTCAAGTTCGTTATGATAAGAAGATTGCCGAGAAGCAAAAAGCTTTGGATCTTCATGTGAAGGAACAAGAGGCTTTAATTAAGCAAATTCAATACGATAACCGTCACTCTTCCAAAAAGCTTCGTCAGCAAATCCAAATGATCTTCCAGGATCCGATTGATTCACTTGACCCCCGCATGACGGTTGAAGATATTATTTGCGAAGGTCTTCATATCCAAGGCTTATATAATAAGAAGAAGAACCGGGAAATCGTCGCCAAGGTTTTGGAACGCGTCGGATTAATTCCCGAATACGCCTCCCGTTATCCTCATGAATTCTCGGGTGGCCAGCGTCAACGTATTGGCATCGCTCGCGCTTTGGTCATGAATCCTAAAATTTTAATCTGCGATGAGCCGATTTCTGCCCTTGACGTCTCCATCCGCGCTCAGGTCCTTAATTTGCTTAACGAAGTGAAACAGGACATGAACCTCACGATGCTATTCATCGCCCATGACCTTTCGGTTGTCAAGTATTTCTGCGACCGCATCGCCGTTATGTATTTTGGGAACATGGTGGAACTTGCTCCTTCTGATGAACTCTTCCTCCATCCTCTCCACCCTTATACTCAAGCGTTGCTTTCGGCTATTCCCAAGCCCGACCCCTTATCGGAAAGCTCCCGCGAACGTAAAATCTATAATCCTGCGGAAACCCATGATTATTCGGTTCAGAAGCCGACGTTCCGCGAAATCCTTCCCGGTCATTTCGTCCTTTGCAATGACGAAGAAGAGAAAGCTTATCGCGAAAAAGTGGCTCAAATCGATAGACAGCCCAAGGAGGAAGAAAAATGAAAAAGAAGTTCCATTTCAACTGGTATTATTTCATTTGCATCCTTGTAAGCGCCCTTTGCCTCATTCCCTTGATTAATTACGGCATCGCTTCTAGTGATCCTGCCGCAAGGAACTGGAGACTCGATTACCTTCGCCCCGGCGAAGCCGTCGACGCTTATCTCCATAGTGGGGAAACCAAGATTGCCCTGGCGTTCTCGATCATTGCTTTGATTTTCTTCTTGGCTTTTTTAGCGGATCTATTGCTCCGCAAGAAAGCAAGCCACATCGCCTTGGTTGAAACCTCCACCTTGGCGGTTATCGCTTATGAAATCACCCGCATGGTGTATTGCTTCCAAAAAGGTTCGGTCAATATCGTGGTTGGCATCACCTATTGCGTTGCCTTGCTCGGATCCATCGGATGCGTTTATTTCTATTTTAAAAAGGCGTTAGACGGGGATAACCTCTGGCCGTATTGGGTTTGCTTCATCGTCTCCGCCGCTGCGTTCTTCTTTGCAGGCGCCACGAAAGACAGCTACTCGATTCTAAACGCCTATTCCCATTTTAATGCCAGCAATCATATTGGGGACTTTGAATACTGGATGGGGTATGGCGCGAGCCGACTCATGTTCATCCTCCTTTGCTTTGGGTGCTTGGTTAATCTCCATTTCGATTTCTGCCCTGAAACCGAAGAAAAAAAGAACGTCATTTAAGCCAAAAATTCGCCTTCGAAAAGAGGGCGATTTTTTCTTTCAAGTTTTCCGACGATAAGCCGATTTTCTTAAATTCGTAAAAAGAGAAAATAACGCTTGATTTCTTCCTTTTGCTTTTGGATAATATGTAACGCGCCTTGCAGGAGTTGGACCATTGGTGTAGCGGCCTAACATGCTTCCCTGTCACGGAAGAGACCACGAGTTCGAATCTCGTATGGTCCGCCAGGCGTATGGCCCGGTAGCTCAGCTGGTAGAGCAACGGACTGAAAATCCGTGTGTCGGCGGTTCAACCCCGCCTTGGGCCACCAGCAAACAAAATGCCACCCCAATTGGGGTGGTTTTTGCTATCCAAGGTTAAGTCCTTTGCTAGACCTATAAGAGAAAACGGGGTAGACTCTAACACATGAACCAATTCGGGGAGAGGGAAAACCGAAAACGACGTGACATTCTATTAGGGTTCTTGCTGTTTCTGCTATTAGCCGTTACTGCGTGGATTGCAAACGATAAAGGCTTCTTCAATGAAGGCTTTCCGATTGCCAGCATGACCACGACGGAGATTTCGATCACGTTTGTTTGTTATCTAGCTATTGCTGGATCCTTTTTGGTGTTGGCCAAAAGACGTTCTTTTTTCCGCCTGTCCCCCTTGTTTTCGATTTGCTGCCTGATTTTCCTTCTTTTAGGATTGCTTGCGATTTTTATTTTTCCCGCCAAAGTCCATCACAGTGGAGAAAATGGGGATTTCTCCTTCGTCTGGGGGTTAAGAGAAAAACTCCATAGCGCTTTGGTCTTTATTCCGGTTGTTGCCACTTTTTTTATCTTTATCGGCATTGCTCCCCAAGCCTGCAATTATCGGGGCATCCTGCGCGCATTCTGCTATGGGATGCTGACGGTCATGGCCATTTCCGTTATTTATTCTCTATTCAAAGAATGGAACCAATTTCTCCTCCTTCACAAGATTTTATTTGGAGAGGAAGAAGGACTGCCGTATTTTCAATCGTTTTTCTGGAATCGCAATACGTTTGGTTTGTCCTTGATGATTGCCGTTATTTGCGTGGGCTATTTGAATTCGGACCGTCCTCGTTTTTATTGGCCGATCGTCGGTAGTATATTCTATGTTTTCCTCCTTCTTAGCTTATCGAAAACAAGCATCATCGCCTGCACGTTCTATCTTCTCGTTTATTGGATACATCGTTTCTTTTTGACACTCCGTTCTCACCCTGTGCGAAACGGAATTGCCCTTGGGGTGACAATCCTTTTGCTTTTGGGGATCGTTCTTGTTTGCTTTGTTCCGTTAAAAAGCGATGGAACCTATTTCATGAAGGGATTGCTCCCCATGATTGCTAGAAATTTTGGAGGCGGAGGTTCGGCAAAAGGTCGCGCGGAGATGTGGTCGTTTGCTTTTTCCAATTTCGATTCTTGGTGGCGGGTATTGCTTGGATTTGGCTACCGAAACTCCGATTATTACATCCGTTATTTAAACACGGTGAAATTTGGGATGCCCCTTCCGATGGATGGAGGTTATGCGGATTTGGTGTTCCGTTATGGGGTCATGGGCCCTTTCTTTTTGGTCTTTGGCTTTGTTTATTTTTGCATTTGCACCCTCCAACTCGCGGGGAAACATTCGCGCACCGCTTTAAATTGCCTTCTCGCTTCGCTAGTTTTTGCTTTGCATTCTCTTAGCGAAGTCACGGGAGTCTTTTTGATGGATGGGTCGTCTATTTGCTTCCTTTTCCTGACGGCTTTCCCCGTTTTTGGAGAGTGGAGGGAAAGAAAAGCCCCAAAAATATCGGAGCCCATCGTCTCTCCGTGGGAACATTCTTTTTCCTGGCGCCGAGCCTCTTCCATTTTGCTTTGGCTTTCTACTCCCTTTCTGACGGGGACTCTTTTATCTGCCCCGTATTTTGGGCAATATTACCAAATTTCCCTGCTTCAAAATCACGCCTTCCTCTTTTGCTTGTTGCTTGCTTGGGCTTTTCTTCCCTCGTCCATTCTTTTATTCGCCCAATCCAGAAGCGCTTCCTCCCGAGTTCTTTTGGGAATTAGCAGCTTTGTCCTTCTTGCCTGTTCTTTTGTTTTCCCTTGTCTTTTTTCCGCTTCTCCAGCGGGATTTGCCGGTCCTATTTTGCTCGTTGTCGGGGGAGAAATTATTTTGATTATCGGATACCAAAAAACGGGGGGAGTGAAGGAAATGCTTCAAAAAGCCTATCTTCCCTGCTTCGGTGCCCTCGCTTTTACCTTTATCCTTGTAGGAATTGCATCCGCCTTCCTTCTCCCGTCTCGTTTGACGCGATACGGGCTTATCGCCATGACGTTTGTTGGAACATTAGTTCCTTTCTTCTTCCTTCTTGTTTTTGCTGGAAAATCCAATCCCTTTGAATCCGCCTTCGATCGCTTGGAATGGCGGGTCGGTGGATGGGCCCGTCGAGTGGAAGAAGCTCGACAAGCTCGTTATGAATGGGATTCTTCTAAAGGAGGTTACCCGCCTTCTAAACGGAAACGTTTCAAATTGAAGTAAAAGAATCAGTAGACGGACTTATTTTTAGAGGCTAAATATTTGGCCTCTTTTTTCTTGTAAAAGAAGCCGCGGCTTATTTTTTCTTCTGCTTGATATCCTTCGATTCGATACCCAGAAGAAGCAAGGGCCTGCTCGAATTCTTCCCTGTTAATAGAACGAGGAGAGAGAATTGTGACTTCGTTTTTGACGTGAGAAGCCTTTATCGACAAAGCCCCATCTATCGTTTCAAGCTGCCTTTTCACATGGGCCTCACACTGACCACAACGCATTCCGTCGATAGATAACTTGATTTGGAACATAAAAGAACTTCCTTCCTAATTGTTAATATAATATAACAATTTTTAGAAAGTGCCTATTCTTCGCCTCTTTGATTGCTTTTCATTAAGAATCGCCTAAAATAGAAACACCATATAAGGAGTAGATATGACAAAACAAACTTCGGGCGCTCCGGAAACGGGGTTTAAGCTCAATGTTAAGCGAACCATGCTTATTGGTTTTGCTTTCTTCGGAATCCTGCTCATGTGGCAGGTTTATGATGGTTGGTGCCCAGCCTTCTTAAGCGACATGTTCTGTCGCGCTTTTGGCTACGACATCACCGATCCCGCCCAATCGAAACAAGTGCAATATCTCGTTGGCATCGTGATGGCGATGGATAATTTGGCCGCGTTGATCCTTATGCCGATCTTTGGCCATTTATCCGACAAAACCCACACGAAAATCGGCAAGCGCATGCCCTTCATTCTTACCGGAACCTTCGTCTGTGCCATTGCCATGCCCTTCATCCCACTTTTATTCCACCTCAATAACATCATCGGCGTCATTTCGATGATGGCCATTGTCTTGCTCTTTGGCATGATGTACCGCAACCCGGCCGTCGCCTTGATGCCAGACATCACTCCGAAGCCCCTTCGCAGCCGCGCTAATGGCCTCATCAATGTTATGGGCTATTTCGGTGGAGCGGTCGCAACAGTCCTTGGCATGTTCCTTGTCGTCTCCAAATACATCAAAGATCCGAGCAATCCCCAGTATCACAATCTCTGGGTCATCGAAACTCCATTCTTGCTTGCTAGTGTCTTGATGGTTGCTAGCGCCCTCGTTTTGTTCTTCACCATTAAAGAAAATAAGCTAGAAGAAGAACTTCGTGACGAAATGGCCCGTGGAGAAGAAATGGCGGCCATTGAAGAAAAAATCGTGGACGACGATCAACCGCTTTCCAAAGCGAATCGTCGCATGCTCTTCCTAATTCTTGGCGCCGAATTCTTCTGGTTTATGGCGGAAAATGGCGTCAGCACTTTCTTGGCCAACTATGCGATGTCTTATTTAGGAACCGACACGGCCAAAACGAACATGTGTACGTTAATTGGCGGCATTTGTTCGGTCGTTGGCTTTGTTCTCGGCGGCCTCATTGCCTCAAAAATCGGACGTAAGTGGACGCTTTGGGGCGGTCTTGCTTTGACGCTAGCTTCTTACGCGGTTTGGACGATATTGACCTTCACTTTCGCCCCCAACGGCACGATGCCAATTTACGTTTATGTCGTCTTTGCCGCCAAAGGCTTTGGGATGTCCCTCGTCCACATCAATTCGTTCCCAATGGTCGTTGAGCTTTGCTCGAAGAAGAAAATTGGCGCCTTCACCGGCTATTATTATGCCTCTTCCATGGCGGCTCAAACCGTTACCCCCATTGTGCTAGGATCCTTGCTCCTTATTCCGAATTTCTCCTGGAGAATTGTTCCTGCCTACGCCATGGTTTGCTTGCTTATTTCCACCATTATCTTTGTCTTCGTTAAAAATGTGAAAACGGAGAAAACCAAGATTGCAAAAGGCTTAGAAGCCTTGGGACAGGAAGACTGATGCCAGGCATTTTAGCCCATTATACCTTTGCAAAGCGTTACCTTCCTGAGGAAGAACTTCCTTGGGAAGGAGCGGTTTTAGCTGGAACCCAAGGCCCCGATCCTTTCATGGCCTATGGGACCAACCCCCTTCGTCCCCGGAAAGATAAAAAGGACGTAAACCCCTGGGGAGAGTTGATGCATCATACGCCCATTGAAAATGTTTATGGGCCGATGCTATCAGAAGCCCAAAAAGCAGAAGGAGAACAAAGAGAATTCCTCTTCGCTTATTTGGATGGCCTCTTGATGCATTTTAGCTTAGACCGTATCGTCCACCCTTATGTTTTTTATCGTACAGGTTTTGATGAAAACGGCAAATACGCGGGAATTTATATCTATTACCACGGTTTCTTTGAAACATTGATGGATGAATCCATCGCAAAAAAAGATGGACTTTTTATCCGTCCGGACAAGGCGATGGGGCAGCTAAGCAAAAAGCAACAGGCCTGGGCCTCCAAACTATGGAAAGACACCGCTACCGTTCCTTTAAAAGAGACGGCTTTTGAAGAGTCTTATCGGGAATATAACCAGGTGTCTCGCTTGCTTTGGTCCAAAAAGGGGATAAAGCGCGCCTTGTTGAAACCTCTTTTGGGGGCGAAATCGAAGCCTTATTCTTTGATTTATCCTCCTTCTCTTAAGCCTTTTGAAGCCTTGGACATATTGAATGAATCCCATTCTGCTTGGAAGGATCCAGTCAGCGGAGAAGAACGTCTTTCTTCCGTGGAAGACCTTTTTGAACAAGCGCATCAAGACTTCTTAGAAGTCCATGGATGGTTGCTTAAGGCAAAACAAGGGAAGGACGTGATATTGGGTTTAAAAGACTGGGCGAAGAATTTGGACCATGACGGAACTCCCTTTGGCTCGACAAAAAAATATTATTCCAAAGAAATTTTGCCGTTACTTTGATGTGGGGGCATATGCAAAAACCATCCTCTCTTCTATAATAGAAGAGTTGTTATGGTAAATTCTCCCAATTCCTCTTGCATCGTCTGCGGTCTCTTCCCAGAAGGGGAGTGGCTGCTTTTTGTTCGGGAATTGGACCAAGATGGGTTTCCCTTAACTCCTTTCCATCTGCCATATAAAACGGAAAGAAGTAGAAACAAATTCCATCCTTGGTTTTTGAATGAGATTGTTTGCGATTATGGCAAATTGGATTTCCCTGAAGGACAGGCTAAAGTGTTTTGCCTGAAATTAACGGAAGAAGCCAAGGGAAGCCCCCACGAAAAAATCATGTTGTTTCGTGAAAAAGACTTGAAACGTCACTATTTAGACCCTTTAAGTCGTCGTGTGGCGAGACGGTATTTTGCCTTAACCCCAAACCCCTTGCCTCTCCAAGAAGCCGATATAGCTTTGCCTTTATACCAAGAACGTCTCGATATGGTGGAATATTTTTTTCGCCAAGGGCGTATCCCCGCTGCCGATTATCGTGCTTTCCGGGATTTAGTCCGTCAAAAAGCTTCGATGGATGCCATCAAAAAAGCATCGGATTATTTACTAGAAACATGGAACCTCGACCGTGAGGAATATCGTGATCACCTCTTTTATGCGAGGGCAAAAAGATGAAACAACTATGGAAACCGACCTTTTGGGCCAAAACATTGGTGCTTCTATTAATCCTCGTCCAATTTGTTTGCGTGTCCGTTTTTGTCTTTTGGCTGGCGGATTATTCTTTCCATGCGAACAATGGAACCTATGCCTTACTCTCTGCCTTGGTTTTGTTTATTACCGATATTGTTTTTGGTATCGCGATTTTCAATAGCGATTCTCCTAACGCCTATAAATTGACGTGGCTTTTTGCTGTTTTTGCTCTCCCCATCGCCGGAATCCTCATGTATGTATTTTGGGCCAATAAGAGCACATCCAAATCCCAAAAGAAGAGGGTGGCAAAGTTCGAACGTCCCGTGAACGCCTCCCCCTCGACGGCGTTAGAAGCGTTACAAGAGAAAATGCCAGATTACTGCGGCCTTGTTCGTTATTTGGATTTGGCCGCAGGTAGCGGCGCCCACCAGCAGACTTCCTCCCTTTATTTTGATTTGGTGGATAAAGCCTATCCGGTGATCTTGGAAGAATTAGCAAAGGCGAAACATTATATTTTTCTCGAATTCTTTATCATCGGCGAAGGGGAAATGTGGGATGGAATCGAAAAGATTTTGATTCAAAAAGTTTCCCAAGGGGTAGATGTCCGCATCATTTATGATGATGTGGGTTCTCTTCAATGCGCCCCGGACTTCTTTGATGCTCGTCTTCGAAAAAAAGGCATTGAATGCCGAAAATTCAATCCGTGGCGCCCCTTTATGGATGTGCGCTTAAATAACCGCGACCACCGCAAAATGATTGTGATCGACGGCCACACCGCTTTTAGCGGGGGCTTCAACCTCGCTGATGAATACATCAATCGCATCGATCGCTTTGGCCATTGGAAAGACAATGCCATTATGCTCAAAGGCAAAGCGGTAGAAAACTTCACCTATATGTTCCTTGCAAACTGGAAAACCTATTTTTTTCCCAGCCTAGAAATCGATAAAGCCCATTATTCATCCAAAACCTTCATCGATGAAATCGGCGGATATCCAGAAAATGACGGCTTTGTGGCTCCGTATGGGGATATCCCTTATCAACGGGAGGCCGTGGGAGAGCGAGTGTACCTTGGCCTAATGGCGAGGGCGAAAAAAAGTGTTTACATGGCAACTCCCTACCTGATCCTGGATGAAGAAATGATCAATTCGATTTGTTTCTCTGCCAAAGAGGGGTTAGATGTTCGTTTGCTTGTTCCCCATATTCCTGACAAAAAGATGGTCTTTAATTTAACCCGCTCCTATTATGAGAAATTGCTCGAAGCTGGCGTGAAAATTTACGAATATACCCCGGGATTCGTTCACGAAAAGATGTTCGTCATCGACGATAACGCCGCCAGCGTCGGGACGATTAATTTGGATTACCGTTCCTTCTTCCTCCACATGGAGAATGGAACCTTGTTCCTCAATTCCTCTTCCATCCAACAAATGAAAAAGGATTTCTTGCAAACGATAGATGTGTCCCACGAAGTGACGCTTCAAGAATGGAAAAGGTGGAAAAAGAGGAACCGCTGCTATTGGGCCATGCTTCGACTCATTTCGCCAATTCTATAGAGAAGGGAGACATTCATGAATTTCTTATTAAAAAACCATTATCGATTCGTTCAGTTCTGCATGAAAATTGCCATGCCCTTTTTAAGGATCCCAAAGCCCCATGTCCTCCCTTCGTGTCAGGAATTAGCGAATCAGCTTAGAAAAGAAAAGAAGTCTCGCCCCTTGCTAGTCACGGACCAAGGTCTTGCTAAACTTGGCGTCCCCGAAAAGGTTCTTCGAGTTCTAAAGGATGCGGGGCTAGATCCGATTTGTTTCGATGGCGCTGTCCCTAACCCGACGTTTGACTGTATCGAAGACGGTTTTAAGGTGTATCAAAAAGAAGGATGCGACTGCTTGATTGCGTTAGGAGGGGGAAGCGCGATGGACTGCGCGAAAGGCATTGGTATCCGCTCCGCCTATCCCAAAAAATCCCTTTCTTCCTTTAAGGGGGTTCTCCACGTTCATCGTAGAATTCCTCTCTTCTTCGCTATTCCTACGACGGCAGGAACAGGCTCGGAAGCTACCTTAGCCGCGGTAGTGGTTAATAGTGCCACTCATGACAAATTCCAAATTGACGACCCCAAACTCGTTCCTTCTTTCGCGGTTTTAGACCCGCAGTTTGTGATGTCTCTCCCCAGCAAGCTTATCGCTTCCACGGGAATGGATGCCTTGACCCACGCGATTGAATCCTATATTGGAAGAAGTTCGACTCGCTTCACGAACAACATGGCTCTTTCCGCCATTCGTCGCATCGACCATAGTTTGCTTTCTTTCTATGAAAATCCCAAAAACGAAGTAGCGGCGCGCGATATGCAACAAGCCGCATTTGAAGCGGGGATGGCCTTCACGCGAGCCTATGTGGGTTATGTCCATGCCTTGGCCCATGCTTTAGGAGGCTATTATGGAATTCCCCATGGGTACGCCAACGCCGTTTTGCTGCCCCTTGTTTTAAAGCATTATGGCTCTTCGGTCTATTCTCCTTTGGCTTCGATTTATGATGCCCTTGGAAGAAAAGGGGCTGGCACACCAAAGGAAAAGGCAGAAGAAGTAATTCGCTGGATAGAAGAAATGAATCAAAAGATGGGGATCCCCGCCCATTTTGGTGGCGTTGTAACCAAAGGGGATTATGATATATTGGCGGATCATGCGGCCAAAGAGGGTAACCCGCTTTACCCCGTTCCTGAACTCTGGGACGCCAAAAAATTGGAAGAAGTGCTTAAGGAGGCAGATGGACAATGAAAGTCACGTTAAAACCACATGGTAAAGGAAATTTCCTTACCGTGACCAACGACTGTGGTCTTGAAGTTACCTTGTCCCAAATTGGGGCGGGTGTTTATTCGGTGTTTTATAAAGGGGAAGTGATGAACGCGGGCCCAATGAATAAAGACGCCTACATTACGGACCGCGTTTCTTTCTATGGAAAAACGATTGCCCCTTTTGCAGGAAGATTAAAAGACGGACTCTTCTCTATCGGAGAAAAGGAATTCCATCTCCCTTTAACCGAAGAAGGGCTGAGTCTTCATAGCGGAACTCTCAACGCAGCCTTCCGCCTTTTTGATTGCGAGATTCGTAATGGAAAAGAAGGGATGGACGTTGTTTTCTCCCTTACGTTAGAAGCCGCGGACGAATTTCCGGCGACCATTCCTTTCCGCGTCCGTTATTTTATTTATGAAAAACGCCCTCGTTTCGACGTTTATTTTGAAGCGCGCCCCGAGCAGGATACCCTTTGGAATCCAACCACCCACCTTTATTGGAATCTTGGGGGCAAAAAGGACGTGCTTCATCATACTTTGGCCCTCCATAGCCAGGAATTCCAAGTTTACGACGACTCCCTTTTGCCGGTTAAAAAGCAAAAAGTGGATGCCGTCATGGATTTCAACCACGCCAAAGAAGTGGGGAAGGATCTTTTTGCAGAGGAACTCAAAAATTCCAAAGCCAAAGGATACGACCATGCCTTCTATTTGGATCATGGGGCCTTCCCGAGCGCAGTTTTGGAATCGAAAGAATTCGGAATGCGCGTAGAAACCGATGCCCCGGCCCTACAGATTTATACCGACAATTATCCGCAAAAAGGAAAACGCCTTTTAAATAACGACACCGAAATCCGCCACAGCGCTATTACTTTTGAACCGGTTGGCGATTTGCTCGACCCTTCCTCCCTCATTGCCAAAAAAAGAGAAGGGGTGTCGCGGATGATTTCCTACACCTTCTACCAAAAGAAAGGATGCTAACATGCTGAGTCAGACCATTGCCGAATTTCTTTTTTACGCCAAAACCCATCTTAGCCTTTCCCCTCTCGACGCGATTTATTGCCAAAACCTTTTGCTGAAACGTTTTGGCCTTCAGCAACCCTATGAGGGGGAAGTGGATGAGAAGGCGATTGCCTCGGAAACTCTCCCCGATCGTTATGTTGAAGCCTTTTCCCAATATTTTATGGAAAAAGAAGGGATGGACGCTAACGAAGCGGAACGGGAGTGCGTTTGGCTTTTTGGGCTTGTCTCCCCTCGTCCTTCCGAAGTTAGCCGCGAATTTGAAAAAAACCGCGCTGTTTCCCCGGATCTGGCGTTGGATGAACTCTATCGTCTTAGCATCGCCAATTATTACGTTCAAAAATCTAAAATCGACAAGAACATCGTTTTCAACGCTTCGTTTTCCGATGGGCCCGACCTTGAGATTTCCATCAACTTGTCGAAACCGGAAAAGAACAATAAAGACATCGCTAAACTCGTTCATGCGAAAGCAAGCGGTTATCCCGCCTGCGCTCTTTGCAAAGAGAATTTAGGATTTGAAGGCGATGCGCGTCGCCCCGCAAGGGAAAACATTCGCATCGTCCCCTTAAAACTCGATGAGGAAGATTGGTATTTGCAGTATTCCCCTTATGGATATTATTACGAACACTGCATTTTGCTTTTCGATCAGCATGTCCCCATGGAGATGAATCGCCGCATTCTATCAAAACTTTTATCTTTCCTTGATCAATTCCCTGGATTCTTCATCGGTTCGAATAGCGATCTTCCTATTGTCGGCGGATCCATCCTCAACCACGAACATTTCCAAGGGGGGCGTCATGAGATGCCTTTATTCAAGGCCAAAGCCTTGCGAGAAATCCCCTGCCCTCATTTCCCTCATTGCAAATTGGAAGAAATCGATTTTTATAACACGGTTCTTCGGATTACGTCGGCTTCTCACGATGAATTGCTTGATTTGGCGGAAACGATCATGGCCGCGTGGCGTCATTACGATGATCCCGCATGCTCCATTCTTTCTAGCGATGCAGCCGGGCAACATAGCACCGTGACTCCGCTTGCTAAAAAGGTCGACGGCGTCTATCAAATGTATCTGATTCTTCGCAACAATCGCTGCGATGAAACTTATCCTGACGGCATTTTCCACGCCCATCCGGAATACGCCCACATCAAGCATGAAGGAATTGGTCTCATTGAAGCGGCAGGCCTATTTATCCTTCCGGCGCGTCTAGTTCGTCAAAGCAAAGAAGCCGAAGAAGCATCCGCGAAGCATTGGTCGATGGAAGAAGCTGTTTCCCATTATCCGGATTTAGATATTTTCTCGGATATGATCGAAAAATTGAATCAAGGCATGACTACGAAGCAATACCTTGCTTCCGTATGCCGAGGCATTTTGAATAATGTCGCCGTTTTTAAGAAAGATGAAAAGGGGAAGGCGGGTTTAAACCGCTTCCTCGGAAAGGTGAATTTATGATTCAAAAAGAAAAGGCAATGGCACTTTTTTCCCAAACCTTTGGGAAGGGGAAGCCCTTTTGCGTCTTTAGCCATGGACGTCTTGAAATCGTAGGGAACCACACCGATCATAACCATGGTCTATGCTTGGTGGGATCCTGCGATTTAGGAATCACGGCGGCGGTAGAACCGCGACTAGATGGGATTGTTTGCATCAAAAGCGATGGATTCGCGGTTTTTTCCTTTTCCATTCATGATTTAACCCATTCCAAAAAAGAAGAAGGAACTTCTCTTGGCATCGTGAAGGGAATCTTGTTCCGGATGCAGGAACTTGGGTTTGCGATTCAGGGTTTCAACGCCGCGTTATCTTCTGATATTGTTTCGGGATCCGGAGTTTCTAGCTCCGCTTGCTTTGAATCGTTGATTGTGAAAATCGAAGACCATCTTTGCAATAACGATTCGATC
The DNA here is from genome assembly GCA_900539595.1 of uncultured Mollicutes bacterium. Classification (GTDB taxonomy): domain Bacteria; phylum Bacillota_I; class Bacilli_A; order RFN20; family CAG-826; genus Alloenteromonas. Next base: position 85,743 of record UQCQ01000002.1, on the reverse strand, counting down.
CCCCCGCTAACGATGGCCAAAATTGGCCAATTCGCGGAAAACGTTTATTTTGGCAAGCCGAGCGGATTGCTAGACCAAGTTGGAACGAGCTATGGCGGTGTTGCCTTCCTTGACTTTGGGGATATGGACAACGTCATCGTTGACCCGATGAAATTTGATTTGCCGCTAGACGTTACCCTTGTGCAGACTCCCTCAAGCCACGCGAATCTCACCCCCTTGTATGCCTCGATTCCCTCTGACATGAAATCCGTGGCTAGGATTGTGTTTGGAAAAGAAGTGCTTCGCGATGTGGATGCTCGTCAATTCGCGCAGAAAATCGCTCAACCCTGCGAAGGAGTCAGCGAAAGGGCCAAATTGCGTGCCCAGCATTTCTTTGACGAAAACGCGCGCGTTCTCGCCGCCAAAGAGTCTATCCTTCATCATCAAACGGAGGCCTTCCTTGACGCGATTCGCGGATCGGAAGCTTCTAGCGAAACCTTGTTGGCTAACACGATGCCGCCTGGAATTTATCAAAATAGCCCGCAACAGGCCATTGATTATGCTAAAACCGCCATTCGAGGAGGAGCCTGCCGCATTATGGGCGGAGGATTCGCCGGTTCGATTCTTTGCTTTACCTTAAAGGAACAAACCCCCGCTTTCCGCGACCATATGGAAAAAGGATACGGAGCGAGCAATGTTCACCCCGTGGCGATTTTGCCAACGGGGCCAACTATCGTTCAGGACTAAACTCATGGGGTGGGGGATTGGAAGCGGAAAGGTATATATAGGGGTTGCTTTTGGTAATACCCTTTATTTCCTTTTTATTCTGCTTCTTATCGCCCTTGTTTTTGGGACGCGATCTCTTTGCCGAAGATTTGGAAAAGAATTTACCCGAAACTTGCTCTTGATTCTATATTGGAGCAATTTCGCCCTTCATTTCCTCAAGCAATTCAACCCTTATTATATTTCGCGCTTGCCCAATTCTCTGGGAAGCAGCAGCCTTGAGAATTTTTGTGCGATTTTGATTGTCATTAGCCCTTTTGTTTTCGTTTTTGGAAACGACTATTTAAAGGATTACCTTTTTTATGTGGGCATCGTCAGCGGAATCATGGTTTATTTGGTTCCTACCGGCGCGTTGGGACGGGATCTAGGCGACCTTGATTCCCTCTTGGAAGTACTGCGTTTCTATGGCTGTCACGCCCCGCTTGTTATCGGGGGATACCTGATGGTAGAAGAAGGGCTCCATCGGTTGGATTACCATCGGCTTTGGGCGATTCCCTTGATGTTTACTGCCGTCAACGGAGTGGTCTTTTTAAACGGCGTATTCCTGGGTTTTGTGCTGCATTTTCCCGGATGGCCTTCGACTTGGGAACAATTCTCCGACCGAGATTGCTTTGTAAATCAATCCTTCACCTTTGGGCCGATGCGTCAATTTGATGGGGCTCTTGGCTGGGTTTATAAGCTGATGATCCCCGGTCTTCAAACCTATCATAATTCCAATGGCGAACTTTGCTTCGTTCCCGTGATTTATATGTTGATTCCCCTTTATATCGCAACGGCTTTATTTGGCCCTTGGCTCTGCTATAAATACGAAAAACGCCATTATCGGATGGATTTCGAAGAATGGAAACAAAGGCTCAAGATGAGACGATATAAATCCGCGAAGAGGAAAGGAGCGATAACACGATGAAAAAGAACAAAAATGACCGCGCTTTAGGGATTTTGGCTCCTTTAACTTGCCTTCCGGGACAAGAAGGGGTGGGGACTTTTGGAAAAGAAGCTTATCAATTTGTCGATTTGCTCTCTTCTCATGGGATTAAAATTTGGCAGATTTTGCCCTTAAATCCCATTGGCTATGGCCATTCCCCTTATCAGCCTTATAGTTCCTTTGCCTTGGATGAGCAATTTATCAGTTTGGAAGGGCTTTATGAAGAAGGGCTCTTATCTTCTTTTATTCCATTCCCCTCCTCTTCTGATCGCATCGATTACGAAGCGATGCACGCCTATAAAAGAAAAGAATTAAAGAAGGTTTTCCTTCAAAATAAGGAAAAAGCGATGAAGGAAATAGAACACTTCAAAAAGGAAAAGGATTGGGCGGAAGCCTGGGGAGTATTTTCCGCGCTTCACCATCATTACCAAACTTCTTGGGAACATTGGCTGTCGCCACGCCCTTATTCCAAGGAAATCCAAGAAGAGGCCCTTTTTGAGATTTATCTTCAGGTTTTGGCTTACCGTCAATACGAAGCCTTGCATCGTTACGCCAAGAAAAAAGGCGTGTTGATTCTAGGGGATTTGCCTTTTTATGTTGGATTTGATTCCTTGGATGTATGGATGCACGAAGACCAATTCCTTCTTACTGATGACCATTTATCCCCCGCGTTTGTCGCTGGGGTTCCACCCGATTATTTTTCGGCAACGGGGCAACGATGGGGAAACCCGATTTATGATTGGGACAAGATGAAGAAGGATGGATTTTCTTTCTTAAAGAATCGTTTGATCGAGAATGCATCCATTTATGATTTGCTTCGTTTGGATCATTTCCGAGCTTTTGACACTTTCTGGAAAATCCCTTCTTCTAGTCCTGATGCCGTGACGGGAGAGTGGATAGAAGCACCAGGCAAAGAATTCTTCCAGACTCTCTTTTTAGAGAAACCGTCTTTGCAAAAGCGGCTCGTCGCAGAAGATTTAGGCTTATTGAGAAAAGAAGTTCTCGAACTTCGGGATGAATTTGCCTTCCCTGGAATGGATGTGATCCAATTTACGTTCGAGGATGCCGAAATTCAAAGAACGAATCCTTGGAACGAAGAAAATTCCGTTTGTTACCTTGGGACGCATGATAACGCGCCGACGCGAGCCTTCTTCGAAGCCTTAGAAAAGGAAAAGCAAGAAGAATGGCTGGATGCCTTGAAGGAAAAAGGCTTTCAAAAAGGAACGCCGGTGGAAAGACTAATTGCTTATGGTTTGCAAAAGAAGGCGAAATGGTTCATCTTGTCGCTGCCTGATTTGTTGGAAGAAGGAATCGAGGCTCGCATCAATGAGCCATCCACGTTAAATTCCATCAATTGGACGTATCGAATTTCTGATTGGAAGAAAGTCGAAGAAAAGTTAAATTTCTGGCAAAAAGCATTCGTTGCCAGTGGGAGGGTTGCATGATTAAAGTAGGGTTAGTTAGTTTAGGCTGTGCAAAAAACCTCATCGATAGCGAGATGATGCTTGCGATGTTCCCCCGGGATCGCTTTTTGCTTAGCAACAATCCGCAGGATAGTGATTTGATCATTGTCAATACCTGCGGTTTCATCGAATCCGCGAAAGAAGAATCCATCCAAACCATTTTTGAAATGGCGGGATACGGAGCCAAAATCGTCGTGGTTGGATGTTTGGCCGAACGCTATTACGATGACCTCGTGAAGGAATTGCCGGAAGCCAGCGCAATTGTGAAAATCTCCAACTATGATGAACTGCCGAAAGTTCTGGAAGAATTAACAGGAGAGGATGGGATTTTGCCGATGAACCCGCTTCGTCGCGTCGTTTCTACCGCCCCCTATTGCGCTTATTTAAGGATCTCGGAAGGGTGCAACAATTTCTGCTCTTTCTGTGCGATTCCTTATATTCGTGGCCGTTTCCGTTCTCGCCCCTTCGAAGAGATTCTAGAAGAAGCTCGGGATCTTTATCAGCACGGGGTAAAGGAAATCTCCCTTATTTCGCAAGATACGACGAATTACGGCATCGATTTCCCTCATCAAAAACCCAATATCGTGGATTTGCTGAAGGAAATCGAAGCGATTGGTTTCTTCTCCATTCGCCTTTTGTATCTTTATCCCAGCGAAATCAGCGATGAATTGATTCATTTAATCGCGGACAGCAAACAAATCGCCCATTATTTCGATATTCCCGTTCAATGTGCCAGCGACCATTTGCTCAAGGCCATGCGCCGTCACGCCGACGCGAATAAAACCTTGGAATTATTTGATAAAATCCGTGAAATTTGCCCTGACGCCATTCTTCGTACCACACTCATTTCTGGTTTCCCCGGAGAAAATGAAGAGGATCAAAAAGAAACGATCGAATTCTTGAAGCGCGTTCGCTTTGACCATATGGGATGCTTTACTTATTCTCGCGAAGAGGGGACGGCGAGCTATGATTATCCTGACCAAATTCCTGAGGATTTAAAGGAAGCCCGCAAAGCCGAACTCATGAAAATCCAACGTAAAATCGCTTATGAACAAGCGAAGAAACAGGTGGGAAAAATTTATCCAGGCATCGTTACGGGCAAGGGGAAAAACGAAGGGGAATATTTATTCCGCTGCGCCTGGAATGCTCCCGACGACATCGATGGAACCGTGGTTTTCCATAGCCCAGTCGCTTTGAAAGAAGGCGATTTGGTGAAGGTTAAAATCACTTCGGCCTTCGTCTACGACTTGATGGGCGAATTCGTTTCGATGTGCGAATGAGCTTGAACGAGCTTTAATTCTTGAAAACCATAAGGAAGGATATAGGGGGAATTCTCCAGATGAACCGCCGCCCCTTGGGTGGAGGGAAAGATGTCGACGATTTCTCCTTTCCTTCCTTTTTCCATTCCGCATTGTTCTTTTAAAGTCTCGACGATATCTCCTTTATGAAAGGGGGTAGGCGAAGGCTTTTCGTCCAATAAAGACAATTCGTCTTCATAGAATTCATAGGATCCGATGCAGGCGTCTTCGGTTGCATAAAATCCGACGATATAGGAATTGGTCTTGGGGTGAATCGCGTCAATTCTCCCGCAGTCGCCTTCTTTGGCTACTCCTCGTTCTACGTAAGTGAGGACGCTATCTCCAATGTGAAATTTGCTCATGACTAATAATTTAGGAGTCCGCTCTTTATGATTCAAGGCTTGTGGGATAAAATATCGACCATGAGTACACAAAAACGCCTGAAACTATTAACGATTTTGGGAACGCGTCCTGAAATTATTCGTTTGTCGGAAGTCATGAAGGCATGTGACAAAGCCTTCGATCAAAAAATCGTTCATACCGGACAAAATTACGATTATGAATTGAATGAAATTTTCTTTGAAGAATTAGGCCTTCGCCAACCGGATTATTATTTGGGGGTTGCTGGGAAAAATCTCGGCCAAACCATGGGGGCCGTTTTGGAGAAAAGCTACGAGTTGATTCAAAAGGAAAACCCTGATTGCATCTTGGTTTTAGGGGATACCAATTCCGCGTTAAGCGCGATTTCTGCTAAAAGGCTCAAATGCCCCATCTTCCACATGGAAGCAGGAAATCGGTGCTGGGATTGGTCGGTTGCTGAAATGACGAACCGAACCATCGTTGACCATATCGCTGATTTTAATATGCCCTATTCGGATTACGCCTATTCCAATTTGCTTCATGAAGGAATCGATCCTCAGTTTATGCTAAAGACAGGCTCTCCAATGCGTGAAGTGTTAAACGCCCATCAAGACCAAATTAAGCATTCGGATATCCTCACTCGCCTGGGACTAGAAGAGAAGAAATACCTTCTTGTTTCCTGCCACCGGGAAGAAAATGTGGATATTCCTTCGAAATTCAATCGGATTTTTCCGTCTTTGAATCGCATTGCCAAGGAATTTAAGATGCCGGTGATTTTCTCGGTTCACCCTAGAACGAGAAAACGCTTGGAAGAACGTCATTTTGTTTTGAGCCCCTATTTTGTGGATGCAAAACCTTTTGGGTTCTTCGAATATGTGTGCTTAGAAAAGCATGCTTATTGTGTGCTAAGCGATTCAGGGACCTTGACGGAAGAAAGCTCCCTTTTGGATTTCCCTGGCGTTTTGATTCGGACTTCCACCGAACGTCAAGAAGGGGTGATTCACGGTAGCATCGCCATCGGCGGAGTCGATTACGAAACGATTCGCCCTGCGATGGATAAGGCTTTAGAAATCCATAAACCTGGAAATAATCTCAGCATTGTCCCCGACTATGAAAATGAAGAAGTTTCTCGCCTTGTGGTCGAAGCGATTCATAATAACGTGGATAAAATCAATCGGCACACCTGGCTGAAGGGTGTAGAAAAAGATCCTCGCGAAATGGGTCCGGAAACGAAGGTGGAACCGCGGTGAACGTCTTAATTACCGGCGCAAAGGGGTTTTTGGGAAGAAACGTCTCCCTCTATCTTTCGTCACGCGGATATACCATTCTCTCTTACGATATCGATAACCACCCGGACGAACTTCCCGTCTTGTTAAAGCAAGCCGATGCGATTCTTCATTTTGCAGGGATTAATCGCCCGTTAAAAGCAGAAGAGTTCTTAGATGGCAACGTGTTTTTCACGAAGCGTTTGCTAGAAGAAGTGGCGGGCTCGAAAAAGAAAATCCCCCTTTTATTTACCTCCTCAATCCAAGCCGAAAAACAAAATCCCTATGGAGCTAGCAAAAAAATAGCGGAAGATTTGATCTTTGAATTTTCCAAAAAACAGGATTGCCCCGTTTGCATTTACCGCCTTTATAACGTCTATGGAAAAGGGTGCCGCCCTTTTTATAATTCCGTCATTGCGACCTGGTGCTATCAAATTGCTCACGGCAAGCCCATCGAAGTCAACCCTGAAAATCCTACGATTCCTTTTGTTTTTATCGATGATATTTGCCAGGAATTTGAACGGTTTTTAAGAGGAGAAGTGGCTTGTGATGATACGATCCATTACGTAGAGCCCCATGATGAAAAAAATCTCCTAGAAGTCGCGAATTTGATTCAAAGCTTCCCCGAAATACGTTCCAAAGGGATGCTATCACCCCAAGAGGGCTTTGCCAAAAAACTCTACAGCACCTATTTAACTTACTTAGAACCAGAAGATTTTGCTTATAGCCTATTTTCTCACACGGATGAACGGGGGAGTTTTACCGAATTTTTAAAAACCCCGAATTTTGGCCAGGTATCCGTGAACGTTGCTCGTCCAGGAATTACAAAGGGAAACCATTACCATCATCTCAAAAACGAAAAATTCTTAGTGGTTTCCGGAACATGCGAAATTGCCTTACGAAAAGTAGGAGAAGAGACGATCCACCGCTTTGTTTGCACAGGAAACCATTTGCAAGTCGTGGATATCCCAGCGGGATATACGCATTCCATTAAAAATATTGGAAATGCAGATGCGGTTACCATCATGTGGGCGAATGAGCTCTACGACCCCGAGAACCCCGATACCTACCTGGAAAAAGTCGAATAAAAAATTGGCCAAGTTCGGCCAATTTTTGTTCTTTGGATTGTTTTATTTGTCTTGTGATGCGCCAAGAACAATGGCAAGGACGCCTGCAGGGACGCCGGAGAAGATGATGGTTAGAATGCCTAATGCGATGAGCGTTCCGCGAGGCGGGACTGGTTTATTGGCTTGGGCGCGAATCACGAAGCAAAGAACGCCGCTGACTGCGCAGGCGATAATGCCATAGATGCAAGAAGCAATGCTGACAGCAATCGTGGATGCCATCGCGGCAATTTCAGAATCCGTCGCGCCTTGGTTCTGCAAAGCTTGCAGGGCTTCCGCTTGGTTAAAAACCAAAATAAAGAGGCAGATTAAGCAAATCCCTGCCCCGATAAAACTGAGGATTCCTTGAATCAAAGATACAATTGACGTGGCTTTTTTCATAAAAACTCCTTTATTGTCCCTTCATTATAAAAGTTTGGCGGGCTATTGCTATTCCTTTGTAGAACAAACAATGCTGAAAATGCCGGAAAACGGGGTTAAACAAAGAATATTTAGGATTCCCAAAGTTCTTAAAGCGCCTTTTTTCGTTGGAGTCTTTCTGCAAATTCCAGCGATGATAAAGCTGAACACCGCTCCAAGGACAAAAAGAGCGGCTGCGGCAAGGAAACTATAGCCCAGGATCATGGCGGTTGGATCGGTCGTGGCCGCATCTCCGCTAGTCGCCTTTCCAATTCCCTCGCCAATACCATAAACAACGATGAAGACGAATCCGTAAATGACGGCGAATATCGCAGCCCCGATGTTTAGGATTCCTTCAATAAGAGAAACAATGAACGTTGCTTTTTTCATACAGGGTCTCCTTTGTTGTTTATCATTATGCCAAAAAAATGCGATAAAGTGCATCTTTTTATTGGAAAACGGAGCTTTGAAACTAAATTCCTTTCCGTATATCGGTATTCTTTGCGCGTAGGCGCGTAGAAGCCTATAATAATTCACGTCCGATTGTAGAAACAAACAATCGTTTAAAGGAGAAAATTCAAAAACATGGACACCAAAATTGTCAAAGTCTATGGCCGCCAGATCATCGATTCCCGCGGCAATCCAACCGTTGAAGCGGAAGTGACCCTCGCCGATGGCACTGTTGGTCGCAGCGCATCGCCTTCTGGCGCCTCTACCGGCACCCGCGAAGCCCTCGAACTTCGCGATGGCGACAAATCCGTTTATGGCGGAAAAGGCGTTTTGACCGCTGTTAAGAACATCAACGAAATCATTGCCCCGGCTTTAATTGGCCTCGATGCTCGCAACACCTTCCTCGTCGATGAGACGATGATCAAACTCGACGGCACCGAAAATAAATCCAAACTCGGCGCGAACGCGATCCTTGCCGTTTCGCTTGCTGCCGCTCACGCTGCCGCTATTTCCCTCCATGAACCGCTTTATCGCTTCATTGGTGGAACCAGCTCCAACACCCTTCCCGTTCCGATGATGAACATCATGAACGGCGGCGCTCACGCGGACGACAACATCGATTCCCAAGAATTCTTGATCATGCCGGTTGGCGCTTCCACTTGGAGCGAAGCTCTTCGCTGGTGCACCGAAGTCTTCCACGCTTTGCAGAAGATCCTCAAGGAACGCGGACTTTCCACCGGTGCTGGTGATGAAGGCGGATTCGCCCCGAACACCAAGCATGGTTCCGATGAAGAAGTTCTCACTCTTATCATGGAAGGCATTGAAAAAGCCGGCTATGTTCCTGGCAAAGACTTCATGCTCGCCATGGATGCCGCTGCCTCTGAATGGGCCAAGGGCGAAAAGAGCGAAGATGGACAAGTCATCTATCATCAACCGAAATCCGGCAAGACCTATACTTCCGATCAATTGATCCGTCACTGGGCCAAACTCGCCAACGAATTCCCGCTTATCTCTCTTGAAGACGGCATGGCCGAAGGCGACTGGGAAGGCTGGAAGAAGCTCCACGATAAGCTTGGCAAGAAGATCCAACTCATCGGCGATGACCTCTTTGTCACCAACACCAAGATTATCAAGGAAGGCATTGAAAAGGATGTTGCCAACTCTGTTTTGATCAAACTCAACCAAATTGGCACCCTCACCGAAACGATCAACGCCATCAAGATGGCGAAGAACGCCGGCTGGACCGCGGTTGTTTCCCACCGCTCTGGCGAAACCGAAGACACCACGATTGCGGACCTCGTCGTTGCTCTCAACGCGGGCCAAATCAAGACCGGTGCCCCGAACCGCACGGAGCGTGTTGCCAAATACAACCAACTTCTCCGCATTGAAGAAGAACTTGGTGAAAATGCTGTTTATCCCGGCATCAAAGCCTTCCGCTTCAATAAGTAATTCTCTTTCTTAAGCAGAATGGAGCGCTCCTTCGGGGGCGCTTTTCCATTTTGGGAGTTTGCGTTACAATAGGCCGATGAAAAAATACGAACGCATTTGCATTTACTCTCTTCTTGGCATATTCCTGGTGGTAAGCCTATTTTTGGATCTTCCCATTACCCAAGGGTTATATGCCCCAACTAATTTGTTTGGCCAAATTGGAGAAATGAGTGCTGAAATCCCCGCCTATCTCATTTTAATTTTCGCTTGCGCTTTGATATTTCGTTTCCATCCTCACTTCAAAAATAAGGTTGCGGACGTTTTTTTAACGATTGGAATTGGAATGGTTACCTTATTTGTCTCCTATTATGGAGGAAGCCATTTTCTAAAGCTTCTTAACCGCGTGACCTGCCGTGTTGGGGAAAATGCGTTTCCTGCTTATTTTAAATTGATTTATGGAATGGCTTTCTTGGGATTGGGCGCTCCCTGGGCTTGGCTGGTTTCAAAAAATTCCGCCAAAGAGGCCTTTGTTTTTGGCTTGTTCGTCCTTGCTTTGTATGCTTCGTTATTGGTGACGATGCAGGGTTTGAAAATGCTTTGGCTTCGCCCTCGATATCGGACTCTTGTTGCTTTGTTTGGAGAAGAAGCGGCGGGAAGCTATTGGAAACCCGTTTGGAGCATCAATGGCTGGTGGAGTTTTTCCTCCTATTCCCCCGAAGTACTTGGAGAAGCAACGGTGAATAACGCCATGGCTAGCTTAGGGATCTCCAAATGGGGGAAGGAAGAATTCTATAGTTTTCCTAGCGGCCATACGATGAATTTCATCGGAGCCATGTCCATCTGCATGGTTTCTTCCTTTGCTCCGAAATTAAAAGGGAAAGAAATCTACGTTCGAATCGGTTTCTACGTTTTGGGCGTTTGTGTGGCGTTAAGCCGCATCGTTCGTGGCGCGCACAATTTAAGCGATGTCACCTTCGGATTCCTTCTTGGGACCCTTGGTTTCGATATGATTTCCACTTATTTCCTACCTTTTTTAGAAAAAGTCACAAATAAAAAAGCAACGATTTGACGTTGCTTTTCGTTGAAGAATTCCTGCCATCGAAGGATGGCATTTATTCAATTTCCCGAATCTTATTGACGGTAAGAATGCGCATGAAATTGGTTTTTCCAGCGCCAGTAGGAGTACCACCGCTCATCAGGATGGGACTTCCTTCTTTGATGCCGAGATCGCGAGCAATCTTCAATGCGATGACTTCCATTTCTTCGATGAAATCCGGCAAACGATCCGTTTTAAGAAGAACAGGGTAGACTCCCCATTGCCACGCTCCGCACATCGCGGCTGCGCGATGATTGGTCACCGAGATGATGGGGCAGCAAGGACGGGATTTTGAAATGCGTGCGCTGGATTTTCCGGTTTCGGTGAAATTGACGATCAGCTTAGCTCCAATGAGAAGCGCGGTATTAGCAACGGCGTTAGAAATCGCGTCGTTATTGGTTTTATCCGAGGTATCAAAGGCTTCCTTGGCTAGCTTTTCATAATCGAGATATTGTTCCATCTTCGCCGCAATGCGAGCTTGCATCGTGACGGCTTCAACCGGATAGTCTCCAGAAGCACTTTCGGCCGAAAGCATGACGCAGTCGGTTCCTTCTTCGATAGCGGTTGCCACGTCGGAAACCTCGGCACGAGTGGGACGGGGGTGAGAGACCATGGAATCAAGCATTTGAGTTGCCGTGATAACGGGTTTTCCGCGCTTTCTGCACTGGGCAATGATATGGCGTTGGGCAACCGGAACATCTTCAGGAGGAATTTCTACGCCCAAATCACCTCGAGCCACCATAATTCCATCCGCCGCTTCGATGATTTGATCGACTTTTTCTAAGCCTTCCGGGTTTTCGATTTTGGCAAAGACTGGAATATTGGGATCCCCGTATTTTTTAAGAATCGCCTTCAAGTCCGCGATATCTTCGGGACGACGGACAAAGGAAGCGAAGATGGCGTCCACATGATGTTCGCATCCAAATTTTAAGTCGGCTTCGTCCTTGGGCGAAATATAGGGCATGGACAGGCGAGAGAAGGGGCAGTTCACGCCTTTTTGGTCCTTGAGAACGTGAGTGTTTTGGGCTTCGACAACGATTTCATTTTTGTCGTGATCTAATTCTTTGACTAGCAAGTCTAAATTGCCATCGTCGATGAGGATGTGGCTGCCGACGGTCACGTCATTGATGAGGTTTTCGTGGGTAACGGAGAATCCGTCCGCGTCCCCTAAACGATTTTTCATGCTGATGCGCATGATTTGGCCTTCGTGAACGGGAACCTTGCCGTCTTTCATTAAACCTGTACGGATTTCTGGTCCTTTGGTATCCAAAGCCACCGGGATATAAATGCCTTGTTTTTCATAATCGCGGGCAATGACGATTTTATTGAGTTGTTCCGCATAATCGCCATGAGAAAAATTGATTCTCATGACGTTCATACCAGCCTTATAAAGCTCGAGGATGGATTTGGGGTTATCGGTAGCCGGACCGATTGTAGCAATAATTTTCGTTTTCTTTTCAATGTTATGCAACATAAATAGAGCCTCCGTTATGCCTTAGAAAAAGGCGCTTGAAGCGCCCTGGGTTGTTTTATTTGAGAATGTCGATCAAGCGAAGCATGGATGGATGCTTGTCGCGTGGCAATTGAAGGGCTTCGTAAATATCGTATTGGACGATTTTATTATTGACGAGTCCGACGCAGATTCCGCCCTTCCCTTCCAAAAGGCAATCCACGGCGTAAGCGCCGAAGCGAGCAGCTAACACACGGTCGAAGGCACTGGGGGATCCGCCACGTTGGACGCGTCCAAGAACTTCCGCCCTTGCTTCGAAGCCGGTTTCTTTGCTGATGCGGTCCGCGAATGCGTGGATATCCGGATAAATTTTTTCCGATACAACGACGATGGCGCGTTTTCTTTTTTCAGCGTAAAGCTTTTTAAGAGAAGCCATGACTTCGTCTTCGGGAATCGGGTGGTCAGGGGTAATAATCATTTCGGCCCCTTCCGCAAGTCCACTGAACAAAGCGAGATCGCCGCAATGGTTGCCCATGACTTCAATCACGGCGCAACGTTGGTGAGAAGTGGTCGTATCGCGGATTTTATCGACGCAGTCAATGATTGTATTTAAGCAAGTATCAAAACCAATCGTGTAATCCGTCGAAGCGATGTCGTTATCGATGGTTCCGGGCAGCCCAACACAGTTGATGCCCATTTCGGTTAATTTTTTAGCGCCCATGTAGGAGCCGTCGCCACCAATGACAATCAAAGCATCGATGCCGCGTTCGCGGAGGTTATTGACCGCGATTTGGCGAACACTTTCTTCTTTGAATTCCCTTAAACGGGCGGTTCCCAAAATCGTTCCGCCGCGGTTGACGATGTCAGAGACGGAATGGCGGTCCATCAAGTGGATGTCATTTTCCACGAGACCCTTGTATCCGTCCATAACGCCGTAGACCTCTAAGCCATAACGGAGTCCCGCGCGAACAACCGCACGGATGGCGCAGTTCATGCCTGGGGCATCGCCGCCAGAAGTGAGAACACCGATTTTGTGAATCATATTATTACCTCGAACTTTCGGAATGAACCCGAAATCGAAAACATTATAAACCCTTTCGTGGGCGCGCGTGTATAGAGAAAAGACATAGTCTTTTTCATTATGGGAAAGAAAGCGCTTTCTTTGCGGATTAAAGGGTTATCCACAATCAAAATGTGGAAAACTCAAAATGGTAAGGTTTTACGGGGATAATCCCTGTGGAAAACTATGAAAACATCCGATGGCAAGCCATATTTTTATTTTTGTTTATTGAGTTATGTAGTAGTATATAAGCTATGCAAACGTTTGGTTCCCAAGATATCTATTCCGTTCAAAAGTGCGGGCTGCTCGGAGAAGGATCCCTAGCTTCGCTTTCCGAACTTTATTTACCATTAATTGGTAGTCAGGCATTGGGACTTTATTTTGCTTTATATGCGGAAGGCAACCAAGCCGACCTCATCCATTTCGGGGATGAACTCCGCAAGAAAACGGGAATGACCTTCTCCGATATTCAAGCCAGTAGACGTCCCTTAGAAGCCATCGGATTGTTAAAGACATCCTATGAAAAAGGGTCCAATGGCCGTGGGATTTTTTATTTCCAAATCTTCGCGCCCGCTTCTCCAAAAGACTTTTTAGGAGACGTTTTGCTATCAGGCACCTTGCATTCGATTCTAGGCGAAGAGGAATACAAGAAAGTTCAAAGCCGTTACGTTTTGGATACAACCCCGAAAGGCGGGAAAGATATCTCTGAGAAGTTCGAAGCGTATTTCCAACCGGATTACAACGATCCCGTTTATTTGAATTCGCGGATAGACGCTATCGGAGATGGGCCGAAGAAAATAGAGACTTCCTTTGATTCCTCTATCTTTTTGTCTGCACTGGGCAACAATGGTTTTAAAGGAAATTTGCTCTCTCAGGAGGAATTGGATTTCTGCGAGAAAATGGGGGCTTTATACGCTTATCCTAGCGGTACTTTGGGGGAATTCGCCTCCGACTGCTTGCACGTTTCTTCCCCGTATGGAACTCGATTGGACCGTCAGGGATTTTTGCGAAAATGCCGCGATGGCATGAAAGTTTCTTATTTGCACCGAGAAGGAGCGAAAAGCGCTGTGCATGGGGATTCGGACCTCGCGAAGAAAATTCGTCTGATGGATGAAGTGCCTCCAGCCAAGTGGCTTTCCTTAAAACAAAATAACCATCGCCCCGCCACTTCCGATTTGAAAATTCTAGAAGCCTTAACTCTTGATATCGGGTTATCTTCGGGAGCATGCAATGCCCTGGTAGATTACATTCTCCAAACGAATAATAACGTTTTGTCCAAGCCTTTGGCGGAAAAAATCGGGGCCTCCCTTGTTCGCGCCAATATTACGACTTCCCAGGATGCCATGGAATATTTGAATTCGCAAATTCGAGAAGCGAGAAAGAAACGGACGCCCTATAATAAGGAAGAAGAAAAGCCCCAAGAGCCAGCTGCAGTTCGTTCCACCGAGGGGGAAGAAACAATCAGCAACGAGGAATTGGACGCCCTTTTCGAGAAAGCCTATCAAAAATGAGTGAATATAAAATAGATCAATACGTAAAATCGACCGCCAAAAAATTGAAGGACCAAGGCGCTGCCCCGTCCTCGGATTTGCTTTCGGATGCGCTGAACAAATTGAAGACGGATCCGCGTGTTTACAAAGTGATTCACGATGATTTCAAGCTTTCTTACGCCCAAACTAAAGTCGCGTTGGCCCCTTTGCTCGATTATCAAAAAGACCTCGACCAATGCGAAAACTGCCCTGGTTACGACCAATGCCAGAAGCTGATGCCCCATTATCAAATGTATTTGACCTATGAAGATGGACTGGTAGAACCGAAATTCCGCCTTTGCGATTTAGCTAAGAAACAAGAAGCCTACACCAAAAGCTTTTTACGCAGAGACTTTCCGCTGGATTGGATGGATATGACTGTCCAGCACGATGTTTCGAGGACGGCGAAGAAAATTCCGGCCATGAAAGTCTGCGCGGATTTGTTGCTTGGCCATTCTTCTCGCTGGCTCTATGTAGAAGGAACCCGAAGAAGCGGTCGTACCTTTATGCTCGCCTGCTTATGCAATGACTTTGTGAATAAAGGAATTTCGCCCGTGGCTTTCTGCGACACGGCTCTATTTCTTAAATGGCTTCAAGACTTGAATATTCGCGATAAAGCCCGCTTCGATTTGGAATTCGAAAAATATCAAAACTGCGCGGTTCTTGTTTTGGATGATTTTGGCAACGAAAATAAGGACAAAACGGGATATGGGTATAGCAATATTCTTTATCCTTTATTAAACGAAAGAGCCAAAAGAGGCCTTATCACCTGCTTTTCCAGTGATTTTTCCATTCAGGAAATCGCTTCGATGTACCAATATACCATTGGACCGGCGCGTGCTCGCCAATTGGAAAACCTTCTTTTGGACCTGTGCGAAAAAGAATTCGATATTTCCTCCTTGGATTTATCGGGATCCTCTCGTCGCCGTTAAAGGGATAACGCCTTTAATTTTTGATAGAAATCTTCTTTAGAACCATTGTTATCAACGATGAAATTGACTTGTTTTTGAACTTGCTTCAAGGGATAAGAGGAATTGAGCTTCATGAGTCTTGTCGCATCTCTTCCTTCGTCTAAGAGCCTTTGGTTTCTTTTTTCCGGATGCGATTCGATTAAAATGGTCGCGTCGCAGCAATCTCCTAATCCCGAAGAGAAAAGGCGCGGGACATCGAGCAAAATTTTGTCTTTTTCCGTTAAAGACGCGATTTGATCTTTGACTCTTTCAACCAGCAAGGGGTCTAGCAACTGTTCCACTTTCTTTCGCTTAGCAGGGGAGGAAGAGAGAACATGACGTAATTCCGTTTTGTCGATTTTTCCATTTTTGACCGTCTTTTTCCCAGCGATTTTTTGAATTTCCTTTTGCACTTTGCAATCTTCGTATAGCTCCCATACGGCTTTGTCCGCGTCAAAATAATGGTAACCTTGGCTTCGAAAATAGGCGGCCGCGGTCGATTTTCCCGCGTGGATTGGTCCAGTGATTCCCAAAACGAAAGGCCGGTGAATCGCCTTTTGGCAACGGAAACAAAAAGTGGTCCCCCGCCCTTCTAGGTGGATTTTCGATAAGGGGGTTCCGCAATGAGGACAAGGCTGGCCTCGCTTGGAATAGACCTGCAATTCATTTTGCATCTTTCCGTCCACCCCCTGCTGAGGATGGTAACTTCGGATGGTGCTTCCTCCTTTTTGGATGGCTTCTTGCAAAATCCGCTGAATGTTTCCCAATAAGCGCGTTGCTGCATCAAGATCCAGATCGTAGGCCTTGGTTTTAGGATGAATCGAAGAGGCAAACAACGACTCGTCCGCGTAGATGTTACCAATTCCCGCGAGGATGGTTTGATCCATCAAGACTTTTTTGATCGGCCCTTTTTCAAGGTGAATTCGGGAATAAAATTCTTCGTCGGATAAATCGAAGGGTTCGGGGCCTAAAGAGGCAAGGGGGGATGATTGGAATGCTTCGTCCTTGCTTGGGTAATAAGCAATCGTCCCGAATTTGCGGGTGTCTTGATAAACTAAGCGCGTGTCAGAAGACAATTCGTAATCCAAAATGTCATAAGGGGATTTTGGATAAGAAGGGGGCACCTCCAAATATTTTCCTTCCATTCGCAAATGGGAAAGGATGACGCTCCCGTCATCAAGGTTGAAAAGAAGGTATTTTCCTCTCCGAGACACCGATAGGATCTTTTTTCCTTCCACTTGCTTGGGAAAAGAAGCGGCTCCGCTAACGATATTGGCGGTCCGGTAGATATGGACCTTTACAATCGTGACGCCTTGGAAAAAAGAAGAAAGAATGCGTCGTACTGTTTCAACTTCAGGAAGTTCAGGCATAGATCAATCCTTTGCATCGTACCAGGATTTGCCAGCATTTCCTTCTACGGTTAATTTGACTGGCAACTTCACAGCGTTTTCCATGATTGCTTTTAATTCCGGAATGAGGGAGGAAGATTCGGATGCGTCTAAGGCGAAAAGCAATTCGTCGTGAATTTGAAGGACCATCTTAGAACGATAATGGCCTTTTGATAAGAATTCATCGACCTTTAGCATGGCAATCTTGATTAAATCGGCTGCGCTTCCTTGGACGGGCGCGTTAAGGGCGGCTCGCTTGGCCGCTTCACGCTTGGCATAGTTTGCATCCTTTAAATCGGGGAGATAACGACGTCTGCCAAACATGGTGGTCACGTAACCATCGCGCTCAGCCCCTTCCAAAACGTCAGAAGAGAATTTGGCAATCTCAGGATATTCGCGATTGAAGTGGTCGATGATGTCTTTAGCTTCTTTCGGCGTTCCTCCGATTTGCTCGGCTAATCCGAATGCCGTTGTTCCGTAAACAATGGCAAAGTTGATCGCCTTGGCTTTTCTACGGAATTCGTGGGGAACGGGTTCGTCTGGCGACAAATGGAAAATTTTCCTTGCCGTTTCACTATGAACGTCTCGCCCGGACTCAAAGACGTCAATATAGTCCTGACAATGAGATAACGCAGCCAAAATCCGCAGCTCGATTTGGCCGTAATCCAAGGAAAGAATCAAGGTGTTGGGATCGTCATAATGGAATGCTTTGCGAATCAACTTGGATTCCTCGTCCCGCGCTGAAATGTTTTGAAGGTTGGGGTTAGAAGAAGAAAGACGTCCGGTCGTGGTTTGGGCTTGATTGAAGCAGGTATGGATTTTTCCGTCTTTTTTGATGTGGGGTAACAGTCCATCGATATAAGTTCCGACGAGTTTAGCGTATTTCCGATAGCTTAAGATTTTCTCTACAATCGGATGAGCGGAGACGAGTTCGTTCAAAACGTCGATGGAAGTGCTGCGGGATTTTGGTCCTTTTAAACCTAGCTCATCGTAAAGAACGCTAGCGATTTGCTTGGGACTAGAAGGGTTGAACGGGTGACCGGCCAAAGCGACGATTTCTTGCTCAAGTTGGTCTTTTTTGTTCCGATATTCTTTGCCAATTTCCTCGAGCTCATCGGCATTTAACGGGAATCCTTCAATTTCCATTTGGGCTAAGACGTGGCTTAACGGAAGTTCGATATCTCTAAATAGACGAAGCGCATCCGCTTTTTCAAGTTCGTCCAATGCCGTTTGTTCTAATTTCAAAGCATAGAAGGCCTCTTTTCCTAACCCTTCGGAATGATCAACGTCAAAAAGCAAGGAGGGGGCAGAAGAAGAAACATCTACTCCAAAGGAGGAATAGACGATGTCGGGGCGGTCGGTGACGTTGCTATTGATTAAATAGGCCGCCAAAAGGATATCGAAACCAATTCCTTGAATTTCGATTCCAAGGCGATGAAGGCCCACTTCCATTCGCTTGGCGTCGTTGACGTTTTTGATGATGGATGGATTTTTTAACAGAGCTTTAAAGGCTTCGTCTTTTTGGGCGTCTTGAGCATCGATGTAATAAGAAGAAATTCCATCGCTGAAGGCAATCCCCAAAACAGGCGCGTCGTTATAAGTTTCGGGGTCTAAATCAATGGCTACGCCGATCTTAGAAGGCAAGGAAATAGAAGCAATCGAATGGACTTTTTGAACTTTAGGCGCTTTTACGCTTTGGTTTCCTTGGGCTTCCATTTTGAAAATGACGGGCATTTTTAAAGGAAGCTGTTTGAGTTCATAGGTGGCGGAAAAACTCGAAATGGCCGTTGGGTCAAAGCCTTTATAGATAAAATCGCTTAATTGGAAGGGGAGAACGCAATCCGTTTTCATCGTGGCCAACTCATAGCACTGCCTTCCCATGGCTTCGTTTTCCACAATGTTTTGGCATAGTTTTCCTTTGATTTCCCCGTTTTTCGCCGCTTGGATAATGGCGTCAAAAGTGTGGTATTGCTCGATTAATTTGGCTGCGGTTTTTTCTCCGACCCCCGGGATTCCCGGGAGGTTGTCACTAGCGTCTCCGCGCAAGCCCTTGTAATCGATGATTTGCTTTGGCGTGAAGCCAAATTCTTCCACCATTTTCGACGGGGTCACGTCATCGATATCACTTAAGCCTTTTCGCAACAAATGGACCGTGACGTGGTCCGTGATTAACTGAAGATAATCCTTATCGCTAGTATAAACGTCAACTTGATAGCCTTCTTTTTCCGCGGATTTCGCGATGGTTCCGGCAATATCATCGGCTTCGATTCCATGTTCTTCGTAGAAAGTAATATTCAATGCCTTCATCAGTTCGCGGGAAATGGGGAATTGGGCAACAAGCTCCTCTGGGGCAGGTTTGCGATTGGCTTTATAGGAGGCGAATTGCTCTTTGCGGAAAGTATGACCGTCTTTATCAAACGCCACGAAGATGGAGTCTCCCGGTTTCATTTTTTGCAGGAATTTCACAAGCATGTTGGAGAAAGCGAAAATCGCGTTAGTAGGGATGCCACTTTTCGTGCGCATGATGGCGGAAGGATCCCCCATATAAGTCGCATAAAAGGCGCGGAACAGCAAAGAGTTTCCGTCGATGACATAAAGATGCTTTGAGTTGGTGATTTCCATTGAACTCTCCTTATAAATTTTCTATTTCCATGGCCACGAAACGGTCTTCTTTTCGGCTGTCGCGTCGGGCCTTGATGAGAAGGGGCATCCCCTTTTGAATTTGGGCATGCACCCGTTGATACACTTCCTCAAAAAGGGTGAATTCGTAGACGTCTGAATCATCGAAGACAGTAAGGAAGGCCATTTTCGATCCTTTTTTCGTGGTGATGGATTTGATTTCGCTAACAATACCCGCCACCCAAATCGGATTTTTGGCCTCCTCTAAATCGGATAAGGCTTTGGCCCCTTTTTTTAGGAGAATCGTTTTCTTTTCTTCTAAAGGCGATCCAGAAATCATTCGTCCAAGAACGCGCCTTTCTCCTTCTAAGTCGGCGCTGCGGGAAGAAGGGGCTTCTACGTAAGAAGGCTTAGGCAATTCGAAGGGAAGAAGATTATCTTTACCGTCTGTTCCTACCAAAACCTCGGCGTAGCGCAAGGCTGTAGGGGCAGTCAATCGCAACTCTTCCCGAGAATGTCGGAAGCTATCGAAGCATCCAGCGTCCACCATCGTTACGAGGGAAGAAACGTCGAGGCCATATTTTTTTAACCGCGTAGCCACGTCGAAGAAATCCTGATAAGGCCCTTTTTCCATCCTTTCGTCGAGGATGCCGTGAATTAAGGCGCTGTTTAAACCACTAATGGAAGAAAAAGGAAGAAGAATGCGACCATTTTTAGGTTCATAACAAGACGTCGATTCATTGATGGAAGGGAGGGAAAACGAAATTTTTCTTTTTTTCAGTTCGTGGAAAAGACGTGTTTCCTTGTCTTTCGACCCCACGCCTTCTTGGAGCAAGGAACAATAAAATTCCAAGGGATAATGCCATTTAAGGTAAGCCATTTGGCAAGCAAGAAGAGCGTAGGAAACGGAATGGGATTTATTGAATCCATAGTCTGCGAATCTCTCGATGAGCTGAAACAATTGAGTGGCGATATTGGAAGACAATCCCTTTTGAACGCATCCATCCAAAAACTTGGTCTGCAGGTCGAGAAACTCGTGAGCGTCTTTATGGGAAATGGCGCGGCGGAATCGGTCGGATTCGGCAAAGGTCAATCCTGCTAATTTTCGCGCAATAAGCATGATCTGTTCTTGGTAAAGAATGATGCCGTAAGTGGGGGAAAGAATCGGTTCTAGCTCGGGAGTAAGGTAGCGAATCGGTTCCAATCCTTTTTTACGTCGAGCAAAAGAGGAAATGTTTTGCATGGGGCCTGGGCGAAACAAAGCCACGAGAGCGCAGACGTCCTCGAAACAGGTGGGCTGAATTTCCATGGCCGCATTCGTCATCCCACGGGTTTCTAATTGAAATAACCCGGCGGTTTGCCCGTTTCGAAGCAATTCGAGCGGTTCCTTTTCTTCATAAGGAATCTCTTCCATTTTTAGGGAAATTCCTTGGGAGGACTGGATCATTTTTAAGCATTGCTCGACGATGGTGAGATTCCTTAATCCCAACAAGTCCATCTTCAAGAAGCCTTGTTCTTGGAGGTAATCCTTATCGTATTGCTCCACGAACCCATAAGTAGACGAGACCGTGATGGGAAGGACGTTTTGCAAAGGTTCGTTATTCAAAACAATCCCGGCGGCGTGCAACCCGCTTTGGCGGGGTAAACCTTCAATTTTGGAGGCGAGGGAGACGATTTCTTTATAATAATCATCACTGTTAACGAGATCGCGGAAGGTGGCGTTATTTTTGTAATTCCAGCCAAGGCTATGGTCGGGGTTTGCATCTAGTGCCGAGGTAAGCAATCGGATCTCGCTATCGCGATATCCGAAGACCCTTCCGATATCATGAAGAGACTGCCGAGAAGCCATCGTTTGCATCGTCATGATGCGCGCAACGCGTTCCGGACCGTATTTTTGTTGCAAATAAGCGACAACTTTTTCTCTTCCCGTATCGGCGAAGTCTACGTCAATATCGGGCATGGATTGCCGTTCAGGATTTAAGAAGCGTTCGAAATATAGCCCGTAACGGATGGGGTCGGCTTTGACGATATCTAGACAAAAGGAGACAAGACTTCCTGCAGAGGAACCACGGCCCGGTCCGACGGGTATCCCTGATTTTTTGGCATAGGCTACATAATCCCAAACGAGAAGGAAATAATCCGAGTAACCCATCGAGGAGATGACGTTTAGCTCATAATCCAGTCGTTCATCGTAGGAGGAATCGTGATGGGGCAGTTTTTGGTTTAGCCCTTCCGTGGCTAATTTGCGTAAATAGGAATCCGCGTTATCAGGATTGGGCACAGGGTAACGAAGCAAAGTTCCACGAATTTGAGAAAGGACAAAGGAAGAACAGGCTTCCGCGATTTCTAGAGTGGCGGAAAGCTCGGCTTCGTCAAAATAGGATTCCGCCTCGCTGTCGGAAAGAAAATATTCGTCGCCTTCACATTTTTTCTCTTCCAGAGTGGTGGAACTAGAAATCGCTTCCAAAATTCGAGCGGATATTGCATCCTCGGGTTTAACGTAACGAATTCGCGGAAAAGCGACGCGAGGATATGGATGAGTAGATAAGAATGTATGCAAGAAATCTAAATAATCAGATTCTCCCGGTAAATACGGTATGCCAATATAAAAATTTCCAATGTTATGGTTTAGGGATCTTAGGTGAGATTCCAAGTTTTCTTCTTGATGATAGAAAAGAGAATGAATGGAAGAAGCTCCGCCATCCATGACAAGGAGGAGACCCTCCCGGTGTTTGGATAAAAAGGAAAGGTCAAGACGTCCTGCTGTAGATTCGGCAATCAAAAGAAGGAGATTTCGATAACCCGTTTCGTTTTGAACAAAGCAACAAAAAGTATCTTGACCGACTTGGAATTCAGAACCGATAAGAGGTTGAAGGTCGTATTGTCTTGCCAAACGATCGAGTTCTGGCGCGCCGGAAAGAGATTGAACGTCGCATAACGAAGCATATTTTGCAGAACGCTTGATGGCCTGCAAAACAATTTTTTTAACCGTTAATCCGCTTTGGAGAAAACTGTAACCGCTATAAACGTGTAGAGGAATCCAATTCATCTTGGTTATTATAGCAAATAGAACTCTGATAGAGTTCTTTCCGACGGTAAAATTTTAAAACAGTGGATAAGAAGAAACGAAATAAGAAAACGGCCCTCATTAGCAGCATTGTTCTCTTTGGAATTTGTTTTTGAATTTTGGCGGGGACTTTGGCGGGATTAGGGATCTTTCCCGCTATCTTTGACTGTCGTTTGTCGAATGAGAAGATGATTCGTGATAAATGTTGTTTGTAGAAAACCCAAAAAAATTTTTAGCAATCTTTCTCAAATGGAAGTTGTCAATATAAAAAAGCTCTTGGCAAGAACGAAGGGGTTTTTATATCCGCTCACGGGATGGGGTCGCAGGCTGAGGGAGGCGGATCAACTATTGATATTTTTTTAGTAGAAAATCAATTTAATGCCCTTGGTTTGACGCCTATTCTAGAAATAAATTCCAACAAAAATGTCGGAAATTCAAGACGAAAAGGTCGGACACGAAGAATCGAAAAATAGTATTAATAAAGAAAACTGCAATGTTCCAAATTCAATAGTATTCAATGAAATTAAGAACTTAACTCCGATAAATAGAAGTAAATTTTAATGCTAACTTATCTTGCTATATATAAATTACAATAGTTTCTTTTTTTGCTTTTTGCCCTTTGATAATAAAAATAACAATATTTTTGTTTCTTCTATAATGATGGGTCAAGAAATGTTCAAAAAAGTGGAAAATAAATCCCTAGTTTAAAAATATTATATCCTTTGGAAAACAAACAAAGTTTTGAAAAATGAAACGGAAATAATTCTGGTTTATCCTTACCAAATCACGACACGTTTTGAATTGTCAATATACATGCCGTCTCCTTCCTGGAGTTCAAATTGGTTTACAAAGATTTCGCTATTAGACAGAAGGGGGTTAACCCGCGCCTTTCCGAAGGGATGAACGTCCCCAAACAAGGCAGAGGAATAAAGACTTCGAGACGCAGAACCATAAAAATGCCTTGCAAATGTATGGTAAAAATCCTTCCAGTTGGCTGAAGTGGATTTTCCGTAAAGAGATTCGCAAAGAGACAATCCACCGATGTCGGCAATGGCTTCCGACAAAACAACGGACCCTTCTTGCTTTAGTCCTGGCATCGCTTCGATGGTATAAAGGTTTTGCACTTTCTTTTGAAGAGTTTGATATGCGGCAGTGTCGGCACTAGAAAGGATGCTCCCCCCTGGAACCAAGTTGCCTTTTTCATCGTATTTGACCCCGTTAGAATCAATCGCGTGGGTGATTTCGTGTCCGACGATTACCCCAACTCCACCATAAAGGTCCTCTGGATTTAAACTGGCCCAATCTCCCCCATAACTAGCAAACAATCCTAGGGTCAATTCGATGGAATTATCGTTGCCGAAATAGGAGGCGTTTGCTGTAAGGAGGTTGCTATAGGAGGTCGTTAAATCCATGGGATTGGTAACGGTTTGAGAAGAAGCTAGTAAATTCGCTAATCTTCCGGATAAACCAGATTGAATGGCTTGAAACAAGGTGGAATCCAACGAGGCAACCTTATCATAGGGTGAGGATCCATTTTCATCCACAACCCCCATGATGGAATAGCCCATAGCGTCTAGTTTCTTCGCAATGACGGCAGATCCTTCGTCGCTGATCCATCCGTTTTGCTTTGTCCGTTGCTTGATTTCTTCTTTTAAATCGTTGATAAGCGATTTGGCCGTTTCGATGCTACCTTTCCCTTCAAGAGAAAGAAGGGCATCGTTAGCGATTTTTTCTTGGAAGGCCCATTGAGTGGTGTTAAAAATGGCATCGTCGGATTTTGTCGTTGCTAACCCCAATAACTTTTGCGTGTTCGAAGGAAGCAGGGCTGCGTAATCATAAGCTAGATTAGCCATAGCAAGGGCCTTGAGGCCGTCTAACCCGCTTTCGGTGCCTAGATTCCCTAAATAAGAAATGGATCGGGCAGAGGAAGAATCATTGCCCCTCAATTCAAATTTCGAATCGAGAAAACAAGAAAGGTATTTTTCAAAGTCTTTGTTCGAATTGCTGCTTTGAGTTGGAGCAGAAGCTAAACGAGATAACAGGGCGATTAACGAATTGGTTAGGTTTCTTGCTTCTTCACTGGTAAAACCAAAACTGGCGAATAAAGCTTGAAAACCGGGACGCAAAGAAGAGGCGCTTGAAGCATAAGAAAGCAATTTGCTTTGCGTTAATAAGGCAACGGGGGTTTGCTCCACGTAGGCGGAGCCTTCGAAATTCATAAACAAATGGGACCCCGTTTCCATGGCGATTTGACTTAATACGTCATAAAAATTCGAAGCCGTCGTAGCTAGGATTTTGTCACAATAGGGTTTTAATTCGCTTATGCCTTTGGGGGATTTTGCTTCCTCCAATATTTGAGGCGCGTTTTTTTCTAAGTAAGAGAGGAAGTAAGAAGTAATCTTATCTTCTTCGATCGTCTTTTGCTCGTAGAAATAAGATTTCGGCTCGCAGGTTTTTTCTTCGTCAAAAAGACGGTCGGCGTTAGCAAAAGCAAAATAATCATCTCGCGCAGAAGTCCCGATATATCCATGAATCCGTTGAATATATACGTCAAAGTCCGCGTCAGAATTTAACTTTTTCGCCCCATTAAACGAAGAATCACCGTATAGGCCTAGGCTTACATACCAATCTAAGGCTTCCATCCCAGGGGTAGATAGAGAAGAATTAAGGGTTGGAGAGATAAAATAGCCGGCATAGCGGCGGAACCCCGACTGGGGGATATCGTTTGTTAGGTCGGCAAAAGCCGCGTGAAGAAAACGGAACGAATTCTCCAGAGTGGCCTCGATTTTATCCCCTTCATTAAATCCAGCTTTTTGTAGAATTTGCTGTTGAAGAAGGGGATGGGGATAAGAAAGACGAGCACAAGCCACTTTTTCTAAAATAAAAGAAGCAATCGTGCTTAAAGCATAGGAAGATAAGTCTTCATCAGGCAAGGTTTTGAAGTCGGAAGTAAAAACATTAGAATCCGCTGGATGGGATGGTTTTTCTCCTCCGCAAGAAGTAAGAATCATGGTCAGAAGAGGAAGAAGCGAAAATAAAGTTTTTTTCATAATGAAAAGAGTCTAAAAGCAGTGGAGCAAATAGGCAAGGTAAATGAAAAAAGGAGGCGAACTTGCCTCCCGAGAATTTAGTCAACGAATAGTTTGTCTAGGTCTTGGATGAAGGCGTCGAGATCCTTGAGGGAATCGATGCGGGCTCCACTTGCTTGAGCGTGTCCGCCGCCGCCCCATTTTTGGGCGACTCCGGAAATGTCTTTGGACTTGCTACGAATCGAGATTCTCCAGCAATAGTCTTTGGGCTGTGGGTCTTCCGTGATGGAACACCAAGCGTTGATTCCGGCGATATTCGAGAACGTATTCACGTGTTCTTTGCCTAGAATCGGAGTGATGTGGAGCTCCTCTTGAACGGAAGAAGGGAGGCAGTAATAAGCCACGCCATGGGGAGAAACGCTGAAGTGGGACAAGACATAGCCAAGCGATTTCAAAGAGTCGAGATTTTTCTCGTACATCGTTTGGTAGGTGGAACTTAAATTAAATCCCGTTGAAACCAGCGCCTCCGCTACGGCGAAGGTGTGTGGGGAGGTGGAAGAATAAAGGAAACGGCCCGAATCGCCAACGATGCCGATGTAAAGATAATGGGCGGCTTCTTGACTAATGAATTTGCCCTTCCAATTCAAAAGCACATCTGCGACGAGTTCGGCCGCCGCAGCGCTTTCGGTGTCAACCAAAGAAGCACGTTTGGCGATTTCCCCCTTGCAGGGGTGGTGATCGATTTTGATTTTGTATTTGGCATGTTTATAACGGGGATCGGCAATCCGTTCGTGGTCGCCGACGTCCACGATAATGGCGAGGAAGTTCCCGCCTTTAAACCAATCGTTAGGAAGCGTTTCCGTTTCGGGGAAGACACGTGGAGTAAAACTGATATGGTTGTCCCCAACGTAATGAATTTCCTTGTTGGGGAAATTGTCTTTCAAAAAGGTATATAGACCCATTTGGGATCCCATCGCGTCGAAATCTGGTTTGATATGGCGGAAAATGACGATTCGATCGTATCTTTCAATGGCGGAATAGATGGAACGGTAGACTTTTTTGTGGGCTTTTCCGTATTCAACAATACGGGGATCGAGCTTAGCAATGGCCATGAACAATCCTCGCATAGCAGTCGCGGGCGATCATCACTTCTTCGTCGGTGGGGATGACCACGACTTTGATTTTGGATTCTGGTGCCGAGATAACGCCTTGCTTTCCACGAACCATTTCGTTGGCTTTTTCGTCAACGACGATGCCAAGGGCATCCTTAACATCATCCAGAACGGCCTTGCGGAAAACAGGGGCGTTTTCGCCGACTCCAGCGGAGAAGACGATTAAATCGACTTTTCCTTTTAAACGGACAAAGTAGGCCCCTAAATAATTGGCGACCGTTCTACCGAATAAAGAGATGGCGAGCTGAGCGCGCTTGTTTCCTTCTTCCGCGGCCTTTTCCACGTCGCGGGTATCGTTGGAAACTCCGGAAACACCGAGGAATCCGCTCTTTTTGTTGAAAATATCGTACATTTCATCCGCGGATTTTCCGGTGCAGTTGCAAAGATAATCCATGACGGAGGGGTCCATGTCTCCGGTCCGAGTGCCCATCATGACTCCGCCAAGTGGAGTAAGTCCCATCGAGGTGGCGACGCAATGTCCGTTGTGGATGGCACAAAGGGAAGAGCCGGAACCAATATGGCAGGTGATGATGTTGGTCTCTTCTTGGTCTTTTAAATAATCTTCCTTGGCTTTGACGGCAAGATAATTGTGAGAAGTGCCATGAGCCCCGTAACGGCGGCAATCATATTTTTCGGTGTATTCATAAGGAATCGGGAAGAGGTAGTCCTCCGGCTCCATGGTTTGGTGGAAAGCCGTGTCAAATACCGCAATGGCCGGAACGTTAGGTAGGGCATCCTTAAATGCGTGGAAGCCCGTGAGGTGCGCGGGAGCGTGAAGCGGGTCCAACGGGGTAAGCATTTTGATTTTGGATTCGGTATCTTCGTCGAAGTCCGCCGAGTGGGAGAAATATTTTCCGCCTTGGACAACGCGGTGCCCCACCGCGGAAATTTCGTTTAAGTCTTTGACGATTCCCCATTGAACGAGGGCTTTTAGCAGCAAAGAAACCGCCACCGCATGGTTGGGAAGCGGAACGATGTCGGTATGTTTTTCTCCGTTAAATTTAATGGTGAAGATGCCGTCTTCGTGTCCGATGCGCTCGGCGATTCCGCTGCAAAGGACTTTTTCTTCCGGCATTTCATAGAGCTTGTACTTCAGGGAACTGCTCCCTGCGTTGACAGCCATGCATTTATACATTTTCAATCTCCTCCTAAAAATAGGCTTTATGCAACTTGGTATTGTAAACCATTCTGGCTCTTTTACCTATCCCCAAAAGCGATGCCTTTTACCCTTTTGGCCGTCTAGGAATTTGCACAATTTCCTTTATAATAAAAAGGAAGGAGGGCACATGGACGCAAAATTTAAAACCGATTTTCTTTACGGCCAATGTTCGCGGGCTTTTGATTTCTTTGGAGCCCACTTTGGGCGAGGAATGGACGAAGACGGCCACGAAACGGATGGGGTGTGGTTCCGCTTATATTGCCCCTGTGGCCAAGACGTATCGGTTATTGGAGATTTCAATGGCTGGGACGTGAGAAAAAATAAAATGGCCTTGATCGATTCGTCGGGAATTTACGAAACTTTTATCCCCCATTTGCTCCCCTATCAATCCTATAAATTTCATTTCAAAAATGCGTTGGGGACTTATGTGGATAAAGCGGACCCCTATGCCTTTTTGTCGGAAAAGCGCCCCGCGTCTTGTTCCCGACTTTTCGATATCGAGAATTTTCCCTGGGACGATGAAGAATGGATGAAGAAGCGAAATCGGAATTTCGATAATGCCACTTCGATTTATGAAATGCACCTTGGATCGTGGAAGCGCGTAAGCGGAGAAGAATTTCCTAGCTACGAGCAAACCGCGGATTCCTTAATTCCCTATTTGCAGGAAATGGGTTATACCCACGTGGAAATCATGCCGATATCTCAGCACCCTTTCGATGGTAGCTGGGGCTATCAGGCAACGGGGTTTTTCAGCGCGGATTCTCGCTATGGAAATCCCAAACAGTTAATGTCGTTTGTGAATCGTCTTCATAAGGCTGGGATTGGGGTGATTTTAGATTTTGCCCCCGTCCATTTTGCCGTCGATGAATTCGGCCTCCGCCATTTTGACGGGACCCATCTTTACGAATATGGAAACGAACACGAAATCTCTCCGTGGGGCAGCGCGCAATTCGATCTTGGAAAAGATCCCGTCCGCTCCTTTTTGATTTCGGCGATGAATTTCTTTTTGGTCTATTATCATTTCGATGGCATTCGCGTCGATGCGGTTTCTAATTTGCTTTATTGGGAAGGAAACAAGAATAATGGGCAAAATATAGGAGCAGTTGAATTTATTCGACGATTAAATGGAAAAATTCACTATGAGCATCCTAGTGTGATGATGATAGCCGAAGATTCTACCGATTTTAGCGGGGTGACAAAGCCCTTGGAATATGGAGGTCTAGGCTTCGACTATAAATGGGATTTGGGATGGATGAACGACACGCTTAAATACTATTCGCTCGACCCCATTTTTAAGAAATTCAACCATCATCTTTTAACGTTTTCGATGGCTTATTTCTTTTCCGAAAATTTCTTGCTTCCCTTGAGCCACGATGAAGTGGTACATGGGAAGGGCACATTGCTGAATAAGATGTGGGGATGCGAAGAAGATCGCTTTGCATTGCTGCGAAACTTATTCGTCTATCAATATGGCCATCCTGGAAAAAAGATGAATTTCATGGGTAATGAACTCGCCTCCTTCGACGAATGGAACGAGAAAAAGGAGTTGCCTTGGAGTTTGCTGACTTACCCCCGTCATGATTCGGTGAAACGTTTGATCCGAGACTTGAATCTTCTCTATGTTTATGAGCCCTGCCTCCATCAAGAGGAGTACAATCCTTCCCACTTTCAATGGCTCATGGTCGACAATTCCAATCAAAGCGTTTTCGCCTTCGAACGCACTTTAGGGAAAGATTCCTTTATCTTCTTGTTTAATATGACGAGTAATTATTATGAAAATTACACGATCGGCACGATGAATAAAGGCCAATACACGGAAGTTTTTAATTCAGACAAAGATGTCTACGGAGGCAAAAATCAGTATAATGGTTTGCCCCTTATTTCCGAAATGGGAACGGGACCCGAAAATCGGCCCTGCCACATGGTAGTTCAAAAGATTTCCGGCTTTGCGGCGATGATTTTCAAAAAAGTAGGGAAATACCCGCCTCATCGCAAGAAAAAAAGAAGCGAACCCAACACAAAGAAAACCTTCAAACACTGATGAATAAGGAGTCGATATGTTCGATAATAAACTAGATTTCAAACAGACTTTTGAACGCCGTTTGGAAGAAAAATACGGTCGGTCCGTTTCGGATAGTCACATCACGGAGCGCTTTGACGTTTTGGGAGAAATGGTCCGCGATTATGCGGGTTATGATTGGCGAAACTGCCGAGAAACGATTCTAGGAGACAATCGGAAACAATTGATTTATTTCTCCATGGAATTCCTCATGGGGCGTTTATTGGTCTCTAATATGCAAAATTTGGGCATCTACAAGATGGCTAAAGACGGTTTGGCAGATTTAGGAATCGATATTGGCGAACTCGAAGATCAAGAAGCCGATGCAGGACTAGGCAATGGCGGTTTGGGACGATTAGCGGCTTGCTTCCTCGATTCCATCGCTTCGTTGGGTTATCCCGGACACGGCAATACCATTCGTTATGAATACGGGTTTTTCCGTCAAAAATTCGTTAATGGCCAGCAAGTGGAATTGCCTGATCAATGGTTATCCAATGGATTTGTTTTTGAAGTTCGGAAACCCAAACACGCGGTAGAAGTAGAATTCTATGGCAATGCAGAAACGTATCTAAAGCCCAATGGAGAATATGGTCTCCGCACGGTCAACGCCACCTGCGTTCGCGCCGTTCCTTATGATGTTTCGGTTCCTGGATACCGAAACGGAGTTGCCAACACCCTCCGCCTTTGGTCTGCTGAACCCAGCGAGAACAACCTTCCTTCCAATGTCTCCTTTGATGATTATTTAAATACGCTCAAAGAAATTTGCCGTGGCCTTTATCCTGATGATTCCACGGAGCACGGCCGCGTCTTGCGCTTACGCCAACAATATTTCTTGGTTTCCGCCGGGCTTCAATCTTGCATGAGAAGCTATTTCCAACGTTACCAAACCCTCGATACCTTCGCGGATTCTTATGTTTTCCAATTGAATGATACCCATCCGATTTTGGCAATTCCCGAAGCGATGCGCCTGTTGATGGATGTCTATGGATATGGGTGGGGCGATGCGTGGAACATCGTGACACACGTCTTCGCTTATACCAACCATACCGTGATGCCGGAAGCCTTAGAAAAATGGCCGGTCCAATACGTGCAGCATTTGGTTCCTCGCGTTTATATGATTATTGAGGAAATTAACCGCCGCTTTAATTTGTATCTCAATCAAAAAGGAGTTAGCGAAGCCGAAAGGTATTCGATGCAAATCATTAAAGATGGTCAGATTCACATGACCAACATGGCGATTTACACGGCCTTTAGCGTCAATGGTGTCGCTAAAATTCATACGAATATTCTCGAAAATTTCACGTTTAAGGATTTTTATCGCTTATACCCCAATAAATTCAACAACAAAACCAATGGCGTCACTCACCGCCGCTGGCTCATGTATGCAAACCCGCGTCTTTCTTCTTTCGTCACGAAACGCATCGGCGAGGAATGGAAAACGCATTACGAAGCGGAAATTGGGAAATTGCGCGCTTTTGCCGATGATGAGAATTCCTTAAAGGAGTTATTGTCCATCAAAAAGAAGAATAAGGTGGACTTTGTGAAATTCGTTAAAAAACAATACGGCTTGGAAATTGATCCCGATTCCATTTTTGATGTCCAAATCAAACGTTTGCACGCTTATAAGCGTCAATTGTTGAATGTCTTTCATATTATGTATCTCTATCAGAAAATCAAAGAGAACCCCTCCGTTGTTTTGACGCCGCACACCTATATTTTTGGGGCAAAAGCGGCCCCGAGTTACGCTTATGCAAAGAAAGTCATCGAATTGATTTTAGCGGTGGCCGATACGGTGAATAACGATCCTGTCGCGTCCAAATTCATGAAGATTGTCTTTGTGGAGAATTATGGAGTCAGTTTGGCGGAAAAAATCATTCCTGCAGCCGATTTGTCCGAACAGATTTCTACGGCAGGAAAAGAAGCGAGCGGAACCTCTAACATGAAGCTCATGATGAACGGTGCCATTACGATTGGCACGTTAGATGGGGCCAATATTGAAATCGCCGATTTTGCCGGTCATGAAAACGAAATCATCTTCGGCTTAAAGGCGGATGAAGTCCAGGAAATGGTGGATCACCAATCCTATTCTCCTTGGGACGTCTACAACTCGGATGCTCGGGTTAAAGCCGTTATGGATAGTCTTTTCTCAGGGCCGTGGTCCAAAGGGAACCCCGACTGTTTCCGCATGATTTTCGATGAAATCATGAATCACAACGATCCTTTCTTTGTACTCGCGGATTTTGGCGCCTACATGGATGCATGCCAGCGCGCCGACGAGCTTTATTCGAATCCGATGGCGTGGGCGAGAGCCTCTTTGATTAATATTGCAAGCTCGGGCTATTTCACTAGCGATAGAACGATTGAAGAATACAATCGCGATATTTGGAATTTGAAACGCTTAGAAGTCGAGGAGAAGGAGTAAGAAATGGCGACGGTTACCCTTCCCGATATCACAATCCTTTCTTTGCTTGTTCCTAAGGCTCAGGTGGCGTTTGTACATAGAAACGATACCGTTCGCCAGGTTTTAGAAAAAATGAACTATCATCGTTTTGAACAAATTCCAGTTTTGGACGAGGAGGGGCATTATGTGGATAGCGTGGCCTTGGGCGATTTGCTTTTTTACCTTGTAAACAATCAGCTCAATTACAACCTAATTAACCACATTCCTTTATGCGATATCCCCCGTAATCGCAACGTTTGCCCTTTGCCGATTTCTACGCCTTTAAAAGCATTGATTCCCTATCTTGTAGAACAAAACTACGTCCCGATGGTAGATGACAAAGGAATCTTCATCGGAATCATTACCCGAAAAGCCGTTTTCACCACTTTATTCCCTCAAGATGCGCAAAACGAACCAAAATAATGCTTATTGAGCATACTTGATTCGATAAATCAGTATTCGTTTACGGAAAGAAAAGGTCTTCCTATAATATTTTTGTTAGCGTAAAGGAGAAAAATCACATTATGGCTAATCGTTTCTGTTTAAACCCCGTGAGCTATCACGGCTACGGCGCGATTGAGAACATCGTTCCGGAATTGCTTTCTCATCATTTGAAGAAAGTCCTCGTTGTCACCGATAAAAGCTTGGTGAAATTCGGCGTTGTTGCTAACGTTACCAAATTGCTTGATGCCGCGAAATTCGATTACGTTGTCTTTGATGACGTGAAACCGAACCCCACCATCAAAAATATCCAAGACGGCGTCGTCGCTTATAAAGAAGCCAAAGCCGAAGGCATCGTCGCCATCGGTGGCGGAAGTGCCATGGATACCGCCAAAGGCATCGGCATTATTGTTACTAACCCCAAGTTCGCAGATGTTCGCTCCCTGGAAGGAGCGGCTCCTACGGAAGAACCCTGCGTTTTCACCATTGCCGTCCCGACCACGGCTGGAACCGCTGCCGAAGTCACCATTAACTACGTTGTTACCGATGAAGAAAAGCACCGCAAATTCGTTTGTGTCGATCCTCACGATATGCCCAACGTTGCCGTTGTTGATCCGACCATGATGTCTTCTATGCCGAAAGGCTTGACCGCCTTCACCGGTATGGATGCTTTGACCCACGCGATCGAAGGCTACATCACCAAAGGTGCTTGGGAGATGTCGGATATGTTCCACATCAAGGCGATTGAAATCATTGCCAAAAACATTGAAAGCGCCGTTCGCAATGAAAAGAGTGGGCGCGAACAAATGGCTCTTGGCCAATATATCGCTGGCATGGGATTCTCCAATGTCGGCCTTGGCATGGTTCACTCGATGGCTCACCCGCTTTCTGCGGTTTATGACACCCCGCACGGAATGGCTTGCTCCATTCTTCTCCCGACTGGCATGCGTTTCAACGCTCCCTATTCTGGAGAAAAATATCGCGAAATCGCTCGTGTTATGGGCGTCCAAGGCGTCGATGCGATGAGCCAAGAGGAATATCGCGAAGCCGCAATCAACGCGGTTCAAAACCTCTCTCTTGCCGTTGGTATTCCTGCCAATCTCAAGGGTATCGTCAAGGAAGAGGATATTTCTTTCTTGGCTGATAGCGCTATGGCGGATGCTTGCATGCCAGGCAACCCCGCGCCGATCACCAAAGAGGACGTCGTCGCTCTTTATAAGAGCTTGCTCTGATTCTTAAAACAAAACCCGCTAATTTCCCTTTTTCCTTTATATGGCGAAGCCGAAACCTTGGCGGGTTTTCTTTTTTTCGTTTGTTTTAAAGGGTGGTATAATATAGCGAAAGGATTAGAAGCCATGGGATATATTATTACGATAGGTAGAGAATTTGGGAGTGGAGGAAGAGAGTTGGGCCGTCGCCTGGCGGATGAACTCGGTATTGCCTATTACGACAGGGAAATCTTATTAGAAATTCAAAAGAGAACCCCCTATTGTCTTGCCTATATTGAGCGTGTGAGCGAAGAGAAATCCTTCAGTTTGCCGCCCATTCATTACGGAATGAGTTTTGACAATGGCTACGATACCGTTTTGAAACAGGATAACGATGTCCATATCGCTCAAAATGAGTTTTTGAAGGAAATTGCCTCCAAAAGTGACTGTGTGATCATTGGACGCGCCGCCGATTATGTTTTGAGGGATCTCCATCCCATTCGCATCTTTGTTTATGCGGATATGGAAACAAAACTGAAAAGGTGCCGCGAACGCCAAAAAAAAGAAGAGGCTTCCTTGTCCGATAAAGAATTTATCAAACGAATTCAAAAGGTAGAGAAAAATCGTTCCCGTTTCTACGAATTCTACACCGGTCAAGAGTGGGGATGTCGCAGAAACTACGATTTCATGGTTAATACTTCGCATCTAGACATTAAGATGCTGGCAAAGAATCTTGCTACCTTAATTAAAGAATCGAACCTATAAAAAGTCGCCGGATGAACCGGCGGCTTTTTATGTTGAGAGGAATTAATCCGCTTTGCCAACGGAACCAAAGAGTTCCATTTTCTCTTTGACTTTGGCTTGAATGGCCAAGAATCCGGGCTTAAGAAGTTTGCGCGGGTCATAGCCTTTGGAAGCGTTCTCTGCAGTCGGATTGGCTTTACCGGCAGCACAATATTCAATCGTGGCTTCCGCGAAGACCAATTGGCAATCCGTGTTGACGTTGATCTTGCTCATACCATGTTGGATGGCTTCCTTGATTTGATTGTCGGGGATGCCTGTTCCACCGTGGAGAACAAGGGGGATTCCTCCAGTCGCTTCTTGAATTTTCTCCAAAGCATCGATATGAAGACCCGTCCAGTTTTTCGGATAGATTCCGTGGATATTTCCAATTCCAGCAGCTAAGAAATCAACACCGAGAGCAACGATTTTGGCGCATTCTTCGGGGTCGGCAACTTCTCCGTCCGCCGTCACGCCATCTTCAGTTCCGCCAATCGCACCGACTTCGGCTTCGATGGAAAGTCCTTTATCATGGGCGATTTTGATGAGTTCTTTTGTTTTCTCAACATTTTCTTCGAAGGGCAAATGGGATCCGTCGAACATGATGGAGGTAAAGCCGGCTTCGATGCAGGCTAAGCAACCTTCATAGGTTCCGTGGTCAAGGTGCAATGCGACAGGAACGCTGATTTTAAGCGATTCGTCCAAAGCGTGAACCATGGCGGAAACCACTTTGAATCCGCCCATGTACTTGGCAGCGCCTTCGCTGACGCCAAGGATGACGGGGCTTTTCAAAGCCTCCGCTTCGAGTAGAATGGCTTTCGTCCATTCAAGATTGTTGATGTTGAAGTGGCCGACCGCGTAATGTCCGGCATGGGCTTCCTTCAAAATGCGTGTAGCATTGACTAACATTGTTTAAGACCTCCCTGTCTTATTAACGGCCTTATTATCGTCTTTTCTTAAGAAAAGTTCCATGTATTTACTATCACCGATTGGAAAAAGTCAAAACTCTCTCTTATGAAGCCATATTTGTAGAATCCTTTGGACAAAGCCACAAGGCTGGGGGAAGATATGACTATGGAAAAACATTACCTTTTTCTATCTTCCGCCCCATTCGACAAAATTGCGTTCGAAGATCAACTGAGCCAAATCGGTGTTGACACTGACCACGTTGTTTATTTTGGGGATCGAAACGGTGAGTTTTTAGCCGATAGTAAAATCTATGCAAAATTAGATTCATTGTCGTTAGTTATTCGTGATGATTTAGGGGCTTCTATATCATTTTTGTCTGCGCATCAAAATACGGTATTGGAACAGGATTTGCTTCAAAAATCCGCCTCTTACTTCCCATGCAGAGCCATGTTTCCTTCCGATGTAATTCTTAAGGAAATCTCGTTTGGGGATTATTCCGCCTATCCCCTGCTTAAAGCTTGTTTTGATAGTGTGCCCCATGATTTGTTGCTTACCGCGGGGACTTATTTGCGATGCGGGTGCGACGAATCACTTTCGGCCCAAACCTTATTTGTTCACCGAAACACTTTTTTGTATCGTCTTAACAAATTTATCGAACTTACCAACCTGGATATCCGCGACTACCATAACGCCCTTTTGCTTGAATTGTATTTCCAATTTAGCGTTAGCTATCGAAATTAATGATATTTGTGCACTGTGCACAAGACGGATTTCTTTTTTTCATTTATAGTTTTATCCATTGGAGGGCATAGCAATTATGCTGGGAAAAAATAAAAAAGCAGACGCCGAAAAAGTCGAAGAAGTCGCTGTGAAGGAAGAGAAAGTCGCCGATCCTACGATGGGCTACGTCTCCCTTCGCCACATTGACAAGATTTATGACAACAACGTTCAAGCCGTTTTTGATTTCAATCTTGAAATCCAAAAGAAGGAATTTATCGTTTTTGTTGGTCCTTCCGGATGCGGAAAGTCCACTACGCTACGTATGGTTGCCGGTTTGGAAGACATCAGCGCCGGTGACTTGTATATCGACGGAGAATACGCGAACGACAAAACTCCGAAAGATCGTGATATTGCCATGGTCTTCCAGTCCTACGCGCTTTATCCGCACATGACCGTTTACAACAACATGGCATTCGGTCTAAAGATCCGTCATTTTGCCAAAGAAGAAATCGATCGCCGCGTTCGTGATGCAGCTAAAATTCTTCAAATTGAAGAATACCTTGATCGCAAGCCCAAAGCTCTTTCTGGTGGCCAAAGACAACGTGTAGCCTTGGGCCGCGCCATTGTTAGAAATGCAAAGGTCTTCTTGATGGACGAACCTTTGTCGAACCTCGACGCAAAACTTCGCGTTCAAATGCGTAGCGAAATCATCAAATTGCACAATACGTTAGGCGCGACGACGATTTACGTTACTCACGATCAAACGGAAGCTATGACGATGGCTGACCGCATTGTTGTTATGAAGCTAGGCCGCATCCAACAAGTGGGTTCTCCAATTGAAATTTATAATCACCCAGCGAACAAATTCGTTGCGACATTCATTGGCTCCCCGTCTATGAATTTGTTCAAAGGCCGTTATGACAAAGGGGATATCGTTCTCCCCGGAGGCTATCGCATTCATCTCTCTGACGAAGCGGTGAAAGCCCATGAAGATTTCTATAAGAGCGAAATCGAGACGACTGCCGCGGATATCGAAAGGTTGAACGCTTCTATCCCTGTTCCAAACGAAGGTAAAGAACTTTCGAAAAAAGAAAAAGAAGAAGCGGAAAATATCCAAAAGGAAATCGCAACGAAAACCGAAGATTTGGCCTTCTTTAACCAAGCTCTTCTCGGAGAACATGAAATTGATTTTGGCATGCGTCCCGAAGATATCTTGGATGCCGACGATGAAGAAGCCTCTGCCAAAAAGATTGCCGAACCGTTTGAAGTCACCGTATCCGTCGCCGAACTTCTCGGCCATGAATACTATGTGCACTCCGACTTTGGTGGAATTGATATGGTGGCGAAGATTCCTTTGTCCCATGAGATCAAAGGTGGAGACGTCATGCACCTTGGATTTGTTCTTTCGAAATCCCACATCTTCGACTCCAGAACGGAAAAGAGAATTTTCTAAGTTTTCGAAAATCGTTCGCCCTGGGCCTCGGCTCGGGGTTTTCTTTTTAAAATGTAAAGAAATAAGCGAAAATACATGGAAACCAAAAAATATTTAAAAAAATATTATTCGACTTTGTTTAATCAGCTGGGAAACCGATAAAAAATTTTCAAAAATATTTGGCCTTTTTTTACTCTAATATATTTGTAGAACCCATGAAGGCTGGAATCGCGGCGGCCTTTCTATAAGGGGCCTAGCTCACGTTCTAGATTGTCGTGAGCAAAAGCAGGCGATTAATCTTTAAAAGGAGACGTCACTTTTAAAGGGCAGTCGCAATGGCGGCGTATACCATCGCCTACTAGCTGAGGGCTGACATGGGGGCTACATTCAAGGGAAGAAGGGGCGGACCTTTTATCCTTTGCTGACCACAATTCGTCTTTTCTTCCCGCATTTTATGAAAGGAGATTCATGAAAAAAATCAAATTTACTCCAAAAACCTTCCGGGTTATCTGCCTGATTGTGTTTTTGGCAATGACGGTATTAAGCATCGCCATCCTTTTTGTTAAATCCAGCGAC
Organism: uncultured Mollicutes bacterium; assembly: GCA_900539595.1. Lineage (GTDB taxonomy): Bacteria > Bacillota_I > Bacilli_A > RFN20 > CAG-826 > Alloenteromonas. The sequence continues at coordinate 47,185 of UQCQ01000002.1, read as the reverse complement.
CAAAATAGCGTTGCCGCTTTAAGCAATAAGATGGATTTATGCCTTGCGTGCTTCATTGTTTTGGTGGCTTCATTCTTGTTTGCTATCGGCAATTACGTTGCGACAATAAGCGAGCGCCTTGAAATGGTTGAGGAAAAAGAAAAGGGCGAAACGGATTTCGCCCAAGAACACGACCAAGGGTTTTGATCGTTATTCGTCTTTCTTTTTCCAGTCCTTACGAGGTGTGCGAGGTTTATCGCTACGGAAGGAGCGGGTTTGGCGGCGTTCGCCGGATTCGTAAGGTTTTCTTTTGCCAAACGGTTTTCTGCGTTCCCCGTCTTTTTTGAAATCACCATACGATTTCTTTTCTTTCCCTTCGTAGTTATCGTCGTCGCGTCGAGGACGATAGGAACGGGGGGAATCCGAGTAAGGCTTGCCGCCATCACGTTTGCCGTAAGAATCGCTCCTGCGGTCGAATTCGCGATGCGGTTTTCTAAAGCTACGTTTTTCTTCTCCCTCAGGGTTGTCCGTTTGGAAGGAATGCGGGTTGTCTTTTCGGAAATCGGAACGCTCTCCTTCATTTCGACGGAACGGCCTACGTTCACCAACGTTGTGTCGGAACGAACGACGCTCGCCACTATCTCGATAAGAACGACCTTCTCCATCTTCGTGATGGTAAGCCCGGCGTTCTCCTTTTTCCGAATGGTCTGCTTCTCCGTCAAACGATTTGTCTTTGCCGAATCCTTTTTCCTTGAAATGGGCCCGGTCTGAATTCTGATCGAACGGACGAGATGGAACTGGTTTTCCAAGATCTGCTTGTTTCTCCAATTCGATTTTCAAAGCAGTCTTTCCTGCTTTTTCCTTGCAATCTTCTAAGAATGTTGGTAATTCCTCTTCGGAAATGACACGTATTCCTTTTGACTTTAACAGGCTCGTGGTGATGCCAGATCCCACAATTGTTGTGGAATTAAAATGGCCATTGTAGATATGGTGGACGCCGCAAGAAGGACTATTCTCTTTTAGGACTGCTATTTTGATTCCTAAAAAGGAGCAAAGCGCAAGGGCTTTTTCTGCTCCGCTATTATAAAAACGAGTGATATCTTTTCCCTTTTTCGTTTTCACGGCATCGTGAAAAATTTCGCCGGGCTCACGTGGGACGGGCAACCCGCCCTCCATTTCGGGACAAAAAGGGACAAGATCGTAGTATTGGTTTAGCTCAGACACAAGTTCGTTGCGACAATTACCGCCATCGAATCGGGTGTTGTCGCCGACGAGGCACGCAGAAATTAAGATTTTTTCCATAGCCTTGGTATTCTATTCTTATTTATGATTCAAGAAAACAAGAAGTATAATGCAAATCATGACTGAAGAAATCCTCATTCCTTTTGATGGCGGCTTGGTTAAGGTTAAACTTCGCTTTCACCGAACGAGCCATGTGACGATGCGCAAACTTTCGTCCGGTGGTTTTTCTTTGTCGATGCCGACCTATTACAAGCGAAATAGTCAAGAAGTCCAAAAAATTGCCATTAGTCTTTTGGAGAAATTCAAAATCTCTTATGAAAAGAGCAGAGCCAAGTATCACGGGGAGAAAAACTGGGGAGAAGATTATTGTTTTCTTTTTGGGGATAAGGTTGAAGGAGATTTTTCCAACAAAGAAGACGTCTTGGCATTTTTAAAAAGCCATGCCTTGCCTTATATAACAGATCGCGTTGCCTACTATGAAAAAATGATGGGAATCTCGAAACCCTATAAAGTCCGTGTTCGGAATATGGGGACTCGCTACGGCTCCAATTCCGCCAAAACTCATGCTTTATCGTTTGCCGTCTCGCTGATTTGTTATTCTCCTGATATTATTGATTCGGTGGTCGTTCACGAGCTAGCACATTTTTTTGAACCCAACCATTCAAAAAGATTTTATGCTGTCGTGTATCGGTACGACCCAGATTATCAAATATCTCGAAAAAAATTAATTAAGGAAATTCATAAGTAATGGACCGGATTGAAAGTCGTAATAACCCGCGGGTAAAGAACGCAATTGAGGTAAGAATGAAGCCTTCCAAAAATGCTTTTTTGGTTGAAGGGTTTCACGTTGTTGAAATGGCAAGCGCGGCATTTTGTCTTGATGAAGTGTTTTCAAGAGATTCCTTTTCCGCCCCCAACGTAATCGTTCATCAATGCCCGATGTCGATTGTAGATAAGATTTCAAGTAACAAATCCCCAGAAGGAATCGTGGGGGTCGCCCATTACAAAGACCCCAATCCAGGCTTAAAATCGAATCGTGTTTTAATGCTGGACCGCGTACAAGATCCTGGGAATATGGGGACGCTTTTGCGAACCGCGCTTGCCTTTGGTTACAAAGATATTTTCCTGCTTCCTGGGTGCTGTTCGCCTTTTAATGGAAAGGTTGTGGCGGGGACACAGGGTGCTATATTTGAACTTTCCTTGCATTTTCCAAAAAACGAGCAAGAGGCGGTTTCGATGCTCCGCCAAGCCGGATATCGGGTGGTGGGGTCTGCTCTTCGCAATTCCATAGCATTGGGTGATTTCAAAATGACTACTACCAAGTTTGCCTTAGTGCTGGGCAATGAGGGGCGTGGAATGACCGAAACCCTGATTTCCCAGTGTGATCAAATTGTTAAGATTGAGATGTCCGGTATTGATTCCCTTAATGTAGGAATTGCGGGCGGAATCTTAATGTATAACCTTAAAAATAAGGTTGAATAGCTTTGCGCTTATCCTTGATGCCTTCAACGCCCCTTTTCAACCCGTGAACGAAGGTATAAAATGAGCCCGTTCGTTGAAGAGAAGTAGTAACGGGCAAATTTCCCGACAAAGAGAAGACGGTTTTGGCTGAGAGCCGTCGGACGGAAATCCGCGAATTCACCTCTGAGAACGCCGAGAGGCCGCCCCGCGTTATAGGGAATAGAGCGCATAAAAGCGAATTAGGATGGTACCACGGGATTTCTCGTTCCTTGAGCCATCTTTTTATTTAGAGGAGCTTATATGGATTTCATTGAACAGTGTAAACAAATTATAGAAAAGGCCACGCAAGCAATTGATTCGATTGAAAACGAGGGACAGCTTGTTGGGTTTTATAACGAATTCCTTAGCAAAAAAGGTTGCGTTTGCAGTTTGCTTAGCGAGATGCGTAGCGTACCGAAGGAAGAAAAAGCCGCTTGTGGAAAGATGGCCAACGAAGCTCGTTCGAAAGTAAATGAGCTCTATGAACAGAAAAAAAGCAAGATCGAGGAAGAAACCCTTAATAAAAAATTACTTTCGGAATCTCTTGATATCACGCTCCCTGGCCGCGCGGTTAAGCCCGGAAAAATAAACCCATATTATTTAATTGTTGACGAAGTGACAGACATTTTTCTAAACATGGGCTACGAAGTTGCTGAAGGACGGGACGTTGAAAGCGATTATTTTAATTTCGAATTGCTCAATGTTCCGAAGGATCACCCATCGCGAGATATGCAGGATACTTTCTATATTGAGGGAGAAGGAGAACGTCTTTTAAGGACCCAAACCTCCGCTGCGCAAGCTCACGCCATGTTAGAAAGACAACCCAAAACCCCAATTAAATTGATTTGTCCCGGCAAAGCCTATCGACGCGACGATGACGACATGACTCACAGCCATCAATTTGCCCAAATCGAAGGTTTGGTTGTTGATCATAATATTTCCATCGCGAACCTGAAAGCCACATTAGAGCTCTTTGTTCGCAAAATGTTTGGCGAAAAAAGGGAGATTCGCTTGCGATCCAGTTATTTCCCATTCACCGAGCCGAGCGTTGAAGTCGATGTTTCTTGTTTCAACTGCGGTGGAAAAGGATGCGCGCTTTGCAAAGGAACTGGCTGGATCGAAATATTGGGCGCAGGCATGGTCAATCCTAAGGTGTTGGAAATGTGTGGCTATGATCCTGAAGTTTGGTCGGGTTTTGCCTTTGGCGTCGGCGTGGAGCGCGTGGCCATGCTTCGCTATGGAATCGATGATATTCGAAGGATTTATTCGAACGATGTTCGCTTCCTAAATGCGTTTATGAATAAGTGAGGTTTCAAGATGAAAGTTTCGTATCGTTATCTTCTTAACCATATCGACTTGGATGGTGTAAGTCCGAAAGAGATTGCTGATAAATTAACGTTTGCTGGTGCAGAAGTGGAGGAAATTTCTCCTTTGGCATCAGGAACAAATTTGGTCATTGGGGAAATTTTGTCCTGCATTCCTCACCCTGATTCCGACCATTTACACATTTTGCAAGTTGATGAAGGGGCCAAAAATGGCGTGCATCAGATAGTGTGCGGCGCCCCAAATGCTAGGACTGGCTTAAAGGTTATCGTGGCTCGCAACGGGGCCAAGCTCCCTGGTGGAGAAATTCGTCCGTCGAAGATTCGGGGAGTCGATAGCGATGGTATGTGCTGTTCTCTTCTTGAATTAGGCGTAAACAAGAAATTTTTAACGGAGCAACAAACAAGTGGGATCGAGGAACTTCCCGCGGACGCGCCTATTGGCGAAGAGGATGTTTTGGGCTATTTGCATCTAGACGACGTTGCCATCGATTTGGATGTTTTGCCGAACCGCCCCGATTTATATTCCTTTGAGAACGTTGCAAAGGAAGTAGCCTGTCTTTTCGACAAGGACACCCGCTTCCAAAAAATCGATCCATTAGAATCTTCTCCCATCCATTTTGTTTGTGAATCTGAAACGCCGAAATGCCAAATTTTTACGGGACGTATTTACAAAAATGTTTCCGTTTCTAAATCCCCTTGCGAACTAAAAGAACTTCTTGCGGTCGCAGGGATTCGTTCCATTAATAACATTGTTGATTTGGGGAACTACATAATGCTCCTTACTGGGCAACCCCTGAATATGTACGATGCGGATAAATTGCCAAAAAACGAACTGATCGTTCGCGATGACTTTGAAGGGGATTTTGTCGCCATGGATGGCAATACGTATCATTTGGAAAAAGGCGACTTGGTGGTTACTTCTGATGGCGAACCGATGTGCTTGGCCGGCATTATGACGGCAGATGCGTGTAGGGTGAGCGAAACAACCAAAAATATTGTTGTTGAAGCCGCGTATTTTGATTATGCCTCGATTCGTAGAACGTCCAATCGTCTTGGCTTGTTCAGCGACTCTTCATCTAGATTTTGCAAGGGCGTGAACCCCGATCAAATGGAAGAAGTCCAAGACAAGACAGGAAGTGCAATGAAAAGATTTGTCGGGGCTGAGCACTGTTATATCGCGAATTCGTATGACACTTTTCCTCACGCTGTAAAAACCATTCCGTTATCCTTTAATTATATTAATGACAGGCTCGGTACAAATTTTTCACAAGAATTGATATTGAACACTTTACGCCGCGACCATTTTGAAATTCTGGAAAGCGACGAAACGAGTTTTGTGGTAAAAGTCCCCTCCTATCGTATCGATATCGATGGGAAGGCGGATTTGTCGGAAGAAATTATCCGTATTTTAGGCTACAGTAATGTTCAAAGCGTTCTTCCCACGACGAAACTGGCTCTTAACGGATTGACGGATCATCAAGAAAAGGAGCGTCAAATTCGTCGCTTTCTTTTGGCGAACGGCCTTGATCAAATTCTTTCCTACACGTTGGTCTCCTCCGAAGAAAACCAAAAATTTACCTATTTGAATCGCGCAAAACCTTACGTTCTCAAAAATCCGATGACGGTAGATCACGCAGAGGTTCGCACGAATCTAATTCACAGTGTTTTAAAAACTGCTTCCTATAATGCGGCACGACAAAATAAGGATCTTGCTTTGTTTGAAATTAGTGACATAGACGCCATTGGGTATGCAGGTAAAATGCTTTCGGTTGTTTTAACTGGCAATGAGAAAAACCAAGAAGGCATTGCAGAACGTCCTTATGATTTTTATGATGCGAAAGGCATTTTTGAAAATCTGATGGCTATTTTAGGCATTACCAAGAATAGATATTCCGTTAGGAAATGGTCCTTTTCTGATAAAGAAATGCATCCGGGAAGAAGCGCTGAAGTCTACATTGGGAAAAAACTTATCGGGTTCTTTGGTGAACTGCACCCTGTTGCCCTTAAGGAATATGGCTTGAAGAATGCTTCCGTTCTTGCTCTTGATTTAGCATCTGCTTTTGAAGTACGTGTCGGAAATGTCAAAGCGTCAATTCCTTCGAGATTCCCCTCCGTATTCCGTGACCTTGCCTTTGTTGTTGACGAAGGTATTCCTTATGAAGATCTACGCAAAGAGGCATTAAAGTCTTCGACGTTGATTAAAAATGTTGAGGTGTTTGACGTTTATCGTGGTGCGGGCGTCGACGACGGCAAAAAGTCTATGGCATTGTCTATTACTTTCTCTAAAGAAGATGCAACCCTTAAAGACGAAGAAGTAAACGACGCCTTCCAAAAAGTTATCGCTTCGCTTAGGGCCAAATTTAAGGCGGAAATTCGCGAATGAAAATTTTCCGGTCCAGTATTCTGCCAAATCGACCTCTAGAAGTTTCGGAACAGTTTCCGATCTTCGAAGGAGATTCTATTCCCTCTGGTCTCCCACTGATAAAAATTTTATCGCCTAAAATTACTGGTGAATTTTTCAAAGATGGTGACTTCCTGGCCTTTGACGGCAAGGTTGAAGGGGTTTTGATTCTGAGGGATGCGAGAACTGACGAAACTTTTGAAGAACCTTGTTTGGTGGATGAGGTAATTACTATTTATGATGAAAATCAAGATTCGGATGATTTCGGCTATGTATTTCCCGGCAATTCATTTGAGTTAAAAGATTTTGTTCGTTCCGTTTTGGTTAGCGAGGTTCCTTTGAAGCCGTTAAAAGAAGGATCGTCCCTTCCGAAGGGTGATGAAAACGTGCGGGTTTATTCCGATGAGGATATTCAACCTGAATCCTCGCCGTTCGATTCGCTGAGTTCCCTTTTTGAAGATTAATTTAAACGAATAAAAACGGAGAGAAAATCTTTCCGTTTTTTTATTTTTTCTATTGCCTTGTTGAAAACTCTCGCTTATCATTTTGTTACGAGGTGGGAAAAAGTGGTAAAAATGTTCTTCGGAAAATTTAAACGTTCCTTGGACACCAAAGGCCGCTTGCTCATCCCCGCTAAGCTCCTTCCGCAAGGAGAGAAATGCCTTTACGTTCTTCGCGGCTTTGATGGATGCTTGTCGGTTTATGACGAAAAATCCTTCGAAAAGTTGATGATTGAATTGCAGAGCATGGATTATCGGAACGAGGAGCAGCGAGCTTATATCCGCCTCGCAGCGAGTTCTGTTAATGAGATGAATATAGACTCGCATGGACGCATTCTTCTTGGAAGACAAATCCTAGATGAATACGGAATCAGTCAAGACGTCACGATCATCGGAGCCATTGATCATTTCGAGATTTGGGACTCCGCTGCATTCGCGAAGTACCTGATTGTGCACGGTTCAGCGTTTGATCAACTGGGGTCTTCGTCGAAAGGAAATCGCTCATGAAGTATGAACATAAACCAGTGCTTTTGAGCGAATGCATCGATGGACTTCAAATTAAAGAAAACGGAGTTTATGTCGATTTGACTCTTGGAAGGGCAGGGCACTCTTCGGAGATTCTAAAAAGAATCCCCAAGGGAAAACTCTATTCCTTCGACCAAGACGAAGAAGCGATAGAACAATCCAAAACTAGACTTGGCCTAATCTCGTCTAACTTCGAATTGATTCGCTCCAATTTCGAAAACGTAAAGGAAGAGTTGGAAAAAAGAGGCGTGGTCGCCGTCGATGGAATTCTCGCAGATTTAGGGGTTTCTAGCCCCCAATTGGACGACCCGAAAAGAGGGTTCTCCTATCGGGAAGAAGAACCGCTTGATATGAGAATGAATCTCGACAATCCACTTACCGCCGCAAAAGTATGCAATGAATATCCACTCGATAAAATTGCAAAAATCTTGTGGCAATATGGTGAAGAAAAAGATGCGTATCGCATTGCGAAAAACATCGTTTCTCGGCGAAGCCAATCACCATTGCGAACTACACTCGATCTCGTTGAATGTGTGAAGCAGGCCAAATCGGCCAAGGAACTCTCTAAAAAGGGGCATCCCGCTAAACAAACGTTCCAAGCGATAAGGATCGAAGTCAACCACGAGGAAGAGGCATTACAAAAAATGCTTCTCGACGCCCCATTCTTATTAAAAAAAGGTGGCCGCATCGCAATCATCACATTCATGTCATTGGATGATCGACTCGTAAAAGACCGCTTCCGAGAATTGTCTATTCTCGAAGGCTCCCGACATGGCCCGGCCTTGTTGCCGGAACAAATTGCAAAGCCAGACTTTGCTCTTGTCAATCGGAAACCGATTGTCCCCTCCGCGCAAGAACTTGACGAAAACCGTCGAGCCATGAGCGGCAAACTTAGAATCATGGAAAGAATTTAGGACCCACGTCCAGAAAGGAGGCCCCATGAAAGACAAATTGGTGAAATACAATCACAAAAAAAGCTTTTATCGCGTTCGTAACGCGGGAAAGGCCTTCGCTTTCGCTTTTGTCCTAGCTTTAGGAAGCATTCTGCCGATTGTTATTGTCGCGAACGCTTCGGCCAAGGAAACCAACGCACAGGAAGCCGTTAGTTCCACAAAAACCGAAATCGACGCCAACGACGATATATACGAAGTAGTTTTGCCAGCTTAAAGCCATCTTGCCTTGAATCTGTGAGGCTGAAGGATTCATTCTTCGGCCTCTTTTATTTACTAAGTAAATAGCAAGTCCTTAAAAACTACCAAAAATCGAATATTTCTTTATTAATCTTTTTTTCTATCTACATTAGAATATACCTATCTATGAAAAAACCATTGGCTTGTCTTGAGATAACGAGCGAATCCATAAAAATGCTTGTCGGATATGAGGAAGAAGGGAAACCTATTCCCCTATACGCAGTGGAAAAACCTATTCCGGGAATTATCAGGAACGGAACAATCGCGGATCAAGACGCATTGATTTCTGCTCTTTCTTCGTTTCATAAAATTACGGACGAACACGCGAAGTTAAATATGTCGATTTGCGAAATTTGTTTGGTCTTGCCCCCAATCGAATTTTCTGTTTATGAAGCGGATGAATCCACAAATACCGTTAAAAGCGACAATCAAATACAAGAACTGGATATTTCTAACGTTATAGGCCTCGTTCGAAAGAAAAGGCTCCCCAATAACGATGAAATGGTCGATATTATCCCAGATACTTTTATTTTGGATGACCGCCGTTCCATGGCGACACCACCGCTTGGGGAAAGAAGCAGCATGTTGGGCGTTCATGCATTGATTCACGCAATGCCTGGATATATTAAAAATCAGTTTTTATCTATTGCCGCTCGATCGGGCTTTCGGGTAAAGAAAAGCTGTGTCTCAAGCTATTGCAACGCCTTGCTTGCTACAACCATTTCCGACATCCCCACAAAATATGTTCTCGTTGATATCGGCGGTAAAATTACATCGTTAAGCCTCATTGCTCGCCAAAAGCCATTTTATGGATCCAAGTGTTTTTTTCTTGGGGGTGACCATTTAACGCAAAAAATGGTAGAAGCGTTTGGAATTCCCTATGAAATTGCCGAGCAAATTAAAAAAGAATATGGGTTGGATATGCGGAATCGTCGCTTTGAACGCCCTTTATTCCAAAGCGAATCTTCGTCACCTAACAAGATTTACCAAAAGAATCTCAATACCGTAATCCAAGCGGAAGCGGATTCTTTTGTAGCACTCCTTCGGGAGAACCTCAATGAAATTGAGCAAAAGTCTGGCGTTACCGAGAAACTTCCTCTTGTATTCACGGGTGGTGGTAGTCAACTTTATGGTCTGGATAGCCTTCTTCAAAACGCTTTTCCGGATCGACCGGTGTTGTTTATGAAGCCACAGGTAGTTGGATGCAGAAAACCGGGCTATTCCGCCTTGTTAGGGCTAATTTTGGCGGCAAGCCAATATACGGGAAGTTTAGAGGACAATTACATTAACGTTACCAACGTTTCGCGTGTTCCTGCTACGGAAAAAAATAGCGGTAAGAAAAAAAGAAACATCAATAAAAAAGCGGAAGATGATGTTTTATAAAGTGGGAGTGAGATATGAGCGACAGAATTGATAATACAGATTTGGATAATTTTGAGCCTGTTATTCGCATTGTCGTTATTGGTGTCGGTGGCGCTGGTAACAATGCGGTTAACCGGATGATTGATGAACAAATTGACAATGTTGAGTTTTATGTTTTCAATACGGATAAGCAGGCCTTAGCGACTTCAAAGGCGCCGAATCGCGTGGTTTTAGGCACGTCGGTTACTGCCGGGATTGGTGCAGGGGGAGATCCTGCCGTTGGCAAAAACGCCGCTGAACAATCCAAAGAAAAGATTCGTTCCATCGTTAAGGGAGCTGATTTGGTTTTCATTGCCGCTGGAATGGGCGGCGGTACTGGCACAGGGGCCGCACCTGTTGTTGCTCAAGTAGCGCGAGAGGAAGGCGCATTAACGGTCGCTATCGTTACTCGCCCCTTCTCTTTTGAGGGGAAAACAAGAATTGCTAATTCCGTTTCGGGACTCAATGAACTGAAAAATGCTGCCGATTCCATCATTATTGTTTCTAATGATAAATTATTGATGACATCGGGAAATTTGCCCATTTCCAAGGCTTTCAGTGAGTCGGATAAAGTGTTGGCGCAGTCCGTGAAAACGGTAGTTGAAATTATTTTGCTCCCAGGTTCGATTAACTGCGACTTCTCTGACGTAAAGAAAACACTTAAGGGATCGGGGATTGCCTTAATTGGTTTTGGCGAAGGCCATGGCCCGCACAAAGCGGAAGAAGCGGTTGAAAATGCCATCAATAGTCCGTTGCTTGAAGCTTCGATTTCAGGTGCGAGAAAAGCGATTTGCACGGTCACTTGTGGTATGGACGTCTCCCTTTATGAAGGGCAGGAGTGCGTCAATCGAGTCAAAGAGCAGGCTGGCACGAACGTTGACATTAAGTTCGGCCTTACGATAAACCCCCAATTGGCAGATGGAATTTTGGTCTCTGTCATCGCTAGCGATTTCACGGAAGAATTTGACTTTACTTCTACGCCAACCTTCCAAACTCCCTTGAATCGTTCGCAAGTTGGTAATGGAGTTGATGCGGTTAAGAAAGACAACTTCGAGCAATCGCTGCTGGAAGAACGGGAGTCCGGTGAAGAGGATGCTTCAGAAATTGGAGATAGCATCCTTCCCGACTTTCTCAAAAACGGAATTTAATCCGCCAGTAGTCTTGATTCTTCTAGGGGTTCATTCTAGAATGAATCGACGTTGAAGAAGACAAACGTCGGCGCCGCAAAAACAGAGAGTCCCGCTGAAGCTGAGAAGGGGCGAGCAATGCCGATTATCACTTCTGAGTCCGTGCCCTGAACGGAGTAAGGGCGCCGAGTGATTCCCGATAACGGATCAATGAGTGCTCCCCTTTTAAAAAGGAAGGGAGAAACAAGGTGGTACCACGCGCCAAGCGTCCTTGAGTGATGCTTGGCTTTTTTTAAGGAGAAAATTATGGCTTTGAAAGATACGCTTCATATGCCCCAAACGGAATTCCCGATGCGAGCGGGATTGGCCCAAAAAGAGCCCGTTATGGTGCAAGAGTGGCAAAACAACGATCTATATCATCAAATGAACGAAAATCGGGTGAATGCTCCGGTTTTTATGCTGCATGATGGGCCGCCCTATGCAAATGGAGACATCCATTGCGGTCACGCCTTGAATCGCTGCTTGAAGGACTTCATTGTCCGCTTCAAAAACATGGACGGATATCAAACGCCGTTTATTTTTGGTTGGGATACTCATGGTTTGCCCATTGAAGTTAAAGTGACGAAATCGGGGGTTAACCGCAAACAAACCCCCATTCCTGAATTCCGAAAAATATGTGAAGAGTACGCGAAAAAACAGGTCAGCCATCAAAAGAGTCAGATTCAACGACTCGGTTGCCTTGGCGACTACGAACATCCCTATTTAACTCTTCTACCGGAATACGAAGCGCGACAAATTGACGTTTTCGCGACAATGGCTCTTAAGGGATTGATGTTTAAGGGCGTTAAGCCTGTTTATTGGTCGCCTTCTAGTGAATCCGCGCTTGCCGAAGCGGAGGTGGAATATCATGACGTAACGGCCAAAACGATGTATGTCGCCATGGACGTGGTAGATGGGAAGGGATTAGTTCCTAACGAAGCCTCTTTTGTCATTTGGACTACAACTCCTTGGACGATTCCCGCCAACCAGGCCATTGCCGTCAATCCTCGCTTTGAATACGGCCTATTCCGGACCGAAAAAGGCTTATTGATCTTCTTGGTCTCTCTTCAAGCGAAGATGAAAGAAGAACTCGGTTTAGAAAAAATCGAACTTGTTAAAGCATTCCGCGGTCAAGACATGGAATACCTGACTTATAAGCACCCGCTATATTCGCGCGTTTCCCCGGTCATCGTTGCAAATTATGTGACCGAAGATAGTGGAACCGGTCTTGTTCACATTGCACCAGATTTTGGCGTGGACGATTTTAATGCCTGTTTGAAATACGGAATTAAACCCATGTGCCCCGTGGATGAACGTGGAATTATGCATATGGACGAAAAAGATCCCTTAAACGGTCTTTTCTATGAAGATGCTAACGATGTGGTTATCTCCTTGCTTCAAGAAAACGGCAAGATGCTTCGCGAACAAGACATCGTCCACAGCTATCCTCACGATTGGCGCACTAAAAAACCAGTTATTTTCCGTGCTACCCCCCAATGGTTCTGCTACATCGAGCCCATTCGACAAGATTTACTTGATGCTATCGAACAGATTGAATGGCTTCCCACATGGGGTAAGAACAAAATGATAAACATGATCAAAGATCGTGCTGACTGGTGCATTTCTCGTCAGAGAGTTTGGGGCGTCCCTATCCCTGTGATTTATAATGAGGATGATACCCCTATTATTGAAAAACCCGTTTTCGATCATATCCGTGCCTTGATTGCGCAATACGGTTCGAATGTTTGGTTTGAAAAAGAGCCTAAGGATTTATTGCCTGAAGGCTATTCTAATCCGGCTTCCCCCAATGGAAAGTTCCGCAAAGAGACCGATATTATGGATGTTTGGTTTGATTCCGGCTCCAGCTGGAATGGAACGCTTGTTGAACGAGGCCTTAAATATCCTGCCGACGTCTACTTAGAGGGCAACGACCAATATCGTGGTTGGTTCAACAGTTCGATGATTATTTCAATGGCCGTCAACGGAATCGCCCCATTCAAGACTTGCATCACCCACGGGTGGGTTATGGATGAAAGTTGGATGAAAATGAGCAAATCCGCAGGCAACGGAATTGACCCTAACAAAATTGCTGATCAATTTGGCGCGGATATTCTTCGCCTTTGGGCCGCTAGCGTGGATTATCACGCCGACGTACGCCTAGGCGAATCCATCATTAAAACCACAACGGATAATTACCGTAAAATTCGAAACACCTTCAAATTCATGCTTGGTAACTTGGAACATTACAAGGAAATGCCTAAGGATGAATTGAAATATAGCTTGGTAGATACCTTTATCTTGGCCAAACTGGAACAGGTTAAGAATACGTCAATCGAAGCTTATAATCATTATGATTTTGCGACAGTTACTTCTCAAATTATTACGTTCCTATCTGGCGATTTAAGCTCATTCTATTTGGATTTTGCTAAAGATATTCTCTACTGTGATGAAATTGAAAGCCCGAGAAGAAAAGCGGTTGTGGATGTTATTTTCCATTGCTGCCATGACTTGTGCCTTCTTTTAAACCCGATCCTCCCCTTCACCATGCAAGAGGTTTACGGCTATTTGCCGGGGCAAAAGAAAAAATTTGTTCAGCTGGAGAATATGCCCAAAGTGAGCCATGACTACGGGGAAGAGGTCCTTTCGTTTTATGAGGCCTTTAAAGAATTGCGTACCGTCGCGCTTAAAACCTTGGAAGAAAGCCGGGCTCGCGGGGAATTTGGCAGCAGCACCGACGCTTCGTTATCGCTTGTTGTGAAGAACCAACAACTTCAACAACTTCTGGAAAATGAGGGTGAAAATGCAGCGAAATTCTTCATGGTCGCTGACTTAAAGCTTTCCAAGGGAGAAGAAAATAAAGCTACATCGACACTTGCGGATGGAGAGGAATGTCCTCGCTGTCGCTGCAAAGTTCGCCAACTTGAATCGGTTGGTGAAGAACAGGTGTGTCATCGCTGTGCGCAAGCTTTGGAAGAGGCAAGAAAATGAAACTCTTTCGCCACTTAACCTGGAAAGATTCCAAACCTCTTTTTTGGTTTGGAATCGGGGCTATTGGCTTGATTTTGTTGGATCTTGGATCAAAGTGGCTTGTGGAACGATTAGTTCCCCTTACCACCGGCCCCGGGATTGAAGTCATCCCCAATTTCCTCTACATTACAAAATCCTATAATGTTGCTATCGCCTTTTCACTAGGCAGCACGCTTCCGATGCAGGTTGGACGCGGCATTAACATCGTGATTTCGCTGGTCATGAGTACGGCTATCGTTTGGTACTGGATTTTAAAAGACAATACCTTTGGCAACAAAGAACGCGTCTGTGCCATGCTGCTTGCTTCTGGAGCGATAGGCAATTTGATTGATCGCGCGTTTTATTGGATGCCTATCACGGGCTTTGATGGAGTTATTGATTTTATTCAATTTTATCTCGGAGGCGGCCCCTCGAAAGGGACTTCGTTTATCAACCCTTTCGCGACATTCAATTTGGCCGATTCCTTTCTGACCATTGGAATCATATATTTAATTGTGCTAATGGTTCTTGACTCAATCAAGGAAAACAAAAACAAAAAAAGCGAATGGAGTGATGATCCTCGTTTGGTGAAACCCGAGGAGAAAACGCAAGATGAGAACCATAACCATTGATGATTCCATTGCAGGGAAAAGACTCGACGAAGCGTTGACTTTGCTTGGGGCGGAATCGAGTCGAACTAAAGTAAAGCTTCTTTTTTCTTCCCCCAACGGGGTTTTGGTTAATGGAGAAAAAGAAAAACCGCATTATCGAGTTGAGACGGGAGATGTAATTCAATTTGGAGAACTTCCCAAAAAAGAAACGACGATAAAGGCAGAAGAACTGCCTTTAGACATTGTTTACGAAGACGATGATATTTTAGTGATTAATAAGCCAGCTGGATTGGTGGTTCATCCCGGAAACGGCCATCCTGATGGCACGCTTGTCAATGCGCTTTTGCATCATTGCAAGTCTTTGGCTAATTCTAAAGATGACGTCCGTCCAGGTATTGTTCATCGCATTGACAAGGACACAAGCGGACTATTGGTTTGCGCGAAAAATGACGATGCCTATGCTTATTTAGCGAGTCAACTTAGCGACCATTCGATGCATCGCGAATACGTGGCCCTTGCTCAAGGTATTATTTTGGAAGACGACGGAAAAATCGATGCTCCAATTGGAAGAGATCCGAAAAATCCTTTAAAAAACACGATTGATTTAAATAAAGGCAAAGAAGCCGTAACCTATTTCCATGTAGAAAAGCGGTTCCGCGAGAGTGGAGTCACATTGCTGCGGTGTCGTTTATTGACAGGCAGAACCCATCAAATTCGCGTTCATTTAGAATATATCGGACATCCTGTTGTTGGAGATCCGCTCTATGGAGAAAACAACCGCAAAATCTATTCTAATGGGCAGCTATTGCACGCCTATCGCCTTACGTTAAAACATCCTAGAACAAAAGAAGAAATGTCATTTGAAGCTCCGATTCCGACTTTTTTTGAAGATATTATTCGTTCGCTTCGCTAGAAATTTTTGCAAAATTGGCAAAGTTTTTCTTTACGTATTTTTCCCAGGGGAAATTTGAGTAATTTTGAGCTATTTTTTTAGCAAATTCATCGACTTGGGAACCTGCACCTTGTGGAATTTCTTCGCCCAGTTCCTCACTTAATTTTTGCATTTCTTTCAAAAAGGAATACCGGGCTATTACGGATCCAAGGGCAACAGAGGGGTATTTAGTTTCTCCTTTTGTAGCAAAAACAATGTTTCTTACCACGTTTTTTTCATTTTTTAAATAATGGTAATAAAGGCCTTCTTCGGCGAATTGGTCCTGAAAAATAGAAACGTCTGGGTGGCGTTGGAATAAATTGGATAAGCATTGATTGTGCATCTTTGCTTTCATGGCATTCATGTTGATGCCGGATTCGTAGACCTGGTTGTATTTTTCATTCCGCAGCACAAGCAAAGAATAATCGAATTGCTGAACGAGAGTTTGGCCAATAGACAAGATATATTCGTCCCTCATTTTTTTGGAGTCGGTTACGCCCAATTCTTGGAGAATGGCATAGCCAGCCCGGTCGACGTAAGCCGCGCATACGACAACCGGGCCAAAGAACGAGCCCGTTCCTACCTCGTCCGAACCGATTTGATCGCGAAACGGGTACGGTTTTTTGGGTGACAATGTGACTTTGACTTTCGGGAGGGGTTTTTGAGCGGAAGACACATCGTGAAAAATAGAGGCTTCTCCCACGGCACCCGGGCCTTGAAAAAGAGCTTTGCTGCATCCGTTTTCATCTTTCTTTTTGTAAAGCGTAATTTTGCAGTTTGATATTTTGGCTTCGAATCGGATGTAGTCCGAATGGGTGGGGGATGCGCTTAGGCCGTAATAGGCCTCGATTAATTTCGCTTCCTCGTCGGAAACCGGAAAGGAGATATTCGTAGAAATGTCGCTCATTACTTTATTTTAGCATGCGTCTAGCGTTTATTCATTTCGTCTTCAAAAAATCGTTATAATACCTGCGTTATGCAAACGGTTTACGAGATTTTAGAATGGGAACGGATCAAAGGATTGCTCTCTATTCATACGAGGACTCAAATCGGTCGCCATATGACCGAATGTTTGGAGCCACTGGAAAAAGGCGTTTTGGAAGAAGAGGCGGCGCGAACTTCGGAAATGATTTTATGTTTAGACCGTTACGGTCGCCTCCCCATTGATACCGGCGCCGATATATCCCATTTACTGGATTTGGCCTCAAAAGGGGGTAGGCTAAGCGTAGAGGAATTAGAAATAATTTGCCACGATGTTTCATTAGCCAGAGACTGCTCTTCTTATTTTAAGAAAAGTCAGGAATCCCCTAAAATCCAAGAGAAATTGCTCGCGATGAGCAATATGGATTTTCTGGAGGCGGATATTCATAAAATCATAGCTCCCGACCTCTCCATTTATGACAACGCTTCACCGGAATTGCGACGGATTCGCTCCTCAATGAAACGGTTAGAAAAGCAGATAACTGCTGAACTAGGCGTAGTTTTGGAGGCGAATAAGGAGTATTTAAGCGACACGACCTTGACGTTAAGAAATGGACATTATGTTTTGCCCGTTGCTAACGCTTACAAAAATAAAGTGAACGGAATCGTTCAGGACATTTCCGGAAGTGGCAATACGACATTCATTGAACCAGAGAGATTGGTGCGTTTAAACAACCAACTGGCCATCCTCAAAGGAGAGGAAAAGCAAGAAATCGCTCGTATTTTATTAGAAATTTCTCAAGAGGTCGGCGGTTGCAGCGAAGCTCTTAAAACCAACAATCGTCTCATCGGCTATCTTGATTTTCTTCAGTCGAAAGCTCTTTTCGGAGAAGCATTCCATTGCCACATGGGCCAAATTAGCGAGGATGGCAGTTTGTTTATCCCCGGAGCCCGCCACCCCTTGTTAGATCAAAAAAAGGTTGTTGCCAATGATTTTTCGATTTCGGCGAATTGTAAAATAATCATCATTTCTGGTCCGAACGCCGGAGGAAAAACGATTGCATTAAAAACATTAGGCTGTCTTTGCTTGATGTTTTCCTGCGCGGTGCCTTTGCCTTGTTTAGAAGGGGCGATTGTCCCTCGTTACCAAAACATTTTTGCCGATATCGGAGATTCTCAATCCATTTCCGATAATCTTTCAACGTTCTCTGGCCACGTTTCAAAATTGTCCTATATTTGCAATGCGGTGGGAGGAAAGGATTTGGTTCTTTTGGATGAAGTGGGAACAGGCACGAGTCCCAAAGAAGGGGAAGCGCTGGCCAAGGCGGTTACTAAATATCTTCTTAGCAAACATTGCACGGCTATTATCTCTTCGCATTTTGAAGGCTTAAAGGCTTTTGCGTTCGACCGTGACTCTGTGGAAAATGCGTCGATGCTTTTCGATGATGAGAAGCTGCTCCCCACCTACAAAATTCAGTTTGGCTTACCCGGGGAATCCTATGGATTGAAGGTGGCCAAGAGGTTTGGCCTTCCAGAAAAGATTTTAGAAGATGCGGTAAACGAGATGTCTTCATCCGCCGACCTTAGTGTATCCAAAGCCATTGAAAGACTATCCAAACTAAGCAAAGAGAACGAAGAGCTTAAGGCGAGTTTGGCAAAACAAAAGTTTGAATTAGAGAAAAAAGAACGCGATTTAACGATTAAGGAAAATAATCTACGCCAAAAAGAAGAAAAGTCGGTTGGCGAATGGAGAAACGAGAAGAAAATTCTAGTGGATAAAGCCAAAAGCGAAATTGATGATTTAATGAAGGAACTATCAAAACCGGGCGTTAAACTTCATCAAGTCATCCAGGCGAAAAAACGGCTTGAGGATTTGGATGAAAAGAAACAGGAAAGCACTTTTGATACGGTTGTTTCTGTTGGCGATTATGTAAAGGTACCTGATTTTGATTTGGTTGGAAAAGTCCAAAGAATTCAGGGAAATCGCGTTTATGTAATTACCCCGGATGGATTATCTTTCGAAACAAAAATGAATCAAGTTCTTCCCAGCCTCGCGCCGGAAAAAAAGAAAACAAGAGGTAGTGGTGCGCGTTTAGATTCCGTGGGGAGAGGTCCTTCTGTGCCCATGGAATTGAATATTATCGGCTTGCACGTTGATGAGGCGGCTTGCGAAATTGCCAAATATTTAGATGCTTGTCGTCTGAAGGGGTATAAAAAGGTTCGCATTATCCACGGGTATGGAAGTGGTGCGCTTCGCCAATTAACCCATGATTATCTAAGAAAACATGCGAATTTTGTAGAAAAATTTGAATTAGGAGGAGAGTTTGACGGCGGGAGCGGTGCGACCGTAGTCTACCTTAAATAAGGATGCTCACTCCAAAACTTAGTCGGCTTATTTCTCTGCTTCCGGATTCTCCAGGCGTCTATCAAATGAAAGACGCCGAGGATAAAATTATTTATATTGGAAAGGCCAAAAACTTAAAAAAGAGGGTTAGCCAATACTTTTTAAGGCCACAATCTGGAAAGGTAGCGGCCATGGTTTCCCATGTGGATCATTTCGATTTCATTGTCGTGAATAGCGATAAAGAAGCGTTTATTTTGGAGATGAATCTCATTCAAACGCATTATCCTCGTTACAACATCATGCTTATGGATGATAGCCATTACCCCTATATTGCATTGAAAAAGCACAATGACCCTCTCCTTAAAATTTCTCGTGCCGCTAAAGACGACCGCTATTTTTACTTTGGTCCGTTTCCCAATAGCTCTTCGTGCTATCAAACCATTGATTTGCTTAATAAGATTTACCCCACAAGAAAATGTCGAAATATCCCGAATAAGCCTTGCCTGTACTATTCCATGGGCCAGTGTTTGGCCCCGTGTGTCCATCCTGTAGATCCTAAAATTACGGATGAACTATACGCATCCATAAAGCGGTTTTTGGGTGGGGATACATCTTCCGTAAAAGCAGAATTGAAGAAAAAAATGAACGAGGCCAGCGATCGGCTCGATTTTGAAAATGCCCAGGAATACAAAAAAATCCTAGATTCATTGGAATACACAACGGCTAAGCAAACTGTTGAGGTGGTAACCGACACCATAAGCCGAGATGTGATTTCTTTTGCAGAAAGAGACGGCTATCTAGGGCTAGCTATCCTGACATATCGGCAGGGTCGGCTCTTGGGGAAGAATTGCCATGTTTTAAGCGTTTTTGGCCAACGGGAAGAACAAATCGTCGATTTGGTTATGCAATATTATCAAAATCATGAACTCCCCAAAGAAATCGTGGCACGGGTAGAAGGATTGAAAGAAGGCTTTGAAGCCGTTTATGAAGGCTGCAAGGTCATTGTCCCAAAAGAAGGCAGATTGCTTGAAATGGTGCACCTTGCCGAATTGAATGCTAGGCAAGCCTTAGATGCCCATTTTATGACCGCTAGACTGGAAGACGATAATTTGGAACTGCTGGAAAATTTAGGAAAAATGCTCCACATTCCGACCCCTTATCGAATTGAACTTTTTGATAACTCCCATTTACAAGGTTCCAATGCGGTCGGCGCGATGGTTTGCTTTATTAACGGAGAATCCGCGAAAGGGATGTATCGGAAATTTCATTTGTCAGATGAAAACGCGGGCGATGATTATCATTCTATGGTAGAAGTGATTACGCGTAGATATTCTCGCCTTAAAAACGAAGGATCCTCTTTGCCGGATTTAATTCTTGTGGATGGGGGATTACCCCAAGTCCATGCGGCAGAAGAAGGATTAAACCAGGCGGGGACGCCCCAAATTCCATTGTTTGGTCTATTCAAAAATGACAAACACCAAACAAGCGGATTGATGGATAGAAGCGGAAATGTATACCCGATGGATTCGAAATCCCCATTATTTTTCCTTTTGATGAGGATGCAAGATGAGGTGCACCGCTATGCGATCACCTTTCATAAAAATGTTCGTTCCAAGAAGGCTACAGAAAGCATTTTTGATGGAATTCCTGGCATTGGAATAAAAAGGAAAGAGGTACTAGAGAAGCATTATCCAAGCAGAGAGGCACTGCTGAACGCTTCTATAGAGGAACTTTCACAAATTCTTCCCGAAAAAACGGCGCAAATCCTATACACAAGGCTACACAACCCCTTTGAAAAAGTATAAACTACACCCGTGCGCCCGTAGCTCAGCCGGATAGAGCAACAGCCTTCTAAGCTGTGGGTCAGGCGTTCGAATCGCCTCGGGCGCGCCATAAAGAATAGTTGTGGCGTCTTGCACACCACTAAGTAATAAAATATATGAAAAGAACGATTTTATTATTCAGCTCCTTATTTTTGTTAGCCTCTTGCGCGGTTCGCCCAGTTTCGCCTTCCTCCCCGATAAGCCCGGAAGATTTTTCTTCCTTATCGAAAAAAGAAGAGCAATCTTCAAGCGAAAGCGATAAAGGCCATGATTCCGTTTCGTCTTCGTCCTCTTCCATTTCCAAAGACCCTAATTTCCCTTCCTTTAACCAAAAGACGAAAATCGCCAAGAACATGGCGGATTACATGGAAAATAATGTCTACGCGTTGAGCGCTACCCCAAGCCTTGGTAAGGCTAAACTTTTAGTGATTCCCATTTGGTTTACGAATTCCAGCAAGTACATTGCCTCCGATAAAAAAGAGCAAGTTCGTTCTGATATCGAAACGGCCTATTTTGGAACGGAAGAAGAAACGGGCTGGAATAGCGTTAAATCCTATTATGAAACGTTGTCTCATGGTCGGTTAGTGCTAGAAGGGACCGTTGCTAGTTGGTATGAGTGTGGAAAATCTTCTTCCTCCTATTATTCCGAAGAATCCGGGGCAGACTATACCATGACGCTTGTGCAAAAAGCATCCGACGCTTACTTTGCATCCAATCCTAGGGAATCCCGGAAAGATTATGATTTGGATGGAGACGGATATTTAGATGGCGTCATGCTGATTTATGGGGCGCCGGACTACGCTTCGTTAAATAACAATAATGCGTCCAATCTTTGGGCCTATACTTTTTGGATTCAAGACGGTGATAAGCAAAACGTGGCTAGCCCTGGCGCAAACGTCTTCTTCTGGGCAAGTTATGACTTCATGTATTCGGAAGGAAACGAAACGAAAAAACGCGTGGGATCGACTTACGGCGGTGGGGATACCTCCCACTGCACATTAGATGCCCATACTTATATTCATGAGATGGGCCACGCCTTTGGTTTAGATGATTATTACGACTATAGCCAACAATACAATCCTGCTGGTGGATTTTCGATGCAAGACATGAATGTGGGCTCTCATGACCCCTATTCCTCTTTGACTTTAGGCTGGACGGATCCCTATATTCCAACGGAAGATTGCAAAATATCCCTTCGCCCTTTCACGGAAACGGGAGACGCCGTTTTGCTTTCTACTAACCCGGGAAGCGTGGATTCGGCGTTTGGTGAATATCTGCTACTTGAGTTCTACACCCCTACTGGCCTTAATCAATTGGATTCGACCTATTCCTATAGCGAATGTCCAACTGGTCCAACTTCTAGTGGGATTCGTGTTTGGCACGTGGATACCCGTTTAGCCTATTTGACCTATACTCAAATGCAAGATCAAAGCGTTGATTTCATGGCTTCGCAAATTACCTCGGATCCTACCCTTGAAAATTGTGGCGTAACCCTTGCTTTTTCCAACACGTATTATGCTTCCGGAACGGAAGATTACGTTAGCGTTCTAGGGAAGAAGTACGCGGATTACAATCAATTGCAATTAATTCGTAACGATGAAAAGGCAACGCATCAATGCGAACTACCTATTAGCGATGCCGACTTATTCCGCGACAGGGAGTCGTTTTCGATGTCCACGTTTGGAAATCAATTCATTAAAAAAGGAAAAATGAACAACGGAGAATCGCTTGGATGGTCGTTTTCGGTCCATATTCAAGGAAGCGGAACAAGCGCCATTGCCGAATTGAAAATTCAAAAAGCCTAATAAAAAGCCGTCTCTTATTTCGAAACGGCTTTATTGTCTTTGCTTTTTTTGGGGTCCAAGTGATAGAAGCGGGCCTCTTTTTCTTCAAAGCGTTTTAGAATCATTGATCTGGTCATTTCTGCAAGCTCTTGAACATTCTTTTGTTCCACGATTTCAGTATCGACGACTCCAACTACATCGAGGTAGATGTGCGTGCGGTGAAGGGGCCAGCGTCTAAAAACGGCGTTCGTATTTTGAATGGCGGCGACTACGATGGGGCAATGGGCTTCCTTGGCTAAGGTGAAGGTTCCTGGGTGGAAGGGAAGAAGAAGGGGTTCCGGGAAAGTTTTATTTCTTGTTCCTTCTGGAGCAATGCAGATGGAGTGTCTTTTCGACTTAATTTCTTCTACTCCGCGACTTATGACCTGAGCACCGTTTAGCAAATCGCCTTGTTTAATAGGCAGACAGCCGGCTTTTTTAAACCATGGACCCGCTACTGGGATGTCGAAGTTTTCAACCTTAGATACATAGAGGACATCGTGATTACGGAAAGCGTAAATTAGGGCGAATTCGTCGAAAATGGAAAGGTGGTTATTCACCAGCATAAACCGAGAGTGACGATCGGGCACTTTGCCCATTCCGCGGAAATGAGGACGGACGCGGAAAAGAACCATTAGGATAAAGGCGGTTTGCGAAACAATAAATTGCGCATAGCGGCTAGGTTTGCTGTAGGTTTTCAATTTATAGAATCCGCTCGCGATAGCTAAGTAAATAATAAAGCTCGCGAAAAGACCCCAATAAAAGGCAAACGGCAAGACGAACCAGGTCCAAATCCAAACCCAACTTTGGTACCAATTGCAAAAATAGAACATTAATCCCTGAATGGCGAAGGCAACAACGAGAAATGAAATGGACAAAATCATGGCAAGAATTATGAACCAAAAAATTCAATAAAAGCAAGAAAGGGAATATTCATTTCGAGAAACAAAAACCCTGTGATAAGATAATTCCATGCAAAATTTTAAAGCCTATTTGGACCAAAAAAAGTACGATGAATTGATTCAAATACAGAACCAGGCTGAAACGGGACAAGATGCTTCGTGCGTTCTTTGTGCCCTTTGTTCAAAAGGCATGGGAAAAGAAGCTTTGGCCTATTTGCTTAAAAATCGTGAGTTGTTATGGTCGTGGAACCCTCTTTTCACGATGAAATACGATTTTGAATGCCGCTTTGTTTTAGGACAATTTGATGAAGCATACGAAGATTTGAACTATTTCAATAACCTCAATTACGTTTCTCAAGAGGTGGAAGAATATCTTCGCTCCGCCCCTAAAAGAATTCGGGAGGCGGAAAAAGATTCCTTTCCTCAGGGAAGAGAAATGGAAGTAGAAGAAATCCAATCGATATTACACTCGGAAAAAGATTCTATCGTCTTGTTGTCGCTGCTAAATCGCATTAAAAATCACGATTTGATGCCTTATTTGCAGGATTTGCATGCTTTGATTGCCGATGATTCCGTGGACGATGACGTGAAAAGCTACGTATTGATGTTGCTATCCGCTCACCATGATCAGGCGACCGTTTCTTTTCAAAAAGGCGGAAAGAAATTTACTTTAATTCCAGCGGAAGTGAGGATGCCTTATTCCTCTTCCATTTACCAGACCATCCGTTCCAAAATCATCAAAGAAAACGATCCTTCGCTCTCAGAAATCGCGGGAGAAATCTTGGATCAATTCGCTTTATGCATTTACCCCGATTCTCTGAAACTGCCGGCCACCGAACCGGTGCAACTCCCCTACCTCTATCTAGCAAAAAGGTATCTAGGATCTAAAGAGCCGGAAACGGATCCCGTCGCTAGCTTTGAAGCCAATCGGATAGAATTGGTCCTTCAAAAGGCACAAAAACACAAATAATTCATCAAATTGTTTGGAAGAGCTACTTAAGTAGCGTATATTATCCATTGCTTTTCAATAAGGAAGAAAAAACATGAAACACACCATTAAAGATCTTGGCGATTCCAGAATCGAAATCGAAGTCGAAGTCGACCAAGATGTCTGGCAAAACGCCCAGAAAAAAGAATTCGAAAAAGCCCTTAAGAACGTTCAAGTTAAGGGTTTCCGCAAAGGACATGCTCCTGCTGCGATGGCTGCACCTTACGTGAATGGAAGCCGCGTGATGGACGAAGCTCTCAATGCTGTTTTAACCCCCGTCTACGCCCAAGTTCTTGGCGAAGAGAAGATTCAGCCCTTCTCCCGTCCGGAAGTCAATGTCACCAAAGTGAGCGATAAGGAATTGACCTTGGTTTTCACTGTGACCTTGATGCCGAAAGTGACTCTTGGAACCTATAAAGGCCTCACTGCCAAGCGTGAAGTGGTTTCGGTTACCGAAGAAGAAATCGCTGATGCTGTCAATCATCGCCTCGAAAATGCCGCTGAGCTTGAAGTAGTTGACCGCGAAGCCAAAAAAGGCGACACCGTCGTTTTGGATTTCAAGGGATTCATCGATGACAAGCCCTTCGATGGCGGCGAAGCGAATAACTATTCTCTCGAACTTGGATCCAATTCCTTTGTTCCCGGTTTTGAGGATGCCCTGGTTGGCGTGAAAGCGGAAGAAGACAAAGACGTCCAAATCGTTTTCCCAGAGAAATACGTTGCTGAACTTGCAGGCAAGCCCGCCACCTTCAAATGCCATATCCACGAAGTGAAGGAAAAGAAAATCCCTGCTTTGGATGATGAAGCCGTGAAAGATCTCGGAATCAAAGATGTGGAAACTGTCGACGCCTTGAAAGAATTCGAAAAGAAAGACATCTTGACCCGCAAGACGAATGCCGCCAATCGTGAATTCTATGACGCGATTGTCGCCCAAATCGTGGATGGCTCCAAAGTGGAAATCAACTCTGGAATCATCGACGGAGAAGCTGCAACCCAAGAAGAGAACACGAAAAAGCAAATCGAATCCAATGGTTTGACCTTCCAACAATATCTCGAAATCACCGGACAAACCGAAGAAGACCTCAAAAAGCAACTTCGTGAAGGCGCGGAAAAGAATTTGAAACAATTCCTCGTCCTTAACGAGATTGCCCGCGTGGAACACATGGTCGTCGATGACGCTGAACTCAATGTTGAGCTTTCGAAGATGGCCGAACAATATCAAATGAAAATGGAAGATATCCGCAAAGCCCTCGGCAACCAAATCGAAGGTTTCCGCGAAAATCTCCAGAATCGTAAGATTCAAGACTTCATTCTCGCTAACAACGGCGATGCCGCTGCCGAGAAAAAAGAAGAAAAAGCAGAATAACAACGTAGCCTTTATAGGCGGAAAGGAGTGCTTCTATGGAAGAAAAAGAAGCAGTAAGTTTACTTCAGCTCCCTCTGCTGATAACTAGGGCCCTTGTCATATTTCCAGGCATTAACGAAGAAGTCGAGGCGGGTAGGAACTTTTCGGTTCAAGCAATCGAAAAGTCTCGCCTCGACTTTAATAACCTTATCCTGATTGCGACTCAAAAAGATGAATCTCAGGATGAGATCGACCTGAAGAACGTCTATGGCTTTGGAACCCTGGCGCGAATCATGTCGGTTTCTCCGCTGGATGGCGGGGGATGCCGCGTTCGCATCATCGGCATGAATCGAGTCAGTCTTTACGCGATGCGCTTTGAAAACGGTGCTTTTTATGCCGATGCCGAAGCCATTCCTTCAGTTGATGAGGATTCTCCAAACAATCGTTTGGCGGCTAATAAGTTGATTGACGCCTTGACCAAAAATCGCGGTATTTCCATTAAAATTTCGCCCGCATCATTGATTTCTCTTGCGGGAGATGGAAAGAATTGGGAAGAATTTTCTAACGTCATTTCCGCATACTTGCCCCTTACGGTTGACCAAAAAATCCAACTTTTGAAAGAGCCGTCAGTTTCTCGTCGAATTGATGACGCCACGGCTTTTGTTTTGCTTTCCAAAAAATCCGCTGAAATTGATTCGAAATTGGACAGTCGTGTGCGGGATTCCGCGGAAAAAGCACAAAGAGATTATCTTCTTCGTGAAAAAATGAAGGCCATTCGTCAAGAACTTGGCGAAGATGGCGATTCTGCCGATGACGAGACCTCTATTCGTGAAAAATTAGAAAAAAATCCTTATCCCAAGAACGTGAAAGATCGCGTTTTGCGCGAACTGAAACGTTACAAAATGATGCCGGAGTCTTCTCTAGAAGGTTCCCTTATCATGAGCTACATCGAAACCCTCATGAATGCTCCTTGGTTTGAAAAAACCGAGGATAATGAGGATTTAAATAATGTTCGGAAAGTCTTGGACGAGGACCATTATGGACTTGAAAAAGTTAAAAAACGTATCGTGGAATATCTCGCGGTTAAGAAAGTGACCGGGAATCTCCGCGCTCCGATTTTATGTTTTTATGGCCCGCCTGGATGCGGTAAAACGAGTCTAGGGCGTTCTATCGCCCGTGCTTTGGGGAGAAAATTTTTCAAAGCATCGCTAGGCGGAGTCAGCGATGAAGCCGAAATCCGTGGGCATCGGAGAACCTATGTTGGCTCGATGCCTGGCCGTATTATCCAAGGTATGACGAAAACCGGAGTTGTTAATCCCGTTTTCTTGCTCGATGAAATCGATAAGGTTGGCGGACAAAGCTATCATGGCGATCCTTCTAGCGCTTTGCTTGAAGTCTTAGATCCTGAGCAAAATTTTGCCTTTAACGACAATTATCTTGAAGAGCCCTATGATTTGAGCAGTGTTTTGTTCATTTGTACCGCGAACTATTTGGAAAACATTCCCGCTCCTTTGCGTGACCGTTTAGAACTCATTGAAGTTCCTTCTTACACCGAAATTGAAAAAACTCGCATTGCTACTGGATTTTTGATTCCGAAACAATGTGCAGCGAACGGGTTGAAGGAAGAAGATGTTTCCTTTACGGAAGGCGCCATCAAAGAAATAATTGAGCACTACACCATGGAGGCGGGTGTTCGTCAACTCGAGCGTTTAATTGCCAGCTGCTGCCGCAAAGTGGTAGTGGATTTGCTCGACGACCCGTCGAAAGTCAAGCCTGTTGTTATCGACGAGACGTTGGTCCAAAAATATCTCGGAATCGAGCTATTTGAAGGGACCAAAAAGGAAAAAGAAAACCAAATCGGTGTTGTCACCGGACTCGCCTATACCGAATTCGGTGGCGATATCTTGCCGATTGAAGTGACTTATTTCCCGGGAAAAGGCGGTTTGGTTTTGACGGGAAAACTTGGCGACGTCATGAAAGAATCCGCAGAAATTGCTCTCGATTTTGTTCGTTCGAATGCGAGCAAATATGGCATTCCTGATGAGATTTTCCAAAAAAATGACATTCATATCCACGTTCCAGAAGGGGCGGTCCCCAAGGATGGGCCTTCCGCTGGAATCGCGATTACCACAGCCATTATTTCTTGCCTTAGCAAGACGCCTGTTGACGCCAATGTGGCAATGACAGGAGAAGTGACTTTGCGTGGAAAGGCTCTTCCGATTGGAGGATTGCGCGAAAAATCGCTGGCGGCTCTTCGCTGCGGAATCAAACGCATTATTGTTCCGTCCGAAAATAAAAAGGACGTAAGCGAACTCCCGAAGGAAGTAAAAGATCATTTAGAGATTTCCTTTATGAATCATGTCGATGATGCGCTTGCCATCGCGCTCGTCAAAAAGGAGACTCATGAGTGATTCGTTTAAGAAGGTGCGTTTTATCACAAGCGCGCCTTCTCTTTCTTCTTTTAAAGCCGATTGGAAGCCCGGCGTGATGATGGTTGGCCGATCCAATGTTGGTAAATCTACGCTTATTAATGGTTTGGTGGGGCAAAAAATCGCCTTTTCTTCGAAGAAGGCTGGCAAAACCAAATCTCTCAATTTCTTTTTGGTCGACGAATCTTTTTATCTAGTGGACGCTCCGGGGTATGGGTCGACGAATTTTGCTACCTTATCCACCGTTCAGTTTTCTACGATGATGGAAGAGGCGATCCCTTCCCCTCTAATCCGTTGCATCGTCTTGTTGCTAGATTTGCGTCGGAAGCCTGGCAAAGACGATGTCGCCTTTTATCGGTATTTGGAAAATTCGGGTAAACCCCTTCTGGTCGTGCTTACAAAATGCGACACCATGAACCAAAAGGAACGTTTCCAAGCGCTAAAAACTTCGAAAGAATTAGGCTTTAATGATGTGATTTGCAGCGACGGATCAACGGAAGCAAGGAAAAAGATTCAATCCGCAATTCTTTCTATGCTAAAGCGTTAAAAAAGGTTTTCTATTTTCTTAATTTGTTTATAATTTTTTTGTTCCGGTGAACAAGAGGGACTTAGGTAGCTTTTTTAAAGAGAGCTCCGGATGGTGGAAGCGGAGTAAAAAGTCCTAGGGAGTCGCTTGGGAGGAAACGTGGGCCGCGTTAAGGCCGCAAGAGATTTTATTCTTAAATTAGGAATAAAAAGTTGGGTGGTACCGCGCGCCGCGCCCCAATTGGGCGCGGTTTTTTAATGGAGGAAGATCAATGCTCGACAAACACTACGATCCGAAAAAGGTTGAAGAAGGAAAGTACGAAAATTGGAAAAATAAGGGGTATTTCACCGCAGGCGACTCTTCCAAAGAGGCGTTTTCATTAGTGATTCCGCCGCCAAATGTAACGGGTAAGTTACACTTGGGGCATGTCATGGACACGGTTCCGGATGACATTATTGTTCGCTACAAAAAAATGAAGGGCTACGATGTTTTGTGGGTTCCTGGAATGGATCACGCTGGCATTGCCACTCAAGCAAAAGTGGAAGCCAAATTACGGGCGGAGGGAATCTCCCGTTATGATTTGGGCCGCGAAGGATTCTTAAAAAAAGCGTGGGAATGGAAGGATGAATACGCGAAGACCATCCACGAACAATGGGCTAAAATTGGTTTATCGGTCGATTATTCTCGCGAAAGATTCACGTTGGACGAAGGATTGTCCGAAGCAGTTCGCCATGTTTTTGTGACCCTCTATAACCAAGGTTTGATTTATCAGGGCGAAAAAATCATCAATTGGGACCCCGTTTTGCGGACTGCTTTGTCTAATATCGAAGTAAACCACCAAGACGATGAAGGAGAATTCTATTATTTCCGTTACGAGGTTGTGGGCGAAAAAGACCGTTCTATTATCGTTGCGACCACCCGTCCAGAGACCATGTGGGGCGATACCGCCGTTTTTGTAAACCCCAAAGACCCCAGATTCAGCGATTTAATTGGAAAGAAGGTCATTAATCCCTGCAACGGAGAAGAGCTTCCTCTAATGGCGGATTCTTACGTGGATATGAGCTTTGGAACCGGGGCCATGAAATGCACGCCCGCCCACGATCCTAACGACTTCGCCTTGGCTAAGAAATATGGTTTCCCCTTTATTCGCGTTTTGGACGAAACCGCGCATTTGCTTCCGATTGCAGGTGAATTTGCAGGCATGGATCGTTACGAAGCTAGAAAAGCATTGGTGGAGAAGATTCAACGCGAAGGTCATTTGGACCATATTGAAAAAATTGTTCACTCGGTTGGTCATAGCGAGAGAAGCGGTGCGGTGGTTGAGCCGATGCTCTCCAAGCAGTGGTTTGTGAAAATGAAGCCTTTGGCGGATCGCGTATTGGCTCAGCAAAAATCGGAGAACAAGGTGGAATTTTTGCCCCGTCGTTTTGAAAATGTTTTGATTCGATGGATGCAAAATGTCGAAGATTGGTGCATTTCTCGCCAGCTTTGGTGGGGACATCGCATCCCGGCTTACTACAATAAAGAAACGGGGGAAGTTCTTGTTACGGAAGAAACTCCTGATTTAACGAAATATACGCAAGATGAGGATGTTTTGGACACGTGGTTTTCGAGCGCACTCTGGCCGTTTGCAACCCTAGGTTGGCCTCATAAAACCCCGGACTTCGACCGTTATTTCCCCACGAGCGTTCTCAATACCGGATACGATATCATTTTCTTCTGGGTAAGCCGCATGATTTTTCAAAGCGAGCACTTTACCGATCAGGTCCCCTTCAAAAAAGTGGTTATACATGGTCTTATTCGCGATGAACAAGGACGAAAAATGTCCAAATCTCTTGGAAATGGCATCGACCCTCTGGATATCATTGCTAAATATGGCGTCGACGCGATGCGCTACTTCATTACGACCAATAGCACGCCTGGACAGGATATGCGCTATAGCGAAGAAAAACTGCAGGCTGCCGAAAACTATTTAAACAAAATTTGGAATGCAACCCGCTACGTCGAAATGACATTAGGCGAGGATTTCCAACCGAACGAGATTCCTTACAAAGACTTAGGCGTTTTGGAAAAATATATTTTGACTCGCTTGGAGAAGACGATCGCCCACGTTCAAAAGAAGATGGATGCCTATGAATTTGGGGCGGCTAGCACCTATCTTTATGATTTTGTTTATGACGATTTCTGCTCCTTCTATCTAGAAATGAGCAAAGTATCCCTGTCGGATCCCCATCAATCGGAAACCGTGAAGCAAGTCCTCTACCAAGTCATTCACGATGTCATTTTGATGATTTATCCTTATTGCCCCTTTATCGGCGAGGAACTTTATTGTTCTTTGCCGGGCCACAAAGATTCGGCGATGCTAGAAACGTATCCGGAATATCGTCCGCAATGGATTTCCCCTGCGGCAGAGAAGAAGGGACGTTTGTTATTTGAAATGATTCGTGACGGTCGCGGTTATAAATCCTGCCATAAAATGGCTCCCAACGAAGCGATTAAAATCACTTTGTCTCCCAAAACTCCGTTCAAAGGCGTCGAAACCTATCTTACTCGTTTCCTTTTTGCGAAAGAAATTCGCGTCCAAAAAGAAGCGCCCCACGGAGACGCATTCCTTTACTCTGGTCTAACGATGGTGGTCGCGTCTAACAAGAGCAATGATGAGATTAAGAAGGAGCTGCTAAAAGAAAGGGAACGCCTTGAATTTGAAATCTCTCGCAGCGAGAAAATGCTTCTTAACCCCGCTTTTGTGTCCAAAGCCCCGAAACAAAAAGTAGATTTGGAACGTTCTAAACTCGAAGAAAACAAAGCTAAAATGAAGGGCTTGGAACAAAGAATCTCCGATCTTGCCTAATGAAATTGTTTTTATCGAAAAAAATTAGCAAAAAAATTCCAGAAAAATCGTTCTAAGTTATTTAGGAGGATTTGATTATGGAATTGCAACCTTTAAGTAAAGACGAATGTCGGCAAATTCGGCCTGGAGAGGCTTTGACCTTGGGAACCGTTGTTTTGGTTTTCACGATTGTTATTCTCTCCATTGCCGCCTATAAGCTGTTCAAAAGCCAATCAGCAAACGTCACAACGCCGGGCGGCTACAAATTCGAATGGAAAATGTGACAAAACGCTTTGATTTCGCGTGATACATGCGTATAATCATCGCGTTGTCCGCTTTGCTTTTGAGCGCGCAACCGCATAGAAGAGGTTTCTAAACCACTCGGTACCTCCATAGCGAGTCTAGAAAAAGCAGCAAGGAGGAAATATGTACGCAATTATTGAAACTGGCGGAAAGCAAGTCAAAGTCGAAGTCGGTGACAAGATCTACGTTGAAAAGCTCAACGTGGAAGCTGGTCAAGACGTTTCGATCGACAAAGTTCTTTTCGTTGGTGGCGAAAGCACGAAAGTTGGCGCTCCCTATGTGGAAGGCGCTTCCGTTGATTGCAAGGTCGAAAAACAAGGCCTTGGCAAGAAAATCCGTGTTTACAAGTACAAGGCGAAAGCGAATGAGCGCAAGACCATTGGCCATCGTCAGCCTTATACCTGCCTCGTCATCAAAGCCATCAACGCCTAAGGAGGCGGTGGCATGGTGAAGGTTGAGATTGATTATCGCGGGAAGGGCATTTCCAAGATTCTCGTTAAGGGGCACGCGAATACGGCACCTTATGGACAGGACTTGGTTTGCGCGGCCGTCAGCGCGATTTGCACCGGCGCTATGAATGCATTAGAAGATTCGGATTCCTATTCGATTGAGTTGGAATCGGGATACGTCAAATGCGAAATTCCCGGATCGATTTCCGAACACGATCAAACGGTTTTGGAAACGATGATCATCCAATTGAAAACCATTGAGGTTTCCTATGTGGGAACTATTAACATTAAAGAAAGGAAGTAACCATCATGAAATTCGTTCTTGATTTACAACTCTTCGCTTCCAAAAAAGGCGTTGGTTCGACCAAAAACGGCCGTGATTCCGCTGGTCGCCGTCTTGGCGCTAAGGTTGGCGATGGACAAATCGTCACCGCTGGTTCGATTCTTTATCGTCAGCGCGGCACGAAGATCATGCCGGGCAAAAACGTCATCAAAGGTGGCGACGACACGTTGAACGCTTGCATCGCTGGCAAGGTGAAGTTCGAAAGAGTCGGGAAATGCGGAAAGCGCGTCAGCGTTTATCCCGTTGTTGCCGAATAATTTCGATTGTTGATCAACTGGGCGTCATAAAGACGCCCTTTTTTTGTGAGGGGGATACGCTAAGCGTTATTTTATGCGATAATAAACCTTATGAAGATTTCTTTTCTTTTTCCGGAAAAAAACCAAGGCGAAAAACTGATTCGTCATTTGAAAGAAATGGTTTTGCCTTTTTTGGACAAGCAACCGATTGCTTATGACGTTTTAATTTGTCCTAACGGGTGTAGCGAGGAAGAAATGAATCTTTTAGAGGAAGCAAAAAAAGAACTTCCCCTTCAGGTTCGCGTCCTAAAAAATGTGATCCCCGGAGGTAAAGGCGCGGGGATCAAAGAAGGAATCAAAGAAGCGCAATCCGATTTCGTGCTTTTTATGGATGCGGATATGGCAACCGACTTGGAAGTGTTGAATCGCTTTTTGCCCCTACTCCCTCAATATGACTGCATCCTCGCTAGCCGCGATATGCCCGATTCGGTTTATGTGCAGCGTCAGCCCTTTCGCCGCCGTTTAGCCCACTGGCTTGGCAGAATCATAATCAAAATGAAGCTCCATATGCCTTTTAAAGATACTCAATGTGGGTTTAAAGCGTACCGGACAAGCGTGGCAAAAGTCATGGTCCGCCATCAAAAATTCAATGGATTTTCGTTTGATTTGGAATATCTGTATTTCCTGACGCTAAACGGATTCCGATGTAAGGAGATTGGCTGCAAATGGAAGGATGATCCCGATAGCACCATATCTAAAAAATCAGTCTTTATCTCTTTTTATCAAGACTTGAAGCAAATTAAGAAAAACAAAAAAACTTATCTTCTCAGCAAAGAAGAAAAAGAAGAACTCGGAGGTCGTTATGCTCATTGATCGCGCAGTAGTGGAAGTTCGTTCTGGAAAAGGTGGCGATGGCGCCATTTCTTTTCACCGTGAAAAAAATGTTCCCAAGGGAGGGCCCGATGGCGGAAACGGAGGACGAGGCGGTTCGGTATACCTTATCGCTAAAAAGAATGTAAATACCTTGTTGGCTTATCGTCATTCTCGTGTTTTAAAGGCGGAGGATGGCGAAAAGGGCGATAAATGCATGCGTTTTGGCCATCAAGCCCCTGATGTAGTCTCCGAGGTACCGGTGGGCACCGTTGTTTACGAAGAAGACGGTAAGACGCTTATCGCCGACTTAAAACATGAAGACGACACGGTATGCGTGGCTAAAGGGGGAAGAGGCGGAAGAGGCAACGCCGCCTTCAAATCCTCTCGTATTCGCATCCCTCGAGTTGCCGAAAATGGATTCCCAGGAATTACCAAGCGAATTGTCTTGGAACTTAAGCTTTTGGCCGATGCCGGCTTAATTGGTTTTCCTAGTGTGGGAAAATCCACTTTGCTCAATATTGTTTCTAAAGCCAATGTGCCAACGGCGGATTATCCTTTCACCACCCTTGTTCCTAACCTTGGAGTTGTGACCTTGGACGATGGCTATACTCAATTCGTTTTAGCGGATATGCCTGGTCTTATTGAAGGCGCCCACGAAGGAAAGGGGCTTGGGATCCAATTCTTAAGACATATTGAAAGATGCCGCGTTTTGATTCACATGGTTTCCATGGATGGAGAAAGAGATCCCGTAGAAGCCTATAAAATCATCAACGAAGAACTTCGAGATTTTGGGGCGGGTCTAGAAAAACGTCCTCAAATTGTTGTAGCGACGAAAATGGACTACGATGGTGCGAGCGAGAGAAAAAAACGCTTTGATGAATTCCTGGGATTTGAATCTATCGGAATTTCTGCGTTAACGGACGAGAATGTTTCCTTTTTGATGAAGAAAACCTACGAGATGATCTCGAAGACACCGGAATTTAAACTTGAATCGCTCGTAGAGAACGAAAAGGAAGGTGGCATGAAGGTTTATGACGCCCATTTGGAAGCCCCGGAAGCCCCATTTGCCATTTTACGTCCTTCCGAACATGTTTTTGTCATCACCGGGGATGAAGTTACCAAGAAATACGCGTTGATTAATTTGACAACTGACGCTGGCGTCAGCCAATTGATTTCTTATCTCAATCGATTGGGCGTAGATGAGGCGCTGAAGAAGAAAGGAGCGAAAAACGGCGATACCGTACGTTTGCAAGATTTTGAATTCGAATATTATGAATGAGGAAAAAAAGGAGAAAAAATCGCCCGACATTTGGCTTTCTTGCGCTTTGTTAAGCCTAAGTTTCCTTCTCTCCCTTTTCTTGCTTATTGGGTTTTTATTGCTGTACCACTAAATTATGATTTATTCCATCAAAGGTAAAGTTGTGGAGCGGAATGAAAGTTCCGTAGCCATTGATTTGGGGAATATCGCTTACGAAGTATTCGTTCCCCGCCCTGCCATTTTTATCGTTGGTCAGGAAAGCCTCGTCTATACATATGAAGTGCTTACTCAAGACGACCATTATTTGGTTGGATTCGATAGCAAAAAAGAAAAAGATGCGTTTTTGCTTCTAGTTTCCGTCAAGGGGATTGGGCCAAAAACCGCATTAAGCGCCTTGTCAAAAACGACGCCAGACGAGCTTTTTTCTGCCGTTGAGAATTCCAATGCCGCCTTTTTAAAACGACTTCCAGGAATTGGACCCAAAGCGGCTCAACAAATTATCTTGGACTTAAAGGGTAGGTTAGTGGAAAAACCACTTAAGAAAAATGCGGAAAATCGATATCCGGATGTTTATGGCGCTTTAAAGAGTCTTGGGTTTAAAACCAAAGAGATTGAAGATGCCATCGATGCATTGCCCGATGGGGTGGATAAGACGGAAGTGGCTCTTAAAACTGCTCTTCGGTTTCTTTCCAAAGAAAGGAAGGCGTCATGACGAGATTACTGGATGCTAAAAGAGAAAAGGAAGACGAATCCTCCGAATTAACCCTCCGCCCCCAAACCCTGCAAGAATATGTGGGACAAAGCGAAATGAAGGGCAACCTTTCCGTTTTTATTCAAGCGGCGAAAGCGCGTCAAGAACCTCTCGACCACGTTTTGCTATACGGCCCGCCAGGCTTAGGCAAAACAACGATGGCCTATGTGATTGGAAATGAACTAGGCGGAAAAGTGAAGATGGTCAATGGACCTTCCGTTGAAAAAACAGGGGATTTAGCCGCGATTTTAAGTGAACTCGAACCCGGAGATGTTCTTTTTATTGATGAAATCCATCGTTTGCCGCGCGTTGTGGAAGAAGTTCTTTACGGTGCCATGGAAGATTTCACCTTGTCGTTTATGGTAAACCAAGGGGGCTCGAGTCGCGTATTGTCTCTCCCCCTGCCTCCCTTTACTTTGGTTGGGGCAACCACAAGAGCGGGGGATCTTTCTTCCCCCTTACGAAGCCGTTTCGGCATTAGTTTGAAGATTGATTTCTATACGCAAGAAGAATTGGAACAGATTTTGTTCAGGACTTCTCGTGTTTTTAAAACTCCCATTGAGCCTGAGGCCGCTCATTTAATTGCAGCCCGCAGCCGTGGCACGCCTCGAATTGCCAATCGAATTTTTAAACGCGTTCGTGACTTTGCCACCATTGCCGGAGTTTCTTCTATTGATGCCGCGATGGCGGAAAGTTCCTTGGATGCTTTGAAGATCGATTCCTTGGGGCTCGACGATGTGGACGTCCATTATTTAAATTGCATCATGGATCGATTTCATGGCGGCCCGGTTGGTCTAGAAGCCATTGCTTCTTCGATTGGAGAAGAAATTGGAAATTTAGAAGATGTTTATGAGCCTTATTTGACGATGATTGGGCTCATTAACCGTACACCGCGTGGACGCGTAGCCACAGAAAAAGCCTACGCGCACTTGAAGAAGCGCCACCAAAAAACGTTATTTTAGAGTTCACGGCTTCTTTTTAATTGTTTCAGCAACGCTTTGAGCGTATCCTTAACGCGATAGCATGATTTATCTATAAATCACCGCTCGCCTGCCACTGTTTGGAGGAATTTGTATGCGTCGATTCATCGCTTATGTCGCCATGACCACGACCCTTATTGTTGGCGTCGGAGCCCTTGCCGCCCCAACGATGCTTCATATGGACATGGACTTAGCCTATGCCAATGGGAAAACCCTTTATTTTCGCGCTAGCGAATTTAACGAAAACTCGTTAAACGGAAACTATGATTCGTTCCTAGGGGATCCCGATAAACTAGATTTCGCAATGGACGGAGAAACTTATATCGTTTCTCGCATGGCGGATACGATTCGCGACCGTTTGGATAATTGGGGCATTTCTGAGTATGACGTGACTACCGAAGGATACGATACGATTCGCGTTTCTTTGCGTACCTCCTTCAACAACAGTCAAGAATACACCCGGTTGCAAAATTATCTTTCGTTCAGCGGACAAAAATATGAATTGGATGCTTCTAACACCGCCGGGGATTCTTCTAGCGGCGAAGATAGCAACGCCTACGAACATAACGATGCTTGGGAAACGATGCTCGATGGAAAGAAAGCGGAAGTGACCCTTCTTAATATGAATTCGTTCCAGGTTCCCGTTGTCATCGTTCCGATTGACGACGAGGATAAGAGCGCTTTCGACACGCTTCTTGATTACTGCAAAAAGAACACGGTTGCTGAAGAAACGGATTCTTCCGGTTCTGTGGTTACGGAAGGAAAGGACTGCAACGTCGTTTTGTGGGCGAATCGTGGAGATGAAGACCGCTATGAAAACAAAGCGGATCCTAACGTTTCCTCTAAAATCCTTTTCGAACACAGCGCTAGCGACGATCAGTGCGTTTACTACAAAGATGGGGATGACGAAAAAGAGCACCCTTATTTCCAAATGATCCCTTCTAGCGAAGCGACTAGCAGCGGAACTTATGATCCGACGAAAGCTCAAAGTGCCACAGATGCCGCGAATTATTTGGCAAATCTATTTAACGCTTCGGCTTATGAATATCATTCAGATGCCTGCCAAAATGCTGGCGATGTTACTCAATATCGTTTGAATTTCATGTATAGCGAGGATACCCAAGCCACGGTTGATCCTCTCATTCGGCTCGGCGATTGGTCGATTTCCCCAGCCATGGGACGTACCATGATTTCCGTTCTGGTTGGAATGGTGTTGCTGTTTGCTTTGCTTGGAATGTTCCACCGCGTTTTGGCTCTTCAGGAAATGGCGGTTGTCATGACTTCTGGGCTTGCTTCGCTTGCTACGTTCGTTGCCTTTGGGGCTCAGTTTAATATTGCTGCCCTTGTCGCCTTGATTGCTTCGTCTATGGCCACCTTGTTCGGGGCAATTTTCTATGGAAGCCGCTTGCGGAATGAACTCTATAAAGGCCGTACCCTCAAAAAGGCTTGCCAGGAAGCTTCCAAAGCTTCGAGCTGGCCCATGGTGGACGCCGGAATCATTAGCATCGTTATCGGCGTTTTCCTCTATGTTTTGGGCGGATCGGTTTGCAGAGCCGGCGGAGTTATGCTTACGCTGGGCGGCTTCTTTGGAATTTTCGCCAATTTAATCTTAACGAAGCTTTCCGGATGGCTTCTTTGCAACGATTCTGGAATGCAAAAATCTTTCCCGAAAATGCTTGGGGTAAAGAAGGAAGAAATTCCCAATCTCATGCAAGATGAGAAGCAAAAGTATTTCGGACCTTATTCGAAAAAATCGTTCCAAAAAGGTAAATTCTGGGCCTATGGCGTCTCTTCTTTAATGATTTTGGCCGGAATTGGCGGATGCATTGGATTTGGGATTGCCAATGATGGCAACGTCTATAACGATGCGGCCTATCATTCTGAAACCACGACTCTTCGCTTAGAAGTTCGTTCCTCTAAACAGGATGCAATTACGGTCGTTCCGTTTGCTAACGCCGGGGATGTCTATACGGCCAAATCGACGGATAAAGGAGACTTGCTCCATCAATACACCATTGATGATGTGGTTCTTGGGGATATGGTTTCTTCTTTCTCCTTGTCCTCCACTCCAAAAGATGTCTATGAAACCCCGGAAGAAGGAACGGATGGCATCCATTATTATTATTTCTATTACGAAGCTAAATTGAATCGTGTTTTGGATCCGAATGGCAGCTATACCATTGCCTCTTGGAATCCGGCAGAACAGAAATATTCCAATGCAGTTGGAGATCAATTGTCCTCTTTGAGCAGCGCTTTGGCTGAAGTGGGTGGAGAAGATGCTTCTGGAAATTATGTTCGCGTGAGTTTCAACACGGTTACTCCTAAAACGTTGAATCCCTATATTGGCGATGTCTGCCTCGGACTTGGCGTTGGTTTGGCTGTGTGTGCCGTCTATTTGATTGCCCGTTATCGCTTTAGCCGTGGATTAGCCCTATCTTTAGTTGCTATTGCCACAACGTTTATGGCTTGGAGCTTCTTCGTTTACACTCGCATCTCGGTCTCCCCGATGGTTGCGCTAGGTATGATTTTTGGGGTTGTGGTGTCGCTTTGCGGCATGCTCTTCATCCTTTCCCGCGAAAAAGAATTATTCAAAGAAGACCGCGAAAAAGAAAAAGGAACCCTCGCTTCTCGTTCTGAACGCTTGAATCGCTCTACCTCCTATGAAGCTGGCAATGTCTTTGTTTATGCCATTTTAGCCGAATATTTGGCTTTGGTAGGCTTTGCGATTGGCCCAGTTGCCTACGCTCCGGTTTATCTTTGCGCGATTTTAGGAATCGCTTTTGGAACGATTGTTGGTCTAGTTTGCCTCGCTCCGATTTCCATTCGTTTTGCGACTTGGAATTCGAAGGTCCATTTGCCGAAATTCTCTCATAAAAAGAAGCAGGGCGGACAATTGATGAAAAAGAAACGGAGCGGTGAGCCGGAAGAGGCAATCTTCATCGGTATCAACGATTGATATGCCTGACGTCAAAAAACGGCTTCTCCGTTACTATTCTCTCACGGAAGAAGAATACGAAGCCATGGCGAAACCCGCTACGTTTGACGATATTCCTCTTTTGCCTGAAACCCCCGATTTAGTTCGTGCGAAAACCCGAATTGAGCTAGGGATAAAAAAACACGATCGCATCCTTATTTATGGCGATTATGACGCTGACGGAATCATGTCGGCGTCTATTATTAAAATTTGTCTTCGCCAAATCGGATCAGAAGCTCAGGTTTTTATTCCGTCCCGCTATTTGGACGGGTACGGTTTAACGATGGAGAACGCCGTTAGAATCGCCAATTGTTTTGACTTGGTTATCCTTGTGGATAATGGCGTCAGCTCCAGCACGGAAATTCGCTATTTAAAGGAAAAAGGCGTAGACGTAATCGTTTTGGACCATCATGAAATCGGAGAGTGCCCCCCTCTTGATGCGTTTGCCTTTGTTCATCCTGACCGCTTGAAGTACGGCCCGTATCCGATTTCCGCGGGAGAACTTTGCTTTGGCTTTTCTCGTTATTTGCTGAATAAAAACGACGAGTACTTGGCCATTTTGGCAGGTATTTCTACGATTTCGGATTGTATGCCACTAAGGGGATACAATCAAAAACTCGTTTCTCTCACCTTGCATTTGATTGTCAGAAATAATGTGAATCAGATTTTGGATTTAACTAGTCGACGCCATATTGACGAAAAGGTTTTGGGAATGGAAATTATTCCTCAAATCAATTCCGTTGGAAGAATGGAAGAAGGGCATTTTGGCAATAAAATCGTCGATTATTTTGCTAAATCCGATCGTGGGCTTGAATTCGAACAAGCCATGGTCTCTTATTTACGGAATACGAACCAAAACCGCAAAGACGCTACCAAAAAAGCCGAAAACGAATTAAATTTTGATCCCTCGCTTCCCGGAATTTCGGTTGTGGATAATCTTCCAGAAGGTCTCAACGGCCTTTTGGCCAACAAATTACTTAACGAATACGATAAACCAATCATGGTTTTTTCTCCCAGCAGAAAAGAGTCTGGCGTTTTTGTCGGCTCGGCACGAAGCAAAGAAGGCTTCAACGTCATGGAATTTTGGAAAGAAAATGAAAAGATTTTGGAGCGGTTTGGCGGGCACGATTACGCGGGAGGGGCCAGCGTTAAACAGGAAAATCTGGATCTTCTCCAAAAATCCTTCCTGGAGTTTTCAAAAAATCACCCTTTTTCCGTTGAACCTCCCCCTCATATTAATTTGATTCTTAATGACCTTACCCCAGACTTATACCCCTTGATTCGCTCGTTTGGCCCTTTTGGAACCGAACACGAAGAGCCGTTATTTCGAATTAACGAAGTTCCGGCCTCGATGCTTAAAGTTGTCTCCTCGGGGAAATGCATGAAAACAAATTACCATTCCGTGGAGATTTTTAGTTTCCAAATCAATAAAGAACATCCTCTTAACCCTTCCAAACACATCGCGTTGGATGGGAAATTTAGAATTAACGAATATAACGGAAAAACTGCCGTACGCTTTGAATGCAGCCCCGTTATCGTTAAATAGCCCCATTTTTCTTTTTTGTTCCTGTGTTACGATATTTCCATTATGGATGACAGTGCTCAAAAAAACTTAAAACCTCTGCCCCCCAATGGAGGGTACCCCATGCATACCATGGAGCAGCTCAAAGCGATTTATTTTCCGTATATTAAAAACGAAACCGATCGCCAAAAGATTGAAAAAGCCTATGAATTGGCCAAAAAACAGCACGAAGGTCAGTTCCGCAAATCGGGCGAGCCCTATATTCAACACCCGATCGAAGTGGCTTATATTTGCGCGAAGCTGCAAGCGGGTCCTTCCACCTTGGCTGCAGCATTTCTCCATGATGTGGTAGAAGACACGGACACCACGATTGAAGACA
This sequence comes from uncultured Mollicutes bacterium, assembly GCA_900539595.1. Classification (GTDB taxonomy): domain Bacteria; phylum Bacillota_I; class Bacilli_A; order RFN20; family CAG-826; genus Alloenteromonas. Next base: position 5,409 of record UQCQ01000002.1, on the reverse strand, counting down.
TTGAACGTGATTTCGGCAAAGATGTCGCCAAAATCGTTGATGCATTAACCAAAATTCAAAGAATGAAACTTTCGCACATGACAGCGGAAGATTTTGAAGCGGAGGATCACCGCAAAATCTTCCTCGGCATGGCTCAAGATGTTCGTGTAATCATCGTTAAACTTGCGGATCGACTTCACAACATGCGTACCTTGGATTCCCTTTCTCCCGAAAGACAGCAAGCTTTGGCCAAGGAAACCATCGAAGTTTTTACTCCGATTGCCCATCGTCTTGGAATTTACACGGTGCAAAGCGAATTGGAAGACTTGTCCCTGAAGTATTTGGATCCTGAAAAGTACCAGCATATTTTAGCGTTAGTTAACGATCGTTTTGAGCACCGAAAGGAATCGTTGGAAGGCTTAAAAAAGAGGATTGCCGACATCCTTTTTGAGCATAAGATTCCTTTCAAGATGGAAAGTCGTGTTAAATCCATCTATTCCATTTATCGAAAAATGTATCAAAAATCCCATAATTTTGAGGATATTTACGATGTTTTGGCGATTCGCGTGATTACGAAAACCACGTTAAATTGCTATGAAATCCTTGGGATTATCCATTCGACATACAAACCGATTCCCGGCCGTTTCAAAGATTATATCGCCATGCCAAAGCCCAACATGTATCAGTCGTTGCATACATCGATTTTGGCAGGGGATGGCAATGCTTATGAAATCCAAATAAGAACGGAAGAAATGGATCAAATTGCCGAAACTGGGGTTGCGGCTCACTGGAAATACAAGGAAGGAAATTACAATCAGGAATCCGAACAAAAAGATATCGAAAATCAATTATCTTGGTTCCGCGATTTCGTCTCGCTTTCTGAAGATAACCAAAGTAAATCGGCGAAGGAGTACCTCCATTCTTTGACTAGCGATATTTTCGGAGCGAATGTTTATGTTTTTACTCCGATGGGCAAGGTTATTGATTTGCCAAAAGGAGCTACTACCCTCGATTTTGCTTATAAAATCCATACAAAAGTCGGGGATTCGGCCGTTGGTGCTTTCGTGAATGGAGTGGGCGTCTCCCTCAATACGGTTTTGAAAACCGGAGATGTTTGCGAGATTCGAACCTCAAAAACGGCTTATCCCAATGACTCTTGGCTTGAAATTGCCAAAACCACCTCTGCACAAAACCACATTCGTCGGGCTTTACAGAAAAAACAAGAAGCCTTTATGCGCGAAGAAAAAATTCGTCAAGGAAAACAATCCCTTCTCGATGCCTTCCGGATGCAGGGAATCGAAGAAGAGGCGGCGATGAAAGCCTTAGAAGACCCTCGAATCGAGAATGAATACCATTTCGACAATTTGGATGATTTATTCGTGGCAATAACGAACCGTAATCCCACACCTGCCTCTGTATTGGATACTTTGAAGATTCGCCGCAAGCCTTCGATTACCGATTTTGCAAAAAGAACGAGACCAAAGAAAGCAGATACTAGTCCGGTTGTCGTAGGGGGCGGAGTGACAGGATTAATGATTAGCCTAGGCCATTGCTGCACCCCGATTCCCGGAGATGACATTGTTGGATATATCACCAAAGGGAAAGGGATTACGATACACCGAGCCAATTGCCCCAATGTGCAGAATGAAAAAGCGCGTTTAGTCGATGTGAAGTGGAAAGAAGAACTCGCCATATCTTCTTATCCCGTTGACATTCAGATCTTTGCTAACGATCGTTCGAATTTGCTGGCGGATATTTTGTCGACGTTCGGAGCAAAAGGAGTGGGGGTCAGCGATCTACGCGCTCATTTAAAAGAAGATACGATGGATGACGTTATTAATATGACCATTACCGTGTCTAATGCCAAAGTGCTGCAAGATTGCTTTGCTGATTTGCTGGGCATCAAAGGCGTTTACGACGTGATTCGTGTTATTCATTAATGCAGCCGCCTGATTGAAGAAAGGCCAGGAATGGCCTATACTTATCAGGCCTTATCAGGAGAGTATTTTTATGCCGTTTATTGCTGTCAAAGGAACCCACGATCTTTATGGGGCCGAAGCCGATGGCTACGCCTACATTGAAAACGTGTTTCGTGCGGTTAGCGAACTGTACGGATATCGCCCCATCGAGACACCAATTTTAGAATATACCGAAGTTTTCGACCGTTCTACGGGGGAAAGCAGCGACGTTGTCCGCAAAGAAATGTATACCTTCATGGATAAAGGGAATCGTTCGGTGACGCTTCGCCCGGAAGGAACTGCGGGAGTCATTCGCTCCATTGTTGAACACAAAATGACTGCCACGAATGATTTGCCTTTAAAGACTTTCTATATGGGGCCGGTTTTCCGCTACGAAAGACCGCAACTAGGAAGATATCGCCAATTTACCCAAGCGGGCGTGGAGTGCGTTGGCGTGGATTCCCCTCGTCTTGATGCCGAATGCATTTGCTTGGCGATGCAGGCCTTGGGCATGTTGGGGTTCAAGAATCTCAAAATCAAGGTCAATACTTTGGGGGACGCTGCGTCTAGAAACGCCTACAAAGAAGCGCTGCGTTCCTTCTTCGCTACAAAAATCGACGAAATGTGTGAGGACTGCAAAGAACGTCTCCGTCTAAATCCGATGCGCATTTTGGATTGCAAGGTGGAACATGACCATGAAATTGGCCTAAACGCCCCAAAAATGCGTGATTTCCTTTCGGAAGAAGCCGATGCAAGATTCTATCAAACCCTTTCGATCCTCAATGACATGGAAATCGAGTATGAAATTGATGATTCCTTGGTTCGCGGTCTTGATTATTATGGTCATATCGTGTTTGAAGTTCATGCGATTTCCCCCAGTGGAAAAGATTATGGGGCTTTGCTTGGCGGGGGCCATTACGATGGAATGCTTGCCAATTTCAATGGTCCTAAGGATTACGATCATGGGGTTGGATTTGCGATGGGGGTCGAGCGCATTTATTCCTTAATGGAAGAACTAGGGCTATTGAAAGATGTGTCCCATCACGTGGATATTTACGCGATGCCGATTGGAGAAGAAGTTTTAGACGATGGTTTCCATTTGGTTCAGGAAATTCGTTCCCTAGGCTACAGCGTTGAGATGCCTTTTGTTCCGTCTAAACTAGGTTCTATGTTCAAAAAAGCCGAACGAAGCCAAGCCAACTTTGCTCTCATCTTCGGCACGGAAGATTTGCAAAAAGGCGTGGTTCAACTTAAAAACCTCAAAACCCATGAACAAAAAGAGGCTAAAATCGAAAACCTTGATGAAATTCTGGATGCGGAATTTGAAAAAATCGACGATGAGGAAGAAAACTGCTGCCATGAACATCATCATGAAGGAGACTAAAAAATGGAACGCACCGATTATAACGGGAATTTAAGGATTTCAGATGTTGGCCGGGAAGTAACGCTTCTTGGCTGGATTGCTACGAAGAGAAATTTGGGGTCTCTCGTATTCTTTGATTTGCGGGATTCCACTGGAATTGTTCAACTTATTGCAAAGGATCCTTCCATTTTGCCCGATTGCCGAAATGAGTATGTGGTAGAGGCAAAAGGTATTGTGGAGAAGAAAGACGTCCCAAATCCTCGTCTTGCCACGGGTGAAATCGAAGTTTCCTTAACTTCTCTGCGTGTATTAAACAAAGCGGAAACTACGCCCTTTATCATCGATGATAAAACGGATGCTCTTGAAGATACACGTTTGAATTATCGTTATTTGGATTTGCGCCGTCCTTGTCTTTTGAACAATTTGAAAACGAGAGCGAAGATTGTTCGCGCTTGGCACGAATATTTTGACGAGCACGATTTCTTGGAGGTGGAAACCCCGATTCTTAATCTTTCCTCGCCGGAAGGTGCCCGTGACTATTTGGTTCCTAGCCGTTTGCATCACGGATGCTTCTACGCCCTTCCTCAAAGCCCTCAACTTTGGAAACAGCTCCTTATGATTGGCGGAGTGGAACGTTATTACCAGGTTGCAAAGTGTTTCCGTGATGAAGACCTTCGCGCAGACCGTCAGCCGGAATTCACCCAATTGGACGAAGAAATTTCGTTTATGGACCAAGATCAAATCTTGGCTTTAAATGAAGGTTTTTTGAAAAAAGTCTTTAAAGAAATCAAAGGGATTGATATTGAGACCCCGCTTCGCAGAATGCCCTATTGGGAAGCTATGGACCGATTTGGTTCGGATAAACCTGACACTCGATATGGATTGGAACTCCAAGATATTACCGACATTTTGAAGCAGGCTCCATTCGGCGGCTTCGAGGGTGCGAATTACATCAAGGCGATTGTTATCCCGTCCATGGCCAAAGAAACCTCAAGAAAAGATTTGGACGCACTACAACTTGAGGCCAGAAAATTTAATTTGAAAGGGATTTTGTCTTTAAAGTTTACCGACGGTGCCCTTAATGGTTCGTTTAAGAAATTCCTAACGGACGAAATGGAAACCAGCCTAAAAGAAAAACTTGGATTAAAAGAAGACGACTTGGTTTTGTTTGCATCGAGCCCCTATCGTCGGGATATCGACTTTGGGCTCGGGGCATTGCGCACCTTGTTCGCCAAGAAATTGCAACTGATTAAACCCAACACCTACGATTTGCTTTGGGTTGTTGATTTCCCGATGTTTGATCCTGTTGAAGGACAACCGGGAAAATATACGGCGGAACACCATCCGTTCACTCGCCCTCGCGACGAAGATTTAGCTTTGTTAGATTCGAATCCCGAGGATGTTCTCGCTTACGCTTACGACATTATCATTAATGGTTACGAAGCTGGTGGTGGAACCCTGCGTATTTATGACCACGACACTCAATGGAAGATTTTTAATCTTCTTGGGCTTTCGGATGAAGATGTTGCCAAAAAATTTGGTTGGTTTATCGATGCCTTCCAATATGGGGCTCCCCCTCATGGAGGAATGGCGTTTGGTCTCGACCGTCTAGCCATGATTCTCTGTGGCACGGATAACATCCGCGATGTGGAGGCTTTCCCGAAAAACCTTCAAGCCGTGGACCCCACCTCCAAAGCCCCAACCCCGGTTTCCCCTGATCAGTTGGAAATCCTCGATATTGCCGTTACCGAAGAATAAATAAGGAGAACAAAATGTTTGAAAACGGAAAAACGAAACAAGACGCGGCGTTGTCCATCGCGGCGATGCGTTCCACAACATTAGACGCCATCAATAAAGCAAATTCCGGTCATCCGGGCATGGCCTTAGATGCCGCTCCGGCTGTTTATGCGCTTTTCCACGATCATTTAACAGCCGACCCCAAACATCCGGATTGGATTAACCGTGATCGTTTCGTGCTTTCTTGCGGTCACGTTTCCTCCTTGCTTTATACCACGCTTCACTGCCTCGGTTATTCAATAAGCATGGAAGACTTGAAATCTTTCCGTCAGCTGGGTTCCATTACTCCCGGCCATCCTGAAGTGGGAATGA
>UQCQ01000001.1 GCA_900539595.1 uncultured Mollicutes bacterium | reverse complement strand
GTCGTCAGCTCGTGTCGTGAGATGTTGGGTTAAGTCCCGCAACGAGCGCAACCCTCGTCGGCAGTTGCCAGCATTAAGTTGGGGACTCTGCCGAGACCGCCGGTGCAAACCGGAGGAAGGTGGGGATGACGTCAAATCAGCATGCCCTTTATGCCCTGGGCGACACACGTGCTACAATGGCCGGTACAGAGGGAAGCGATCCCGCGAGGGGGAGCAAATCCCAGAAAGCCGGCCCCAGTTCGGACCGGAGGCTGCAATTCGCCTCCGCGAAGTCGGAATTACTAGTAATCGCGAATCAGCATGTCGCGGTGAATACGTTCCCGGGGTTTGTACACACCGCCCGTCAAACCATGAGAGGTGGCAATGCTTGAAGCCGCCGTCCCAACCGCAAGGGGGGAGGCGTCTAGGGCAGGGCCGCTGATTGGGGTTAAGTCGTAACAAGGTATCCCTACGGGAACGTGGGGATGGATCACCTCCTTTCTAAGGAGAAAGTTGCCCGACTCGGTGAGCTCGGGCAGTACACAAGAAAAACCGGGCCCGCCTCGGAATTCTCCGGAAGTCGCCTTTCTGTCTGGCTCTGAGAGATCAGACTCTCTCGACCCTCGTTCTTTGAAAACCGGATATCGAATAACATGATCTTTCTGTTGTTGTTGCGAGTGCGGACGATTTCCAACCGATCCGACGAGCAAGGACAATTGATCTACATTGAATTTAGATCGTAACGAGACACAATTACTTGATAAGCCTAATTAGCTTGCAGAAGTTAAGTTAATGAGGGCGCACAGTGGATGCCTTGGCACTAGAAGGCGATGAAGGACGCGACTACCTGCGATAAGCGGCGGCGAGCTGGATGTGAGCTTCGACCCGCCGATTTCCGAATGGGGGAACCCGGCCGCTTTTACCGGCGGCCACCGACCGGCGTTTGCGCCGGCGGGGATACACCCGGGGAATTGAAACATCTTAGTACCCGGAGGAGAAGAAAGAGTGATCGATTCCGTGAGTAGCGGCGAGCGAAAGCGGAGGAGCCCAAACCGGAGAGATCCGGTGTCCGGGCCCGCGGCATGGGATTCGCGAGCGTCAGGCGAGCGGCCTGGGAAGGCCGGCCTCAGAGGGTGAGAGCCCCGTAGCCGAAGGCGCGAGCGACCCTAGCGGGTTCCAGAGTACGTCGGGGCACGTGAAATCCTGACGGAAGGTCCGCAGACCATTGCGGAAGGCTAAATACTAGCTAGTGACCGATAGCGCACCAGTACCGCGAGGGAAAGGTGAAAAGAACCCCGGGAGGGGAGTGAAAAGAATCTGAAACCGTGTGCCCACAAGAAGCCAGAGGGCGTTGATGCCTGATGGCGTGCCTATTGAAGAATGAGCCGGCGAGTTACGTTCGCACGCATGGTTAAGCCGAAGAGGCGGAGCCGCAGGGAAACCGAGTCTTAAAGGGGCGATTTGTGTGCGGGCGCAGACCCGAAGCCCGACGATCTATCCATGGCCAGGATGAAATCGGGGTAACACCCGACGGAGGTCCGAACCGACGTTCGTTGCAATGCCCGCGGATGAGCTGTGGATAGTGGAGAAATTCCAATCGAGTCGGGGGATAGCTGGTTCTCCTCGAAATAGCTTTAGGGCTAGCGTCCGGCGTACCCTCTGGGGGTAGAGCACTGAATGCCTGATGGCCGCGCACAGCGGTACTGAATGCAATCAAACTCCGAATCCCAGGGGGGTCGAGCCGGGCAGTCAGACTGCGGGGGATAAGCTCCGTGGTCGAAAGGGAAACAGCCCAGACCGCCGAATGAGGTCCCCAAATCCACGCTAAGTGTGAAAGGACGTGGGGGCGCTTAGACAACTAGGATGTTGGCTCAGAAGCAGCCACCATTCAAAGAGTGCGTAACAGCTCACTAGTCGAGTGCCCCCGCACCGAAGATTTACCGGGGCTGAAGCGTGGTGCCGAATTCGCGGATTTTGGATTCGCGTCCAAAGTGGTAGAGGAGCGTTCCGCCAGGGGCGAAGCCGCACCGAGAGGAGCGGTGGACCGGGCGGAAGTGAGTATGCCGGTGTCAGTAACGATGAGGGGTGGGAATCCCCTCCACCATTTGACTGAGGTTTCCCGGGCGAGGGTCGTCCCCCCGGGGTCAGTCGGGACCTAAGGCGAGGCCGAAGGGCGTAGCCGATGGACGCCAGGTCGACATTCCTGGACTGGTGCGCGTGCGATGTGGTGACGGATCCGGACAGGGGCTCCCCCTTATTGGATTGGGGGCCAAGCGGCTCGGCCGCGCGGCAGGCAAATCCGCCGCGCAGAGGCGAGGCCGCGAGCGCGAGCGAAACCTTCGGGGAGTAGCGAAGGCTCCGACGCCGGGTCCCGAGAAAAACCGCTAGCCTAAGCGCGCATCACCCGTACCGAGAACGGACACACGTGGTCAAGGAGAGTATCCTGAGGTGAGCGAGTTAACTGTTGTTAAGGAACTCTGCAAAATTGCTTCGTAACTTCGGAAGAAGAAGCGCCGGCGCGAGCCGGCCGCAGTGAAGAGGCCCAAGTAACTGTTTATCAAAAACACAGCTCTATGCTAAGCCGCAAGGCGACGTATATGGGGTGATGCCTGCCCAGTGCTGGAAGATTAAGGGGAGGAGTCAGGCGCAAGCCGAAGCCCCGAGCCGAAGTCCCAGTGAACGGCGGCCGTAACTATAACGGTCCTAAGGTAGCGAAATTCCTTGTCAGGCAAATTCTGACGCGCATGAATGGTATAATAATTTGGGCGCTGTCTCGACAGCAGACTCGGTGAAATCTTATTACCTGTGAAGATGCAGGTTACCCGCGACTAGACGGAGAGACCCCATGGAGCTTTACTACAGCTTACCATTGGGCAGGCGATGCGCATGCGCAGAATAGGTGGGACGCTTTGATCCCGGGGCCTTGGCCTCGGGGGAGCGGGCGGTGAGATACCACTCTTGCGCGTTGCCTGTCCTAACGCGCGCCTTCACCGGGCGGCGGACAGTGGTTGGCGGGTAGTTTGACTGGGGCGGTCGCCTCCCAAAAGGTAACGGAGGCGCTCCAAGGTACCCTCAGCACGGTCGGAAATCGTGCCTCGAGTGCAATGGCATAAGGGTGCTTGACTGCGAGTCCTACAAGACGAGCAGGGACGAAAGTCGGACATAGTGATCTTGCGGTCCCGGATGGAAGGGCCGTAACTTAACGGATAAAAGCTACCCTGGGGATAACAGGCTGATCTGGTCCAAGAGTTCACATCGACGACCAGGTTTGGCACCTCGATGTCGGCCCATCACATCCTGGAGGGGAAGTACCTTCCAAGGGTTTGGCTGTTCGCCAATTAAAGTGGTACGCGAGCTGGGTTCAAAACGTCGTGAGACAGTTTGGTCCCTATCTGTCGTGGGCGCAGGAGGTTTGAGCGGAGTAGTCCCTAGTACGAGAGGACCGGGATTAACGGGGCGACGGTACGCCGGTTGTCACGCCAGTGGCACGGCCGGGTAGCCGCCCCCGGAGCGGATAAGCGCTGAAAGCATATAAGCGCGAAGCCAACCGCGAGATGAGACCTCCCATCCGAAAGGAGTAAGGGCCCCCCTATGTCAGGGGGTCGATAGGGCGCAGGTGTAAGCGCGGCGACGCGCTGAGCCGAGCGCTACTAATAGCCCGAGGGCTTAATTTCACCAAGCGTTTTCGAAACGCTTAAGCGAGCTATGAGTCAGGCGCAAGTAGTTGCAAGCAAGTTGCGGAAGGATCCGATTCGGTATCCGGTTTTCAGGGAACCAGGGGCTCTCTGGGAAAAGGTCCGGCGGCGATGGCGCGGTGGGCACACCCGTTCCCATTCCGAACACGGAAGTTAAGCACCGCAGCGGCGAAGGTAGCCCCCATGGGCGAGAACAGCGCGCTGCCGGGCTTTTTCTTTTCGGGGCCGTTTCGGCCCCTTTTTTGCTATTATTTTATCCTTACTTTTTTAGCGGTTTTTAAGCGAATCGTCTAATTTTTTTAAAAAGAGGCGACCCATGCTATCGTTTTCACCCCTTTAGGGGTGGGGTGAGAATGTTCCCTTTATTATTTTTTTCTCTCTACTATAATAGTATCGATGGGTATTATGCCCGCTTCTTTTGTACGCTATTTACAGGAATAACAAGATGAACATTGGTAAGAAAACGCAGTACGGAGCCATCGACATCGGTTTGGATGCGATCGCTTCTGTCGCGGGTGCCGCCGCTTGCAGTTGCTATGGCGTTGCTGGCTTGGCCCCGAAGTCGAAAAGCCTCGTCGATAATGTTGCGACGCTTTTGAAAGAAGAAGAATGGTTCAAAGGTGTTGGCATCTGCAAAACCAAAAAAGGATACGAAATCAGTGTGTATATCTTTGGCGTTTACGGGGTGAAACTCTCCGAAGTGCTTTCCGAAGTTCAAAAGCGCGTGAAATACGAGCTTCAAAAGACCTTTGGTATTCCTTTGGCTGCAGTTAATGTCTACGTTCAAGATGTGAAGGAGAACCCCGAAGAATGAAAACCATCAACGCGACGCTCTTGAAGCAAATGTTTATTTCGGGCGCCAATAATCTTTATAATCACTACCCCGAAATCAATCAATTAAACGTTTTCCCGGTCCCAGACGGCGATACCGGCATGAATATGAACCTCACCGTGACCAGCGGCATGAAGGAAATCCAAAATCGTCCCGATGACGACGATCTTTATACCCTAGGCAGCGGTTTCAGCCGTGGCTTGTTGATGGGAGCCCGCGGAAATAGCGGCGTCATCACCAGCCAAATCTTCAAAGGCTTCTCCGTGGCTTTAAAAGGACACGAAACCCTCAATGCGGTTCAACTATCCGATTGCTTTGTTTCCGCGAAAGAAGTGGCTTACAAAGCGGTTATGAAGCCGGTGGAAGGCACCATTCTTACCGTTATTCGCGAAGCGAGTGCCGCTCTTCGTAGTTTCGTCTCTTCTTCTACTTCCATTGAAGATGCAATGAAATATCTCTTGGAACAAGCTCGTATTTCTTTGGATCACACCCCGGATTTGCTTCCTGTTCTTAAGGAAGTTGGCGTCGTCGATAGCGGCGGAGCCGGCTTGGTCCGCATTCTCGAAGGCATGGAATATGCGGCTTGCCATCGTGGCAAGGTCATCGAGCGCAACGAAGATGTCGGCGCCGTTCCAACGGAAGAACCGCTTTATGCAGGCGCCAAATTATCTGAAGACGAAGAAGGATATGGCTATTGCACCCAATTCATCCTCCGCTTAGGAAAACCGGGCGTTGACGGAAAGAAAGCCTTCTTGGAAAAGAATTTCAAAGGTTTCTTGGCAAAACACGGTAAATCCCTCGTCACGGTTCGCGATGAAGATATCATCAAAGTTCACGTCCACACCTTGACCCCGGGCAACATGCTCAATTACGCGCAGCAATTCGGCGAATTCGTCTCTATCACCATTGAGAATATGTCGGAAGAGCATAACAACATCCAACACGGAGCGGAGGCCACCGATATGGCTGGCAACATTGCTCGTTCCCGCGAACAAAAGAAGGTGGAAGAAGAGGATGAAATCCGCGTGGATAAGGATTTAGGATTGATTTCCGTTTCTTCTGGAGAAGGATTAGATGAAATCTTCCGCGAACTTGGCGTTGACGTTATCGTTAGCGGTGGGCAAACGATGAACCCCTCCACGGAAGACTTCGTGAGGGCCATCAAGCAAACCCATGCTTCCAACGTCTTCATTCTTCCCAATAACTCCAATATTGTTCTAGCGGCCTCTCAAGCTTGCGAAATCATGCAAGGAAGCGGGATTAATGCGGTGGTCATCCCGTCCAAAACGATTCCTCAGGGCATTGTTTCGGCGATGAACTTCAATCCGGAAGGAGAAGTGCCGTCGATTCAAGAAGATATGAAAGGCGCTTTGAAAACCGTGAAGTCCGGCTCGGTCACCTACGCCATTAAAGATACGGACATCGATGGAGTGCACATCACCAAAGACTATTACATGGCGATGCAAGACAAAAACATTGTTTCCTGCGTCAAAGACAAAATGACGGCTTTGACGGATCTTGTGGATTCCTTGGTTGACGATGACGCCTCGATGGTGACGGTTATCATTGGCAAAGACGTCACAAGCGAAGAAGAAAGCAAAGTGGCAGAGGTTCTCAGTGAAAAATACGGCGATGATTTAGAAATCGACGTGAAGCGCGGTGATCAGCCAGTCTATTCCTTCCTCGTTGGAATTGAATAACTTCAAGCGGGCTAAGCCCGCTTTTCTTTTATAGGGTCCAAGCCTAAAATAAGAGGATGATTCAAGGGAAGAAGCGACTGAAATCGATAGGAAATGAAGCCACTCTCGAAGCCTTCTTTTCGCGTGTATTTCCCTATTTATTACTGCTTTTTGCTAGTTTTATTCCTTTTGCGATTTATTTCCGTTCCGGAATGGATTTTCCTTCGGGAGATGATTCCCTTTGGCATCGAATTTGGGCTTGGGATTTGGCTGAGGGGTGGAAAAACGGATTCTTTGGCATCACCCCTTCCCATACCTTGATGGGGAATTTAGGACTTGGCACTTATTTGTTTTACGGGGGATTAAGCCATGAAATGGTGGCCCTCCTTCATGTGATTTTTCCTTTCATTTCCATTAATTGGAGCTGGAAAATTCTAACCGTATCCATGACCTACCTCATGGGGATATGGATGTATTGGCTGGGGAAGAAGCTCTGCAAGAACGATTTGTGTGCCTTAATGCTTGCCCTTTGCCTTATTTTTTCTCCCTATCGCATCAATTGTGTTTTGTATCGCGCGGCTTACCCTGAGGCTTTTGCTTTAAGCTTCGCTCCGCTACTTTTCTTGGGTGTTTATAACCTGGGGCATGGGGATTTTCGCCCCCAGTCTTTCTTATCCTGCGTTTTTGGCGTTTCATGCATGGTTTTATGCCACCCCTTTACGTCGATGAGTTTTATCATCGCCGCTTTGATTTATTTGCTTTTGAACTACAGGGGGCTTCTTCCCGCATTCCATAACAAGCAGGCGATTATCTTAACGGCTTGCTCCGTAGTTTTGGTTTTTTGTTTGATTAGTTTCTATTTCTTCCCAATGATGCATTACAAGAATTCGGGACTTTATAACATCAGCGATAATCAACTCATGTGGATCAATGCCGAACATTTGGCGTGGTCGACGGGTTATAGCGACCAATTCAGCGGATTTTTACGTCCTGATTGGATTGAACACTTGGTTCCAGAGCAATATCACTTCCCCAACATCAGCGGTGAATCTTGGCTTAGTTGGGTGTTGGATTACGTTAATTTTGGTTTCTTTGGAGCCTTGGGCGTTTTCCTGCTTTGTTTTTTAGGGAAAAAGAATCGCCCGTTCTTGGGGGCTTATTTGTCCGCGGGCGTTTCCTTGTTTTGCCTTTGTCTAACCAAAAGGGCGGAGATGTTCTTGATTGCTCCTATTTTTTCCATCGCATTATTTTTAATTGGCACCTCCAAAGAAGAAAAATGGGATCGAGAGATGGCAAGACGAGAAATCGAAGAGGAGACCAAAGACCCTTCTTTTTATTGGCTCTTAGTCCTCTTCGTGGCCTGTTTTATCTTGATGTTTGTCGGGGATGTTTGGTATTCCATGCCATCCCTATTCTATACTGCCCAATTCGCGTGGCGGTTCTGGGGCCTGACTTTGTTCCTTGCCGTGATAATCGTGGCCTTGGCTACTCGTCCCTTTGCCCAAAAGAAATACGTCCAAGGGGGCTTAGCCATGTTATTTGCTTTAAGCTTCCTTTCCTGCATGGGTCCCATTGATAAGCGTTTTGTTTCTTATTCGGGGCAAAATGGGGGACCAGAACCGAGCATATCCTTGGTGCAATCCACCAAAAAACAAGGCTCCCAAAACGAATATGTCCCGATGGTTTTCCGTCAAAGCGACTATCGTAGCGAATATTCCACCTCCCTTTATCCCACGATTCGAAAACAAATTTACGGGAATAGCCCTTATCGGTGGGGAATGGAAAATTACCTAGCTCCGGCGTTTCTAGAAGGATCGGGGTCTTTGACTATTACTTCCCTTCATAGCCCGGAAGCTACTTTCGATGTGGTCATCTCTTCGGATACCGCTTTGGTTCAATTGCCCCAATTCTATTACGAAGGGTATGAAATGGTGTTAAGCGGAGATTCTTCTTATCAAGTGAAGGGCATCTATGTGGACGGCCTTGTGAGCTTTAACCTCAAGAAAGGAACATACCAGGCCTCTTTGAAATGGGTGGGCTTAACTTCTTATCGCGTTGGCGTTCCTTTGTTTTTTGTGGGTTTGGTGGGGTGCGTCGCCCTATATGTGGTTCCAACTGCTTGGAATTACCGACATAAAAAAGAAGAGAAGGAAGGGGAAAAAGCGGCATGAAACTAACGACTTCTCCTCGACTAGAAGAAATGCTGCAGAACATGGGCATCCATTCTTATTTGGATGTTCTTGGCCATCTTCCCCGCCGTTACGATAACTTCACCTATACGGATTCAAAATGCCTCTCTTTTCTAGAAGACAAACAAAAGGTTGTTCTCCTTGGCAGAATTCTGACCAAGCCGCGTGTGCAAAAATTTCAGCGATCCTCCGTGGCCAAGTTTTATTTTCGCGAAGAAAAAACACATCGGGATTTCGCCATTGAAGCCTGGAACCGTCCCTATTTAGCGGGGAACGTGGAACTGGATAGTCTTTATTCCTTACAAGGAAGTTACGATCGAAACGGCCATTGCTTGAATTTGATTTTGCTTCGAAAAGGCATTATCAAACCGGAAGATTCCATCGTCCCCATTTATAGTTTGCCCAAAGATTACCCCGAACATTCTTGGCGTCAGCTTGTGAAGAAGGCGCTAGAAGCAGAGAAGGAGTCTCTTCCTGATTTTTTGCCCCCTTATCTCCGCCAAAAATACCGGTTGGTCTCTCGCCAAGAAGCTTATGCCCTCTGCCACTTCCCCTCGTCGATGGAAGATGTGCGGCAGGGGACGCGCCTTCTCAAATACGAAGAAGCCCTGCTTTTCAGTTTGAAGAACCAATGGATTCGCTCCCAAAATAAGGCTTTAGTCCGTCAAAGCAGAAAAACCATCGATTTTAGAAGGGTCGGGGATTTTATCCGCTCCCTGCCCTTCCCTCTTACCGATGACCAGAAAAAGGCGTTAAGAGACGGACTGGAGGATATGAATTCCAATCGGTTGATGTATCGACTTCTCCAAGGAGACGTTGGTACAGGAAAAACGTTGGTGGCCGCATTGATGCTATATGGGAATTACCTTCGTGGAGAACAAGGGGCGTTGCTGGCTCCTACGGATTCTTTGGCGAGGCAGCATTACGAAACTTTGCAGTCCCTTTTTCAAAAAGAAGGGATACGGGTAGGCCTTTTGGTTGGTGGGCTCTCGGCGAAAGAGCATCGCGAGATGCTAGAAAACTGCCAAAAAGGAGAAGTGGACATCATTGTGGGGACTCACGCGTTATTCGCAGAAAAAGTCCATTATGCCAATTTGGGGTTTGTGGTGATGGACGAACAGCATAAATTCGGCGTGAATCAACGGGCTGCTTTGGCGGATAAAGGGGAACATGCGGATGTTTTGCTGATGTCGGCTACTCCGATCCCCCGTACCCTGTCGTTAACGTTGTATGGAGATTTGGACGTTTCCATTTTGTCTTCTTTCCCAGCAAGGGAAAGAGAAGTAACGACCAAAATTGTTAAGCCGGATTCCATGGAGATGAAAAAACGGATTGCCGCCTCCCTTACCAGTGGGCACCGCGTTTATGTCGTGGCCCCGCAAATCGAAGGGGGCGAAGAGGAGGATTCCTCGGTTTTATCCGTTTATCACCGTTATGAATCCGCTTATCCTGGTTTAGTGGGTTTGCTGCATGGCCAAATGAATTCGGAAGAAAAAGCAAAAGCCATCGAGGATTTTAAAAATGGGGAAACCCCCATCCTGATATCCACGTCGGTTATCGAAGTGGGAATCGACGTGAAAGCGGCCAATCTCATGATTATCTATGAGCCGACCCATTTCGCTTTGTCCAGCTTGCATCAGCTTCGTGGCCGCATCGGGCGAGACGGCAGCCCTTCCGTTTGCTACTTGGTTTACGGCCATTCTATCCAAGAGGATTTGGATAAATTAAAAGTGCTGGTGGATACGGAGGACGGATTTAAAATTGCGGAAGAAGATTTGAAACGTCGTGGGCCGGGGGAATTAGCGGGAGTCAAGCAATCGGGGCTGCCAGATTTCCATTTCGCCAATATCGTCACGGACTTCAAAATGTTTGAATGTGCTCGAGACGATGCGGTAGAAATCTTTGCCCATCGTGACGAAAAAGAACTCCGTCCGCTATTAGAACGGGCCTATAAAATGAGCCAAGGCATTTCTCTAGCCTAACCAAACGCGATCTTTCTTGTATAATGACATCGTTATGTCATCTCCGTATTTTAAATTGTTTCATCGCTTCGGTATTCTTCCTCGCAACGAAGAACTCTATACCCTGGCTTTTACCCACCCTTCCTGCAACGCCAGCGCGGGAACCAAACACGTGGATTATGAGCGCTTAGAGTTTTTGGGCGACGCGATTGTTGGTGCGGTGGTCGCCGATCTTTGTTATCGTCTTCACCCCGAAATGGATGAAGGCGGATTGACCCAAATCAAAAACCAATTGGTTCAATCGCAGTCGGAAGCTTCGCTATGCCTTTTCTTGGGGCTCGACGAATATATTCGCGTCGGCAACAATTTTGCCTCCAGCAACTCGATGGGCGGTGGAGCGATGTCCAAGGCGGAAAAAGCCCTGTACGAAAATGTTTTCGAATCGTTTATCGGTGCCATGTATTTGGACCAAGGGATGACGTTTACCTATCGTTTTTTGCATGATTTGTTCTTCAAAAGGGTCCAAGATGCCAAAATTGAATTAGACCCCAAGAGCGAATTGCAGCATCATTTGCAGGCCGATGGAGCGGTTTCGATTGTTTATAAAGTTCTGCAAAAAGACGGAACGGCGCAGAATACCCATGTGGTGGCCGCTGTTTTCTTTGATGGAATGGAACTCGGACGCGGGGAGGGCAGCAATACCAAACTCGCGGAAGTGGAAGCGGCCAAAGATGCTTTGCATAAATTAAGCATCCCCAAGAATTAGGAGAGACGTATGGGATTATTTTCCTTTTTAAAGAATAAATTTTCCAAAAAGAAACCAGAAACGGAGCCTTCGGTTTCCACTTATCAAAAAGGGCTCGAAAAAAGTAGGAAGAATTTTGCTTCTCGCTTGGATGAACTAAGCAAGCGGTATGCCAAAATCAATCCAGAGTATTTTGAGGAATTAGAAGAAATCCTCATTGAAAGTGATGTGGGCGTGGAACTTTCCATTCGCCTATGTGAGGAATTGCTGGATAAAGCCTCCAAAGAAGGCGTGAGCGATCCCAAAACCATCAACGAAATGCTCGTGGATGAAATGTTCGTGGGTTATGCGACCAAAGGGGATTCCATCGAAAACGAAATCCGTTTCCAAAAAGAAGGACCGACGGTATTGCTAGTTTGCGGAGTCAATGGCGTTGGCAAAACGACCTCGATTGCCAAACTGGCTTATCGCTATCTTCACCAGGGAAAAAGCGTTTTGCTCGTTGCGGGGGATACTTTCCGCGCGGGAGCGGTGGAACAGTTAAGAGTTTGGGCGGACCGTTTGGGCTGCCCCATCATCACAGGGAAACCGGATGGGGATC
This sequence comes from uncultured Mollicutes bacterium, assembly GCA_900539595.1. Taxonomy (GTDB): domain Bacteria; phylum Bacillota_I; class Bacilli_A; order RFN20; family CAG-826; genus Alloenteromonas. The sequence goes on along the minus strand of UQCQ01000001.1, from coordinate 304,975 downwards.
CTGCTTCCGTTGCCTATGACGGAGCGAAGTATGCGAAAGATCATCACATTGATTTGATGATCATGGATACTGCGGGAAGATTACAAACCAAAGCAAATTTAATGCAGGAATTATCGAAAATTCATCGTGTTTTATCCCGAGAAATCGAAGGGGCGCCCCACGAGTCTTTCTTGGTGGTGGATGCTACCACGGGCCAAAATGGCGTGCTTCAGGCCAAAGCTTTTAAAGAAGTGACAGATATCACGGGCATCGTGATCACCAAAATGGATGGAACGTCAAAGGGCGGGATCATCTTGTCGATTCGCGATGAATTAGGAGTTCCCGTCCGTTTCATCGGTTTAGGCGAAGGGATGGAAGACTTGCAAGAATTCGACTTGGATAAATACTTATATGGCTTGCTTTTAGGGGACACCGAGCATGATTGAAGCATCCTTGGCGAGTCGAGAACGCGTCTTGGAGCTTCTCGAATCCTATGAGCCGTTATTGACGGAACGGCAAAAACAAACTCTCGATGCCTATTACCGTTGCGATTTAAGTTTTGGCGAAATCGCCGAGGAATCGGGAATCACAAGGGCGGGCGTCAGCGATGCGGTCGCCAAAGCCGTCAACAAGCTGGAGGAATTTGAAAAGCGCCTTGGCTTGATCAAAAAGAAAAAGGAGTGGCAAAAGCGTTATGAGGATCTATCCACCTCTAACGCCGATGCTGCCGCTTACCAAACATTAACGGAGGACATCATTCATGGCATTTGAATCACTGGGCGACCGCTTCAGCAACATCTTCAAGAAGATGCGGGGCAACACCCAATTAACCGAAAAGAACATGGACGACATGCTGAAAGAGATTCGCGTCGCCTTATTAGAAGCCGACGTGAACTTCAAAGTCGTCAAAGCCTTTACCAATGACGTCAAAGAGAAGGCGCTAGGCCAAGATGTCTATAACAAGGTCAATCCGTCTCAGATGGTCGTTAAAATCGTCCACGATGAGATTCAAGAACTTTTGGGCGCGGATCAAACGGGCATTCAATATAACGCGAATGGCTTAACCTCTATTTTGCTTCTTGGTCTCCAAGGTACCGGCAAAACCACGACCGCTGGTAAATTAGCCTATCTCATGCACCAAAAAGAGGGCAAGAAGGTTTTGGTGGCTGCTTTGGATATTTACCGTCCAGGAGCCATCGAACAGTTACAGGCTGTCGTTAGCAAAACGGGCGCGGATTTCTTCTCCCTTGGGAACAAGGTCAATCCGGTGGATATCGCCATCCAAGCCAAGAAAAAAGCCTTGGAAGAACATTACGATGTCTTGATTTTGGATACCGCGGGCCGTTTGCAAATCGATGAAGGCCTCATGGAAGAACTCCGTCGCATCAACCACGAAATTCATCCGGAAGAAGGATTGCTTTTAGTGGACGCCGCCGCAGGACAAGACGCGGTGAACGTGGCGAATGCCTTTAACAAAGAACTCCATCTAACCGGAGTCATCATGTCTCGTTTGGATGGCGATGCCCGTGGCGGTGCCGCTTTATCCATCAAATACTTAACGGGCTTGCCGATTAAGTTTGCCGGTGTGGGCGAAAAGATCACGGATATGGAAATCTTCTATCCCGATCGCATGGCCGACCGCATCCTTGGAATGGGAGACGTGGTCACCCTCGTTGAAAAAGCCAAAGAGCAAATCGATGAGAAACAGGCGGAAAAAGATGCTAGGAAGATGCTGGATGGCAACTTCACCTTGGAAGATATGCTCCGTCAAATGAAGCAAGTCCAAAAGCTGGGTTCCATGAAGGCCATCGCCAAATTGATTCCGGGCATGCCGAAAATCAGCGATGAGCAGCAAGCCCAGGCTGAAAAGGAGATGAAAACCTTCGAAGCCATCATTGACTCGATGACGCCTTACGAAAGAAAACACCCTGAGATTCTCCGTTATTCCCACAAGAATCGCATTGCCAAGGGTTCGGGGAAAACCAACGCGGACATCAATCGTGTTTTACGGAAATACGAGCAGTCCAAAGAGATGATGAAGCAGATGAAGCAATATCAAAAATCTGGGAAAATGCCTCGCGGAGGCAATATGCCCTGGGGAAGGTAACGCTTATGGCAGAAAACGCGAATCCGATTTACGAGCCGCGCAAATTCTATGAACAATCCTTAAAACAGCAATATCACGCACAGGCGGAAGCCTTTTTCGATGAATTAGTGAAGCAATCGGAGGTTGATGGACCTGCTAATGCCAATCACGTCAAAGACTACAAAAAATCTCTAGAGCACCTAGAAAATATTCAAAACAAAGCTTCGAGCAAGAAAGTCCAACGCGGTTTTATTATTTTCGCTATCGTCCTTTGCTTCATCGCCGCCGTCATTTTCTGCATCCTATTCCATATGGGTTGGTGGATGCCTCTTATTGGCCTAGTTTTCCTCGCTGGTGGTATCGCTTTGATTGTTTATGTGGTCAAAGTTCTGAATAAAGTAATCACGGGTTTGAACGAACAAATTGCAGCCATGCAGCAAAAATCCCAACAGCTATTGGACCTTTGCTATCAGGATTTGGAAGTTTTAAACCGTTCTTACGATTGGAACATCCCCTGTTCCATCATGAAGAAAACGACCCCGATTTTGGATTTGGATCCTTATTTCTCCGCGAGTCGATTTGCTTATCTCGTACAGAAATTCGGCATGCCGGAAAGCCTGGGGGATACCACTTCCTGCGTGGGTGTTTTGTCCGGCCATATCCAAGGGAACCCCTTCGTTTTGGAAAAAGACGTTTCCGAAGAAATCATCGATAAGGCCTATACGGGGTCCATCGTGATTACGTGGACGACGACTTATAGCGATAAAGACGGAACCCATACGCAACACCACTCGGAGACGTTGACGGCGACGGTTTATCATGAAGCCCCCCAATACGAATATGCCACTCGTTTGATTTATGGCAATGAAGCTGCGCCCCATTTGCATTTCTCCCGCGTTCCTAGCGGACAATGCGGAGATGACAAATCCTTGGCCCGTTTCGTGAAGAAACGTTCCAAAGAACTGACCAAGAAAGAAAAAGACGATTTGCTCGACGATGACCCCAAAACGAATTTCACCAAAATGGGCAACGATAAATTCGACGCCCTTTTTGGAGCGGACGACCGCGATAATGAAGTGGAATTCCGTTTGCTCTATACTCCGCTTGCCCAGAAAAACATCCTCGATTTGTTAACGAATCCCGAACCGTTCGGCGATGACTTTGTCCAAGTGAAGGATGGCATGCTCAATTCTATTTCTTCCGGCCATAGCCAGGCGTTTGATTACAGCGCGAACCCCGTGATTTTCCGTAACTATGATTTAAAAGATGCCAAAAAGAAGTTCGTGGACTACTGCGATACCTTTATTCGTAACCTTTATTTCGACCTTTGCCCCATTATTTCCGTTCCTTTGTATCAAACTTATAAACCCATGGAATTCATCTATGAGAACATGCCTTACAACCTTTCTAACTATGAACATGAGGTTATGGCTAATGGCATGGATCCCGAATTCTTCCGCCCGGAAGAAGCAGACCCTGATTTACCCTTGATTCTCAAGGTTAGCAAGGGAAATAAATCAGGGATGGGGGACCGCCTCGCCATCCATTGCTTATCCTTTAAGACGACTCCCCAAGTGGATTACGTTCCTAAACTCGGCGGAGACGGCAATATCCATCAGGTTCCCGTTCGCTGGATCCAATACGATTTAGTGGAAAAGGAAATGGGGATGGAAGTGGCTCCCGTTGGCGGAACCCAAAAGAGCTACGCTGAGAAGATCCAAAGCGTCATCCGCGATATTGTCGGAGGACGACAAGGGCATTATGAACGCGGCTTATATTGCTATGGATTCTCCTTGGATGAAAATTGCCCGGGATTGTCTGAAAAAATCGCTGCCGCCTTTCAAGATGACAAGACTCAAAAATAATTTATAATTACGTCTATCTAGGAGGATAAATTACTTATGGCAAATGAACTAGATGAAACAAAAGATCCGATTCGTGAAGAAGGCCGTGACGTCCACGTTATCGATAAGCAATTAACCGTTACCGTCGACTGGCGCAGCACGTTCTTCCAGGTGATTCTCTGGATTTTGGGCATTATCCCGGGCATCGTCTTCGCCGTTATGAAAATCAAAGCCCGTTCTCACTTGCAGCAAATGCAGCAAAAGATTCAACATGACGCGTCTACCATTGATAACTATCTGCAAAACCGCGTCACGATTTTGACCAACACTGCCAGCTTGCTCAACAAATCCATCGAACTCGACAAGACGACGTTTGCGGAAATCGCCAAATATCGCAGCGGAAATTTCTCCGATGCCGAACGTGGCGAAGTCGCGAACAAACTCGCTGCGGCTGAAAGAACCATCAACGTTGCTCTAGAAGCCTATCCGGATCTCCGCGCCCACGCGGATATCCAAACCGCGATGCAGCAAAACGCCTACACCCAGCAGGAAATCACCGCTGCGCGCGAAGCTTATAACGATACGGTCCAATCTTGGAACACCTTGATCTATCAATGGCCGACCTATCGCATCGTTGCCGCGAAAGCCAAATATACGACCCGCATCCCCTTCACGGTCAGTCAAGAAATCCGCGAAGCTGCGGAGAAAAAAGATTTTTTCGCAAACTAACGGTTTTGCTAAACCAATAAGGATGGGCGATCGCCCATCCTTTTTCTGTTACAGCAAACTGAAGCGAATTCGATCTTCGACAATTCTTTTTTCTTTGGGATCTAGTTGAGTAAGAAACGGCCGGTCTATTAATTCATCGGGATCTTTAGTTGTTTGCGGTAACCCCCACCAAGGCTCTACGCATAGAAAGGCATCCTCGTCGCTTTTAGGAGTCCAAATGGCGATATAGGGCGAAGCGTATTGGAATTCGATTCTAATGTCCCTTCCCGTGTCTAAAACAATGGGGGCTTCGGGGGTGGGGAGGATTAAGGTATCCATTCCTAATAAGAAATCTTTGGTAAGGGTGATTTCTCCTCCCTTTGGATATTCTTTCATGGTGGAGCCGTCTAGAGGTTCCGTGAAATAGAGGAAGTGCTCAGGAAGGGTTAATTTCGCTTTTCCATATTCGCAGTAAAACGCAGGATGACTTCCGGTAGCAAAAGGGAGAGTTTCATCGCCGGTATTGGTAATTTCATAACGACGAAGCAAGGTTTCTTCTTCCAAAATGAAGGCTTCGATAAAGGAGAAGTGGTAAGGATACAAACGAAGGCTCTCCGTGTTTTCCTTTAAGGAAAAACTCATTTGTTCTTCGTTTTCTTGATGGGGAAAGAAATCGCTATTGCGGGCAAAGCCGTGGCGGCTGGTGGAATGGGTTTGGCCTTTGCAACTATAGCGATCTGCGGAACCGATCACAGGAAAAAGGATATGGTCTTGGAATTTCCACGTCCCCTCCTTTTGATAAAGAAGTTCTTGCCCAAAAAGTTGGACGGAAGTGAGTTCTCCACCAAGAGAAGAGGCGGTAACGGAAAGGAAACTGTTTTTAATTTGCATATCTAATTGTAGCGCAAAAAGAAAAGACGCGGGATACCGCGTCAATGGTGAATGAATTTTTTGCCTTTTTCCAAAGCGGCCTTTTCCCATTGCGGGGTTTCATCCGATTCGCTTTCCGCGAGCAATTTTTTATCTTGCTTGGACAAGGCAACTTTTTCGAAGATATCAGGCCGGTGCTCCCTGGTTAACAGAAGGCTTTGTTTTCTCCGCCACTTATCGATGGCGGTGTGATTCCCCGAATAAAGGATATCCGGGACTTTTTGGCCCTCGAATTCATAAGGTTCGGTGTATTGGGGATATTCCAACAAATTATCGTTGAAGGATTCGTCGGTCAAACTATCCGCGGTGATGGCTCCATCTAAAAGACGGATGATGCTATCGGAAATCGCCATCGCAGGGATTTCGCCGCCGGTAAGGACGTAATCTCCAATGGAAACGAGCTCATCGCAATAAGCATTGACCCGTTCGTCGATACCTTCGTAATGCCCACAAATGATGACGAGATCATCCAGGGTGGCAAAACGCTTGGCCATCGGTTCGTTATAGGTCTTGCCTCGCGGAGACATCAAGATGACGTGGCTATTTTCCTGACGGTTCGCCCGTAAAGCATCCACGATGGGTTGGCATTTTTCAATTAAGCCGGCGCCTCCCCCAATGGGTGGGGTGTCCGTGCGGCCGTATTTGTCCTTCGTGTAATCACGGATATTAACGACTTTGATTGTAGCAACCCCCTTCCCCAAAGCGCGTTTCATGATGGAGTTCGTTTGGAACCCATCAAACATTTCAGGGAAAAGAGTGAGGATGGTAATGTTCATAACAACCCCTCAACCACGTGAATCGTTATCGTTTTTTCGTTGAGATCAACCGTTGGAACAAATTCGTCAATGAAAGGGCAATAGAAGCACTTTCCATCTGGTTTTTTAATCTTGAGGTTTTTGGTAGGTGCATTGCTTAATACGTCGATAACAACGCCCAGTTCATGGGATTCTTCATCGACGATTTTGCAGCCGATTAAATCGGATAAGCGGTACATGCCTTCGGGCAAAGTGGCTTCTTCTTTGTCCATGGTAAGGTCCCATCCCTGCAAGAGTTCGGATTCCTCAATGGAAGGAACTTCTTCAAAAGAGAAGACGTAAAGTGGGCCTTGTGGCCGCACACTTTTTAATGTCAATTCTTTCTCCTCTTTGGTTCGAGAATTTACGGCAAAAAAATGACGTCCGATTTGGAAGCGTTCCGCAGGGAAATCGGTCATCGAATAGGCGCGGATTTCTCCCTTGAGTCCAAAGGTTTTTGTAAAATGGGCAACAGTAATTTTTTCCATAAAAAGAAACGGCGGGAATTACTTCTCGCCGTCCTGTTTTTCGTCTTCGCTGAAGCTCTTAAACTTCAAATGGATGTGCTGATTCGAATTGTCGGCTTTGCCAGCAATCCCAATCGCCTCACGAAGGGCGTTGGCCACAACGCCGTGTTTGCCAATCAGTCGAGCGGTGTCGTCGTCGTCCGCGTAAATCATGACGGTCGCGTCCCGATCCGTGGAGCCCGGAAGCTCGCGGATAAGAATGGCCTCAGGATTGTGAACGAGGGGATCGATCACTGGGTGAAGGATGGCTTCGTAGTCGCGATCCATTACTTCTTGGCCTTCTTGCTTTCGGCAAATTTGGTCATGATTCCCTTGCGGGCAAACATGGCACGGACAGTATCCGAAGGAACGGCGCCGTTGTTAAGCCACTTAAGAGCGAGCTCTTCGTTGATGATGGCTTTGTCTTCGCCTTCCGCGGGATCATAGGTTCCGATTTGTTCGATGATGCGGCCATCTCTGGCGAAATGGGAATCCGCGGCAACGATGCGGTAGAAGGGATCTTCGTGACGTCCGATGCGGGTCAATCTGATTTTAACCATAAGTCTTTCTCCTTTTTTCGGTGGATAATTTAGCCGTATGAAAAAGGCCTGTCAAGTAGTTTTACTTAACATCGTTTATTTTTCCTTGTCATACCCCTTGCACTTGAGTATGATACCTAACGCGTGGAAACACGATACGCAGGCTCCGCTGATCCCCGTCACGGATGAATGAACCTGAAGAGAAACCTAAATGCTCAAGGAGGAATGATCATGAATAACAATCTTGTTAAAGAGATCACCGCCCGTCAGCTTCGCACGGATATTCCTTCGTTCCGTAGCGGCGACACCATCAAGGTCTACGTCCGCATCATCGAGAACAAGAAGGAACGTAACCAGGTCTTCGAAGGCGTTGTCATGCAACGTCGTGGCTCTGGGGTCTCCGCGACCTTCACTGTCCGCAAGATCTCCTCGGGAATCGGCGTTGAGCGCACCTTCCCCGTGAATGCACCCTCGATTGCATCAATCGAAGTCGTCAAACACGGCAAGGTCCGCCGCAACAAGATCACCTATATGCGCAAGCTTTCTGGCAAGGCTGCCCGTATCAAAGAAAGAAAGTAAGCCAGTCTTCAATACAAGTGACGAGCCCAGGGAAACCTGGGTTTTCTTTTTTTCGTGCGCGTTGCCCCCGTGAAATCGAAACCCTATAATTGAAGCCTATGCCGACTGAAGAAATGGAAAGACAACGACTTCGCGGCCCCCGAACTGCCTTGGAAAAGAAGAAGAAGGTTCGTTGGTGGCGCGTTGTTATTGACGTGGTGACTGGCCTTATGGTTGTTTCGGCGTGCTTAGTGTGTGCAAACCTTGCTTATTTAAATTGGACATTCAATGAGCCCTTCTATGTGAATGGGATGTCTATGTTTCCTACGCTTAACGCGGATGGAAAAAGAAAGACGACAGGTGGCTACCGCCCGTTAACCTGGAACGATACCTCTAGCATCGATGGGGATATTGTGGATTATGGTTATGCCAAAGTTGGAAACAAGGGGAATTGGAGGGGTTCGCTTTCCCGTTACGATATTGTTGTCGCCTATTATTCGGAAGATTATTCCTTTGATGGAGAGAGACATGTTCTAAAGGAAAAAACATCTCCAAAAATCAAAAGATTAATCGGGATGCCTGGGGAAACCCTAACTTTTGAAGTGGTCACGCGTGGAGAAGATGCCGGCGGACGTTTTGAATTTGTTGGAGATCAGCCCAAAGCCTACGTTTCGACTTACGATGAGAATTACAACACGGCTTGGGGTAAGACAACGATTACGGACAAAGAAGGGAATTCTACCGTGCTAAAACCCCTTTATGATGAGTCGGATTTCCCGAAAGTGAATGGCCACGTGTATCCAGTTGCTCAATTAGTTGGCGGAGTTCGCTCCAAAACATGGGAACTTAAGGACAATGAATATTTCTTGATGGGCGATAACCGTGGGGGAACCGGGCATTCCATGGACTCTCGTGAAAAGGGCCCGATTGAAGATTTTATGGTGATTGGCAAAGCTTATGTCATCACCTCACAACGGAAACTGACCGTACAGCCAGACGCCACTTTGAAGGCGAATTTTTCGCTAGGATTATCGTGGTGGCCGTGGGATTATATTCATTTGGATCAGCATTAAATTATGGGGCAACAAAACATTCATTATTTTCCGGGACATATGTCGAAGGCGTTGGACGCAATGCAGGGCTATGTCAAATCCGTGGATCTCATCGTTGAAATCGTGGACGGCCGAGCTCCTTTAAGTTCGAGAAACCCACTTTTAAAAGGCCTAGCCGGTCAAAAGCCTATTTTGTTGCTTCTTTCTAAAAGCGATTACGCAGATCCTGCCGTGACGGAAGGCTGGATTCAATATTTTGCTTCTCAGGGACAAGACGCTATCTCAGGCAATCTCAAAAAGGATCGTTTCGTTTCCTTGCTATCCAAAGCGGCGGAACCGCTTGTTAGCAAAAAGCGCGAGAAAGAAAAGAAGCGTGGCATGATGCCTCAACCGATTCGCGTCATGATTGTGGGAATTCCTAACGTAGGAAAAAGTACTTTAATCAATAACTTGGCGGAAAAGAAGAAAGCCAAGGTGGGAAACAAAGCCTGCGTTACTCGTGCCGCTCAGTGGATAAAACTTAACGCGGATTTTGTTCTTTTAGATACTCCGGGTATTTTACCAATGAGCTATCCAACTCGCGAACAAGCCGTTCGTTTGGCGCTTCTAGGGACGATGAAAGAAGAAGTTTTGCCGACGCTTGAACTCAGTTATTCTCTTCTCGATTTCTTGAAAGTCGCATACCCCTCCTCGCTCTTTTCCCGTTTTGGAGTGGAAAACATCGCTTCGATGGATAACGATTCAATTCTTGTTCGAATCGCACAAAGACGATTGCTTTTGGATGGATCTCAGCCTTCCATTGATAAGGCAGCCTATCTTTTGGTGAAGGAATTCAAAGACGGCGTTTTGGGTCGTCTTTCCTTGGAGCGTCCCTGTGCTTAAATTTGAAAGACAGTATTATAGCGACGAAATCACAGCCATCGCTGGGGTAGATGAAGCGGGACGTGGCCCTTTGGCAGGTCCGGTGTGTGCCGCTGCGGTCATCTTTCCGAAGAATTACAAAAATACGATGATCGACGATTCCAAAAAACTTACGGATAAGAAACGCCAAGAGCTTTTTGATGTGATCAAAGACCACGCGTTAGCCTATGGCATCGCGATGGTTTCCGCGGAAGAGATTGATGAACTCAATATTTATGCCGCGACGCAAAAATGCATGAAGCTCGCTTTAAGCCAACTCCAAGTGGATTATCAACTGGTTCTGACCGATGCGATGCCCCTTCCTGGATTCCCCAAGAAGGTAATTCCCATCATCAAAGGGGACGCTCAGGCCTTGAATATTGCCGCTGCTTCGATTCTAGCGAAAGTCACGCGTGATCGTTATATGTGCGAACTGGAAAAACAATATCCCCAGTTCCATTTTTCCGTGCATAAAGGATATGGAACGAAACTGCATATGCAGGAATTGGAAGAATATGGTCCTATCGAAGGAGTGCATCGGAAAACCTACGCCCCGGTTGCTAAATTCTATCAAAGTCAGCTCACGTTGTTTTAAAAAGTAGTTATTAAAAATAACTAAGAAAATCGAATTGTAAAGATTTCGACACGTTTTTCTTTTTCCAACCTTCTAATACAGGTGTAGGAGATTTTTATGCGCGCTAATCAATTATTAATCCATATTGCCACCAAAACGAAAGGGGATGCCAAAGCCATGCTCGATATTATTCGAGAGAAACGCCCCTTCTCTTTGGAGGAGGTGGAGGAGACGAACAAAAGCTTGAAATCGAAGGCTTTTACGATCGTAGACCCTTGTTATCCGAAAAGCTTTCATGAGTGTCACTTCCCGCCCATTTGTATGTTTTATGAAGGGAACCTGGACTTGATTCGCGACTATCGCAAATGCTGCACGATTGTGGGGAGCAGGATGGCGAGCGAATATGCGATAAAGAGGGTAGGCGAGATCGCCGAGGAGTTGGCAAAACGGGGGATTACGATTGTTTCGGGCCTAGCAAAAGGAATTGATGGGGCGGCCTTAAGGGCTGCGGCCCCTTATGGGAAGGCCGTTGCCGTTTTGGGAAATGGGCTCGATTACCACTACCCATCCGAAAACCGTGATCTCCAGGACCGCATTGCTAAAGAGGGCCTTCTCATGACCGAATATCCAGAGGGGGTTGCGCCTAAAGCGGATCATTTTCCGTGCAGAAACCGAATATTAGCCGCATTAGGAAGCGTCGTTTTCATTGGAGAAGCTCACGCCCACAGCGGTACCATTGTTACGGTGGCCCATGCCCTGGACCTTAATCGAGATGTGGCGGTTTTGCCATTCCGGGCGACGGATGGCACCATGAACAACCATTTAATTGCAGATGGGGCGACTTTAGCGGAGACCGCGGACGACATTATGGATATGATGAACTTCGGGTATCAAAAAGCGGAGGATGAGGATGAAGAAAAATAATTTTCCTTTTTCTTATAAATAACATATTTATTTATATGGGGTTTTTGGGGTTGCAGGTCGTTTGACAACCCTTCGAGGCGTTTCTATCATTGCCACGTTTCTTTATGAAATTAGTTATTGTTGAGTCACCGAAAAAATGTGAAACCATCCGCCGCTACCTTGGCGCGGATTACCAAGTTATGGCTAGCCAAGGCCATATTCGCGACCTTTCTACCCGTGGGAAAGGTGGCTTAGGCATTGATGTGGCCGATGGATTCAAACCAGATTATGTTATCTCTCCAAAAAAAGGAAAAATCGTTGCCGAACTACAAGCTACTTCCAAAAAAGCGGATGAAGTTCTGCTTGCAACCGACCCTGACCGCGAAGGAGAAGCGATTTCCTGGCACTTGGCCCAGGTTTTGAAATTACCCGTGGATACTACCACGCGTCTCCGTTTCCAAGAAATCACCAAGCCCGCGATTTTAGCGGCTTTGGAAAACCCTTCTCATATTGATGTCAACCTGGTTCGCGCTCAAGAGGCGCGACGCATGGAAGACCGCATCATTGGTTTCCGCGTCTCCTCTTTGCTCCAAAAGAATGTTGGCGTTCAATCGGCGGGTCGCGTTCAATCGGCGACCCTCTCCATGATTGTGGATCGCCAAGCGGAAATTGATGCCTTCCACCCAGAAGAATATTGGACGATCGACGTGATGGTGCGCATCGGAGGAAAAGACTACAAGGCCAGCCTTGTGAAAGTGGATGGCAAGCCCTTCGAATGCCATACCAAAGAAGAAGCGGATGCTCTTTGTGCCCGTATTCCGGATATGCTTTCCGTCCAAAGCGTGACGAAATCGCCCAAAACCATCGCGGCGAAACCGCCGTTTACGACTTCGTCCATGCAACAGGAAGCCTATACCAAATACCATTTCTCCAACGCCAGGACCCAAGCGGTTGCCCAACGTTTGTACGAAGGTATGGATATCGCGGGGGAACATGTTGGTTTGATCACCTATATGCGTACCGATTCTACCCGTATTAGCCCGGAATTCTATACGCGCCACGCCGTCCCTTTCATCAAGGAAACGTATGGCGAAGAATATGTGGGAACGATGCGCGCTGGCAAAAAAGGCGAGAACATCCAAGATGCTCACGAAGCAATCCGCCCAACAGGCACTCACCGCACCCCGGACATGGTCGCGAAATACGTTTCTCCAGAAGAAGCCAAACTCTATCGTTTGATTTATTGCCGCGCCATGGCTTCACTCATGGCCCCCAAACGCATCGAATCGACGAATGTGAGCCTTGTTGGAAATGGTCTTGAATTCTCGTTGAAGGGGGTACGTACCCTCTTTAAAGGCTTCGAAGTGCTTTATGGGGAATTCGACGAAGACGATACCTTGCTGCTTCCAGAAATCAACGAAGGCGACAACTTGCCCAAATCCAAAATCAAATCGGAACAGAAATTCACCAAGCCGGAACCCTCTTATAACGAAGCTTCGATCGTCAAAGCGATGGAAGAAAAAGGCATTGGTCGCCCGTCTACCTATGCGACGACGATTGAGACCTTATTGAAACGGAAGTATGTCTCGAGCAATCGCGGCGTTTTAACTCCGACAGAAGATGGAAAGAAAACCGTCGCGGTTTTGAAAAAATTCTTCCCCGATGTTGTTTCGACTTCTTATACCGCCAAAATGGAAAGCACGTTGGATGAAGTCGAAGAGGGTAAAGAGTCGTTCTTAGATACGATGAATGCCTTCTATCAACCATTCAACGAAAATTATGAAAAGGTTCGCGATGAAATGCGGAAGGAACCCCCGGAAGAAACGGGGGAGCTATGTCCGGAATGCGGTCATCCTTTGGTCGTGAAACGCAATCGCAAGGGACAAAAATTCATCGGCTGCTCCAATTTTCCTGCCTGCCATTACATCAAGAAGGACAAACCCGACGATAAGCCAACAGGAGAAGTTTGCCCAGAATGTGGATCCCCTCTTGTGGTTAAGAAAAACAAAAAAGGGGAAGAATTCATTGGGTGTTCCAATTTCCCCAATTGCCGTTATACCCGTAGCTTAGATGGCAAGGAAACCAAGCCGAAGGAAAAAGCGACTTATACCGAGACGGATTACGTGAAACCGTGTCCCAAATGCAAAACGGGTCACCTCGTTGTGAAACAAGGCAAAAAGGCAAAGTTCTTGGGCTGCACCAATTTCCCACGTTGCCATTATCACGAATGGATCGACAAGAAAGCGTCGGACGATTCGAAAAAGGAGTAGCCCCATTGGCTGAAATTCGCGTTATTGGCGGTGGGTTAGCGGGAGCAGAAGCCGCCTATTATTTGCTGAAAAAAGGATATGACGTCCATCTTTTCGAAGCACGCCCGTCTTACTCGGATGGAGCCCATGAGACGGATCTTTTCGGCGAACTCGTTTGCTCCAATTCCCTCAAATCCAAACAATTAACAAATGCCTGCGGTCTTTTGAAAGAGGAAATGCGTCATTTGGGATCCTTGATGATGGAAGCCTCCGATGCTTCCGAAGTGCCTTCTGGCAATGCGTTAGGAGTGGACAGAGAGTTATTCGCTCGTTATATCACGGATAAATTGAACTCGTTCCCAAATTTGCATGTCCATCGCGAAGAAGTGACTTCGCTTCCTGATGATGGAATTCTGACAATTTTAGCCACGGGGCCCCTTACGTCACCCGCTCTTTTGGAAGATTTGAGCCAAAAAATCGGTCAAAAGAATCTTTCGTTTTTCGATGCGTCCGCTCCGATTGTTAAGAAGTCGAGCATCGATTTTTCCAAAGCCTATTTCAAATCCCGTTATGACCAAGATGACGGGTCCTATATCAATTGCCCTTTCACCAAAGACGAGTACTATGCGTTAGTCCGCGAATTGCTTGGCGCCCAAAAAGCATTGCTTCACGAGTTTGACACCCATTATTTTGAAGGCTGCCTTCCTGTGGAGGTCATTGCTAGCCGTGGGGGAGAGACGTTGCGACACGGGCCATTAAAACCTTTTGGCTTAGAAACGCCGGAACATCCTAAGCCCTATGCCGTGGTTCAATTACGTCAAGATACTAAACTTGGCGATTACTACAACATCGTGGGATTTCAAACCAATTTGACCTACCCGGAACAAAAACGCGTTTTCTCCATGATTCCCGGATTGGAGCACGCTGAATTCCTGCGATATGGATTAATGCACCGCAATTCTTATATCGATGCCCCCCGTGTTTTGCAAAATGACTTATCCCTCAAAACTCATCCTTCCGTCTTTGTTGCTGGACAGCTTTCTGGCGTAGAAGGGTATGTAGAAAGCGCGGCCATGGGTATTTTATGCGCCATTCACGCTTCCAGAAGATTGGAGGGGAAACCCTTCGTCAAAATCCCCCGTGAAACGATTTATGGCGGCCTAATTAGTTATCTCCTTCACGCTGAAGGCAAATATTTTCAACCGATGAATGCGAACTGGGCGTTAATCCCAGGGGCAAGAAAAGAAAACCGCGATGCCTGCATCCAATCCTCTTTAAAAGCGATACAATCTTTTGTAGAGGAAATCGAGGATCATGGCCGAGAATAAGTGGAAAGAATTACTCCAGCCCTATAGCCAGTACCTTCTTTTCTCTCGAAATTATTCTCCCAATACCATTGGCAATTACGAGAGGGACATCACATCCTTTTTTGATTATTCGGAATCCATCGGAGTTCCGATTTTCGAAGTAGAGGAAATGACGATTTTGATGTTTCTCCAAGACCAACTCTCCAAAGGAGAATCGAAGAGAACATTAGCAAGACGCCTTTCCGCGTTGCGTTCTTTTTATGACTACCAGCGCATCCATGATGCGGCTCATTTTACGAAAAATCCCTTTCGTGATGTAAAGGCTCCAAGGGCCGAAATCAAATACCCCCATGCCCTCTTTTTGGACCAAGTGAACAAATTGTTAGAGGAAAATGCCAAACGAGATGACCCTTTGATGGTGCGAGATCAAGCCATTTTAGAGTTGCTTTATGCTTCGGGAATGCGCGCTTCAGAGCTCGTTCATTTCGAGCCTTCATCCATCGATTATGGCAATCGCATGATTCGCGTTTACGGCAAAGGAAAGAAGTACCGCATGGTTCCGTTTGGAATCAACGCGATGAAATGGATGAAACGTTATTACAGCGAATTGCGCCCTGATTTGCTTGCCAAATGGACTCCTGCCGTGTCTCATCAAAGACCCAAAAGTTTTTTCCTTAGTGCCCAAGGCGGAACCCTTACGGTTCGCGGGCTTGAATACATTTTGCATCACGTGGAAGAAATAACGGGGTTATCGTTGGATCTTCATCCTCACGAGTTGCGACATTCTTTTGCCACCCATCTTTTGGAAAACGGTGCCGATTTGCGCTTAATTCAAGAACTTCTGGGCCACGAAAGCATCAATACGACGCAGGTATACACCCATTTGACGACGGAAGACATGAAGAAGCAGTACGAACAATTCTTCCCAAAACGGACGGGTGAAAAGCGCGGCGGCGGTTCCTCTCGGTAATTCGTTCTTGCATACGCCTATACGCAAGGGATATAATCCACGCGCTGTCTTTTTGACGGCTAAACGCACCCCGCGGATTCCACGCCGTGTTCCTTCCCGGCCGAAGCAGGCTTAAAAATGGGTTTGGTGGTCAGTGGTTCGAAGCGAGGGAGGCATAAACAAATGGAGGTCACCAAAATGAGTGACGAAATCAAACAGGAAGCGGTCGCCGAAGCGGTCGCACCGGCTGAAGAAGCCAAACCCGTGGAAACCGCTGATATGGCGGAAGTCTTCCACGATCCCAACGCCCCGATCATCACGATCAAGAAGTGCTTGGAAAACGGAGTTCACTTCGGACATCAAACCCGTCGTTGGAACCCGAAGATGGGCCGTTTCATCTACGGCGCCCGCAACGGCATCTACCTCATCGACTTGAACAAAACGGTCGAACGCACCATCCTTGCCTATAACGCTTTGAAGGCCATCGTTGAAGCTGGCGGAAAAGTTCTCTTTGTCGGAACCAAAGCCCAAGCCCAACAAATCGTCATCGACGAAGCGGTTCGTTCTGGATCGTTCTACATCATCAACCGCTGGCTCGGCGGCACTCTCACCAACTGGCGCACCATCGCGGCTCGCATTAAGCGTCTCCGCGACCTCGATACCGCCCAAGCGGACGGATCCTGGGACAAACTCCCCAAGAAGGAAGTTGCTCTTCTTCGCAAAGAATACGCCAAACTCGACAAGAACCTTGGCGGTTTGAAAGAAATGCGTCGCCTTCCGCAGGCCATCGTCCTCGCGGATCCGACCCTCGAAAAGAACGCTGCTCTTGAAGCTCGCAAGCTCAACATCCCGGTCTTCGCTCTCTGCGATACCAGCGATGATCCTGAACTCGTCGACTTCCCCATTCCGACCAACAACGACGCCACCAGCGCCATCAAATTGATTGTTGGTGTCCTCGCCGACGCTGTCGTCGAAGCCCGTGCCGGTGTCACTGAATTCGCCTATGTGAAGGACGAAGGACCCGAATCCACCATGGCTGATGCCATCCGTGTTGCTGATATCGCCGCCGAACAACATCGCCAAGCTCTCCGCGCCGCCCGCAAAGCCCGTGAAGAACGCTTTGCCAAGATGCGTGCTGAACGCGAAGCTCGTTTCCAAGCCCGTCGCGCGGAACAAGCCAAAACCGCTGCTGGTGCTGCCCCTGCTGAAGAAGCCAAGGAGAGCAAATAATGGCTGCCAAAGTTACCATTGATCAAATCAAAGAGCTCCGTGACCGCACTGGCGCGGGTCTCATGAACTGCAAGGAAGCCCTCATCGAAGCGGACGCCGATATCGAAAAAGCGATCGATATCCTCCGCGAAAAAGGCATCGCCAAAGCCGCTAAGAAGGCTGGCCGCGTTGCTGCAGAAGGACTTGCCCTCGTCAAGACCGGCGAAGGAAAGGCCGTCGTTGCTGAAATCAACTGCGAAACCGACTTTGTTTCCTCTTCTGACAAATTCCACGAATTCACGGCCAAAGTGATGGACGAACTCTTCGCCAAAGGCTGCAAAACCTTGGAAGAAGCCCAAGAAGCCACGAAGGATCTCTTCGCGGAAGCGACCATCGCCATGGGCGAAAAATTCCTTCTCCGCCGCTATGCCTTCCTTGAACTCAAGGATGGCGAAGCCTTCGGAAGCTATATCCACATGGGCGGCAAGATCGCTGCTCTTGCGGTTCTCTCCAAAGACCTCGGCGAAGCGAACCGTGGCATTGCCATGACCATCGCCTCCGCCGCTCCGGAATATTTGACCCTTGCCGATGTTCCCGCTGCGGACCGCGAACGTGAACTCGCCATCGCTCAAAAGGAAGTTGCCGAAGATCCGAAACTTGCCAGCAAGCCCGAGAACGTCAAAGCCATGATTGCCCAACGCAAAGTGGATTCCCGCCTCGGCGAAAACTGCTTGGAAGCCAAGCCCTACGCCTTGGATCCGGACGGAAAACTCCTTGTCTCCCAATTCTTGAAGGAAAAGGGTGCCAAAGTTGTTACCTTCGTTCGCTACCTCGTTGGCGAAGGTGTCGACAAATCGGCCAAAGAAGACTAATTAACGTCTAAATAAACCAGGTCCCCGCAACAATGCGGGGGCTTTTTCATTGTCGATAGGTTCTTTCCTTTTCAAGGGCGTTTCATTTGATTAGAATATCGAAGTTATGGAACCCATTTATAAACGCGTTATCCTCAAGCTTTCTGGCGAGGCTTTGGCGGATAACAAAGACAGTACGATTTTAGACCACGAGAAGTTGCTGACAATCGCCAACACGGTCAAGATGATCCGCTCCCTTGGCGTAGACGTCGGCATCGTTGTTGGAGCCGGAAACATTTGGAGAGGACGCCTTGCGGATAAAATCGGCATCGAGCCCTCGACTGCCGATTACATGGGAATGCTTGGCACCGTGATTAACGCCTTGGCCATCCAAAGCGCCATCGAGGAAAAAGGATTGCCTTGCCGCGTGATGTCGGCCATCAATATTCCCCAAGTTTGCGAACCTTATTATCGCAGAAAAGCCATTGCTCACTTAGATGATGGCATCGTTGTCATCTTCGGGGGAGGAACGGGCAATCCCTACTGCACGACGGATAGCTGCGCTGCTCTCCGCGCCTTGGAAGTGGGGGCAGATGCCATTCTTATGGCTAAAAACGGAGTGGATGGCGTTTATGACGCGGATCCGCGCAAAAACCCGAATGCCAAAAAGATTGATCAAATTAGCTTAGCCGAGATGATTTCCCGCAAACTCGCGATTATGGATTTGTCCGCCGCAGCGATGCTAGAAGGAAAACACGTTGCCATCCGCGTCTTCTCGATGGACGACCCCGCAGCCTTCAAAAAGGTTTTGATGGGAGAAAAGGTTGGCACGACCGTCATTGATGAATAGAATCATTCATAAGAAACCATAGATAAAGGAGAACTGAAACATGGATGCATATGTAATGGAAGCCAAAGGCGAATTTGAAAAAGCCGTTAAAAACTTAGGCGTTGGGATGGATAAGCTTCGCTCGGGACAAGCGAACCCCGCGATGCTCAACGGAGTGATGTGCGATTATTATGGGGACCGCATGGCAATTGTTGACCTCTGCCAAATCAGCCGTCCCGAACCCCGTCAGCTCTACATTCGCCCCTATTCTCGCGAAGATATTAAAAGCATTGCCGCCGGCATTGCTGCCGCTAACCTTGGCGTGAACCCGCAAATTGAAGCCGATGGCATTCGCATTGTCGTGGCTCCCTTGACGGAAGAAACCCGCAAAGACATCGCCAAAAAGGCCAAAGCTCTTGGCGAAGAAGCCAAAGTTGCCGTCCGTAACGTCCGTCGCGACACCTTGTCGATGCTAAAAGACGACGATTCCATGTCGGATGATTATCGCGACCGCGTGGAAGAAGACCTCCAAAAAGAAGTGGATGCCGTCAACAAAACCATTGAATCGATGGTCAAAGAAAAACAAGACGAAATCCTTTCAATCTAAATCCCTCTTTTTGAACCTTTGTGGCAGGGCATAGCCCTGCCTTTTTAATGCACGCTTGTGATTCCTCGTTTATAATTCTTCCAATGGCAAAAAAAGAAGGATTTCAACTAACGAAAAAATGTGACCACGTCGCCTTCATCATGGATGGGAATGGACGTTGGGCCAAACAACGGGGATTAGCTCGCCATTTTGGCCATCACGAAGCGTGCAAGCGCATCATTGAAATCTTTGAAACGTGCCGCGAATTTAATATTCGTGTCATGAGTTTCTACGCCTTCTCTACGGAAAACTGGAATCGCCCCCAAGAAGAAATCGATCATTTGATGGATTATCTTGAGGAATTCTTTCAGAAAGAAATCGATTATTTGGATTCAGTTGGAACCAAAATCATGATTTCCGGCGATTTAAGTCGCATTCGTCCCCAAACTCGTGAAGTGTGCCTTCAAGCGGTGGAACGGACGAAAAACAATGATAGCTGGGTGATCAACGTGTGCCTTAATTACGGCGGTCGCGACGAGATTGTCCGCGCATCTAAAGCCTTTGCGCGCGACGTCATGGAAGGAAAGAAGAATCTAGAGGACTTAACGGAGGAAACGTTTAAGAGTTACCTTTATACGGCTGGTCTCCCTGATGTGGACTTAATGATTCGCACCTCGGGAGAAGAACGCTTATCCAATTTCATGCTTTACGAAAATGCCTATGCGGAATTTGTGTTCACCTCGACGAAGTGGCCGGATTTCCGTCATGACGATTTTGTAGATTGCCTTAAAGAATTTAACGCCCGTTCAAGACGATATGGAGGGTTAAAAAATGAGTGAAGAGAAGAAACCTCATCATCACATTGAGATCAATCCTTTGGATGAAAAGAAAAAGAAAAGCATGGGGAACCGCATTATTGTTGCGGCGATCCTGATTGCCATTGCCTTACCCTGCATTATTTTAGGTAGCTGGTATTGGTTTGCTTTTGTCGCCGTATTTTTGGGCATAGCGGCCTACGAAGTCCTTAAGGCTCCCCAAAAGAAATATAAATGGTACATCTGGGTTTTCACTTACATTGCCATCTATGCCTTTACGTTCTGGTTTGTTATTAAATCCAATGTCTCTAGTTATCTCGCCTATCTCGAAAAGAAAGCGATGTTTGACGAATCCACCATGCCTTCGATTGAAGCACCTAGTTGGTATCCGAGCCTTCAAAACCACTTTACCCAGCCGTGGGTTTCTTGGTATGGCATCGCGGCTTGCTTTGGCATTTACGCTCTTTTCGCCATTCTTCATGAAGATTTCACGTGGCAAGACGTTACCTATTTCTTCACGATGACTTTCATCATTGGTCTTGGCTTTCAGGCGATTCTTTTCTGCCGTTATGTGCCTTATGCGATGGTTTTTAACGACAAGGTGCTTACGGAAGCGCAAAAAGGAGAGATTCTAACTTCCCCAATGTTTAAATATTGGAAGTCCTTGATCTTCTTTGTTTTCATTGTCTTGACCACCTACATGAATGATACGTTCGCTTATTTTGTGGGGATGCTATTTGGCAAACACCATATGTCCCCCCGCATTTCCCCCAATAAGACCTGGGAAGGATTCGTTGGCGGTGTGATTGGCGGAGCCCTCGTTGGCTTTGCTTTCTTGATGATTTGCGATGTGAATGGGGCGGAAGCGTTGCCTTCCATGAAGATATTTGGAACGAGCGGTCAATGGTGGATGCCGCTGATTTTGAGTTTGACGTTGCCCCCAGTTGCCAACCTTGGCGATTTTACGTTTTCCATGATTAAACGTTATTACGGCTTTAAGGATTATAGCCATGTGCTCGGCGCCCACGGGGGTGTATTGGATCGCGCGGACTCTTTGCTCTTCTGCATGATTTACGCGTCGATTTTTGCCGTCTTCACGGTGAATGGATGGAATTTCTTCCGATGAGGAAAGTTTGTCTTTTAGGGGCCAGTGGCTCCATTGGAACGCAAAGTTTGGATGTTCTCCGCAACGATGCGGGGCATTTTAGGTTAGTGGGATTTTCCGTGGGCCATCAAGTTCAAAAGATTCCTTCCATTCTCCATGATTTCCCTTCCGTGAAATTCCTCTGCGTCCAGGAAGAGAAGGATTATGAACGATATTCCCGTTCCTATCCTAATCTCCATTGGTATTACGGGGAGGAAGGATTGCTTTGCTTGATTCGGGAATGTGGCTGCGACATGGTCGTAAACGCTTTGGTTGGGTTTGCGGGTCTTGCCCCTAGTTTATGCAGCCTAGAAGAAAACAAAATTCTTTGTTTGGCGAACAAGGAATCCTTGGTCGTCGGCGGAGATTTGATTCGCGATTTAATTGCTCAAGGAAAAGGAAAAATCTATCCCATTGATTCTGAGCATGTGGCGATTGCCAAATTGCTTTCTCGGGTTCAACGAGAAGACGTGGATGAAATTTGGATTACGGGGAGCGGGGGTTCCTTCCGAACGAAAAAGCGAGAAGAATTAACCAATGTGACCCCAGAAGAAGCCCTTCATCATCCCACTTGGAACATGGGGGCCAAAATCACGATTGATTCGGCAACCATGATGAATAAGGGGTTCGAGGTTCTAGAAGCTAAGGTTCTCTTCGATTTCCCGTTAGAAAAGACCAAAATTATTCTCCACGATGAAAGCCACGTCCATTCTTTGCTTCGCTTAAAAGATGGAACGCTGCTCGCGGATGTGTCTGAGCCCGATATGCATGGCCCCATCGCCTATGCCTTATATGAATCCAACGTGAATTTCTCTTTAGAACATGTAGGATCCTTGGAAGAACTGCGGCCCTATCATTTCCATCCCTTTGACGCGGAACGTTACCCCGCGCCGGGAATTGCCTTGAAGGCATTTGAAAAAGGCGGAACAAGCCGCGCGGTGCTAAACGGGGCGAATGAGGCGGCGGTTTATGCTTTCCTCGCCCACCGTATCCCCTTCCTTTCGATAGAAAAATTGGTGAAGCAAGCCGTTGACGTCTTGCCTTGCACCGCTCATCCTACTTATTTAGAAATGCAAGAAGCCGATAAAGCATCTCGCGCATTCGTGGAACAACAAATTGGAGGTTAACCCTATGGCCTGGTACATGATTCTTCTTAATATCTTCATCATCATCGTCATTCTTGGATTATTGATTTCCTTGCATGAAGCAGGGCATTTGGGGATGGCAAAGCTCTTCAAGGTGTATTGCTTTGAATATTCCATTGGCTTTGGACCTGCGATTTTGCATAAAAGAAAAGAAGGGAAAGAAACCTATTTTTCGTTGCGCGCGATTCCTTTGGGCGGATATGTATCCATGTACGGAGAAGAAGGGGCGGTGCCCGATGGTGAAGTCGAGCCTTCTCCCGACCGTTCTTTGAATGCGATTGCCAAATGGAAAAAGTGTTTGGTGCTTGTAGCTGGAGTTACGGTCAATTTCATCTTGGGCTTGGTTTTAATTTATATTTCCGACGTTGCCTTCCCCAATTATTACGTGGGATATGGCGGAACGGTGTCTTATGTTGCTGCCCCGGGAGCGCAGGCGGAATCTTTAACCGTGGATAGCGTGCCCATGTCTTATGAAGGCTCCCTGTTAGAAAAGGTGGAATCGGAGAAACAGGCAGAGCTTTCTCCTTCTGATTATTATTTGACGGTTTCTGAGTATAACTTGAATGGCATGAGCTACCGCATCGTCGATAGCGATGTCACCTTATTCACGAAAGACGGGAGGCCTTATAACGAAGGTTACCAATATGTGGCGATTTATTATCCGGAAACGTTAATCAAGGAACATGATTTAGGACCTTCGATCCGCCTTTATCCCGTGGATTCTTCTTTGGATGCTTCCATCACCGATGCCCAAAAGGCCGTTGGCATCGAGCATCTTCCCGATTTAAGCGTAGAAGGGGGCAAAGACAAATCATTCTCCTTCTCCGTGGAAGGAACTTATTTTGAACTTGATTTACGTTTAAGCGGCCCCAAAGCGGGAAAAGAAAGCGAAACGGAATCCGCTTATTCGAATGCCTACTGGAACCATCGCATCGATACGAAAGTCCGCGTGACTTACCAGGGGAAGAAACTTCAATCCGAAGGGGCGAAAGTTGCTATTTTGAAGGAATGGAACGGTTGGACCGGGTCCTGGAAACAGTGGGCCAAAGACGTTCCGGAAGCTTGCGGAGCGATTGTGAAAGGCTTTGCGTCCTTGTTTACAAGCGATGGTTTTAAAAACATGTCGGGCCTTGTCGGCATGACTGCGGCTTTGCCTCAAATCGAAGCCATGGGTGGAGCGGGCCATATCTTCTATTTTGCTGGCTTGCTTTCCATTAACCTGGCGTTCTTCAATTTATTGCCCTTCCCTGGATTAGATGGGTGGCAGCTCGTGGTAACTGCCGTAGAAGCAATCACGAAGAAAAAGATGCCGCAAAAAGTGCAGGGAATTGTTTCTGCGATTGGCTTTGTTTTGTTGTTTGGTCTTATGATTGCCGTTACGATTAAAGATATCGTCGGCTTGTTTTAAGAGGGTTTGCCATGCAGCCTAAAATGCAAAAATTCTTAACGTCTCTCGGTTTGTTTGAAATCGATCGTTTTGATATGCGCTTCACGATGCTCGGCCGCAATCCCAATCGGCGGGAAGAAATCATGATGTTCATCGAAAAACAAACCCCATGGTCCCTTCCTTTGCTGGAAGAATTCATGACTGCGCTTGCGGAGACGGTCCGTTACCCCTATTCCATCCGATTTTCTTATGTGGATGAAATTTCTCCGGATGACGTGATTCTATTTTTCCATGACTATACGTTCTGCCACATCCATTTCCCGAGAACGATTGCTTTAAAGGAAGAAGAGGGTGGCGTCTATGCTTATTTTGATGAAGATAGTCGCGAACAAGATGAAAAAGAATTTCAAGATTTTGAAGACTTATTGAATTTCGCGGGCTACCCCAAAATCAAAGGAAAGCGTTCCGTCAAAACGAAAAAACCCGAGGAAAAGGAAGCCAAAAAAGAAGAAGATTTGCCGTCTAAAACGGAAGAAAACGCATCCACGTCCCCCGTGGATGAGCCTATTGTTCTCGGCGGAGAAGAATTAATCCAAGAAGATTTCAAGAAAGCCGTCGATATTGGGGAAGAGGAATTGCTCCGTCAAAAGGAAGAAAACCTCAAGGTGATGATGGAAGAAAGAAACCGTCAAAGGCTCAATAAGATCGGCAATTACAAGATCGCCGAGAAGATTGATGAAATCTATCACCTTGGTCTATGCAACGTCGATTTCTGCGGCGAAGTTTTTGAAGCCGACACCCGCATCACGAAAAAAGGAAGCAAGATGGGGACGTTCTCTTTGGGTGACCCCAGCAACGCGATCTCCATCCGCTGCTTTGGCGGATCCAAAATTCCCGATGAGAAAATCGATGGAATCAAAGTCGGCGACCGTCTTCGCGTTCGCGGGGCGATTGATATTGATACCTATTCGCATCAAAAGACGATTCGCGCGCATTTCATTGATGAATTGCCTCCCTTGCCGATGCGCGACGATGACCCGAATTTGCCGGAGAAACGCGTCGAACTCCATTTGCACACGAACATGTCCACGATGGACGCCATACCCGATTTTAGCCAGTATTACAAATTGGCCAAACACATGGGGATGAAAGCGATCGCGGTGACCGACCATGGAGTCGTGCAGTCCTTCCCTGCTGCTCAAAGCGCAAGAGATAAAGACAAGAACAACCCTTTGAAGATCATCTACGGTTGCGAACTTTACATGTTCGACATGGAGCAGTCGATCATCTTCAATCCGAGCAAACAGCAATTATCCAAAGCCCGTTATTGCGTATTCGATACCGAAACTACGGGCTTAAGCGCCCGTTATGACCGCTTGGTCGAATTTGGTGGCGTCATCGTGGAGGGCGGCCAAGTCATTCAACGTTTCGACACCTTGATCAATCCAGAGATGCCGATGCCGATTGGCTCAAGCTCCGTCAACCACATCACCGACGAGATGCTCGCGGATAAGCCGACCATCCATGAGGTCCTTCCTAAGATTATGGAATTCCTTGGCGATAACGTCTTGGTTGCCCATAACGCGACTTTCGATATTGGCTTTGTTAACGCCGCCTTGGAACGGGAGGGATTGCCCCCATTAAAGAATCCGATTATCGATACCCTTCCTTTGTCCCACTATTTCTTCCCGAAGGCTGGCCGTCATAACGAAGGCGCCATGCTTCGCAACTTAGGACTTAACGTTTACGATGAAGGGGATGCTCACCGTGCGGATTACGACGCCAACGCCCTGAATGAAGGCTGGCAGGAAATGGTTCGCCGCTTAAACCACCTCTATCCTGGCTTCACCCATGAAGATTTAGGCAACCTCCAGGTGGAATTGCCCGATATTGAAGACGTGGAACGCGATACGGCGGATGAAGGGAACTACGCTCGCTTTACCCGTGCCATGAATAAGTTCATGCCGTTCTGGCACCTTCAATACCCCAAGGATGACATCCAACTCGAATTCCATTCGTTTGAAGAGGCCCACCAGGAATATAAACGTTTGGCTTATGACCCCGATCCTAATGATCCGGACCTTTCCAAAAAGCCCGTTCTTTTCCAACACTTAACGGATATGAAAGAGGCGTTCAATGCCTTCTGCCGGAACATCCGCGAATACCATATGGTGGTTTTGGCCAAGAACACCCAGGGCATGGACGACATTTATAAAATCGTCACCCAAGGCCATACGACTTATCTAGGCCGTGTCCCCAAGACCCCGCGCCGATTGATTGAGGTGTATCGAAAGAACATGCTGGTGGGCAGCGGATGCTTTAACAGCGAAATCTTTGAAATTGCCTTAACCCGTAACCTCGACGTCTTAGTCGATGCGATGAAGTTCTATGATTACATCGAAATCCAGCCATTAGAAAACTATAGCTATTTGTTGGATATGGAACGTATTGCCTCGAAAGAACACCTGTTGGAAGTGCTGCACGATATCGTCAAGGCCGCGAAACTCGCGGGCAAGCCGGTTGTTGCAACGGGTGACTGCCATTACGTGAATCCCGAGGATAAAATCCTCCGCGATGTTTATATCAACGCGAAAGCTATTGGAGGTGGCGCTCATCCTTTGAACCCACCTACTCGTTCCCATTACAAGCCATTTGCGAACCCCGATCAGCATTTCCGTTCCACGGCGGAGATGCTAGAAAGTTTTGAACAATGGCTTCCTAAAGAAGAAGCGGAAGAATACGTCATCAAGAACTCCAATTGGGTCGCCGATCAAATCGAAGACCACATTACCCCGATTTCCCACGACGTCTTCCCTCCGAATGAAAACTTGCCGAACTCCGCAGGTCAGCTTCGCGACCTCTGCGAAGGCAATTTCCATGCGCGTTATGACTACACCTTCGATGACGATCCCAAAGTCTTGGAAGCAGTCGATTTTGTTCGAAAGCGTCTAGACCGTGAGTTAGAAGGTATCATTGGGCACGGCTATGCCGTTACCTATTTTATCGCCCATAAGCTCATTAAGATGGCAAATGATGAGCCCGAGCATTACATCGTTGGCAGCCGTGGATCCGTCGGTTCCTCTTTTGCTGCGACGATGGCCGATATCACCGAGGTCAACGCGTTGCCTCCTCATTATCAATGCCCCCATTGCCATTATTTGACCTTTAAAGACGAAGATGGCGTTGATTTCCTGAAGAAGGGATACAAATCGGGCTTTGATTTGCCGAATAAAGTCTGTCCCAAATGCGGAACCCCCTTGGTTCAAAACGGTCAAAACATTCCGTTTGAAACCTTCCTGGGGTTCGCCGCGGATAAAGTCCCGGATATCGACTTGAACTTCGAGGATGAAAGTCAGCATAAAGCCCATAACTACACTCGACTCCTGCTAGGACCGCGCAACGTCTTCCGTGCCGGCACGATTGAAACCGTTGCTGAGAAGACGGCATATGGTTATGTTCGCGGTTATTTTGAAGACCTTTTTGCCCGGGATGGAAGCGGACGTAGCGTGGAGGATGTTAGCCCCACCTATATCGCCTATTTGGCTTCCAAATGCCAAGGTGTTAAACGCACAACCGGTCAACACCCGGGCGGTATCGTCGTCGTTCCTTCCAATATGTCGGTTTATAACTTCACCGCCGTTCAGCATCCTGCTAACGACTTG
The DNA here is from genome assembly GCA_900539595.1 of uncultured Mollicutes bacterium. Classification (GTDB taxonomy): domain Bacteria; phylum Bacillota_I; class Bacilli_A; order RFN20; family CAG-826; genus Alloenteromonas. Next base: position 277,469 of record UQCQ01000001.1, on the reverse strand, counting down.
CATTCGGATTGGCTGACCACCCACTACGACTTCCATTCCATGCACGATGAAATTCTCAAATTCGATATTTTGGGACACGTCGACCCCATGGCCATGCGTTATTACCGTGATTTAACGGGCGTGAAAATCGAAGACATTCCAATGAATGATCCGAAAGTTCTTTCCTTGTTTACTTCGCCCCGTGAATTGCATTTGCACCGTAATTATCTCAATTCCGTCACAGGGGCCAGTGCTCTACCGGAATTCGGCACCGATCTAGCCCAGCGAATGTTAGATGAAGCTAAGCCCAAGACGTTTAACGACTTGTTAATCATCTCTGGCTTAAGCCACGGGACGAACGTTTGGCAGGGTAACGCCGAAGACTTGGTTTTAAGCGGAACAACCGACATCAACGGCGTCATCGGATGCCGTGACGATATTATGTCGTATTTGATTCTTCAGGGTTTGGAACCCCAGATGGCATTTAAGATTATGGAAGACGTTCGTCACGGCCATGGCCTTTTCCAAAAGAAGGAAGATATCTATGTCCCGGCGATGCGCGCCCATAACGTCCCGGAATGGTACATCGATTCCTGCCGCAAGATTCAATACCTCTTCCCGCGTGGCCACGCGACGGCTTACGTCATGATGGCAGTCCGCGTCGCTTACTTCAAACTCTATTATCCTTTGCAGTTCTACGCGGTTTTCTTCTCCGTCCGTAGTGACGCCTACGATATCGAAACCATGATTGCAGGCGAAGATGCGATTATCGCCAAAATCGAAGCCCTTCGCGCGAGGAAAGATAACCGTCAGAACCCGTTATCGAACAAGGAAGCCAACCAGTTAAAGACGCTCCTCGTCTGCCTTGAACTTTATGAACGCGGCTTCCATATCGCCAATATTGACTTGTACCGCAGCGATTCGAAGATGTTCGTCGTTGATGAAAAGAACAAGTGTTTAATTCCACCTTTCATCGTCATCGATGGCCTTGGTGAATCCGCGGGCAAGACGGTCGTAGAGGCGAGAAAGCGCCTGCAGGGCAGGCCGTTCCTCTCCAAAGAGCAGCTATTAAAAGAGACGAAACTATCGTCTACCAACGTCGCAGACCTCGACAAATTAGGGGCTTTGAAGGACTTAAGCGAATCGAATCAATTAACTTTATTCTAAGGATATCTTTCAAACAGGGGGTATTCCGATATTTCCCTGTTTGAATTATCCTTTGGCTAGGGATATAATCACCCTCGCGCCAAATCTTTGGTTTGCAACGGGACGTAGCACAGCTTGGTAGTGCGCCTGGTTCGGGACCAGGAGGTCGCGGGTTCGAACCCCGCCGTTCCGACCACTTAAGCATTGAAGGCAACCGAAAAGGCTGCCTTTTTTCTTTGCAAAAGGAAATTTATAATTTTTTCGAACGTTTTGCTCCTTTTCTTCGTTACATAAGTGGAGGCCTATGAAGATTGATTCCCAAGCCATACGTGGCTTCTTTCAAAAGAACGAACGATGCGTAGAAGGCGTTTATTACGCGACGTCTCGTCTTTTGAAATACGTCGCCTTTTCCATTCTTCGTAACGAAGGAAGGGCACAGGAAATCGTAATGGAAACTTATCTGAAGGCATGGAATTCGTCTTATTCCAAAGACGTGTCTTTCGTGTCTTGGCTATGTTCCATTGCTAAAAATCTTGCCCTAGACGACTTAAGAAAAAGCCCCTCTTGCGAGGAATTAACAGAGGACAGGGGGTCTAATTCCTCTTATTCCACCTTATGGGAAGAATTAGAGAATCTTCTTTCTCCGCTGGAATTCCATGTCTTGATTGAACGGGCGTATTTTGAGCTGAGTTTCAAAGAAATCGCCTCTTTGAATCAATTGTCTTCTTCTAGCAGTGCTCGCGGAATTTATAAAAGAGCGAGAGAAAAATCGAAGGCTTCTTTAAAGGAGTACCGGCCATGAAAAAATGGAAGAAGAACCTGAAATGCACCGTGGAGGAAAAACTTTCTTTCCAGGATGAATCGCGATTATTAAAAGAAAAAGCAGGAATCGAACCGAAGAACCCGGGGAAAGCACGCCCTTATGTTAATTATGGAAAAACGGCGGCAAAAGTTGCGGGGATTAGTTTGGCCGCGACGGCTGCTTTGGTGGCGCTCGTTCCTTTGGCGGGATTTTTAATCGCAGGCTTTAAAACCAAAAACAATTATCATCCTGTTCAGCGGAATTATTCTCTTCATGAGCAGCAACAAATTCGCGAAGATACGTTCCGCCGCATGAATTCGTTTGAATATCCTGGCGGTTCGGAACTTCGCCCGGTGAGCAAAGACTATCAAAACGCGGTGAGTGATTTTTCTTACGAAGCCTATTTGGGATTGAACAAGGAGGATAACACCTTTTTCAGTCCTTTAAGCGCGTATCTCCATCTCGATATCCTTTCACATGGGGTGAAGAATTCTTCTCTTTCTTCCAAAATGGACGAAGTTTTGCATTTAAATTCCTCTTCTAGGGAATCCAACTTCCTACCTGCCTTCCTGTCCAACCGCGATCCTGGGAAAGAAGGGTCCAGCCACGTGGAAATGAACCAATTGTTCTTTTTGGACCATAAAGAAACGTTTCAGGATTCTTATTTAGACTATTTGACCTCCATTTATTGCGAGGCTTATTCGTTGGATTTAGAGAAAGCCAAAGACATCAATCTCATGGTGGATATCGTCAATTCGAAAGTGAATCAAAACGTGCTTTCTAGCCAAGATTTTCTCGTAGACGAATATACGCGTGCCTTCCTTTTCAATACGGTGGACTTCTTTGGCTCTTGGGGATTTGATGGTTCCAAGACGCAAAAACAGAATTTCTACCCCTCTTCTGGAGAAGCTTATGTCGTTCCCTTTATGCATCATTCCTTTTTGGGGTCTGCTTATGACTATGGGGATTATTTTTCCTTCCGTCTTTCTTATGGAGGCGGATATTCCATGCAGTTTATTACTCCAAAAGAAAGGGGAGGGGACATCGCTTCCATTGCCAAAAAAACCAATTTTCTTGTCGAAGACGAATCGAAAAAATATGTGGCGACGATTCACGGGGAAGAAACCACACAATTTATCATCGACGTCGCTCTCCCCCGTTTCCAGGCGGATTGTTCCTTATCGTTTAAAGACCTCTTTTCCTCCATGGGGTTAGGAACTTTGTATTCGCGGGATCTTTCTCCGTTAACGGGAATATCGAACGGTGACCCCCTTTATATCCAAGAAACGAAGCAGAAGAACCACATTTTTTGGGACGAAAGCGGAACGACGGCCAAAACAATCACATGGTCTGGGATTGGGGCGGGGGCCGCGGCTCCCACCATAACCGGACTAGCCTTTGACCTGGATTCCCCCTTCCTTTACGTGATTCGCGATCGAAATGACCTCCCTCTTTATATGGGGCGGGTCGATCGGCCTTAATTCGTGTATTTTTTTCAAATTCATCTTCTCAAAAAATGAGAATCTTTTCGAGCTTAAAAAATTTTCCGATTTTGTCCGCATGATATAATTTTTCGCTGGTGTTTGGAAAATGAGAAAACAAATGACGATGGTGCTTCTTGGACTTGCTAGTTTAGGCTTAGTATCCTGCGGGGGCGGGGATACGCCGATAGAGACTCCTGCGGAACAACATGATTCCTCGGCGTGGTTTACGGAAGAAGAATTGGCCAAGTTTGGCTTATCGGGTTTAACTTGCCCCACGGGATGCACGGGAGAAATCTCTACTAGCGTCAGTTGGTTTAATGGCGGCTATTCCTTCAGCCAAGTTTGCGAGGATCAAGCGATTCTTGAAACGAACGCGCAAGCCTATTATTCCTATTTCTCCACGAACTACGCTTCGCAGTTTGGGAAAGAAAAACTCATGGCTCTTTCCGCCGATTACAGCACGACGTACTATCGGATTGTCCCTGCCGCGATGAATGAATGCTATTCCACGAACCCTTCTGCCCGTTATACGTTCTATTATGTCCGCGATACCGAGCTAGAAGACCGTTATTTGAAACAGAATGCAGTTTGGTCTTTTGATATTCGTTACGAAGCAACTGACGGCGTCTATCAACTTAAAATCTTTGTGGAAAATGCATCTTTAAGTCGCAACGGAACCCGAGCCAATTTCTTCAACTTATAATCCAAAGAAGAAGCGTTGGGCCTTTTTTGAGGAGCGATGCTTCTTTTTATGTTCGCTTGGTGAAGAAATAGGAGCAAAGGCGTGCTTTCTCGATACAGGCGAATGTATTAGAATAAGCCTCGTGTCTCCGTAGCTCAGCTGGATAGAGCACTTCCCTCCTAAGGAAGGGGTCAGGCGTTCGAATCGCCTCGGGGACGCCACAACAGCTTGAATGCCCTGCCTGTTTGCGGCAGGGTTTTTCTTTAGGCTGCTACTTATGACTTTTGCGTCTTTACCAGCCTTTAATTTTTTCGTTTTTACTATTGATGATCTTCCGGTTTATAAAAACCTAACAAACCTAACAAAAAAGGAGAAAAATGGAAGAGAAATTCACTTTGATTTTCGGCCAATTGCCCGTTATTTATTTTTGCTTGTGGGGGATGCTGTGGAATGCTTAAAAAGAGAATATCTCCATTTAACCGTAAAAAGCCTATATGCGTTGATATGCCTTTATTATTCTCCTGATGCTTTCCATTTTTCTAAACCGATTCCGCTTCCCAAACCAAAAAGAAAAGCGGATCACTCCGCTTTATTTGATGATTGGGATTAGAACGTTCCTTCGAAGGATTCTAGAGGCAATCCGAACATGCCGCCTTTAATATCTTCGAAATTATTGGTCAGTTCGCGAATGCGTTCTTGGAGTTTGGGCATTTCCTCTTCTTCGATGATGATGAATAAAGTCAAATTTCCTCTTGGCTCATCCTCAACCATCGTCGATAAGCTAATCGCGGTCCCTCCGTTGAGCTTCGGCAAAACATGGTGCATTCCAACGGTATTCATGACGGTTCCGTTATAGCCTTCCTTGGAAAGGGTGCGGAGCAGTTCTTGGGATTTCGGCGTCGAATCAAGGATGCAGAAGAGTAATTTTTTCATAGGTTTTCCTTTTGGCCTAGGTAATATAACACCGATTTCGTTAATTTCCATACCCCATCTTATCAAAAACCGTTGACAAGCCCTCTTTGAATTCCTATTATTTGAAACGCGCTGAAAAGCGTATGTGGGCCTTTAGCTCAGCTGGGAGAGCGCCTCCATGGCATGGAGGAGGTCATCGGTTCGATCCCGACAAGGTCCACCAACTAAAACACATGGGTCGGCAATCGCCGGCCTTTTTTGTGTTTAAATTTCAGGCGTTGGTTAAAAAAGGCTGTAAATTGGGAACAATTCAAAATTTTGAACAGTTTACTTCTAGTTACTTCTAGTTCACTTCTAGAACTTCTAATTCCTTAAATTGACCGCTTTTTCTTTGCTTAAAACGTTCTACAATGAGTAAAAGGAGGTTTGCATTTATGGCAGATGAAAAAGAAGTGATTGATGCAGAGGTTGTCGACGAGAAAGACCAGAAGCAAGACGATAAGGCCCAAGACAAGAAAGAGAGTTCTTTCGGAAAATGGTGGAAAGGCGTTAAGAAAGGCGCAAGCGACGCCATGCTAGAAACCCACATCGAAAGCGCGTGGAACAAAGCCCATCGTTCTTTCTCCATTACTAAATTTAGCACCGCCCTTATCAACGGGGCTTATAACGCCTATGGAGAAATAGAAGGGGACGAGCTGACGATCTTTGGCACGGAAGAGATTAAGCCCTTCTCTGTGGTCATCGACGATAAGAACAAGAAAGCGTATTACATCACCAAAGTTGAACCGGCATTCGTTAACATCACCTACGAAGGGGAAACCTATCAACGGGATGGCCAAAAACTAACCTTGGATTCCAACGTCGAAGAAGTTCGCGTTATTAAAGCAGATGGACGTTATTTCCTTTATAAAGGGGAATAAACGAGGGAAACTGCCATCTAAAAGAGGGGGCGATCTCCTCTTTTTTCATAGTTCCCTAATGAGAAAGAAGCACTTATAGTAAACAGGAAAGAAACGAGGGATCAACATGATGAAAACGTTCTTGCTCTATTTGTTCCTGTTCCTAGTTGGCTCGATGCTAGGTTACCTGTGCGAGGTATTGTTCCGCCGCTTTTTCACGGCGAAGAAATGGGTGAATCCGGGATTCATGAAAGGACCATGGCTGCCCTTGTATGGGTTTGGAATCATCTTAATGTTTACGATTTGCATCGTTTTTGAAAAGAATTTGCCGGCCGATTGGCGGATGTATAACCCGGGTGATTTCATGGGGTTAGGTTATGCCTCTGCCCCGACGGTCGTGGACCTGATCCCTATCGCGACCATGGGGCTTGGGATGTTGGTGCTCGAATTCATCGCCGGTTTGGTTTTCGTGAAGGGCTTTAAAGTCCGCTTATGGGATTACTCGAATATGCGCGGAAATATCCTCGGCATCATTTGCCCTGTTTTCAGCGTCATTTGGTTTGCCGCGGGAACGATTTATTACTATGGGGTTCATCCCTTCGTGTATAAGGCCGCGGATATTGCTTATGGTTATATGTTTGGATCTACGACCGGAGGAACGGCCGCCCACTTTGGATTTATCTTCTTGATGGGCTTAGTTTACGGGGTTATCGTCGTAGACCTTTGGACCTCCGCGGGAATCTTTGCCAAAATATCTAAATTCGCGAGGGAATCCGGCATCACGGCCCGTTACGAAAAACTCCAAGAAGACGGCAAAGCAGTTCGGAGGAAAGCCAAAGCGGACTTCTATTCCCGGTTGCCGGACAAGCTAAAAGAAGAACTTGCTAAGCCGAAAGAGCCAAGCAAAGTTCTTCATGGTTTGAAGAAAATGATTTTGATTGATCCTAACACCAAGAAAAAAGCGGCCGACAACTATGACGAGAACGGCCGCCCTATTTCAGAAAAAGTCGACAAAGAAGATTAATTTTTTCCGGTAGAACCATACCCACCGGTGCGTTCGCCGGTTGCCTCATCATCGTCGACAACCAAATAAGGGGTAAATAAACCTTGAGCGATTCTTTCACCCGCTTCCACGTGGGCGGGTTTATTTCCTGCACAGCGTAGGGCAAGCATGATTTCTCCATCGTTATCGGGGTTGCCATAATAATCCGCGTCGATGACGGCGACAGCGTTTGCTAGTTCGAGGCCTCTTTTGTAGCCGATGGAACTGCGGATATAAATCAAAAGAACTTCATTGGAGTTCATCGCGGCTTTCACGCCGGTATGAACTAAAACCGTTTCTCCTGGCTGAATATCCTTGGTTTCCAGCGTGCGGAAATCATATCCGGCGCTAGAAGCGGTCGTGCGACGTGGCAAAATGACGTTTTCGTTTTCAAATCCTTTGGCGATTTCAAATTTTCTCATAATTCTTCCCTTTGGGATTATTTTACACACCTTCTTTTCTTGAGGCGAAGAAAAAAGGCAGGGATAAGCACCCACAAGAAGCGGAAGCGTGCTAAACTTTTCATCGCTGAGGTAATTTATGGAAGAAGAGAAAAAAATACCGTCGATTATGTTGACGGGAGATCGCCCAACCGGCAGGTTACATATCGGACATTATGTGGGCAGCTTACGCCGCCGCGTGGAACTGCAAAACCAAGGCGGGTTTGATGAAATGTACATCATGATCGCCGATACTCAAGCCTTAACGGATAATGCGGGAAACATCCAAAAAGTTCGTGATAACCTGATTGAGGTTGCTCTCGATTATTTAAGCGCGGGCATCGATCCGGAAAAGGTGACGATTTTTGTTCAATCTCGCGTCCCCGAACTCCATGAATTCACCTGCTATTTCTCGGACCTCGTTACCTATTCTCGTTTAATTCGTAACCCCACGGTCAAAAGCGAGCTCTCCATGCGTTCCTTCGGGGAATCGATTCCCGTTGGGTTCTTGACCTATCCGATTTCTCAGGCGGCGGATATCTTGATGTTTGGGACCACAGTGGTACCTGCGGGAGAAGATCAAGAGCCGATGATTGAGCAAGCTAATGAAATTGCCCGTAAATTTAATTCGACCTTCAAGCCGGTTTTCCAAGAAGCAAAAATCTTACTTCCGGAAACCAAAGCCTCTATGCGCCTGCCGGGAACCGATGGCAAGGCGAAGATGAGCAAGAGCTTAGGCAATTGCATCTATCTTTCTGACGATGCCAAGACCGTGGAGAGGAAGGTCATGTCGATGTATACCGATCCTTTGCACCTCCGTCCCGAAGACCCGGGACACCTAGAAGGAAACACCGTCTTTATCTATTTGGAAGCTTTCGCCAAACCGGAACACTTCGAAAAATTCCCCATTGGCTTTAAGTCTTTGGAAGAATTAGAAGCCGCTTACTGCAAAGGTGGGGTCGGCGACGTCATGGTGAAGAAATTCTTGCTCGCTGTCCTTAACGACACCTTGGAGCCCATGCGTGTTCGCCGCCATCATTGGGAAGAACATATCGAGGACGTGTATGCGATTTTGGAACAAGGCAGCCAAAAAGCGGAAGCCAAAGCTGCTTCCATTGCCCTTCGCGCTAGAAGAGCTATGGGTCTTGATTATTTTGAGAATCGCAAATTTATTGAAAAACAGCAAAAGGCATTTAAACGTGCTCATGAACAAGAGGCAGCCTTGGCTGCTTATCTTGCCAAACAAAAGAAAGCTTAACGAGAAAAAGAGGCGCCCGCCTCTTTTTTGGTTTAAGGGGGATGAAGGGGTGTGTGCGCTCTTTATGACGCGGAAGGATGACGCAAGTTACTTGTAGTTTTCTTGCTTGGCCATGATAATGGGCTTCATGAGTGAATTCGAAGCCAAAGAAATTGAAGTCGTCAGCGAGAAGAAGGACGTCGAAAGAAAACAAAAGAAACCCAAGAAACCGCAGGGGGAACATGAAAATTCCATCCGTTTCTGGACGAGGTTTACGATGATTTGCTATCGTTTTGCCTTGCCGGGGTTATTTTTAGGTCTTGCCGCGGGGCTATGTTTTTGGATCCTTTACTCCCAAGGCACGCTGGCTCAGACTTCTTTTGTGGCCATGTGGATTGGCTTTGCCGTGGCTTTTGTTTTCGCTATTTTGATGGTTTTTGGACTCATCGGAACCGCCTTCTTAAGACACCTTCGTTCCGAAGACCCAAATTATTCGGGCGAATAAGAGAATGTTTTGTTGCTCACCCTTCTTTATAAGGGTGGGTCTACGCTATAATCATTCTCGTGAAACTTTGGAAAAGACGGTTTAGCTATGTACTGTATTTTTTGAAGAATACCCCCAAGGTTTTGGGGTATCGACTTTTCCATATCAAACCTTCTACGAAACACTTTCGTGGCAAGGCATTAGGTTTAGAATCGACGAACCAAACGTTAAAAGACGCTTTGGATTCTTCTAAACCCTTCTCCGCTATCCGTTTTGGGGCGGTGGAACTATCCTGCTTGAACAATCATGAGAAAATCAAATTGGGGTGGAAGAAGAAATACAAAGAATCCGTCCGTTATTCGATTAAAAACAACGCGGGCTATTTTCCAACGGATGAAGAATCGTTAAAGCGATATGGCGATGTTTTGTTCCCTTTGCTTCAGGAAGTGGACTTTCTAGGGATTTCTGGACTTCACATGGAAGACTATTTTGCCAGATATTATTGCCCGAAATCCTTCCCGATTCTTTATGAAGGGATGGAGCCGCTGCACGGAGATTGGACGACTCATTTAAAAGGAAAGAAAGTTCTTGTCATCAGCCCTTTTAAAGAAGATATCCTGTCGCAATACCAGAAGAGACAAAGCCTTTTCCCAAAAGGTAGCGATATCCTCCCAGAGATGGACTTGCAAGTGATTGAAGCCCCCCTTACATTCGCGGATGCTACACCCACGTCCCCCTCCTTTTTCGATGAACTAGAAAAAATGGAAGCCCAAATGAAGGAAACGGATTTTGATGTTTTGCTTGTTGGGGCAGGGGCGTATGGCAGCTTCTTAGCCCTTTATGCCAAGTCGCTTGGGAAGCAAGGGATTCAAACAGGAGGAGCCACCTCCACCTTGTTTGGAATTATGGGTAGAAGATGGGAAAATCGAAGCCACGTTTCCCAATATGTGAACGAAAATTGGATTCACCCCACCAAAAAGGTGGAAGGTTTTAAGAAAGTGGAAAATGGTGCATACTGGTAATATGGAAAAAGAAAAAACAATTGAGGAAAACGATAGTTTCCTCCAACGTTACGATACGGTTCTTTCCTTTTTGGGGATTGAAATCATTGCGCTTGTGTTCTTTGGCTTCGCAGGATTGACGGGGATATCCGTTCTTCGGATTTTTGGAGCTCTCATCGCCGTGATGGCATTCCCCTTCGTTCAAAAAGCCTATTCCAAGCAACAGCAAAAAAAGATTTTGATCCGTTTGATTCCGGTTGGGGTTTTGGCTTTGCTGCTTGGCTTTTCGTCTTTCTGGCTCCGTTATTATTCTGGCAATGTTGTTTTGGCAATCTTGCAAAATCTCCTTCAAATCATTGGATTTGTTGGCTTTTTTCTCCTTGGCTTCTGTTTGAAAAATATCCCTTCGCTGAAAGGGGAATATGTTGTCTTTGGCGTGCTATGTGGCCTTGCTCTCCTCACCTTAATTAGTGGCGTTTACGGATTAAGCCGTTATGGGTTTTTCTATGCGAAACGTTATTCAGGGCAAGTTTATTATTTTGATGGAGTTGTTTTCCCCATTGCTAGCGAAACCAAGACCCTCAACGGATTTTCGCTGGTAGAATGCTCCATGGCTTATGGAAAGACCTCGGCATTTTTGCTTGGGGCATCGGGGATTGGTTTATTTTGGATGAATCCCAAAAAGAACCTTCGGAATTTCTTAATCCTTGCGGGTTTTGCCCTTGTTGGCGTTCTGGATTTAGCTTTTATCCCCTTAAAGAGGGTCCTCATCCTTTTGTTCCTCGTCTATTTTGCCATGGGCATGGTCCGTTTGTTTATGCTTTGGAAAGGAAAAGCAGCCAATGCGGTTGCCCTTGGTATTTGGATTTTCCTGATGGTCTGCGTACTGGCCTTGGTTGTTTTGTTCTTCGCGGATGCTTCTAACGATATTTTGCTGAATGCGGGAATTCCACGGATTTCGCTTTCCCTGGCTAGCGATACCTCCTTCTTTGGACGGATTCGTTTGGCTATCCAAGATATTTTCTATGGTGGTTATTACAACCGTGGTACGACGGGGATTTCCTTTAAGACCCTCCTATTTGGCTTTGATCTTTCTAGCGGGGTTCATTTGACGAGGTGTTTTGAAATCAATGTCCTTTATGAAAATGGGCTTTTGGGTTTTGCCGCTTACCTTGTCGTTTTGTTCCTTGCCATTCGTCATTATTACTTTGCATTACGGAAAGAAAACGAAAACCACGCGGTACAGGGGGTCTTTATGGGTATCCTTTTCGCCGCGTTTATCTATCTCACCTTCTATAGCGATGAACTTCCCTTCCGTCACGCGAGCGGGTTCGTGCCTGTAACGAGAAGCCCGTTGATATTTGGTTTACTTGCCATCGGCGGATACCTCTATTCGCCCACGTTCTCCGAAAAGAAGGAGGCCACCATCCATGCGTAAATTCCATTTCTTACTAGCAGGCGTTGCCATCGTGGCTTTATGTTCCTGCGCGGACACTTCCGAACTTTATCCGGGGGACGCCTATATCCAACCGGTTATGACGGAGAACCGTTATAACAAGTGGGATGCGGGCATTCAGGAAAAGGACCACTCGACTTTTAAAACCGTTTCCCATGGCCAAGACGGCTATTTCAATGGCTCGGGGAATTACGAGGAGCCTCGTGACTGCTTTGGGCTTCGGCAGGCCAAGAAATGGCATCCGGAAGGATTTAAAGACGGGGATACTGATTTAACGTGGACGTTAAAGGGAGATGAGACGCCTTTTGGGGAAGACATAGTCCCGGGACCGGTTGGTCAATGGGTGGATAATTCCTCTTTAATTGGCAAGGTTTACGGTCAAACCAAGAAATTAACGCGTTATCATTCTGCTTTTTCCAAAGGCTATCTTTCTAAACTCTATAACGGCCAGATTAAATGCAATGCCTGGAGTTCCTACTCCCTTGTTTTGTTAGACCAAAGCGGATACGGAACCCGCTTCCCCGTGACGATGCAAGGAGGGTCTTATTTTGCCTTTTCTGCTCGCGGAGCAAGCGACACCTTGGGGGAAATGGGCGGGCGTGTCGTCAGTTTTGATATCTATGTTAGCTTCTACAAATATATGGCCGATGGAAAAACGATCGAATCCTCAGGCTTCTTTTTGCCGGAAGTGAAATTGCAGGCGAACTATTCCAGCGAATTCACCTCGTTAGTTGGTTTCTATTTTGATGATGTTGGCTACGATCCTAGAGGGACGATTGGTATGTCGATGAGCTATCGCCTCCATGACGATCCATTTGGTGCCAGCGCGGATTTCGACGAGGAAAGCACCTACCACATTGGCCTTGCTTTGCTTGAAGTCTTCTTCCCCGATAGTTCTTGGGCTTAATTTCTATTTTTGATAAGGACGGATATCCAGCCATTCCCCGATGAGTTCATCGCAAGAATCATCGTCGAGAATCAAGGTTCCTTTTGCAGGGGTAAAGGTCATTTCCCCAAAATAGATTTTTCCACGGACGGAATAAAGGTCACAACGGACAAAGGGGAAAGGGGCACATAATGCCTCTGCGATACGAATCATTTCATCGAAATTATCTGGCCTAGGGGGGCAAACATCCGCTTTTTTCCATCCGTTAAACTGGCTGCCATCAAAGGGAGTCCAGTCCGTATAGAGTTCAGTATAACGAATATCTTCACCTCTTCCTGTGACGACATAGAGGTTTTTGGCCTTGCCGTTATAAACGTGGATTTTATATTCGGTGGGGAGATGTTCTTCGTCTCCGATAAACCCTTCTACAAGGATGCGGGGAGGGATGGAGCTATAGTGGCGTTCCACGGTTTTCTTGCCGTAGTCCGTCGATAGCCATTTTTCCATTTTCTTTCGGGCCTCTTCTTTGTTAAGCTGCGATTTGTCGCGGACGATGATGTTGAAACCCGAAGCATGGGAGCACTTTAAAACAAAGGAATTTGGCAAGGTGTCAAAGGGGATGTCGTCAAAATGCGCATAAGAGCCAAAACTAGGGATCAAGATATCCTTGAATCCCTTTTTAGCCACGTAGTTCCGCACGGCGACGCGGTCTGCGCATTCGGATACTTCCTTCCATTTTGGATAGACGTATAGGCGTAAGTACTGCAATTTCTCCGTGTAACGTTTCGGGTTTTTGAGATTGCATTTATGGTGAGTGATGTAACGATACTGCAATTTGACGTAAGAGGTGGGGCTGATGACTTTAATCAAACCGCGCAAAGAGACGGCGATCGCCCGCTTGAATTTGTTTTCATGTAGATTGGGATTACTCATGATTCTCTTCTTTCTTTTTCCGGAAAACGCTGCAAACCAAGCGTTCTTTGCATAAAACGAGTCCGCCGATATAAATGACGGCGTCCATGCCAACAAGGCTTAAAAGCAAGGATAATTCATGCTGCCAGGTACCGCTAGAAAAAGGAAGGGCCTTGGCTAAAACAGGTTTTAACAGCAACGTGAAGACGGCAATCATGACCCCAAGGCTACAAATCTTCAGATTGTTCCAATTGAAGATTGCTTTTTTGCTCCATTTCCAACTGGAACGAATGAGGTAGGCCAAAAGCAGAATATCCGTCCCCCCTGTAGCGATGGCCACCCCAATTGCAGGATGGATGGGGAAAACAAAATAGGCAAAGAGGAAGGAAAGCCCGATATTGAGAACGACGCCAATTAGCATCGCATAAAGGTATTTGCCTTCTTGCTTGGCGGGGATAAAGATTTCCGTGTAGATGTTATCTCCGATGGAATAGGTAAGCATCATACAAGACAAGGCGACTAAAACCCAAGCTCCGTCTTGATATTGGCCGGAAGCGGATGAGCCGGAAATTAGCGAGGTGATGGGCCCCGAAAGCGTCGTCATGGTTGCAATCGCGGGAATGGCGATAAAGAAGGTGATATTGAAGGAATAGACGATGAGGTTTTGATAGAAGACCTTGTTCTCTTTTTCGTAATAGTAGGAGGCCCGCGGCATGAAAACGGCGTACAGGGAGGTGATTAACGTGATAACGATATCTACCCCCTTCACTCCGACAGAATAAGCTCCGACGGAAGCTTTGCTTGGATCTAAAAATCCGAGAATGAATTCATCGGTTTGATTGTACAAAGTGAGAGCGGCGGATACTGCAAAGAGGACTAATAATGGCTTCACAAAACCTTTGAAGGAATAAGGGGCCGTCTTCTTAAAAGAGACGTATCGAGGCAAAACCAAGACATTAACTAAGGAAGTGAATATCGTGGTGGAGACCGTGATTAAGGCGTAGATATGAACCTCGTTCATTGCAAGATTCACCTGCCCCCCTTCCGAATCGGGGTAGGAGGCCCCTGCTTTGATGAAAACAAAAGTCATCAAAGCGCCCAAGGCTAAAAGGGTGATGGAACGGACTGTGATGTAGAAATGTTTTTCCAAGGCGATATAAATCCATTCAAAGGAGAAAACGCCGGTAAGGAAATTAAGGGATAAGAGGAAAATGAGCCCGCTATTTTCCGACAAAGAAGGGACGGAAAAAACCAAGCTTGTCATGAAGATAAAACTGATGAGAGTGGTGATGCCTTGCAACAAAAAGAACTGTTGAGCTAAGTGAGAGAATTTCTCGGGGTCGTCTCGAACTTTCGAACATTCGCGGATCGCGACATTGGGGATGGAGATTTTGGCCAAAATCAAGAAGTAGTAAACAAAGGTATTTGCCCAGGTATAAAGACCAAAAACTTGATCGCCCAATGCACGGGTGACATAAGGGAAAGTGATGAACGACAGAATCGTCATCGTCAAGGTGCGAATTAAATTAATGACGACGTTAGCGCGGACGTTAGAAGGCGCGGTTTTCTTTGCGATGCTCGTTGCCATAGTGATTACCGACTTAAAAGTCCTTGAAGGAAAGCAAGCATCTTTTCGCCGCTACAAAGCGGGCCAAGTTCGCGGAGGATTTTTTCCTGAGCCTGGTTGGGAATTAAGTCTTTCCAATCCCCTTGCTCGCTTAAGTGATTTTTAAAGAATTCCTCGATATTGGGGGACCCCGTTAGTTCTTTTTTGCTTAGCCAGTTGATGTTGGAATGAAATTCTTCGTCGATACTTTGACTATAGGAAGAGACGATGCAAGGGGAATAAGCAAGATATTCCAAAACTTTGGAAGGGACGGAGACCTCATCTAAACTTTTCCGATAAGTACGCGGATTCCAGGTGATATTCGCGTTCTGCACATAGGCATAATGGGTTTCTTTGGGGATCTGACCCAAAAAATGAATTCGAGGATTCGATCGTGCGAACGTTTTGATCGTCGTATCCAAGGGGCCGTGCCCGGCGATGAAAAGCTCGGTGCGGGGTTTGGCTTTGGAATAGGCGTAAAGTAAAGCCATTGAAATGTCCTTTTCAAATAGGGCCCCGCCATAATAGTCGTAAGGTTGGGATACGGGGCGATTATATCGTTTTACGGAATCGACAAACCCCAAGAGACGAAGGGATGGGATTTCGCTTGAATGAAAACGGCGAACAAGCCCTTCGGTCAAGGCGATATAGCCATCGGCATTCTGCGAGACCTTAATCACCTGTTTTTGATAGAAATCCGATGTGCTGGATAAATTAACGGGATCATCCGTTAAGAAAGCAACAACAGGAAGCTTATGGGCTTTTTTTAGGCGCATGGCTACCGTGGACAAAGTGAGGTTCAAGGAATCATAAAGGAGGATGTCGGGGATTTTATCCCACGTGGATTCAATGGCTTTTACGATGTGCGAAACGAGGGATATTTTGTTTTTCAGGCGGGACGTGTATCGATTCATGAGGTGATAAGTGAGATTTTCCGAAAAAACAATCTCATTGGATTCTACATATCCCGGGATGGGGATCATCGAATAAACATCGATATGGGCACCCGCAAGAGCCAAGGAACGAATGGCTTTAGCATGAAAATTTTGCCCCGCGGGATTGGGCTTAATAGGGCTTGCGGAGACGAGTAAGTTAAAAACGTCATCGGGCAAGGATGTGGTTAAATAGGCGATATTCATGGAAGCGGGTGCTCCTTGAGATATTGCTCGAGATAATGAAAATGGAATTCCGCGGACTTATCGATCGTGTTGACGCTGGCTGTTTTCAAGGCTTCTTCGGCAAAGGAAGGTTTGAGAATCTCCTGCATGGCGTTTAAGATCCCTTCTCGGTCGCTTAGAGGCAATACGTATCCATTCTTTCCGTTTTCAATCAGGTGCTTGGCGGCGTTGATATTATCTCCTGCGACTACGGGCAGCCCTTGAGACAAGGCTTCGTTGATGACGTGCCCGTAGATATCGTATTTGGACAGAAAAACAAAACCGTCACAGGCTTGGAAAAGGCGGAACAACTTGCTGTGTGGCTGATAGGGGAGCAAATGGAAATTCTTTTCTCCAATTTGTTTTCTCATCCGTTCGTATTTTTTTCTTAATGGGCCTTCTCCCGTGATATAAAGGGTGTCTTCTTGAGGCATTTTGGCCCACAGACGGATTAATTCTTCGAAATTCTTCCTTTCGATGAATTGGCCAGAACTGATGTAGATGTGCCTGCCTTCTAGTCCCAATTCTTTGCGAATTTCTTCTTTTTCTTCCTTGCTCAAAACGTGGGGAAGAACCTGACGCTGGAAAATGGAAGAATAGGGATAAATGGTTATCGCGTTGGGATCTGCCCCATAATAACGAAGATATTTGGCACTGGTCTTGTCCGGACAAAGGTATGCGGTTGCCCCGGAGATGCAACGGGTTTTGAGCTTCTTAAGCCACCGAGGCTCGTTCTCGTTTAAGATGCCGCCGTTGATGTAAAACAGGTAGGGGATCCCCTTCTTTTGACAATAACGAATCGTTTTTTGTTCCGTAAGGGTTCGCCATCCATTCAGGACGATGATGTCGTAGCGATTTTTCTTTAAATACGAAATGGGAGCGGTCGTGTAATTATCGACTCCTCCTAAATAAATGGAATGGGCGACGTGAGCGGTGAAGCGAAGGGGCTTTTCGCTATAAAAGATGGAGTTTCTTCCTTTTTCGCTGCTACGTTCAAAAAGAACATCGAGGTCGCAATATTGCCCGAGCGCATTAAAAAAATCGACTTTATAAGGCGCGGGATGATTGAAAAGCCAAAAAACCTTCACAGCACCATTATGCCACAAACAGAGAAAGCCTTTATAATCCTTTCGATGATGAATGAATGGAAAGATTTATTTGAACGAGTAAAAGAAGAACCTTACTCCGCGTCCCTGCACGCGTTTTTGGAGGACGAATACGCGTCTCATACGATTTACCCTCCTCGGGATTTGGTGTTTCAAGCGTTCCGTTTAACCTCCCCCAAGGATTTGAAAGTCGTGATCATTGGCCAAGACCCTTACCATAACCCTGGCCAAGCCATGGGGCTTTCCTTTTCGGTGCCTAAAGGCATCGAGCCCCCACCTTCTTTGGTCAACATCTACAAAGAAATCGAGAACGATTTGGGTATCAAGATGAATCGAAATAATGGAGATTTAACTCCTTGGGCAAGACAGGGAGTGCTCCTTTTGAATGCCTATTTAACGGTTCGCGCCGGTCAACCATTAAGCCATAATCGAGTCGAATATGAGAAATTCATCAAGGACGTCATGGTGTATTTGGATGAATTAGACCAGCCTATTGTCTTTATGCTGTGGGGTTCATTTGCCAAAAGATACATCCCATTTATCCATAACCCTAAGCACGCTTATCTGACCGCGGTTCACCCTTCTCCGTTATCGGCGAATCGGGGCGGATGGTTCAACCGTCATCTCTTCTCCGAATGCAACGCCATTTTGGAAAAGGGAGGCGTTTCCCCTATTGACTGGAAAATTGAATAGACTAGACTTTGCTTATCCGGAGCTGGCCAGTATTAGTCGGCTGAGAGGAACCGTGATCCGGTTCGACGGCGCACCTGATCCAGGTAATGCTGGCGTAGGAAGGAACTAGCGTTAGGCCTCTTTGGGTGCGGTTTGTGTATCCAGGAGGATTTTTTAATGGATTCCAATGTCGTCAATTCGACGGAAGAAAACCCCATTCGTGAGAAGGTCCAACATTTCTTCTCTCAATGGTCGTTTGTTTTTGCTTCCGCCTTTGGCATTATTGCTATTTTGTTCTTGCTAGGCCCTGTTGTGACCTATAAGACCGAGGTGGGTGATACGGAGACCAAATACGCTGTCACCCTCATCGACTATTTCCGTAACGGCTTCACCTTTGATTGGACGATGTGGGTGACGCTTGATTTACTTTTTGTTGGCATCGTTCTCCCCATTATCGCCGGATTCCTTGTCCGCGGCGAAAAAGGAAAAGAAAATTTGATGATTGGCAGCGCCCTTTCCTTCCTTGTGGCTTTCTGCTTCTTGTTCCTTTCCCGCGAATTCTTTGCCAACAATAGTGCAGAAATTGAAAACTATCATAGTGTTGATATCTCGTGGGGTTGTGCGTTTTCGATTCTCTTTACCGTCTTGGCTGCTGGCGCGTCAACGATCACCCCTTATCAAAGGCGGCCTATTAGCGTAGGCGAAATTGCCGAAAATGGTATTTTGATTGCCATGGCCTTTGGCTTGAATTTTATTAAACTTCCTATCCAAGTCCAAGGATCCGTCAATTTCCAAATGCTTCCCTTGATGATTATTGCTTTACGTCGTGGGCCGGCTTCTGGGCTTATCTGTGGCGGTATCCTCTTTGGCTTACTCACCTGCTTAACCGACGGCTACGGCTTTGCCTGCTATCCGTTTGACTATTTGATTGGTTTCGGCTCGGTAGCTGTGATGGGTTTCTTCCGTCCCTTCATCTTTGGTCAAAACCAAAAGGGATACAACTTCAAAGGGGAAGCGTTCTTGCTTCTTGCCGGTGTTTTATCGACCTTTGTTCGTTTTGTGGGCGGCACCGTTTCCTCAATCCTCATTTATAACACTACTTTCGTTGCGGCATTAATTTACAACGTGGGTTATATATCTTTGAGTGGAATACTTGCTTTGGCGGTTTTGATGGCAATCTATGGCCCATTAGTCAAGGTCAACGCCTCGTTCCCTGCTCGTAAATCCCTATAATCGCATTCATCCCCTTAACCGGAAAAGGAGCTTCTATGGAGGCTTCTTTTTCGTTTTGGGGAGAATAGGGTGTGAAGAAAAAGTTTTGTTTACGCATTTTCATAGGGTGCTTGGCCCATTTGTTTTATAATTCCGTGGTTATCGAGGAAAAAATATGGAAGACGAAAAGAAAATAGAAACCCCCGAAGAAAAAGTCGAGACGGCTGTTCCGCTGGAAAAGGAAGATATTTACGGCAATGACGAATTTGTCGACGCCAAAAAACCTGCACCGGTCGTAGAAGAAAAAACCGAACCGGAACCCGAACCCGAGCCGGAAGAAGAACCGGAACCTCAGCCGGAAGATGAAATCAAAGACGCGGCAACCTATCAATATAGCGATCCCCGTTTGAAGAACATCGAAGACGCCCGCATTCTCTGGCATCACGAATACAAGAAATGGAACACGGGCAAGATCGCCATTTCCATTGGAACCTTGGTCGCGATTGTTGTGGGATACATTATTCCCTATTTCGTGATCCAAGATGAAAAGGAGAAATCGAAGTGGACCTTGATCGTCGCCGCCATTTGCGCGGGGGTCGGCATCGCTGGAATCGCGATTTACGGCATCTTCCAAAGAAAAAAGAACCGGGCCCAAATCAGCGCCTATTTCAATTCCTATTATTCGAATGTGAACGACTATGTTTTCGATGGCCTTCCCGTTGAAAATGTCCACGGAGACATCGATGCGAAAATCGATGCGTCCGAAGTGGAAGCTTGCGGACTCTATCCAGGAGCCAAGCATATTGGAAGCCGCGATAACATCACTTTCACGTATCAAGGTGTGGAATGCTCTTTGTGCGACATGGCAGCCCAAAAAGATACCGCTAAAGCCCTCCAAACTGTTTTTGTTGGCAAATATCTTCGTTCCACCAATTCTCTTCCCTTGTCTGAGGGCGGGTTAGTCATTTATTTCCGGGGCAATAAGAGAGCATTGCCGCCTCTAGTTCTTCCTGAACTCAACCAACTCTCCAAAAACAAGCAATACGCCATCTATGGAGCGAAAGAAAATCGTCGTTTCATTACTCCAGAATTGGAATCGCTGTTAAAACAAATCCATACTTCCAAACTCTTGGTTGACGTCGCAATCTCCATCCAACCGGGTAAAACCTACATGGCCTTGGGATACGAGGACACGTTGATGGTTCTTCCTAACGATAAACCCTTTAATCCTGGTTACGTCGAAGCCTATAAACCCCAAATGAAGCTCTTTCTCGAAATCGCGGAGTGCATCTCCAAGATTGATCGGGACTAAACCGTTCTCTCGCCATCCTTAATGGATGGCTTTTTTATTATCTACAAATACAAAGGCGGTTTATGCGTTATAATTCATAGCGAGTAAGGTGATATTCACCTTGGCTAGGTATACTTTATGAACGAAATTGATCCGAGATTCGCGCGCTGGATTAAAGTCCAGGCGTACAAACATGACGGCAAATTGCATCGGCAATGGTCGCCGGCTTATTTGGTGGAAGAAACCGACGAATACTGGGCTTTGGCATCTAAAGCCAGCCTTGTCACGGAAAGCGATGGGCGTAAATGGATGACGAAGGAGAACGCGATTTTCCTTCTTTATAAAAAACGTTGGATGAATGTGATTGCCATGTTCAAAGAGGGCAAGGGAATTTGCTATTACGTCAATATTGCTTCTCCGACCCTTTACGATAATGGATTTTTGAAATACATCGATTACGACTTGGACGTAAAACTCTATCCAGACGGCGTGGAACGTACCCTCGACGAGAACGAATACGCCCGCCACATCCAAACTTACGGCTACCCCAAGGATTTATCCATGGCTATTGAAAAATCGATGTCGCAGGTTAAAGAAATGATCGACCATCGCAATTTCCCATTCATCG
Organism: uncultured Mollicutes bacterium; assembly: GCA_900539595.1. Classification (GTDB taxonomy): domain Bacteria; phylum Bacillota_I; class Bacilli_A; order RFN20; family CAG-826; genus Alloenteromonas. Next base: position 256,435 of record UQCQ01000001.1, on the reverse strand, counting down.
ATTCGGAAATCGAGTGCCTATATCAGAAATTTTTGAGTGAAAATCTTCCAGTTTTGACGCCAAAACGCCACGTCTAGTTCTTGCTTTTCTTTCGGTGTTGTTCAAAGGGTGTATAATCACCGCGGTTTATGGGTATGAAACTGATATTTAAAACAAAAAACAAAATGGAAACCCGTTCCTTGGGGAAGACAATCGCCCCTCTTTTGGAACCAGGGGATGTCCTCTTGCTAGAAGGGGATTTAGGCGCAGGAAAAACGACCTTCACGGGCGGAGTCGCTGAAGGGCTTGGCGTGAAGGAAGATGTCATCAGCCCCACTTTCAACATCATGAAATGTTACTTCCACGGACGCATTCCTCTTTACCATATCGATGCCTATCGCTTGGAAGGGCAAAACATTGAAATTGGTTTGGATGAATACATTGAAGGCGATGGGGCATGTCTCATTGAATGGCCGATATATATTGAGCCGCTTTTGCCGGAGGAACGTCTTTCGATTTGCATCAAAAACGAAGGCGACGATAATCGTCAAATTACCTTAGAAAGTAATTGTCAACGATTTGACAATTTCCTGAAAGAGTTAAAGGAGAAAACCGATGCTCAATCTCTTGCTTGATTCTAGTGATAAAAACCTTGCTGTTGGGTTTGCTAAAGACGAGGAAATTCTTGGATCTATCGTCTATGAAGCGTGGCAAAAACAAAGCGAATTCATGGTGGATGAAATCGACAAATTGATGTCGAAACTCGCCATTAAAAAAGAAGATATCGATGGTGTTGTAGCCTCAAAAGGACCGGGTTCTTATACGGGTGTTCGCATCGCATTAACGATTGCAAAAACCATTTCTTTTGCCCTTAACATTCCTCTCTATTTAGTTAGTTCCCTTGAGGTTTTGCAACAAATTGGACATCCATCCATCTGCTTGATGAACGCGAGAGGGAAACGGTCCTATTTTGCTGTATACAATAGTGAAAAAAACGTGCAAGACTGCATTAAAACTAACGCAGAAGTCATGGATTTCATTCACCAACATCCCGATTATTCCGTTTGTGGGGACGTGGCTTATTTAGGTCTTGAATCCTTGCAAAACCCCGTTATTTCTAACTTGGCTTACTTTGCAAAACCTGAATATCGTTGCGAAGAGCCTCTCGGCGCTCGTCCCATCTATCTGAAAGATGATTATGATGAAGGTCGATTCAAGACCGTTGTCCGTAAAATGATGCCTAGCGATGTCGAGGCGGTTCTTGCCATTGAACAGGAAGCTTTCAAACATCCTTATGGTCGTGAAGCGCTTCTATTCGAAATGAACGAAAATCCTGTTGCTTATCTTTATTGCGCCGTCGTGGATAACGAGGTTGTTGGGATGATTGATTTCTACATCACTTTTAACTCTTGTACGATTGCTCAAATTGCTGTCAAAGAAAACTTCAGATCCAAAGGAATTGGCAATCGCCTTATCGGCCAAATGCTGAAGGATTGTGAATCGAAATCCGACCCTGTGGAATATGCGACTTTGGAAGTTCGCGTATCCAATGTTCGTGCTCAAAAATTCTATAAAAGACATAAGTTTGAACCTGTCACAACCAAGCATGCTTATTACGATGACGGGGAAGACGCGGTGTATATGGTGAGGTCGTTGATCAATGGCTAAGATTCTTGCAATTGAGTCGTCTTGTGATGAGACGGCTGTGGCAATCACGGACAACGGAAAATTGCTTTCCAATGTTGTCGCAACCCAGATTGCCGTTCATGAGAAATTTGGAGGGGTCATGCCTGAAATCGCATCCCGTCTCCATACAGAAAATATCACGGTGTGTTTGACTCAGGCTTTGAATGAGTCAGGATTGACCTTAGATGATATCGATGCCTTTGCCGTTACTCGCGGGCCTGGGCTTATTGGCTGTTTGCATGTTGGCTTACAGGCGGCAAAAACGCTGGCCATGCTTTATAAAAAGCCGTTAATCCCTGTTCACCATTTGGCAGGACACATTTACGCCAACGAATATGCGGGCGAATTCCATTTCCCGTTACTTTGCGTGGTTGTTAGTGGCGGCAATACCGAGTTGGTTATTATGAAAGACCATATGGATTTCACTATTGTAGGTGAAACCAAAGACGACGCGGTTGGAGAATGCTACGACAAAGTGGCTCGTGTGTTAGGCCTTCCCTATCCCGGTGGATTGCCAATCGATCAACACGCAAAACTCGGTACCCATTCTTACCACCTTCCGGTGCCTGCTTCTCCGGACGGAAAATACGATTTCTCCTACTCGGGCTTAAAAACAAGCGTGATTAACCTCGTTAATAGCCTAAAAATGAAGGGAACTCCTGTTAGTGTCGATGATATGGCCCGTTCATTCCAAGATGTTGCCATCGGCATGATTGTAGAAAAATCGTTGATGGCCGCTAAAGATTTCAATGTTAAGCAAGTGATTTTGGCTGGTGGAGTTTCTGCCAATTCGTATTTACGTGCACAAATGAAAGAAAAACTTGCAGGCACTGGCATTGAGTTGATCATTCCACCACTTTGGTGCACGACGGATAACGCCGCGATGATCGCGAAAGTCGCCGAAAAGCTGTACGAAATGAAAGTCTTCGCTCCCTTGAACTTAGGCGTGGATCCCAACTGGAAAATCGACCACTGGATGGATTTTAAAAACTAATTTTCTGGGTATAAAAGCCGAGCGAGACAATCCTCGGCTTTTTTCGTTCCCGTTAAAAAACCATATAAGTCGTTACAGACGCCGTTTTGCTGAGCGGACCAGCAATTTAACGTAGGACATTGAAAAATCGTTATATCGCCCTTTTCTTCGCTTTCTAGGATCGGCAGATCCTTGACGATGGACTGAAAATCTCCGGTTGGACACAGCAACACCAAGTTGTGAGCGTGGGAATCTTGGTCCCAAACGTAGTCACCTCCGATTAACAGACTTACCTTTTTTTCGTTGATTTGCTCGATGATTTCTTCGAGGGAAAATAGTGAAATACAGTTAATATAAGGCAATTCCTTAAGAGTATCCTGAAATTCTCTTCTCCAATCGTTTAAAAGGCGTATTTTTTGCTGTTTATCGGAAAAATATCCATTCCTAGAGACGCTTAAATACCCATTTTCCACGAGGCAATGAGCGATTCTCCCAACGAGACCTAGACTAGTTCCTGCCATGGATTGAATATCTCGAGCCGAAATAAGATTGGGGCTGCGGGCGATGATTTCCAAAATACGGCTTGCTTGTTCGCTAGTGCATCGAAAATAGGTAGAAACAGGTGCATTCGAGGCAGGGGCAACATCTGGCATCCGATGACGAATCCATTTGGCGCCGATTTTAATTTCGTAATTGCCTTGAAGATCGAAGTAGAAGTTGCCGTTTTCAGCGATTCTTTTGGCAGCTACTTTAGTTACTTTTTTGGAAAAGACAATCGTCGGTTTGTTTTCTGCACTCGTTTGTAAAAAACGTGGCTCGGCGTTTGTTGCGTATTGGTACTGAAAATAATTTGTGGAAAACCCTTTAACGGTGATCGAAATCTCTTCTTTTTTGTCGTCGTGCCGAAATGAAATTCCTTGAGGAATATACAGTAAGTTAAACTTTTCTAAAAAAGATTTATTCATCGAAATAAATATAACGTTCACAAAAACGGTGAACAAGAGAAAATAAACGATAAACACAAAATAATTTAATGCACATCTCCGAAATATATAACGATATGTTCCGCCTTCCTTTAATCAAGAAAAACCAAAAATGTAAAAATTAGATGGAAAGAAGCCTTAAAAGTTCGTTCACAACTATCGAAAACAAGATAAACTTATAGGGTATGCAACCGAAAGCAATTACTGTTCGAGAATTGTATTCTCGCTTCTCTGCCAAGGAAGACTTAGAAAAAATTGGCGAAATTCTTATCGAAGGGTGGGTTAGAACCAATCGTGATAATGGGTCCATTGGTTTTATTTCTTTGAACGATGGAACCTGCTTTAAAAACATTCAACTCGTCTATAACAACGAGATTCCAAACGCCGATGTTCTTTCCCATGTTCTAACGGGGACTACTCTTGGTGTTCGCGGCGTTATTCATATGACGCCTGAAATGAAGCAACCATTTGAAATGCACATCAATTCTTTTGAAGTGCTTGGCGACTGCGCATCTGATTACCCTCTCCAAAAGAAAAGACACTCGTTTGAATATTTGCGTGATGAAGCTTATTTAAGACCGCGTACAAACACCTTCACGGCTCTTTATCGTCTTCGTTCTGTCTTGGCTTTGGGCGTTCATGAATTCTTCCAAAGCAAAGGATTCGTTTATGTTCATACCCCTGAAATTACTGTCAATGATGCCGAGGGAGCCGGACAAGTTTTCACCCTGATGACTCCTGATGCAAAAGGGAAACTCAGCGACACAGACTTCTTTGGTCGTCGTGCCTCTTTGACTGTTTCGGGACAGCTCCACGTTGAAGCGTTTGCCATGGCGTTCCGCGACGTTTATACCTTTGGTCCGACCTTCCGTGCTGAGAAATCGAATACCCCACGTCACGCAAGTGAGTTCTGGATGATTGAACCCGAAATTGCGTTTGCTGACCTCGAAGACGACATGGATTTGATGGAAGAATCCATTAAATACCTTATTCGTTACGCGCTAGAGAAATGCCCCGACGAAATGGCTTTCTTCAATTCCATGATCGCGCCGGGTTTGCTCGATAAACTCAACCACGTTTTAGCTACTCCGTTTACCCGAATGGAATACACCGAGGGTATTAAACTCCTCCAAGAAGCAGTGAAAAACGGCCACAAATTCGATAACAATAACATCGAATGGGGCATGGATTTGCAATCCGAACACGAACGTTATCTAACGGAACAAGTGGTTAAAGGACCGATGTTCCTGATTAACTATCCCAAAGAAATCAAAGCGTTCTATATGCGTGAGAACGATGATGGCAAGACGGTTGCCGCGTGCGACTGCCTCGTTCCTGGAGAAGGAGAAATCATCGGAGGTTCCCAACGCGAGGAACGTTATGATATTTTGAAAAAGAAGATGGAAGCCATCGGCAACGAGAAGGGGCTTGAATGGTATCTGAACCTCCGTAAATGGGGCGGATGCATCCACTCTGGTTTCGGTATCGGCTTTGACCGTCTTCTCATGTACATCACGGGCGTTACTAACATTCGTGATACGGAGCCCTTCCCGAGAACCAGTTCGCAGATTAAATACTAACCATGAATCCAAACGATCCGAATTCCAACTATCCTCAGCAAGGCGGATACCCTAACCCCAATCCGGGCGCTGGTTTCGTTCCGCCCAATTACGGGAATCCGGGCGCTTATCCTCCGAACTATCCTCAGCAGCCTTATCCGCCTCAGCCCCCATATGGGTATGGCGCGCCCCCAATGCCCCCTTATGGGACTCCATCGATTCCGGATCCTAACGCGATGATGCAACCGGGCGTTCCCCCTATGGGTATTCCCGAACCGCCGGTAGAAGGCAACTCTTTTGTCACGACGGATTTGCCAAAAGAAGAAGAGACTCGCAAACAGACCAAAAACCGTAGGATGTTTTATGTCCTCTTGGGTTTATCGTTTGTTTTCATTGCCCTTATTGTTTGGGAAATTATCGATATTATTTTCCGTCTCGCTTAATCCATGAAAAAGAACCACAAATCTACGCAGACCATCCAAAATGAATGCCCGGATAAAATCCCCGCCTCCATTAAATTTGGCCGCGTTTTATTGGTGGCGTCTTCGATTTTCCTCGTTTTTGTTGCGGCACTAGAACTTTATGAGTTTATAACCACGTTGTTGGAGGGAATAGATGCATCCGATCCCTTTGATTTTATTAGCGTTTGGTCGGAGCCTTTGGTCGTTCTCTTTTTACTATTTTGCTCTATTGGAGGCATCAGTTTTGTCATCGATAAAGGCCCCTTTGTCGGGCTTTGTTCCCTTTGCGCGATTATTTGCTTAGCGCTTGTTATCGTCGACTTTGTGCTGTCTACAAGAGCCTTAATCATTAAAGCGGATTATGGCTGGAAAGACTGGGCGATTTCTTTGGCATCCACTCAACTAGTCTCTGGTTTATATTTTGTAGGGTGGTCCTTAGCGAAAGACTGGCTGGATTAAGTTATTCAGAAGGCGGCAATGGTTTTTGCGGGATGGGGGTATCTTCATCATCCGCGTGATAATCGGTAAGGTTCTTTTCAAATACGGTTCTGCTAAGGTGAAGCAAAGCATACAAGCGGCTTAAGAACGCCTGGCAAACGACAAAATAATAGACCCAGCTGACCAAGAAGAATGCAACAGCGATATAGTTGCAAAGGTGGTCAAGGATGAATTCGGGGTGGTGCGATACCGGCGGGAATTGGCCAATAAGAGGCAAACCGAAAACCTTGACGATGACCCCTTCTGCTCCCCAATCGAAGGAGAAGAACAAATCTTGGAAATCGACGAAGATATTCGCACTCCAACGATGGTAAACCAAATTGCCAATCGTCCAGATGAGCAAGCCAATAAAACTCAATAAGAACGGAATTAAAGTATCACGATAGAGCATTCGATTGCTCTTTTTGATGGCCAATTTACGAAATTCGTCAGGAGTTTGAATCACGTGGGTTTTGGTCACGTCTGCCATTGCGGTTTCGATCCGTTTCGTTTGAATCCCCATCAAGGCGCGAATGCCCATGCCGATAAGGCCGATGATAAAGAAAAGTACCACCAAAATAACGATGGCGATGATTAAGGCCCGATGGTCGGCTTCGTTTTGGATGCTGGCAAGGAACTTCATGGTTTATTGATCCTTTTCGCTTTCGTCCGAAGAAGGAAAGCTTAGTAAATTCGGCCCCTCTTTGGATTTGGACTCAATTTGAATGGGGTCTCCTTGATTTTCAATCACAGGATGAGAAGGGGTTCCAATGCTAGGCTGCTGCGGCGGATTGTAAGGAACACGAGGCTGCCCGTAATAAGGATTGCCATAGGGGTTTTGAGGCGGATAGGGGTTGTGACCGTTGTAATAATTCTGCTGAATGATCGTCGTGGAATTGTTGTTGGCCACTTGTTGCGTCGACGGAGTGGGCTCCTTGGGTTCAGCGGCGTTCGCATAGGCCGCTTGACGGATGGCAAAGGCCTGTTCGTCTTCGGGAAAAGGCGGGAAAAGACTCTTTCCTTGGAAGAAATGAATTAACATGATGACGAATTCAACAATAAAAGTAAAAACGCCGTAGACGGCGATGAGGGCGATGACCACGCATAGCAGGGGAAACAATGCTGCCCATAATATTCCCAAGCCGAAGTTACGTAAGAACTTCATGATTTCATTTTATTATCGCTTTTCTTTTCTAGCAATGGACGGCTCAAGGAATTGCAAAGAAGTATGACGGCCATGGGCAGGACGATAAGTCCGAGTCCTGTATCGCCGGGGCAAGAGGAAAAAAGCAAGGCAAAAAGCAGCAATCCGCCGAATAAACCTAGGCCTAAAAGAACGTAAATTCCTTTTCGGACATAGGGCAAGGAACGGATAGAAGTTTCTACAATCCAATAGGACGTCGCGCCGAGGAAAAAATATCCAACGAGGGGATAGACGAAGGTAAGCAGGCCAAGGAGCAGAAACGTTCCTCCAAAGGCGAATCCCACCCACCTGGGAGTTTCTAAAGGCTGTTTTTCAAATCCGAGACGTTCTAAAAATAGGCGCAGAAAAAGATAAGTAACGGCCATCTGGGCATAACTATAAACCAGGCAAAATAAGGGAAAGACGTGGGACAGGTATTCGTTTTTGGTGAGATGGAACAAGGCTAGAAGCACCTCTTCCATGGAAATGCCATAGATTGCATAGATAAGAAGAAGGGCGATTCCAAAAAGGAGGCATTCACATAGGCTAAGAAGGAATAGGCCACAGTCTTCAGGTACTCGTTTCACGGTGAAAAAGCCAAATAACGCCCCTATAACCAAGGAAGGAAAGATGTAGAAAATCGTATTCTGAAAATCCCAAAAAGAAGAACCAAGGCACACCGAAAAAGCAATAAGGACAAAAAGAGGAAGGTAGCGCAGCGGCAATAAGAATGCCGCGATGGCCGAGGTCAGGGGAACAACGACCATCAGGAAAAGAGAAGACATTGGGAAAAAAGCCCCGAGAAGAGCGAAAACGGCGTCGACGGCGCTTAAAAGGGCCATGATGGCAATCCGGCGGCTAGGAGAAAGCGAATCAATTTTCTTCACGGGAAATATCTTAATCGATGAAAGGAGAAAGAGTTAGCCCGCCTTTTTCTAGAGCCCTTCCTACATTGTCAAAATTTAAACGCTCCCCTTATTAAAAGAAAAAGGAATACGAAGTAAAATAAAAGGGTATGACTGATTACGCATCCTTATTAAATGAAACTCAACTTCAAGCGGTAGAAACCCGTGCTCAACACGTCCGTATCATTGCCGGTGCTGGCAGTGGAAAAACCCGTGTTTTAACCTACCGTATCGCCTATTTGATCGAGGAAATGGGACTAGACCCCTCCCGTATTTTGGCCGTGACTTTTACCAACAAAGCTGCCGCGGAAATGAAAGAGCGCGTCGGAAAAATCGTTCCGGGCGCTGCTCCCTTTTTGCAGGTATCCACCTTCCATAGTTTTTGCGCTCGCTTTTTAAGAAAAGAGGCCCGTTATCTTGGCTATCCAGCCTCTTTCACCATTTTTGATGACGAAGACCAGGGAAAACTTATCAAAGATATCGCCGTTAATTTTGGGTATTCCAAAGGCGATGAAATCATTAAGAAAGCCAAAAACTATATTGGGGCGATGAAGACCAAGGGACTTTATCCTGATGATTTGGCTTCTTCCAACCCTCAACAATCGAAGTTCCATAGCGAAGAGCAAACCCAATGCCTTAAGATTTACCGTCAATACGAAATTGAAAAAATGAAGATGTTGGCCTTCGATTTTGATGACTTGATTCTCAAAACCTATGCCATCCTTCGCGACTTTGATGAAGTCCATCAACGTTGGGCGCATACGTATGACGCGATTCTGGTGGACGAATATCAGGATACCAACAAAGCTCAATACGACTTATTACGCATGATTTCCAATCCGGAAACGGCCCTTTATGTCGTGGGCGATCCGGACCAGACGATTTACACGTGGCGCGGAGCCCGACAGGAAATCATTTTGAATTTCCCTAAGGATTATCCAGATTATCAGGACATCATCTTGGATCGCAACTACCGTTCTACCAAAGCGATCCTTGACGTTTCGAACCATTTAATCGCCCATAACAAAAAACGTGTCCCCAAGAACCTTTTTACCAAAGCAGAAGAAGGGGAAACCGTTACGGCAAAACGCTTTGAAACTGCAGAAGATGAAGCCAAATGGGTAGTATCGAAAATTTGCGATATTGCCACGGATGGCTTGCCTTTTGGAGAACAACGGTTTGACAACATCACCGTTTTGTATCGTTCCTCCTATATGACCCGAGCCATTGAAAGCGAATTGGCCGCAAATCGCGTCCCTTACAAGATTTTCGGCGGCCTTCGTTTCTATCAACGTAAAGAAGTCAAAGACGTGTTCGCTTATTTCCGTTTACTGACCAACGAAAAAGATGATGTCTCCTTTGAACGCATTATTAATGTTCCTAAAAGAGGCATTGGGGAATCTGGCATTGCCCGCATCCGCCAAGAAGCCCATGACGCGGGAGTATCCGAATATGAATATATCCAAAATATCCAGGATTATCCGAATACGGAGTTGACCGGACGCGTGATTAATCCTTTGAATTTGCTTCTTGGTCAAATGGAGGCTACGAAAGAAAAACTCTCCAGCAATTTAGAAGCCTATTCGGGAATCCTCCGCGATTTCATCACGGACATTGGATATTTGAAATTCCTCCAAGAAGATCAAAACCCTGACGAAGACCGCGTCGGCAACGTCAATGCGCTTTTTGATGATGTGAACCACTATATCCAAGACCATCCCGAAAGCACTTTCGATGAATACCTTCAAAACATTGCTCTTTTAACGGGGCAAGATGATATCAATGGGGGCAATTACGTCTCCTTGATGACGATTCACGTGGCGAAGGGTTTGGAATTCGATAACGTCTTCATCGTCTGCATGAACCAAGGGTCCTTCCCTTCCATCCGTACTCAAAACGAAAACGGGATGGACGGCTTAGAAGAAGAACGCCGCCTGGCTTATGTTGCCATGACTCGTGCCAAAAAGCGCCTTTATGTCACCTGCAATAGTGGCTGGTCCTATGCCACGAACGGCAAAGCCATCCCCAGCCAATTCTTCAGCGAGGCTGGTTTGGAATTAGCGTCCAAGTCCTATAAATCCTCTTCCGCCCCTTGGGAAAAGACGGGTCGAAACTATGGCTCTTCTTGGAAAAAGGTATACGATGATTCTACGACTACTTTCCAAGACGGAAACGCCATCTCGCCCTTTGAATCAAAACCAAAACCCACGACCACTACGGCCCAGGCCAATCAGCAGAGCAATGGCATTGTGGACTGGAAGGTCGGTGACATCGCCCATCACGAAAAATTTGGAGATGGGGTGGTCGTCGAACTCATCAGCTCCTCCATCATCATCATCAATTTCGATTCAGTCGGGAAGAAAACTCTTCTTGGAACGCATAAGCTGCTATCGCGTAAACGCAGCGCAGGAGGTCTTGCATAATGGATTTGAACCAAGCCCGCGAACGGGTGGAGCGGTTAACGGAAGATTTAAACCGCTGGACCTATGAATATTACGTTTTGGACAACCCCTCTCATACTGACGCAGAATTCGACCAAGCGATGGAGGAACTCCAACGTTTGGAAAAGGAATTCCCGTCTCTAGTTTCTCCTACTTCCCCCACTCAACGCGTCGGGGGGCAGGTTTTGGATTCCTTCAAAAAGATCCGCCATAAGCGTTCCATGCTTTCTCTCGGGGATATCTTTAACGAAGACGAAATCCGCGATTGGGACCGCAAAATCTCGGATGCCCTCCACGTGAAAGACGTGGATTACATGGGGGAAGTGAAGATTGATGGACTTGGGATTTCTCTTGTTTACGATCAAGGCGTTTTGCAATACGCGGTGACCCGTGGAGACGGGATGGTCGGAGAAGACGTGACCCAAAACGTCAAAACGATTCCCTCCATTCCCCTTCGCGTGAAAGAGATGCGCCCCTTTGAAGTTCGTGGGGAAGTCTATATGCCGAAAAAAAGCCTGGAAAGGCTGAACGCAGAACGCAAAGAAAAAGGAGAACCTCTTTTTGCCAATGCGCGCAACGCCGCCGCTGGATCGATTCGTCAATTGGATCCGCGAATTGCGGCAAGCCGTGGTTTGGATGCCTTCTGGTATTACCTCGTCAATGCGCGAGAATTGGGCGAACACATCCATAGCAATAGTTTGGATTATCTCGATGAACTTGGTTTCCGTACCAACCATGAACGTCGTCGCTTAAAAGGGGCGGACGAACTCATTGCCTACATGAAAGAAGAAGGGGAAAAACGCGCGAGTTTAGGCTACGACATCGATGGGCTAGTTTATAAAGTTGATGACATCGATCTGTATGATGTAATCGGCTATACGGCAAAGACCCCGAAATGGGCCATCGCTTATAAATTCCCCCCAGAACAGGTATCCACGAAACTTTTGGATATCGTGTTGACGGTAGGACGTACGGGAAGAATCACTCCCAACGCGGTTCTTCAACCCGTCCGCGTCGCGGGAAGTTTGGTTCAAAGAGCCACCCTCAATAACGAAGACTTCATCAAAGAAAAAGGCCTGATGATTGGAGATACCGTCGTGCTTCATAAAGCCGCGGACGTTATCCCAGAAGTCGTTCGTCCTTTAATCGAAAAACGCGATGGCAGTGAGCGTCCCTTCCTCATGAGCGAGCTTTGTCCCGAATGTGGACAGCCGCTAACCAAGGTGCAGGGCCTCCATTATTGCTTGAACCCCGAATGCCCCAGCAGAAAGATTGAGGGCATGATCCATTTTGCTTCTCGCGACGCGATGGATATCGACGGAATGGGGGAAGCGGTGGTCGAGGAACTCTTCGGTGAGAATTTCATCCATGATATCCCCGATATTTATGAGCTTTACCAACATGGTGAAGAGATTAAAGCCTTAGATGGCTGGAGCGATAAGTCCATTTCTTCCCTGTTCGCCGGGATTGAAGAATCCAAGAAAAAATCCTTGGAGCGGCTTCTCTTCGGCCTTGGAATCAAGGAAATCGGCAACAAAACGGCGAAGACCTTGGCGAGAAAACACAAAAACCTTGATGAATATTTCTCTTTGACCGAAGAAGATTACGCCTCAATTCCCGACATCGGACCAGTTGCGGCGAAATCCCTATATGATTATTTCCATGACCCCAAGAAGATCGAATTGATAGAACGTCTCCGCAAAGAAGGCGTCAACTTCACCTATTTAGGGGTGGATACGCAGGACGTGAATTCGTATTTCTACGGCAAAACCGTTGTTTTGACGGGAACCTTAACGAAGAGAACCCGCGAAGAAATGACGGAATTGCTGGAAGGGATCGGAGCCAAATGCTCGGGGTCTGTTTCCAAGAAAACCGATGTGGTGATCGCGGGACCTGGCGCGGGAAGTAAACTAGAAAAAGCCAAAGCCCTTGGCATTAAAGTCATGGACGAAGAGGAAGCCGAAAGCCATTTATCGACCTTGCGACAAGCCTAAAGGAAAAAGCCGAAAAACTTGGTTTTTACCAAGAATCATGACCCTTCATTCAAGATCAATGGGCATTTCGACGAAATGGACCGTAGATTTTTTTGGTCATCCCATTTGTCTGGGCGTTTATTTCCATGGCTTGGATCGAAACAAAACAATATCGAGATAGGACTCGAAGAAAAGGGGCAAATTAAAAAGCTGCTTCAAAGAATCGGGAAGGATTTCTGGCAATAATAAAAAAAGAGAAAGTAATTTTCAAAATTTTCGTTTTTTAATAAGGGTTAGAAATTAAAAAATAGGCTTTCAATCCTATTTATTTGAGATTGAATCGTCTTTATTGCTGAAAATAACGAAAACATTTCGAAGATATTTTTCACATTTGCTTGTCGCATCTTCGAGCAAAACCTATATTTGAATTAACTTGTAAGCGCTTTCTTAAGGAGGACAAAAAATGAAAGCCAAAAAGATTTCGATTCTCTCCGCCTTGGCCGTGGTTACGCTTGCTGCGTGCAACAACCCCAGCCCGAATGACCCAGGTTCCTCAACGGGACCCGTGGATTTGGAAGGGACTAAGCTCACACTTTATTCGTCTACTTCCGAAGCCAACTTGAAGATTATGATTCCGAAGTTCAAAGCCGAAACCGGCATCGACATTGAATATGTCTATGGAGGAACCGGCGAAATCGTCAAGCGCGTGAACTCGGAGAAGAATTCACCTCAAGCCGACGTCGTTTGGCTTCCTACGCAGTACGTGGAGGACAACTCGGACTGCTACATTTCTTATAAAGCTGCCAATGATGCAGAAAAACCCGCGGATTTCCGTGCCACCACTGGTTATTGCTCCATTACGAATTTTGCAATCCCCGTTATTATTTATAACACGACTTTGGTTTCGAAAATCGAAGGCTATTCCGACTTGGTAAATGCTTCCTTAAAGGGAAAAATCGCTTTTGGGGATGCTGCTAAATCCTCGAGCGCCTACAACCATTTGGAGAATATGCTTCTCGCAATGGGGACCGGCGACACTGTCAAAGCCAAGATGGAAAGTGAAGCTGCTTGGAACTATGTCGATAGTTTCTATTCCAATCTAGATAAGAAGATTGTTTCTAGTTCTGGCACTACCCTAACCGGCGTCGTCAGTGGCGAATACGCTGTTGGGATGAGCTGGGACACGAAAGGCTACGAAGCCCTTCAAGGAAAAATCCAAGATCCTAACGGACAATATAAAAATGTTGAAGTTTGCTATATGAAAGAAGGTGTCGTTCCCAAGACTAGTGGCGTCGGAATCATCAAAGGGACCAAGAAAGAAGCGGCCGCGAAAAAATTTGTCGATTGGATGAGCTCCAAGTCCGGCCAAACGGTTCTCGGCAAAGATATCGCAGGCACCAACCCTGTTCTCGCGGAGGCGGAAGTTGCTTCCTTTAAGAAGAGTGTTTCTTCCATGAAGACTCTCGCAATCACTTCCCAAGAGTCCACCGACAATAAAAAAGCTGCCTTGGCTAAATACACCGATATCGTTCAAAAATATACCGCTTAATTTTAAATACATTTTAATGGGGGCCGAATTTTTTCGGCCCCCTTCGCAAAAAGGAGTTCACCATGTCTATTGGCATCAAAATTGACCACGTTAAGAAAATGTATGGGAAGAACACCGTCATTCCTGACTTGTCCCTTGAAGTAAAACCGGGGGAATTTTTCACCCTTCTAGGTTCTTCAGGTTGTGGAAAGACAACCCTTCTTCGCATGATTGCTGGCTTTAATTCGATTGAAGGCGGCGAAATCTATTTTGATGACAAGAAAATCAACGACATCGCCATTTATAAGCGTAACATTGGCATGGTGTTCCAAAACTATGCGGTCTTCCCCCATATGAGCGTTTATCAAAACGTCGCTTATGGGTTGAAGCAGCGCCACCTCCCCAAAGAGGAAATCGAATCTCGGGTGATGACCATGCTAAAAGAGGTTCAGATTGAAAATCTCAAAGACCGTTACCCATCGGATATGAGCGGAGGGCAGCAGCAGAGAATCGCTCTTGCTCGCGCCATTGTCATCCGGCCTGATGTATTGCTTTTTGACGAGCCTCTTTCCAATCTTGACGCCAAGTTGCGCGTGGAGATGCGTCTTGTGATCAAGCGTCTCCAAAACGCGAACAAAATCACAACCATCTATGTCACCCACGACCAAGAAGAGGCCCTTTCGATGTCCGATCGCATTGCGATTATGAAGAACGGGGTGATCCAACAGGTGGGCACGCCCTATCAAGTCTTTAATGATCCGGTGAACCTTTTTGTAGCTACTTTTATTGGACAAAGCAACATCTTTGAGGGGGTGCTGAAGCAAGGGGAAGGCGACGCCTCTGTGGTTTTACCTACCGGAGAAACTCTCCCCGTTGCCAGAAAAGTCCAAGGAGAAAACGATCAGGCAGTTAAAGTTGTGATTCGTCCTACCGACTTTGCCATCAAAGAAGGGAAAGGGGATCTTTCCGGTACCGTTAAAGAAAAAATATTCCTGGGGACAGAAGTCCGCTATACCGTTTTGCTTTCTGACGCCAAGGAAGTAGAAGTGCACGTTTCTTCTCGCCACCCCACTAAAAACGTGGGTGATTCCATATCCTTGAGCGTCAACGCGAGCACGGTTAATGTCTTCCGATGCGATAGCGGCGACTCGCTGATGGAGGAGAAGGCATGAAATCCGGCACCAAAGATAGAAAAGAGGCGCTGGTCGGCTTCTTTACCAATGGTTGGAATTACGTTACCCTTGCCATTGTCGTCTTCTTTGGAATTTTCTTCCTTTACCCTCTTGTTTCGATTTTGCTCCACGCTGTCTACGACACCTCTTCCCATCAATGGGATGTGAGCCAATGGGGCGTGTTCTTCGGAAACAAATATGGGTATTACCTCAAAACCATTTGGAATTCCCTAAAGGTTAGTTTCCTTAGTGCTTTGATTGCCACGACTTTGGGGACGGTTTTGGCTTATATTCTCCGCACGACCAAGATATTCGGATCCAAAATCATTACTGTCCTTTTGATGGTTTCGATGGTCACCCCGCCCTTTCTCTCTTCCTATGCGTGGGTCATTCTCCTTGGTCGGGCCGGCATCATCACGAAATGGCTGGCACAAATTGGCATTCAGTATGGCGGCATCTATGGCTTTGGTGGAATCATCTTCGTCTTTTCTATTAAGCTCGTTCCTTTGGTGAACCTTTATGTTGGCGGGGCCCTCAAGCAGGTGGACGTCTCCTTAATGGAGGCTTCTGAATCTTTGGGCGGCCATGGATTATCGCGTTTCTTTCGCGTCACTTTTCCTTTGATTCTGCCGACGGTTTTAGCGTCCGCCACTCTCGTTTTTATGCGTGTTATCTCCGATTTTGGAGTCCCTGCCTTAATTGGGGAGGGGTATCGTACTCTTCCGACTTTGGTTTATGACATGTTCACCAGCGACGTTGAAACCAATGAAGCCCTCGCCGCCGTGACCTGTGTCATTACGATTGTCATCACCACTTTGATTTTTCTCCTTCAACGCTATATCTCTTCCAGGAAAAAAATCGAAATGTCTTCTCTTCGCCCTGTTGATCCGAAAAGAAGGGGAATCGGCACCGAAATCATTTCCCACATACTCTGTTACGGTCTTATGATTTTGCTTATCTTCCCCCTCATCATTATCATCCTACAATCGTTCAAGGATTCTGTTAACGTCGTCATGGGAGGCCATTGGTCCTTTGCTAGTTATGCGGAAATTTTCCAAACGAGCTCCCTGCTAAAAAGTATTGGCAATACCTTCTGGATGAGTTTTGTTGCTTTGGCTTTGGTTGTGCTCATTGGGGTGTTCATTGCTTATTGCAATGTCCGCCGAGGCTCCAAAGTCACTCGCGTTATCGACGTGATTGCCAACGTCCCCTATATCATTCCTGGCGCCGTTATGGGTATCGCGTTGCTCTTTAGTTTCAATAATCCGCCCCTTGCTCTTATCGGCACGTTCACCATCATGATTGTCAATTTTGTGATTCGTCGCATGCCCTATACCATTCGCTCCAGCGAAGCCATCCTCCGACAAATCGATTTGAGTGTAGAGGAGGCTTCTGAATCCCTTGGCTGCAATAAATTCAAGACGTTCTTTGGCATCACGATTCCCATGATGGCCCCCGGGGTTGCTTCTGGCGCCGTTATGTCGTGGCTTTCCATCATTACCGAGCTTAGCGGTTCCATCATGCTCTATTCGGTGAAGACGAAAACGATGTCGATCGAAATCTTCAATTCTATTTCCACGGGCTATTACGGACGTGGGGCAGCTTTGAGCACCATTCTTATGCTTGTCACGACCATTACCTTGCTTCTTTTCTTCAAATTGACGGGAAGAAAGGAAATCAGCTTGTAAAGGAGAAAAACATGGACCATTCCTATCAACCCCCTTTGACCGAACGCCGTAACCCCCGTTCCACCCATCTGGACAGGATGAGCTCTCTTGAAATTGCCACATTGATGAACGAAGAAGACAAGCATGTTGTCGAAGCCGTTCGCCATGCTCTTCCCGATATTTCCAAAGCCATGGAACTTTTTGCAAAAAAATACGCGGAGGGTGCCAACATCTTTTATATTGGTGCCGGATCCAGTGGGCGTTATGCCATTTTGGATATGGCGGAACTCCCACCGACTTTCGGGGTGGACCCCCGTCAATTCAAAGGCTTGATGGCTGGAGGACCCGAAGCGATGTACCGCGCCAAAGAAAATAGCGAAGACGACGAGGAAGCCGCGCGCAAGGACCTCGAGGAGGCCGGAATGAAAAAAGGGGATTTGCTCATTGGCCTTGCCGCGTCCGGACAAACTCCTTACGTTCTCTCCGGCATGAAGAAAGCGAAAGAAGAAGGCGCGCTCACGATATCCATTTCTTGCGTGGAAGAAGATAAAATCGGAGAATACGCAGACATTCCCATTCGCTTGCTTTGCGGCCCGGAAATCCTCACGGGATCCACTCGCCTTAAAGCTGGAACCGCTGAAAAAATGGTTTTAAACATGATTTCTACTGGTGCATTTGTCCTGTGTGGAAAAGTTTATGAAAATCTCATGGTGGACCTTATCCCAAGCAATTCCAAACTGGTGAAACGGGAAACGCGAATTGTGCAAGAGGCAACGGGCGCGGATGAAGAAGAGGCGGAAAAGGCATTGCGAGAATGCTCCCGTAGCGCAAAAGAAGCCATTGTCATGATAAAATTGGGTTGCGATGCTGAAAGCGCCAAACTCGCTTTGAAAAAAGCGGGCGGGTTTGTGCGCAAAGCCATCAAAGAATGATATGCCCGCAATTATTCAAGCATTAAAAGAATCCCTGCCCTCCTTGCCCAAACGAGAATTTTTAGCGGCCAAGGCTATTTTGGACAATCCCTTGGAGGCTTCCAAAGGCTCCATTGTCGATTTGGCACACAAAAGCGGAGCTTCCACGGCCACCTTTACTCGCCTTGCCAAACGAATGGGTTTTCTGAGCTACCGCGAATTTATGCGACAAGTCTATCTGGAGTGCCAATCCTCTCTGAATTATTCCGAAAACATTCTTTCCATGGAAGGAGTCGTGCTGAAGGAACCCGTGGATAAAACGATTGAGCGCGTCATTTCCCAATCCGTGATTGCCATTCAAAGCAATCACGACACTCTTTCGCCCTCCGCTGTGTCCAAGGCTTTGGAATGGTTCCAAGGCGCCTCGAGGATTACTTTTTATGGAATCGGAGGATCTGCGGTTGCTTGTTTGGATGCCTCCTATAAATTTCGCCGTTTGGGGATGGATGCAAGTTGCTATAGTGATATCCACGATCAAGTGTTGTCCTCCACGTTGCTGAAGAGCAACGATGTAGCCTGCTTCATTTCCTATTCTGGCGAATCCCGGGACTTGCTTAAAACGTTAAAAATTGCCAAGCAGGTCGGCGCCCATATTCTTTGCATCACTTCCAATTCAAGGTCCTTAATTGCCGAATCTTCCGACCTCGTTCTCCTTCATAGCGTCGTAAGTGAAGGAGTGAGGACCAATGCAACGAGTTCCCGCTTGGTCCAACTCAATGTCATCGACGTGCTGTTTGCTCAATTGGCCTCCCTGCGCTTAAAGGACTTGGAGAAATTTCATGAGCTCACCAATACCGTCTTCCTTGGGGATAAGAATCTTGGAAGAGGCCGTTAAAAAACGAAGCCCAACACGAGAATCGAACCGTTGAAACGAAGGTGAAACCATTCTTCTTTGCTTAAAAGACCAGCGATTTTTTTGTTGCTGGAATAACTTTTCAAAAAAGGGGTGTTAGGGGCGAAAAGAACGTTTGAACAAAGAATGCGGATCGCATATCAAAAATTTCTTCTCCTCCGAAATGGCGAGCAATCCTCTTTTCCTTTTGCGTCCTTCTTACGCGCATGTAGGCCAAAGAAAGTGTATACTAGTTTCGTTTACAAGGAATGGAGAGTTGACCTTATGAAAGAGATCACCATGGACGTTCTTCACGACGCGGCTCACCGTCTCCTTTTCGATATGTCGGAAAAGGAATACGAGACCCTGTATGAAGAATTTGGAATTATCACCAAACAAATGAAAAAAATTGGAAGCATCGAAGGAATTGATGAAGAAGAACCGATGACTTTCCCATTTTTCTGCGAGACTTCGTATCTGCGCGAAGACGTCGCAGAGAAGCCATTGGACCGCGATGAAGCGCTCCAAAACGCTGGCAGCAAGCAAGATGGGCAAATCAAATTGCCGAAGGTGGTCTTATGAACTACTTAGATTTACCGATTCGTGAGATTCACACTGCGTTAGTGGAGAAGAAAGTCACTCCGCTTGAATTGACCCAAGAAGCTTTGCGTCGCGCTAAAGAAAGCAAAGACAACGCTTTTGAAACCCTTTTGGAAGACGAAGCGATTGCGTTTGCCAAAACTTTAACCGAACCCGAAGTGGACAATTTGCTTTGGGGAATCCCTTATTGTGCGAAAGACAACTTCTCGACCAAGGGAATCGAAACGACGGCTTCTTCCAATGTGCTGAGTGGCTATGTGCCTCTTTTCGATGCGACGGTCGTGACCAAACTTAAGGAAAAGAAATGCGTCTTGATTGGCAAGACCACCCTCGATGAACTTGCGATGGGCGGAACGGGAACTACCGGCCATAAAGGCATCACCTTTAACCCCTATGATCCGAGCCATACCCACTTAGTTGGCGGATCAAGCTGCGGCAGTGCGGCGGTGACGGCCGCAGGCATCGTTCCCTTTGCTTTGGGATCGGATACGGGCGACTCTGTCCGTAAACCGGCCTCCTATGCTGGGTTAGTGGGAATGAAGCCAACCTGGGGACGTATTTCCCGTTTTGGACTCTTCCCCTTTGCTCCGTCTTTGGACCATGTGGGTTTCTTTACCCGCAGCGTCGAAGACAATGCGATTGTTTTAGAAGCCTTATCGGGACGCGATTTGCACGACGCCACTAGCAGCGAACGCCCCGTCGACGACTATGTGTCTAATTTGAACGCGGGGATTAAAGGCAAACGCATTGCCGTGATTTCCGAAATCTTTGATTCCGTGAAGGACGAAACGGTTCGCCGTAGCTTCGAAAAATCGTTACGAGCATTAAAAGAAGCGGGAGCTGTAGTGGATTTCGTAGATTTTGGCCGTGCCGAGCTCGAAGCGATCTACGCCTCCTATATGGTAATTTCCTGCGCGGAAGCCACTTCGAATGATGCGAATTTGGATGGCATCAAATTCGGTCCGTTCCGTGGCGGTAAAACCTACCAAGAAGTCATGTCCAACGCCAGAACCCAAGGGTTCAGCGAGCTCATTAAGAGACGTTTCGTCATCGGCTCGTTTGCCTTGATGAGAGAAAACCAAGATGTTTTGTTCCTCCGCGCCCAAAAAGCCCGTGCCAAAATCGTTCGTAGAACCAACGAAATTTTAAAAGACTACGATGCGATTCTAGCTTTGGCCGCTCCCAAGGAAGCACCCCTTATCAATGGAATGAGCGATAAGCTCTCTGACGAATATCTTATCGCGGACAATCATTTGGCCATTGGCAATTTCGCGGGCCTTCCCTCCATCACCTTGCCGCTAACCTTCGTTCGCGATTTACCCGTTGGAATCAATTTCACGGGCCGCGCCTTCGAAGAAAAAGAATTGCTCCAAATCTCCGAGGCCTTTGAATCCATCAGCGGCCTTGGCGGATTATCTATCCTCAACAAAAAGGAGGCTCGTTTATGAATTTTGAAGCCGTCATCGGACTTGAAATCCACGTGGAGATGAAAACCAAATCCAAAATGTTTTCTGCCTCCCCCAATTCCTTCTCCCGTAATCCCAATACGGAGATTACCCCTTTCGACATGGCTTATCCCGGCACGATGCCATTAGTGAATAAGCAAGCCGTCGTCAATGCGATTCGCGTGGCGAATGCCTTGCATATGACCATTGATCCCTTGGTTCGTTTCGATCGTAAGAATTATTTCTACAGCGATCTTCCTAAGGGATTTCAAATCACCCAACAATTCCATCCGATTGGACGGGATGGGTATTTGGATGTCAAAGGCAAAAACGGAGAAACCAAGCGGATCCGCATCGAACGCATTCATATGGAAGAAGACACTTGCAAGCAGCTCCATTTCGCGGATTATTCCCTCTTGGACTATAACCGCGCGGGGGTGCCTCTTGTCGAAATCGTCTCCCTTCCCGATATGCGTAACGGCACGGAAGCCATGCATTACGTGGAAGCCATCCGCAACATCGTCCTTTATTCGGGAACTAGCGATGGGAAGATGGAAGAAGGGTCGCTCCGCTGCGACGTCAACGTCTCTATCCGCCCTTATGGTTCCGAGGAATTCGGCACCAAGGTCGAGCTTAAAAACTTGAATTCCACCAAAAACATCGAAACGGCTTTGGACTATGAAATTGCAAGGCAAAGCGCCTGCTTATTAAGCGGCGTCCCCGTCCAGCAAGAAACTAGACGCTTCGACGAAGCCAGCGGCAAAACCGTCTTGATGCGTGTGAAAACCGACGCGGTGGACTATAAATATTTCCCAGAACCCAATATCGTCCCGATCCGCCTTTCCGAAGAATTCGTCCAAAAGGCGATTGATACCTGCCCAGAACTCTATGATGCCAAGAAGGCTCGTTATGTAAGCGCGGGATTAAGCGAAACCGACGCGGACATCCTCTTGGCGAACATGGATATGGCTCTGTATTTTGAGAAAGCGATCGCCAAGAATGAAAAATTAGCCAAAGTCATCGCGAATTTCTTGATCGTGGAAGCCAATTCCTATTTGAACAAGAACGGAATCTCGATGAAGGAATTCCCATTGCCTCCTGAGACTTTGGGTGAAATCGCCTCCATGCAGAATGACGGGTACACCCATAAACAATGCGCGGATATCTTCTTCTATTGCCTTGAAAATAACGTGGGAGCAGAAGAAGCCCGTTTAGCCAAGCACATCGAAAAGCAAGTGAGCGATGATGGGGCCGTTTTGGGCTTTGTTAGCGCCGTTTTGGACGCCAACCCCCAAAGCGTGGCCGACTTCAAGGCCGGCAAAGATCGCGCCAAGGGATTCTTAATTGGTCAAGTTATGAAAGCGGCAAAAGGCAAGGTCAATCCTGCCGCAGTAGCCAAAGTCATGGCGGAAGAATTAGCCAAACGCTAGAAAGGGGGACCATGGAAGACGAAATTAAAGAACTGCAACAGTATTTACAAAGGATCGCGGAATTTTCGTTGCCGCGATTTCGCGAGCTTCCGAGCGTCGATCTCTACATGGAGCAAGTCCTTTGCTTTATCAACGATGCTTTGAAGGATTTGTCTCCTGATGGAGAAAAAATGCTCACCTCCTTCATGGTCAATAACTACGTGAAGGCCAAAATGATTGGGGAGCCCAATAGAAAGAAATATTCCCGCGAGCAAATTGGCTATTTGATGGCCATCTGTCTTTGCAAAAGCACCTTATCGATGGGGGACATGTCCTTGTTAATCGAATTAGATGAAGGAATTTCTTCCTCCAAAGAAAGGGTTTACGCCTTTTGGAGCAACATGGAACAATCCATTTTGTCTAACGCGGCGACCATTACAGCAGGACGTGTCAATGACGTTGCCCTCCGTTACGAAAACGAAAAGAAAAAGAAGGATAAGCAGGCGGCGGAAACCAATGCCCGCGACTCCTTGGGCCTCATCGCCTTGCGCCTTGCGATTCAAGCGCAGGCGGATAAACTCTTAAGCGATTACATCATTGGCTTGTTGCGGAAGGATATGCACGGCGAAGACATCGCGAAAGCCGCGGCAAATCTCTCCCCCAAAGAAACCAAGCACGAAATCCGTCAAGGCATGCATGAAGCCGAACGGGTAGCCGCGATTAAAGAAAGGGAAAGCCAAATCGCCAAGAAAATAAAAGAAGACGAGGAAGCCAAAAAGAAAGAAGCAAGCCAAAAACGGCATGCGAAAAGGGAAAGGAAAACTGAAAAATGAAAAAACGTATTCTCGTTACCGGCGGAACCGGATTCATTGGTTCTGAGACCGTCATCGCCCTCATCGAAAACGGGTATGAACCCGTCATCGTCGACAATCTTTGCAATTCCAAGGAAGCCGTCGTGGGTCGTATCGAAACCATCACCGGCGTCCGCCCGATTTTTCATCCTGTGGATTGCTGCGACAAAGCCGCATTCCGTAAAGTTTTTGAAGAAGAGAAAGACCTCTATGGCGTGATTCATTTCGCGGGACTTAAAGCGGTCGGCGAATCCGTTTCTAAGCCGATTGAATATTATTCCAACAACTTGGTCTCCACGTTGAACCTTTTGGATTTGATGCGCGAATTCGATGTCCGCAACATCATCTTCTCCTCCTCGGCGACCGTTTACGGCGTGCCGGAACGCGTGCCGTTAAAAGAAACCGATCCCGTCCAAAGCGCGACGAACCCCTATGGCGAGACCAAAGTCATGATTGAGCGTATTTTGGAAGATACCCATAAGGCTTGGAAAGACCTCAATGTCGTCTTGCTTCGTTATTTCAACCCGATCGGTGCCCATCCCTCTGGACTGCTTGGGGAGGATCCTAATGGCATCCCCAATAATTTGCTGCCCTATGTTTCTCAGGTGGCTATTGGCAAATTGAAATTCCTTCGCGTTTATGGGGATGACTACCCAACTCCTGACGGAACGGGAATCCGCGACTATATCCATGTCTGCGATTTGGCGGAAGGCCACGTTGCTGCCATCCGTAAATTAGCGGATAACCCGGGGGTTGTTGTTTATAACCTTGGAACGGGAAAGGGAACTTCCGTTTTGGAAATCGTCCATGCCTTCGAAGAGGCTAATGGCGTCAAGATTCCCTATCAAATCGAAGCTCGTCGAGCGGGAGACGTCGCGGAGAATTACGCCAACTGCGACAAAGCTTTCGAAGAGCTTGGCTGGAAGGCCCGTCGCAACGTTTTAGATGCCTGCAAGGATGCCTATCGCTTCCAAAAGATGAATCCGAACGGCATTCAATAATTGCTAGTAAAATTTTAAACGCAGGGGGGCATAAGCCCCCTTTTGTCCTATTCGCAATTTTGTCGAATTTTTCTCTTTTCTATTTTTTCGTCCCTTTCTTATAATGAAATAGAAGAGGGTTTGGAAAAGGAAACTCCAACCCGAAATAAGGAGAACGAGAATGGAAGAATTTCAGGTACAACTCCGCGATGGGACGATCATGAAGGGTCATCATTGGCCGACCCCGAATCCCGAAGCTAACTACTGCATGATCACGGGCATGCAGGAATATAGCGCCCGCTATGATGAACTCGCCCGATATTTGAATGATTTTCATATCGAAGTTTGGGTTTTGGATGCGATTGGGCAAGGACTCAACGCCCCCAACCCCGAAGACCAGATGAAGTGGCCAGAAAACGGATTTGCTAAAAACGTTGAAGGCATCCATATGATGTGTCTGCTCGCGCGTAAAAACGGATTGCCCACGACCCAAGCGGGGCATTCCATGGGATCGTTCATGACCCAACGCCGCTTGCAGGTTTACCCCCATGATTCGGATCGTACCTTGATTATTGGCAGCAACGGCGGCCAGGCTTGCCTTATGAAGATGGGGTATTTGCTCGCTTGCTTGAAGGTTCATAAATCCAATTGGGATAAGCCAAACCCCTCGTTAACGAAACTAAGCCTTGGGGGATATGCCAAAAGCGTGAAGGACGCCGAAACCGAACTCGATTGGCTTTCTTATGATGAAGAAAACCGCAAAGCCTATGCCGCGCATCCTTATTGCGGCTTCCCGCCAACGGGAGGCTTCTGGAAGGAATTGCTTCGGGGCGTGCGCTTGATTTGGACGAAAAAAGAGCTGAAGCGCGTAGCGAAAGACGAACAGATTTTCATCATTGCTGGAGAAGAGGATCCCGTGGGTCAATTTGGCAAAGGACCCACCTGGCTTTGCGCTGCCTATCAGAAATTGGGCGTGAGGAACGTCACCGTCAAACTCTATCCCCATATGCGTCATGAAATCACCAATGAAACGGAACGTGGAACCGTCTTCGTGGATATTCGGGATTTCGTGCTGGGAAAATAAGGTTTTCTTTGGAAAAGACGCGGGGAAAGCGCTTGCACCTTTCCCTGCTTTTATTTCCGCGTATGATAGAAAAGCATTAGGTACGTATGTTTGTTTTCCAATTCGATGTCGCAGCAAAAGCCGGATTCTGGGTCACGGTAATTACGATGGGACTATCCGCCCTCGTCGCGATTTTAATTTTCATCGCCCAGAACCTTTTTCGCAGCGGCGACTTCAACGTCCAATGCCGTCGTCACGCCTATATCGATCGTCGGGATGTCCGTTTGGATTTGACCTTTGAAAACGTCGATGCCAAAGACCGCGTTTATTCGGGATTTGACCTTTATGGAAAGAAGGATGGCGTCGAAAGTCTTGTTGCCCATTTAGACGGGCTTCCTTTATCTAACGACCCCGATTCGAGGTTTATTTCACGTCGAGGCTCCACCTATAGCATCGCCATTCCTCGCAACGCCAGAAGATCCGCTTCCTTAACCTATACGATATCCCCTCTTTTGGATTTGTCTGCTTACCGAGATTTCTCCATTGTCGTCGTGGACGATTCTTCGAAAGTGCGGGCGGCTTATTTTCCTTCTTTTGATTCCACGGACCTCCAAGAACTGCATTTCCATCGTAAAAAAGGCGAGAAAAGGTAGACAATTTAGCGGATAACGATAGAATAACCGCCATGGTTTGTTTACTGTTTGCAATGGAAAAAGAAGCTTCGGAGCTTCTAAAAAATGTCGAAATCCTTGAAAACCGCTGCGTCGGTTACACAGAGATTTTCGAAGTCAAAAAGGACGAAAAGAAATTTTTGGTCGCGATTTCTGGGATTGGAAAAGGCTTTGCCGCGAGTGCCATTGCCTCGATCGCCAATTTGTATAAAGTCGATTCTTTCATCAATGTCGGCGTTGCCGGAAGCCAAAACAAGGCGAAGGCGGACATCTTCTCCGCAGTGATTGGTAATCAATACGTGGAACACGATATGGATACCTCGGCGATTGGGGATCCTAAAGGACTTATCTCGGGCATCAACATGGTTTATCTCCCGGGCTGCAAATCCCTAATGGAAGTGGCGGGACAAGTTTGCAAAGGCTTATCCATCCCTTATGTGGAAGGAACCATCTCTAGCGGTGATACCTTCTTATCCGAAGGCGAAAAGAAGAAGAGCATCACCGAGGAATTCGGTTCCCTTTGTTTAGATATGGAAAGTGCCCCGTTTGCTCAAATTGCTTCCGTCTTCCATGTTCCTTTCTGCGCGATTCGTGTGATCAGCGACGCCGAACATCCGGAGGTGGAATATCCCCTTAACGTGAAGAAGTGCTCGGCAATCGCTTCTCAAATTGCCATGGCGATGGCTCTTCGCCTGGCTTAAAGTTTGATTTTGCTATTTTTGCTTTCATTTTTGGACGCGAAGACCTCGCCCCATTCTTTGATTTGCTTTATAATTCCCTTTGGTTCATAAGACCGAAAGGATATTGTTTCAATGGTTAAATTAGTCTTGATTCGCCATGGCCAAAGCGAATGGAATCTCAAAAACCTCTTCACGGGTTGGACGGATGTCGAGCTTTCGGAAAATGGCGTTGCCGAAGCCAAAGCCGCCGGCAAATTGCTCAAAGAGAAGGGGTATACCTTCGATATGGCTTTCTCTTCCGTTTTGAAGCGCGCCAACCACACGATGGACTTCGCTTTGTCCGAAATGGGAGAAAACTCGATTCCGAAGTTCTATTCCTGGAGACTTAACGAACGTCACTATGGTGCCCTCCAAGGCCTCAACAAAGCCGATTCCGCCAAAAAATGGGGCGATGAGCAAGTTCACATCTGGCGCCGCAGCGCGGATGTCCCGCCTCTAGCTCTCACCAAAGAGGATGAGCGTTGGCCCGGCAACCAAGAAAAATACAAAGAATTGATTGCCAAAGGAGAAATGACGATTGAGGATTGCCCCCTTACGGAATGCCTCATCGACACCGCTGATCGCGTGAAGCCGTATTTCGACGAGAAGATCGCCCCGGAAATCAAAGCTGGTAAGAAAGTTCTCATCGCGGCCCACGGTAATTCGCTCCGCGCCATTGTCATGATGTTGGAACATCTCACCCCGGATCAAATCATCTCCGTCGAAATTCCGACGGGAAAACCCTTGGTCTACGAATTGGATGAGAAAGACCTCAAGGTCCTTAACAAATACTATCTCTAATTCTTAGGTTAACGAAAATCGCCTCGCTGAATAACGGGGCGATTTTTTATGTCCTATTCGACGTAAGAATGGTCGAAGATCACATCTAATTGTTTATGGGGGAAGGCTTGGGATAATGCCTTTAGGATTTCCTCTTTCTTCGTTCCTAATGAATAAGGAAGAAGGACGTCAAATTCGATGCGGGTCCCCTTGTCGTCGTGATAGATATGCAGATCGTGCATGGAGGGATTTTCGTAGAACCTTTTCAAAACCATCATGATTTTTTCTCTCACTTCCTTGGATTCTTGATCCGATTCTACCGGATCCATGTGGATGGTGGTTTCCGCGTGGTATTTGGCGTTAATCTCCCGTTCCAAGGAATCAATCGTTTCATGGATAATGGGAAGCTTTTGATCTGCGGATACTTCTACGTGGAGGGTGATGAAGACTTTGGTCGGTCCATAACGATGGAACAAAACGTCATGAACGCCGAGAATTCCTGGACGTTGCATAGCTAAAGAGGTGATGTCTTCCACGTCTTTAGCGGAGAAGGCTAGTCCAATTAATGGGTTCGCAGTCTCTTGAATCATGCGGATTCCCGAGTAGATGATGAAGCAAGCAACCCCAATTCCAAAATACCCATCTAAGAATGTCCAATTCAACGTGATGGACAAAATTGCGGATAAGACAACGGCGAAGGTGGCGGCCGTATCGGTGAAACTATCGATTGCCGTGGCTTTTAAAGCCGGGGAGGAAATCGTTTTGGCTAAGCTTAAATTCATAAGGCCTTGTAGTACTTTTAACCCAATTGCGACAACTAGGACGATAACGGTTGGCCAGGTATAGAAGGCGGCGTCTCCTGCGACGATTCCCTTGATAGAATTTACGATAAGCTCGCCCCCTGCCACCAAGACCAAGGTGGCGACTAAAATGCCGGCGATATATTCCATTCTTTCGTGGCCATAGGGATGATCGGCGTCCGCGGGTTTAGAAGCGGCGCGGAAGCCAACGAGGGTCACGATGTTAGAAGCCATGTCGCCTGCGCTATCAATGCAGTCGGCAAGCAAGGCCATTGGAAAAATCCAGGAGGACTGCGAGGCCAATAAGATGGCGAGACTTAGTTTCATTCCAACCAAAATCACGTTGATGAGGAGGCCAAGCCAAGCGGCGAGGATGCCATGGGCGGAACGGACGGTTTCGTCCTGAACGTTCTGGTAATTTTTAATGAATAATCGACGCAAGAATTTCATGTCCCAATGTTATCCCTTGTTTGACAATGGTTAGTCAATGTTAAAATCCAAAGAACCGAAAAGGACAAGCGTTTGCAGAAGCATTGACCTCCCTTTAATTTCCTCTATAGTAAGAACGATGAAAAACCTTAAGAAATTATTTTTATTCACTTTCGTTGGAGCCTTGCCGCTGGCTCTAACGAGCTGCTCCATTTATGACATTCTATTTGGTGGTTTTCCCGGTGGAAACCCCAATGCCAGCAATGGGGTGAACCACGAGGGAGATTGGACCACAGACGTCCTTCCTTTTAGTTTGAAATCTGCCCACGAAACCTATGGGGCGGACACCCTTCCTCCTACTGGCGACGTCAAATTGCTGGTCTTGCCCATCGAATTCACGGATTCGCCTTTCTCAAGCCGATCCTTAAAAGATTTGGACGTGGCCTTGAATGGCAAGGCAGAGGATACGGGATATTGGGAATCCGTTTCTTCTTTCTATTCCAAAAGCAGTTACGGCAAGAGCAATCTTTCCTTTGAGGTGGCTCCCGTCTACAAAACGGGATTAACCCAGAGAAACGCTTATTCTCGTTACGTCTCCTCTCGGACGGGGGAATCCGATAATGGCGGAAATTTGATTCATTATGCTTACGATAATTACGTAAGTGCTAAAGGGAAGGGGGCGACCAAAGCTTTCGATTCGGACGGAAACGGCTATATCGATGGCATTGTCGCTGTTTATTCAGGGCCCAACTGCACGAATGCGCCCACGAATTTATATGATTCCGAAACCAATTATTACTGGGCCTATACCTATTGGATGTCGATGACGAGTGCAGCCGGAGGATGGTGTGATCCTAACCCCAAGAATCCCACCCCGAACCTTTATTTTTGGCTTTCCTATGACTTTTTGTATCAAGCCGTCAGCTCCCCGAAAGTGGATGCGCATACCTTGATTCATGAGACGGGACATATGTATGGCCTCGATGACTATTATCCCAATCAGACCGATAGCAAGGCCAACCTTGCCGGTGGCTGGGATATGATGGATGAAAACATCTTGGACCATGACGCCTATAGCAAAATGGTGTTAGGTTGGACTTCTCCCCATGTGGTCCAAGGGCCGGGAACTTATTCCATCAATCCTTCCGCGACAAGCGGGGACTGCTTGCTGATCCCTTCTAGTTCTTGGAACGGTACGGCCTACGATGAATATATGCTTTTGGAGCTTTATACTCCGACCGACCTCAACTATTTGGATTCCCATGAACGTTATCCAGGACGTTTACTTGGCTATAGCACCTATGGGGCGAAGCTCTATCACATCGATTCCCGTTTATTGGAATTGAAACAAAATACGTCGACGCACGATACCACCTATTCCTATATGGAAAACCCCAAAGACGGCATGAAAGCCTACGATGGACGTTATGTTTATGGCTATATGGTAGGTGCGAGTAACTGCAATAAAAACGACGGCGTGGATAGTCGTTGTTCCTTAATCCACATGATGGAAGCGGATAACGACGGGGCGTTTGCCGCGGGGAAATATGGGACCAACAACGATTTGTTCCACACGGGGGATAGTTTCTCCATGAAGACGTATCGTTCTTCTTTCCCATTCCGTAATTCAAACGGGGATGCTTGTTTCAATAAAGGGTCGGATTTCCCCTATCGCATCACCTTTGATGAAGTGGCTGCCGATCATGCGACCGTCACCATCAGCCTTGCCTAAAGAAGTGGCGGATTCGTTTTGTAGAATTTATAATTTGCCCCATTAAGGTTCAACCATGTCGAAGAAGAGTGATTCCAGCGTACTACTAGAAAACCGCAAAGCCCGGTTCCTTTATTTCTTGAGCGATTTCATGACTGCGGGAATTGTTTTAACCGGCACGGAAATCAAATCGCTAAGGGGAAGAAACGCTTCTTTGGCGGATAGCTATATCTACGTCAAAAATAACGAGGTGTTCATCGCGAACATGCATATTGCCCCTTATAAAGAAGGAACGATTTATAACGTGGATCACCTTCGGGATCGCAAGCTCCTTCTTACCAAGCAAGAAATACGCCGGTTAAGCAATAACCTTAAAGGAACGGGCATGACCTGCGTCCCTACGAAGGTTTTCCTCTCTCGCGGGTACGCCAAAGTCGAAATTGCTTTGGCCAAGGGCAAGGCTGCCCACGATAAACGCGACGCCATCAAGGAAAGAGATGCGAAGAAGCGAATCGATCGCGCGTTAAAAGACGGGCGAGGAGCGGAGGATTAACAATGACTTTATCCGAAGCGAATGCCCTCCTTTTAAATCGGAATCAAGAAATATCGAGCCTTTCTTTTCCCAAATTCCTACGCAAAGCCAAAATCCATTTTGATGGCGACGTCATCCATGTGGCGGGAAGCAATGGGAAAGGTGAGACTGTTTTCTATTTAACTCGCCTCGCTTTGGCAAAGAAGCATACAGGGGTCGGCTCTTTTTATAATTTTTATTATCAAAATTTCACCGAATCTATTTGGCTAGATGGCAAACCTCTTTCCGAAGAGAAGGCCTGTCAGTACCTAGAACGCCTTTTGCCATTAGCGAATCAATATGGCATCACCCGTTTTGAATTATGCCTTGCCGTGGCGTTGCTGGCTTTCCAAGAAGCCCATATGTCCCTTGCCATTTTGGAATGTGGGATGGGCGGAGAAGAAGATCCGACTCACATCGAAGAATTGAATCAAGTCGGCGTGGTCATCACCAACGTCGCCTTGGAACATACTGAATATTTAGGGACGACCCTAAGCGAAATCGCTCTTTCGATTTCGGGAATTATTGCTAAAGGCGTTCCTGTGATTGTGGGGGGCATGGACGAAAGCGCGGAAGAAACGCTTCGCCTCGTCGCCGCCAAAAAGAAAACGTGGATTCGCGGAGTCGAACGGGTATACCTTCCCCATCTTGTTCATCGCGAGGCCTTCCATTTTGATTATCCCCCTTATAAGGACATTATCGTTCCGGGGCTAGCCTCTTATCACGTGACCAATGCCTGTTTGGCTCTAGAAGCGGCCAAAACGATTCCAAACCTACAAGGGCTAAACGAAGAACAAATCAACGCCTCTTTCCAAGAAGGCGGGATATTAGAAGGCCACCTCGACCATCATGGAGTCGTTTATTTTGATGGGGCGAATAATTCCCAAGCGGTGGATGTCCTCCGTCGTTGCTTTGCAACCTTAGGACAAAAGAAAGACGTCCATGTTCTATTTGCCTGCCTCCGCCGTCAAAATCTTTCTGCGATGCTTCCATTGCTAGATGATGCCGCAGGCTCGGTGACTTTAACGACCTTTGATCATGCAGACGCCAGAGACGAGATGGGTTATGCCCTATATGTGGAAGACCACGCCTATATTGGAAATCCCTTGATGGCCTTAATGCAATTAGAAGCGGAGCATCCAGACGAAACAATCGTGGCTACGGGGTGCCCGGAATTCGTTGCCTACTTAAAACAACGTTTATGAAAAAGAAAGACCAAGATCCGATTCCAGAAATCGACGAATCGCTTTTGACCCCAGAACAAAAAGAAGAACTGCACCGTAAACCCAAAATAGCGGGGTACGTGATCTTCTTTTCGGTGATGGCCGTGCTTATTGCCGCCTGCATTATCGTGATTTATGCCCTCGGTGGACCCGTCGGAAGTTGATATTTCTTTCTCTCTAATTGGAAACCTGTATTTCCATAAAAATAGACAACATATCTTGTTTTGTTGCCTATTATGAAAAGTTTTTAAGGTTGAAACCAAAAAAGTATGTCTGAGAGAGAAGTTTTTCAGGTTCAAACCGAAAAACTTTCCGATAGAATTAATCGTGCCGAGGAAAATAGGCGTTCCGAAAACTGTTTCCCTTTGCCCCTCTAGGCACGCACGCGCATTCGTGTATGATATTTTGGTTAACAAAGGAGACGCATCATTATGGCTGAAAATACGAAACCCTTAACGAATAACCTCAAATGGGACGAATATTTCATGGGGCTTGCTAAGCTCTCTGCGATGCGTTCCAAAGACCCGTCCACTCAGGTGGGCGCCTGCATTGTCGACGATAACCATAAAGTTGTCTCCATTGGCTATAACGGCATGCCTCGCGGCGTTTGTGACGATGAAATCCCCTGGGGGCATGGAGAAGGGCTCGATTCCAAATACCTTTATGTTTGCCACGCCGAATTCAATGCGATTTTGAATACCCGTGACGGCTCTGCTTTAAATGGATGCACGAT
Source organism: uncultured Mollicutes bacterium (assembly GCA_900539595.1). GTDB lineage: Bacteria > Bacillota_I > Bacilli_A > RFN20 > CAG-826 > Alloenteromonas. The sequence continues at coordinate 223,660 of UQCQ01000001.1, read as the reverse complement.
TTATGTCACCCTCTTCCCGTGCAACGAATGCGCGAAAGCCATCGTTCAAGTCGGCATCAAGGAAATCATCTTTGCCGATGATAAATACCATGACCATTTGGAAGAACAGGCTTCGAGAAGAATCCTGGATATGGCTGGAGTCAAATACCGCCGCTACGAAGGGCGGAATGTGGAGATCAGTGCGAAGTGAATCATTCCGTTTTTTACCGCATCTTCATCATCGCGTTATGCTACGGATTGGCCGGCATCGCGATTTTTGTGCCGCTTCTTAATGATAAGAACCGCACGGACTGGGTTCTTTGGACGTTATTAGGCGTCTTGATTGCTGGGTTTATTGCAACGGTCATCATCGTTGAAATCGTTTGGCATAAAAAACGGAAAGAAAGCCAAAAGGAGGAAGAACATGAATAAGCCCCTTTTGGATGTTTGCCATCTTCGTTATGGCTATGATGAAGACGTTAAAGTGCTCAAGGACGTCTCCTTTTCCGTTTATCCTGGCCAATATGTTTCCATCATCGGGCATAATGGCTCCGGGAAATCGACCTTAGCCAAATGCATCATGGGACTACTAGGGGGATTTGATGGGGACATCGAAGCTTTTGGCATCCCCTTAAACCGTAAAAATCTTGCTTCTATCCGCTCTCGAATCGGCATTGTTTTCCAAAACCCAGATAACCAGTTCGTAGGTTCGACGGTGGAAGACGACATTGCTTTCGGATTAGAAAACCGACAGGTTCCCCACGAACAAATGCAGCCCCTGATTGAAAAGGTGGCTCAAGAAGTGGGGATGCAAGACTTCCTCGATCATGAACCCCAGATGCTTAGCGGAGGGCAGAAGCAACGCGTCGCGATTGCTGGGGTTTTGGCCATGCACCCCGATTTAGTGATTTTTGATGAAGCAACGGCGATGCTAGATCCTAAAGGCAAAAGGGAAATCCATGAATTGATTAGCAAGATGAGGGAAGAGAATCCTTCCTTGACCTTACTTTCTATTACCCACGATATTGAAGAGGCTTTTCATAGCGATGAGGTCATTGTTTTAGACGAAGGAGAAATCCGTCTTCAAGGAAAGCCAAACGAAGTCTTTTCCCATATCGATGAACTACGTTCCATGAAATTAGGCGTGCCTTTTTTCTTTGAAATGAAGGATGCGTTAGAAAAAGAAGGGCTTGCTATCCCTGATAGCATCAAGACCACGCAGGAACTGGAGGAATATCTATGCCGATAAACTTCCATGATGTTTCCTTTATCTATAACCGGAAATCGCCTTTAGAATACGAGGCGTTAAAAGACGTTTCTTTAGATATCAAAAACGGGTCCTTCGTTGCCCTTGTTGGTCGAACGGGGTGCGGAAAATCCACGTTGATTCAACATATTAACGCCTTGCTTAACCCGACTTCGGGCGAAGTGAAGGTCGATGATTTTTGCAATTCCAGCGACAAAAAGAAACGGACCAAGAAAACAAAAGAATTACGTCGTCACGTTGGTTTGGTTTTCCAATTCCCCGAATATCAGTTATTTGAAGATACGGTGGAAAAAGACGTTGCCTATGGACCTAAGAATTTTGGGATGAAGGGGCCGGAGGCATTGGAAGAAGCCCATAAAGCTTTACGAATGGTAGGCTTGGACGAATCCTTTGACAAGCGTTCCCCGTTAGAACTTTCTGGGGGAGAAAAACGGCGCGTGGCCATTGCCGGCATTTTGGCTTATCGTCCTTCCTATTTGATTATCGACGAGCCGACCGCGGGATTAGACCCAGCGGGAGCTTTGGCTTTGATGGATTTATTTGAGAAAATCCACCAAGAGGGAACCACGATTATTTTAGTGACCCACGATATGAATTTGGTACTTCGTTATTGCGACAAAGTCATTGTGATGGATCAGGGGAAAATCGCGCGAATTTCCACCCCGGTAGAACTATTCAGCGAGGACATGGAACGGTTTAGCCTAGAAACCCCGTTGCTATATTCCTTCATTACCCGCCTAAAGCAAAAGGGAATGAAACTGGATGAAGGGAAAATCGTAGACTGCCAAACCTTGGCCAAACAAATCGCATCCAACAAGGAGAAAACCTTATGATGAAGGGGTTCGCCTTAGGGAAATACGTACCCTATTCTTCTTGGGTTCATCGGTTGGATCCCCGCGTGAAAATTGCCACGACCATCCTTTTAATGGTCGCGGTCTTCTTCCCTTTTCAACATGTTTTGGATGATGGGTCTTTGGTGAATGCCTGGGCGATGTCTTATTTGATGCAGGCGGTCATGGTCCTAGTGATTTCTATTATTTTATGGAGCACCCACATGTCCATTCGTAGCGTCATCTCGAATTTAAGGTCCCTGTGGTTCATGGTGATTTTTCTTCTTGTCATCTATTGCTTGGTTCCTTATCAAAATCCGACTCTTGGCGTGGCTTGGACCGTCCCCGCTTTCAATAACTGGACCGTCTATTGGGATTCCTTTGCAGAAGCAGGGCGGATTCTATTACGTCTCGTCCTCATGATTGAACTCACGATGATTCTTACGGCATCGACGAAGCCTTTGGACCTTACCTATGCGTTTGAATGGTACCTGTCCCCCTTAAAAATTTTGCATTTCCCCGCCGCGGAAGTCGCCATGACGATTTCGATTGCCTTGCGTTTTATTCCCACGTTATTAGAGGACGCGACTCGTGTCATGAAGGCCCAGTCCTCTCGTGGCGTGGATTTTGAGCATGGTTCTTTGTTCCGTCGCATTGCGGGGGTGACTTCTTTAATCATCCCCTTATTTGTTTCTTCCTTTATGCGCAGTGAGGAACTGGCAAACGCTATGGAATGTCGCGGATACGATCCTGCTGCCAAAAGAACCAAATATCGGATTCTAAAATTCCATTGGAGCGACTTATTCGCTTTCCTTTTTGCGGCCATTGTTATGTCCGGATTTATCACGTTATCTTGTCTCCATGTGGATATCTTCGCTTTGTTTGGAGTGATGGTCCCATGAAAAAATATTTTGGAAAGCTTTCCTATTTAGGAGCCCCCTACCTTGGTTTTGAACGGCAAAAAGAAGGGAAGACGATTCAGGGAATTTTGGAAGAGCAACTCACCTCTTTAACGGGAAGAAAAACGGTGATTAAAGCCGCGGGAAGAACAGATGCTGGAGTGAATGCGTTAGGACAGACCTTTACCTTTGAGGCGAAAGAAATCTGTGATTTAACCCATTTTATGTACGCGTTAAATCGTTTGTTACCCCGCACGATGGAAGTGTTGGAATTAAAAGAAGTCCCTTTGTCTTTCGATGCCCGCCATTCCTGTTACGGGAAAATCTATCGATACGATTTTTCCTTTGGGCCGAAATTGCCCCTTCAAGCCGATGTGGTGGCTTATTTAGGCGACCGAAGGAATTTTGATTTGGAAAAATTCCAAGAGGCATTAGAAGCCTTTGAAGGAAAACATTGCTTTAAGAATTTCACCTCCAAAGCCGAGGATAAGGACGGCTTTATCCGTGACGTTCATATTCAAGACATCCAGGTGGATATGGAAAAACGAACGGGATCCGTGGTTTTTAAATCGAATGGCTTTATGACCTACATGGTTCGATTTTTAATGGGCGCGGCCTTCCAATGTGCATTAGGAAAAATCCAGGTCCGAGATATTAAAGAACGTTTAGAAAAAGAACAAAGGAAAATCATGTCCTTCAAAGCTCCCGCGGAAGGGCTTTGCCTTTTGGAGGTGCTTTATCCATGCAATTAAAAGCGAATTACCATAGCCATACGGTCCGTTGTGGGCACGCGACTGGGGAGGATGAAGAATACGTCCAGGCGGGTATCCGCGCGGGAATTTCGATTTTTGGATTCTCCGATCACGTCATTTTGCCGGACAAAACTCAGCCAAGAATGCGGGGAGCCCCCTATCTGCTTCCGGATTACCTTGATTCCGTGGCTCGCCTCAAAGAAAAATACAAAGACCAAATCGAAATCCATACTGGGTTTGAATGCGAATGGTATGGGAGACGTTACGAATCCTATTACCGCGATTTGTTAGAAAGCGGGAAGGTGGAATACCTGATTTTAGGACAGCATTGCTTTTTGCGTGACGACCAGTTTTGCTGGTATGGCAACCAAGTAGATGCCGATCAAGCGTTGGATGATTATTGCGATGCCGTGATCGAGGGGATGGAATCGGGGCTTTTTCTTTATGTCTGCCATCCCGATTTCTTCATGCTTTGGTATCCAAGCTGGAATTCGCATACCCGTGAGGTTTCTAGACGCATTGCTAGAAAAGCCAAAGAACTTGGAATTCCTTTGGAAGTGAATATGGGCCCGAAGTCCCGTTCTCCGGAACTGGACTTAAACGACGAACGCATTGCCCATTATCCTTATCCTCTCTTTTGGGATATCGTTGCCCAAGAAGGGTCAGACTGCGTGATTGGAGTCGACGCTCATCTTCCTTCCATTTACGACGAAGTAAGCGACGCTCCCTTCCACGAATTTATTAAGAAGCATCATTTACACCGCCTCGAAACGCTCTCATTAACGAAAAAAAGCGAAAAATAGCCTATTTCGTGTGCGTATGCGTGTGTAGTTTATTACATTTACCTTTTTCTCGGTTTTTCCTAGTGGTATAGTAGACGCGCAAAAACCAGGAGTTTTTATGGGAAGACACTTTGAAGTTCGTGCAGCGGCCATGGCGGCCACCGCCAAAGCGAAGTCCGCGATCTACATGCGTGCTTCGAAAGAAATCTATGCAGCGGCAAAATCCGGCGATCCGGATCCCGAGAGCAACCTCGCGCTTCGCAGCGCGATTGAAAAATATCGCAAACAATGCCCAAAAGACGTCATTGAACGCGCCATTGAAAAAGCCAAAGGCGGAGACGCCGTTGCTTATATCCAGGGCCGTTATGAATTCATGGGACCGGAAGGCAGCAACATCATCGTTGATACCCTCACCGATAACGTGAACCGTGCTTTGGTTAACGTTCGCACCATCGTCACCCGCAAAGGCGGCAAAATGGCCAGCGTTGCCTATAACTTTGAATTGCTCGGCATCTTGAATTTCAAGGCCACCGAACAAGCGACCCGCGACGCTGTTGAAGAAGCCTTGATTTTAGGTGACATCGATGTTCGCGAAGTCTCGATTGATGACAGCGAAGAAATCGAAGTCCGCGTTGCTCCTAGCGACATGGACAAAGCCAAAGACGCCCTTAAGGATCTCGGTGTGACTGACTTCGACCGCGCTGAAACCACGATGTATCCGAACGAATGGATCACCGTTGATGGCGATGCCCTTGGCAAGCTCCAAGACATGCAGGCTCAGCTCGACGAATGCGAAGACGTCCAAGCCGTCTATACCAACGTCGAAAACCTCTAATCCTAAAACAAGACGATTCAGGGCTCCTTCGTGGGCCCTTTTTTCTTACCAAATTCCTTTTAAAGCCATTTCTACGGCCTCGCGCACGTGAAACGCGTCCGCGTACCTTAATAGTTTTTCGTGGTCTAAGTCGTAGCTTTTTGCTTGAGATAGGATGGAACGGTATTCTTCGTCCTCGTATCGATTGTAATGACGTAATACATCTAGAAAGGCTCGTTCCTTGTCATAAGTAGGAACAAGAGGACCGTGAGGAGAAACGGCAAGGCCAAGGCCTAAAAGGAAATCGTCTCCTGATACGTGATAGGAACGTGATCCTTCGATACCGGAAGTCATGTAGTTTCTTGGGAGATAGACTTCTAATTCCTTGGGCTGTTCCTTCAGGATGCCATGGAGAAATAAAGCGCTTCGAGAAGCGAATACGGCTTTGCGGTATCGGAAATGAAGAATGGTGAAGGGATCTACCTCATACCCTTTTTTCACATAGAGCCCTTTGCAGACTTTTTTGAAGATCCCTTCTTCCTCTGCCATGCATAAATAGGTCTGAGCAATGCCTTTTTCCCTGGCTTCTGCCACAGAAACGTATCCATCATTTAGTTCGGCAAAATCGAGTAATTTTTGAATTTTCTTTTCTTTCACGCAACAATTATAAGAAAACATTGTCTAAAAGAAAATGAAAGTCTTGAAATTTCTTTGACATTGGGGGGTATGCTAAGGATAATACAACACGGCGTTTCAAAAGAAACTCTGTCTATCAATTATCAGAAAGGAAATTACTATGCAGCGTCAAACCACGTTGGCGAAAGCTTCGACTGTCCAACACGATTGGTACGTCGTTGATGCTACCAACATCCCTCTCGGCCGCTTGGCTTCCAAAGTCGCGGTCATCCTCATGGGCAAGAACAAGCCCACCTACACTCCGACCCTTGATTGCGGTGACAACGTCATCATCATCAATGCCTCGAAAGTGAAACTCACCGGCAACCATCCGCAATCCAAGAAAAACTACTACAACGTTTCTGGATACAACGGTGGTCTCCGCACCCGTTCCTCCGGCGTCATGCTCAAGGAATACCCGGTCGAAATGATGGAACGTGCCGTTTGGGGCATGCTTCCGAAAGGACCTCTTGGCCGTCAGATAATCAAGAAGCTTCACGTCTATGCTGACGACAAGCACGAGCAATCCGCTCAAAAACCGGTCGTTCTCGACCTTAGCAAATAAGGAGATAACCCATGGCTAACGAAAAATATTATGGAACTGGCCGCCGTAAATCCTCGGTCGCCCGCGTCTACGTTGTTGCTGGCAGCGGCAAAATCACGGTCAATGGCCGCGAAGTGAAGGAATACTTCCCCTATGCCACCCTCATCCAGAACTTGAAGCAGCCCCTTGCCCTTCTTGGTGCTGAAGACAAGTACGATGTCGTCTCCTTCGTTGAAGGCGGCGGCTTCACTGGACAAGCCGAAGCGATCCGTCTTGGCATCGCCCGTGCGTTGCTCGAAGCCCACGAAGATCGTTCCACCCTCAAGAAGGCTGGAATGTTGACCCGTAACGCTCGCGTTAAGGAACGTAAGAAATACGGTCTCAAAGCCGCTCGTCGCGCTCCGCAATTCTCCAAGCGTTAATCGCTCGAAATTCCAATTCAATTGCTTCAAAACTCCGGAATTCAGGTTCCGGAGTTTTTTATTTCGTTATTTCCTTGAAGAACAGTTTTGATTAGCGGTTTCTTACTTATCTTTACATAAATACTGTATCTTAACCTAAAAAAGTTAAAATACATAAAAAGAGTTAAGAATAAAGGTGCTCGCATGGATTATCTCAACAAAGTTCTCGGAATCAAGGTCACTTATAGCAACGTAAAGATCGAACATTTACCCAACTTTATTGTCTCAAGGTATCGCGTGCAACCTGTATTTATCGATAAACAAAAGGCAATTTTTCTTTACCCTAAGACTGAACTAGAGCAAGTGGACGCTTTGAAAAAACATATTGCTCGAATTCAAGAAAACGTGAATTTGCCTATTGTGTTGGTACTACGGGGACTTAGTTTCCGTCACAAGGAATATTTAATTCGCGATAGAATTCCTTTTATTGTAGAAGAAAAACAGGTTTATTTGCCTTTTATGGCGATGTACTTGCAAGAACGAGGCACCGCAGAGATACAAAAAAGAGACGCAATTCTTCCGTCGGCCCAAGTTCTGCTATTACATTTCATTTATAACGGGGCAAAAGAACTAACTACCAGCCAAGCCACGAAAGATTTGGAATGGACCCCAACTTCCATATCAAGAGCTTCCAAACAACTTGAGGAATTTGGATTGCTGCAGATAAGGAAAATGGGGGTTCAAAGGATTCTGACAGCAGAAAATTCCCCCGAAGAATTATTCCAAAAAGCAAAAGATACTTTGTTGAACCCCATCAAGCGTACGGTCTATGTTCCAAAGGAATGCGTATCTACTAATTTATTGGAAAGTGGATGTTCGGCCTTGGCGGGGTATTCCATGTTAAATGCTCCGGGTGTTAAATGTTATGCAACGGAAAAAATCTCTCAGTGGCAAGGCGTAATGACGGAAAGGTTGCTGGATTCTCGGACACAGGTTGCTGTGGAAATGTGGCGATACAGCCCTTGGAAGTTAGCTAAGCAGAATCGTGTGGATAGGCTTTCACTGGCGCTGGCATTGAGGGAAAACACCGATGAACGCGTAGAAGATGCGGTAGAAGAAATGCTAAGCGAGCTGTGGAAGGAAATAGATGGTTGCAGGAATTGACTTTTAAAAAATGGTTTCGGGGTTGCGAAGGACAATATGTCATCATCGGCGGAACGGCATGCGATATCTTGATGGCAAAGGAAGGGCTGGACTTTCGCGCGACCAAGGATATTGATCTTGTTTTGATTATAGAAGCGGTGGATGTGAATTTCGGAAGGAAGTTTTGGGATTACATCAAACAAGCAGGATACGAACATTGCAATAAAAGTACGGGGCCCCGCAGTTTTATCGATTTAGTCGTCCCATTTCGAATCGATATCCAGCCATGATCGAATTGTTCACTCGCAAATTGGATGCCATTCAGCTTCCGAAGGATGCAATATTAACGCCCTTGCCCATGGATGAGGATATTTCGAGTTTATCCGCCATTTTGTTGGATGACGATTATTATGAGTTTTTGAAAGAAGGAAAAGTGACGTTGGATGGAATAACGGTTCTTGCCGCGGACTATTTGATTCCATTTAAGGCAAAAGCGTGGTTGGATTTAACAAAACACAAAGTCTTGGGACAACACATAGATGACAAAAATATCAAGAAACACAAAAACGATGTTTTCCGTTTAACCGAATTGGTTGATCCAACGAATAAAATAACGGTTCCTTCGAGCGTTTACGCTGACATTCAGGAATTTGTGCAAAGGATGCAAAACGAAAGCGTTGATATGAAACAATTGGGGCTAGTCGGCAAAACAAAGGAACAAATACTGAAAGAAATCAAAGAGATGTACACGAAACGCTAGGCGTAAGATGTCATCAATATGCCAATGTAATTCGTTTTGAATAAGAAAGCCAAGAGGCCGATAACATCCGAAAATTGGCTTAATTTTATCGATTACACGGTCGTGAGAAATGGTTTTTGCAAAATCTGTGAAAGTTGAAAAATTATGCTTGCCTAGTGCCTAGCGTTGTCCTATTATATTGAAGCGCTTTCGGGCGTGGTGTGGGCCTTTAGCTCAGTTGGTTAGAGCGTGCGCTTGATAAGCGCAAGGTCGATGGTTCGAGCCCATTAAGGCCCACCATTTAGAAGAAAGCCCCGGATCGCTTCACGGTCCGGGGTTATTTTGTTTCTTGGGTGTTTAGCTCAGAGGGAGAGCGCTTCCTTCACACGGAAGAGGTCGAGGGTTCGATCCCCCCAACACCCACCAGCTTCGCTTGCCGCGATAGCTCAATTGGCAGAGCAACTGATTTGTAATCAGTAGGTTGCTGGTTCGATTCCGGTTCGCGGCACCAATCATGTATCTATCCACCGAAGAAATTCGGTGGTTTTTTGTTTTTCTGTTTTCGATTTTTGCAAGTATGCCAAAAAATACGGTGAATAAATTGGCAAAATGCCAAAAAATACGGTGAATAAATTGGCAAAAAGAATTATTCTTATTCTGGAGGGACTGGTGTTATGGGATTCAAAAGAAAGATTATGTCGGAACTTCTTCGTTGGAAGAATTCTAAAATCGCTGGAAAAAATCACGAGGCTTTGATTATCAAAGGCTTAAGGCAAGTGGGCAAAACTTATATTGCCAAACAATTCGGCGAAGAAAACTACGAAAACGTCGTTTATATGAATTTTAAGATGCAACCTGAAATCAAGAACGCTTTTCTTGAGGATTTACGCGTCGATTCTATTATGACGGCTTTGTCTTTATATTTGCCTCCCTTCCATTTGGTTCCTGGGAAAACCCTTCTTATCATGGATGAGATTCAAGAATGCCCGAATGCCCGTTCTAGCTTACGAAGTTTTGTTTTGGATCAAAGATACGATGTTTTGGCCACTGGTTCTTTATTGGGGATCAAAGGATATAACCGTACACCTGGGCAAGGACCATCTGTGGGGCAAGAAAGCATTCTTACGATGACATCCATGGATTTTGAGGAATTCCTTTGGGCAAAAGGAGTGAATGAGACCATTTTAAATTTGCTCCAGAAGTCCTATGAGAACCGGACATCAATTCCTTTGGCTATTCACACGGCATTATTAGGTTATTACCGTGAATATTTGGTTGTGGGAGGAATGCCAGAAGTCGTAGATCTTTTCCTAAAAAGCGGGGATTATGCGGTTACACGCGAAAAGCAAAGAAATCTTATGGAGAGCTATCGAAGTGATTTTGGAAAATTTATCTCCGAAACAGGGCAGGAACGAACGGATAAACCCCTGCTCATTAAACTGAATCAAATCATGGATTCGTTACCCATTCAATTGGCGAAAGATTATAAAAAATTCCAGTTTAGTAACGTGGACAAAAATGCAAAATCGGATCGATACTCCGAAGCTTTGCAATGGCTTGTTGATTACGGACTTCTCGTCCCTTGTTTTAATTTGGCGAGCTTTGACCTACCGTTAAATGGATCCGCAATACCGAACGAATTTAAAATCTATTTTTCGGATGTTGGGCTCTTTGTATCTCAACTCGAAGAAGGGACGGCAAGCGATATTATTAACGACAATTTAGGGATCTACAAAGGTGCATTGTACGAAGAGATGGTGGCAGACGCTTTTACTAAAAACGGGCGCAAACTCTATTATTTCCGGAAGACAACGGGATTAGAGATTGATTTTGTTACCCGTTACCAAGGTCAAGCTACGTTAATTGAAGTAAAGGCTAGAAACGGAAAAACAAAGGCCGCCAATGAAGTTTTGAGTAATCCCAAATATCATGTAAATCAAATGATTAAACTTTATTCGGGTAATGTTGGAACGCAGGACGATAAATTGTCGTTGCCTTATTATTTGTCTTTTTTGATTCAAGAACATTGATGGGCAAATAAAATGCTTTTCTATTTTTCTGCCACCGGCAATACCGAGCACGTTGTTGAGGAAATTAAAACAAATGGGGAATCCGTCGTTTTTATTCCTGATGCAATCAAAAAGGGAACGTTTGATTTTGACGTAATGGATAATAGGGTTGGTATTCTTTCCCCTACGTACTTTTGGGGATTGCCCAGCATTGTAAAAGACTTTCTAGAAAAAGCGCATTTTAAATATAAGGGAAAACCCTATTGTTTTTACGTTGCTACGTGCGGGACGACTCCTGGAAGTTCTGGCTCCATTGCCAAGGATTTATTAAAGAATAAGGGTCTTTCTTTAGATGCTTGTTTTGATATTAAAATGCCGGACACTTGGACTGTGATATTTGATGTATCCAACAAGAAAAAAGTCGATAAGAAACTTTTAAAATCGGATAAAGAAATTCAAAAATTACAGTGTCAATTAAAAAAACAAATTATAGGGAATCACATGGGTTTAACCACCCCAAGATTTGTCTCAGATCATTATCAAAATACTTATGACAACAAGGTTAGAAAAACACGCAATCTTTCGGTAAGCAATAGTTGCATTGGCTGTGGTATATGTGCAAAGAATTGTCCGGTTCAGGCCATTGAAATTAAAGATAAAAAGCCGGTTTGGATAGCGGAGTTTTGCGTCATGTGTTTAGGCTGCCTTCATCGTTGTCCTAAACATGCAATCTATTATGGGAATGGAAAAGCGACTAACTCTCACGGACAATATACCTTCCCAAGTGAACGCAAGAAAATGGAAACTGAATGATTTCTATTTGGATTTTTTCTTTCTTTTATCTTTAGGCTTGTAGTAGAAACCCCAGTTCATTAATTCATAAAAGGCGGGCATTAAATCTTCACCTTGATCCGTTAAACGATAAGATGTTTCCCGAGGTCCGGAAACGTCTTTTTTAACGAATCCTAAATTCTCCAAATCTTTTAACGTTGAAGACAAAGCCGCAGGGGTAATCCCATCGCAGAAAGATTGGATTTGACCAAATCGAGCTTCGGTCAAACACATCATGGCGTAAAGGGTTTGCATCTTCCATTTCCCTTGTAGGAGTTCAAAAACGGGCATAATTGGGCTTTTTCCGTACTCGTCAGTGATGGGTTCACCAATACGATAGGTAAATTCCTCATACGTCATTCTTTTTTCCATGTTGAGTTTCCTTTCATTCGAGCCTTTTTGATTGATATATACTTTGATATATATCCTAATGAGAGTTAAATAGTTAAGATGTTATCGAATTTTTTAACAAATCCACCAGGATGAAATTTTTAAAAAATAGTTTCCTTTTCGATGATAGATTTTTTGTTCAGTTTCCAATTTACCATCCCGTAATTATTTAAAAATAAATCGATTTCAGTTTCCAAAACACAGCCCCATAAATTTTAAAAATTTTAAAGTAAATTGACTGAAAGATTTTTCTTTTTAAACAATTTTAGAAAATGGGAATTCATTTCTAGAATTTTAGTCGGTTTCCCTCCACACATAGAGGCCATCCATGTAAAACATAGCCCACCATTTATAATAATTATAAACTATAAAAAATATAGTTCAATCAATTTACTATCTGCTTTCTTTTAAATATAAACATTCGACAAAACCTAATAAAAAAATAATTTTTAATTTTTAAAAACAGGTAAATTATTAATATCCACTTTCCAAAAATACACTATAAAAAGTATAGTAACACCTGATTGTTCTGTATCACACCTCTCGTAAGTTTTTAAAAATATTTTGTCGGATCCATTTCGACAATTATGCAAGGTTGCCGTGAATGTTCGTCTTTTGTTTGACACACAATTTGATGCTCCTACATTTGCTAATTCACAGTAAATTGTTGGTTTTCTATAGGCATTGGGTTTCCGCTAGTTTTCATGCGCAAAAAATCATTCCTTTTATGCACAAGTTTTCTTTTCCTTACCTCCTATTTCTCGTTTTAGCGCACCTATTTGGTATAATTTTGTTGTCTTATGTTTGAACCTTTAGCATTCAGAATTCGCCCGAAAACGTTAGATGATGTTGTTGGGCAATCCGCCCTTGTTGGGCCGGAATCGTTTTTACGGAAGTCCCTCGATCAAAAAGCATTGTTTTCTTTTATCTTCTTTGGGCCTCCTGGAACTGGAAAAACAACCATCGCCGAAGCTTATGCTCGCTCGATGAAAATTCACTATGTTTCCCTGAATGCCGTTACCTGCTCTAAGAAGGATATGGAGCAGGCGGTAGAAGATGCCAAAATTTGGAAACCGACCATTCTTATCATGGACGAAGTTCATCGCTTGGATAAGTCCAAACAAGATTACCTTTTGCCCTTTGTGGAAAACGGAACTTTCTATTTGATTGGTGCAACTACCGCGAACCCCTACATCTCTTTAAACCGCGCGATTCGAAGCCGGTGCCGCTTATTGGAAGTTAAACCCTTAAGCGAAGATGAAGTGGTGCAAGGATTAAAACGAGCCATTCAAATCCCGGAAGGGCTAAACGGCAAATGCTCTTTTGATGAAGATGCCTTACGCTACATTGCTAAGCTCTGCGGGGGCGACATGCGTTACTCCCTAAACCTGCTGGAAGAAGCATCGGTTCAATTCGCGGGAAAAGATGTCATTACAAAAGACGATGTAGCCGTCATTGAAAACGTTCCGAATTACGCAATGGATAAAGATGATGAGGAACATTACGATTCTGTTTCCGCCCTCCAAAAATCGATTCGCGGATGTGATGTGAATGCTGCCCTTTATTATCTGGCTCGACTTTGCGTGGCCAAGGATTTGGATTCGATTAAAAGACGTTTGCTTGTAGCAGCTTATGAAGATATCGGCTTAGCCAATCCTCAAGCGGTGATGCGAACCCAACTAGCCATTCAAGCAGCAGAACAAGTGGGTTTCCCTGAAGCTACGATTCCTCTTGGCGATGCGGTCGTAGATCTATGCTTGTCCCCCCATTCTCGCGTAGGAGACGATTCCATGAAAAAGGCCATGGATTTCGCATCTACCCAACCCTTCGTGGTTCAAGATTATCTAAAACTCACCCCCGTCAATGTGAAGGAAGAGGATCAATATCCCTATGATCGTCCGGACGTGTGGCCGAAGTTGCAATATTTGCCCGATCCCTTTAAGGATGTGGAATTCTTTATCGAAGAACCAAATTCGCCTTCTTCCTATATTCGCGCGTTAAATGCCCGTTATCAGGAATTAAAGAAAGCGGGGCGGTCGAACAATCTAGCCAAATTAAAGGCCCAAAAGCCTGCCAAGGAATAATCTTGTAACCGCTTTCTGAAAACTTTTCTCTTGTTTTTCCTTTTCATTGAAGTAAAGTACGTGTCCCTCAAAAACGAGGGAATGGCCCAAAAGGTCATACATCACAAAATGAGAAGGAGGTATAACAATGGTTGAATTCATCAAAAAGCACCTTGCTGGTAGCACTCATGTCCAGCACTCGCGTAAGTCGTCTTCCCGTCGCCCCGTTCGCAAATTCCTTGATTCTGTAGCTGAAGGCTATGGCATCAACCTCGCGGATGGCATCAACAACGGAAATTTCTAACCCATTCGACTTGAAAGACACCCTTCGCTTCTAGGAAACGGAGGGTTTTCTTTTACGAAAAAATACTACGAAATCCCTGTGAACCGAGTATAATCGTCTTGCTTTGTGAAACGGATATTCTTCGGATATCGCAAAGACGGCTACCCATCGTTATCGGGTTATGCGGGCATGGCGAAATTGGCAGACGCGTTAGACTTAGGATCTAATGGGTAACTCCGTGCAGGTTCAAGTCCTGTTGCCCGCACCACACAGTAAAAACAGTCTTCGGATTCAATGGGTCCGAAGATTTTTTGATAAGCGTCAATTCCCCTTGTAAAAAGCCGTAAGAAAGGCCGGCTTCCGCAATCGTGGGAACCGGCCACTATTTTTTGTCCCTTCTTCGTGTTCTTCACCACAGCTTCCTTCGCCTGCTCCATTTCCGCTTTTGTGAACTTCACACTGCCCGAAATGGACTTGGATCATGGGATATACTTCTGCATCGTCCTTCCGTCGCTCAGCTCATTCTGGTTCTCGAGAAGATGCCGGACGTACCCGTCCAGGCACAGCTCGTTCAGACGTACGGTCTGAGCGATCATCAGGATGAGGCATGTTGCATCCGCTCCCTTCGACGATGTGGAGAACATCGAGCCGACTTTTTCAGAACTGCCTTTCTCATCGAGGTCTGTTTTAATATATACGTGACGTTTACAAATTATTTGCGCATTTATCGTGTTAAAAGATAGGCGTGAATATTCGCAAAATATTCTTTTAAAAATCTTTTTACGAATCATTAAATAAAGGAGTATAGAAATGAAAGCCAAATGGAAAACATTGGTCGAAAAAGCTAGACAAGCAATGATGTCAGCAGTTGCAATCTACAACAATCCAACAATCACATTTAAAAGCGAACTATTTATTGTAAATTCAGAAATTGCCTGGACTTATTTATTCCATGCGTATTACTACAAAAATCATATTTGCTATTACTATAGAAAGTCTCAAGACAATGGGAAATACAAATACGAATATATAGATGGTCGGAAAAGAGAGTGGGATTTATCGCGAAGCATCAAAGAAACCAAATCGCCAATAGATGAACCTACTGCGAAAAATTTAGAACTTCTTATCCAAATTAGAAACAAAATCGAGCATAGCTATTACGAAACAAACGATTCATTAATAAGTGCCAAAATCCAAGCTTGCAGCATCAACTTCAATTACTATATCAAGCAATTGTTCGGCGTCAAATTCGGATTAGATAAAACTATGTGTATGGCAATACAATTTTCATCATTGAATCCAGAACAAAAAAATGGCTTAATCAACAAAAAGACAGCTGACAACATCACAAGTATTATCTCTTCCTATGAAAAATCACTCTCAAGCGAAATATTAGAAAATTCTAAATATTCTTATAGAGTATGTTTCGTACCTGTAAACGTTAACAAGCCAAACCAAGCCGACCAGGCAATAAGGTTTGTCAAGTCAGGAAGTGAGGAAAGCAACGCAATAAATTTATTGATAAAAGAAACAGAAAGGCCAAAGTTTTTGCCTAGTGCCATAGTCAATTTCGTTAAAGAGAATGGTTTTCCGACTTTCAATCTAGATCAACACACAAAGCTATGGAAAAAATATGATGCAAGAAATCCAGAAAAGCACTATGGTGTCTTTGTCGGTAAACAATGGTATTGGTACCAAAATTGGAGAGATTTTGTTTTAGATTTTTTGAAGAACGATAAAATCAGCAATCTTAATCCTTTTCCAATTTAATGTGCATTTTCTTGCAGTAATCTCTGATGGCCTTCTTTCCTTTTAGCGATGGCTCATGATGTCCGTTTTCCCAACGATTCACGGTTGCAAAAGTAACACTAAGTTCTTTGGCCAATTCATCCTGAGATAATAGTAAAGTTTCACGGATTTTTTTTAGTTTCTCGGCATAGTTCATGATTGCTCTCCGTTGTGTTTTTCCAAAATGTCCATCACCTTCGTGACAAGATCATCATAGGTATGTACTAAGCCATAATTGACCTTGGATTTGGGCTGGTTATAAAGGCTCTTCGCGCATTCAATCTTGGATTCCTCAACCTTTCGCAAAGATAAGGAACTCAAGTTTCCTTTCGTTTCAGCAATGAAATAAATGCCTTTTTCGCCATTGGATTCATAGACGATGGCCCAGTCAGGAGAATATCTTCCCATCGGAGTAGGAATATAAAAACCTTTAGGCATTTTTGCGTATACCTTGACGTTTTCTTGCTGTTCAAGATTTTTGACAAACTTCATCTCATTGGATTCGCCGTTTTTGGCGGTACCGTCGACAAAGACATAATCCTGGATTGCCTTTTTGGATTTGAAAGCCTTCTGACTATCAAAATCGGCGTGCTTTTCGTTGAAAATGGTATCGTCAAATTTGTCAGTCAATTTGTCATAGCGGATGCCACGAACAATCACAGAGGCCTTTTCATCATCAATCAGATTACTAATCTTTGTGATGTATTCTTCCGGGTTATTACGGAACATCTGAAGCTTTTCTTTTGTCCCGACGAGAATACGGACAATCGTTCTTCGAGTAAGATGCGTGCGCTGAGCTATTTCGTGAACAAGATCGTATTTTGCAGAAGAAGGAGCAGCAACATGGAGTTTTTCTTTCTTTCCACTATCGGCACCTCTTTGGAAGGAATTATCAATATCTTTCTGATCAATAGTTTCTTTCTGCTCACCGACATCGACCGAATAGGTTATTTTAGAAACTTCCAATTCTTTCTTGATTCTTTCGATGCAATTCTTAACTAATTCGTCAGAGCTGAAGGAAACGCGATAGGAGTACTTATGGTTGATGGCGTTCCAAAGCTCTTTGAATTCCTTTCTATCGAAATTCTGATTGACTTTGTTTTCGAGAACCTTAGGTTTCTTGCCGTTTTCGATTTCAATATTTCCGCCTTTGCGGATGCTGTTTGCAAGTTCGATGATGGATGCCTGATAAGGTTTCAAATCTTCCGGCATGTCAACTAATATGGACTTATCCACATCGTCACGGAATTTCTCTGTAAGATTGTCAGAAGCATCCACATAATCGTTTTTCACCAAATACTGGTAAATGCTTCTAGCCTGAGCATCCGTAATGTTGGTTTCAGCATTGGTTTCTGCGTTCGTGATCGGCTTGCCAAAGAAGAAGTCCTTGTCCGCCTTGGTCGGATGCTTATAGAGGACTTCCTTGATTTCAGACTGCAATCCTTTTACGAATGACTCGTAATCCTCATTAGCAATGACAGTAAGCTTATTCACGCCGAAGAAATCACTTAAAACAGTGGCGTCTTGACGGTTTCCGTTCTTATCTACGGCGATACGAAGACCACGACCCACTTCCTGCCGTTTCTGAGTTTCGCTCTTGGTATGTCTTAAGAAGCAGATTTGGAAGACATTCGGGTTGTCCCATCCCTCCCGTAAGGCAGAATGGGAGAATATGAAACGAGTGGGCTCATCGAAGGAAAGAAGACGTTCCTTGTTCTTCAAAATCAAATCATAGGCGGATTGATCATCGGATAAACCTGTCTTGCGATCCGCTTTGGAATCGATTGCATGTCCTTTCTTATCGATGGAAAAATAGCCGTTATGGACCTGATCAGGAGTAAATAGCTGAAGATACTTCTTATATTCCTCATCTGTGTTGATGAGGTTATTGCAAAATTCAGTAACCGCCCAGTTGTATTCTTCCTCGAAAATCTTGGCATATTCGCCTTTTTCATCGGGCTGAGAATAGTCTCTATATTTTTTGACTTCGTCGATGAAGAAAAGAGAAAGGGTCTTTATTCCTTTATGGAAATTATCCTGCTCCTTTTCCAAATGGGAAGCGATAGTCTCACGGATTTGTATTCTTCTTATCAAATCTTCCGAGTTATCCCCAATCACTTCTCCGGCATGCAAAACAATGCCGTTCAGCAATCTGACGGTATTTGATACATAATCGATTTCATCGACGATATAGTTGTTCTTATAGACCGATAATTGGCTTGTGGCATCAAAACCGGATAGTTCATAGATGTTGTCTTGGCGACTAAGCAGCTGTGTATAGGATTTGATTCCTTGCTTGGTGTTGCGGAAGAAGCTGATTTTCGCCTGAGGATCTTTATCACCTCGAAGGATGATATCCTCCAAATATAAGAAAGCCTGGGTTCCTTTGACATTATCGACCTTGACTGCTTTTACCTGGATTTTCTTAACAAGCTTCGCGTTATAGGCGTCCAAGGCATCAAGAACATATACAAGATTGTGTTTTTCTTTGTGCGTAGCCGAGTAGTTAATGGTGAAAAGTGGATTGAATTCACCTATGGAAGATTTGGTAGCGTCTCCACTCATCTTCTGTGGCTCATCAAGAATCAGAATCGGTCTAGTCTTCTTGATGACGTCGATCGGTCTTCTGGACTGGAATTCATCGAGTTCCTCATAAATCTTTCGTCCGTCCTTGCCGTGCGTATTGAAAGCCTGGATGTTGATGATCATCACTTCGATGGAACTATCTTTGGCGAAGTTATCGATTTCAGCCAGGTTTGCACTGCTATAAATAAAGAAACGGGCTTTCTTCCCGTAGATGGACATGAAGTGTTCCTGAGTCTGTTCGAATGACTTCTTGACACCTTCACGAATAGCAATGGATGGAACCATGACGATGAATTTAGAAAAGCCGTAAAGTTTATTCAACTCAAACATTGTGCGGATATAGACATAGGTTTTACCCGTTCCGGTCTCCATCTCCACATCTAAGTCCAAAGGGCTAAGAACTTTGGAAAGATGCTCATCCACCGATAAATTGGATTTCATCTGAATGGTTTGAATATTTTTCAAGGCCTGTTGATCATCAATCTGAATTGGCGCATTAGCAAAACCTATGGCTAAATCATCATTATCGTTGCCTTTGGCCACCAAAAGGTCGCTTTTGTTATTAAGCCCTAAGTCAAGTCTTAATTGCTGATTCTTGCCAGCTTCTTTCGGTGAAAGTTTTCCCAAGTCACGTGTGTATTGAGAAAGCGACTGATAACGTTGTCCAGCAAAAACATCCGTGACAGCTTTCACAGCCGATATCTGGTAATCCTGTTCTTTAAATATGAATTTCATAATTAAATTCCTCAAAGAACAAAGATATTTTTACCGGTAATCGGAGAAAGAGTCTTAAATATCTGCTCACAGTTGACTTCATCCTGATCAGAAGCAAAGGAATCATCTTTGAATGCAACGTTTAAAGGCTGTATCCGAGCCAGTTCCTCAATGTTAGATTCGGAAATGTTCTTATCAAAGCAGCAGACGAGATCATTGCCGTTAACGGCATAGAATTGCCCTCCGCCCGCAAACTTTCCAATTTTTATATCAGCATCGAGAGTCATGCCCAGCTGAAGCATAACTTGAGTGACAAGATCAAGAGGACTTCGGTCAGGTTTAATAGCAGACTCAGCATTTTCAAGAAGACTCAGCTGAGTTTCTTTTGGAGTACTCAAAACATCCTTCATATTGGAAGAATCGGTCTTAAATACACGAAATCCAAAATCAAATCCCTCTATAGTAAGAAGATTTTCCTCTTTGATAACTTTTCCTGCACGACGTATTCTTTCCTCAGCAAGGCTGCAAATATCTGAAAAACCATTTTTAAAGGCTTCAGTATCACCGGTGTGTTCCGGCATCTGTATCAAAAGAAATTTTCTGTTTCCATTATCTTCAAGGTTTTGCTTGAAAACGGCTTCTGCGGTGGTGGCGGATCCGGAAAAGAAATCTGCGATTAAATCGTCTTCTTGCGTAGCAGCAGATATTAAATACTTTATCAATGAGACCGGCTTTGGAAAGCTGAATATTTTGGAATTGAATAATTTAAAAACATCTTTACTTCCATCTTGGGACATTCCTACACTTTGTGGAAATAATGTGCTTAATGCAACACGTCCGAATAATTCGCCATCTTTTTTCTGATCGTCTTCTTTCCAATATCTTAGAACAGGCTGCGATATTTTCAAAAAAGGATAGTCTCCAGGATAGACGATTCGATTTTCAGCATCATATTGGGAAAAAGTGTCTTTAGAGACACACCATGTTCTATTTGGGTTTGCAGGGTAAGATATATTTCTTTTTTTATCCACAATAGTGAAGTAACTGTTAGGTCGTTCAGACGCTGTGGTTTGCTTAGTCAAATCATGAATTCGCCAGGGACGCCCTGGAAAATCATCCGTTTCAAAGTATTTTCTTTCTTTTCCTTCAATACTAACTCTTGTTTGACTCGATTTAGCAAAGCAGAGAACCCATTCAAAATCCTGCGAAACACCAAAAGGCACATCAGATTTCGCAGTGCGTTTTCTCCAAGGAAAAGTCGCCACAAAATTCGATTCGCCAAATATTTCTTTTCCTAGACGAACTAAATTGTCCTGCTCATTGTCATCGATGCTCATGAAGATCAATCCATCATCCGTGAGCAAGTCTCTTGCGAGAACGAGTCTTGGATACATCATATTGAGCCAGTCTGAATGGAATCTTCCGTTGGATTCTCCGTTGACTTCCATGCGGTTGCCTTCCTCGTCGATGTCGCCGGATGATTTCAAATATTCTTCAGTAGACTGTTTGAAGTCATCTTTATAGACGAAATCATTACCTGTATTGTACGGTGGGTCGATGTAGATCATCTTGATCTTGCCCATGTAGGTCTCTCTGAGGATTTTCAGAGCCTCGAGGTTATCTCCTTCGATATAGACGTTCTTCGTATTCTCGAAATTGACGGACTTCTCTGGCAAAGGTCTCAATGTGTTCGTGGTCGGTGCGTTTGCTAAAAGGATGGCATCTCTCTTTCCAGGCCAGTTGAACTGGTATCTCTCCTTCGGGCCTTCCACGACATGGTCGGAGAGGTCCTGGCGGAGGATGTCGAAGTCGATGCTTCTGACGAGGTTGCCGTCCTGGTCATAGGTTTCGGTCACGCAGTTGGGGAATAATTCCTCAACCTTCTTTATGTTCTCCTGAGACAAATCCTTCGATTGCGCTGATAATTTCTGCATTTTCCATTCTCCTTTGGTTTAATAGATAGGATTTTCTTTCTTTGTATTCGTTCAGATTGTGATTGTATTCGATTCTCTTCTTCGACTGTCTTTCATTCTGGATTGCCATCGTGGTCTTACTGATCTGATAATCGAGTTTCCTCAGTTCATTACATCTTTTAATATAATTCTCAAGCAGTTCACCTTTGAAGGGCTTATATTCGTTGAAGGCTCCATAGAGGAAGCAGTATAGTTCATCCAAAGTATCGGCAGGAGGTATCTTGACATCATCCCCTATCTTCATCCATTCGGACTGGATGTATTTGGCTTTTGTAACCTCCTCCCCATTGATTCTCTTGGGAGCGGTCATATCCTTCTCCAAGTCCTCACACGTGATAATGAACACCACCTGGAACTTATCCTTCTTGTCCAGTGCCAGGATGAAGTCCTCCGGCACGTGGAAGTCTGTCAGCTCTATCTTATAGAAATGGATTTCCTTGACCGACTTCACCTGAAGGTTAGTGTTCTTCTGGTTGAAGACGTATTCGATGTAGATCTTCTTGATGTTCTTGGAAGCCTCTATCAGCTTCTTGTCTGCCCCAATCGCCTTATAGACATCCTTAAGCGGGTATTCGCGATGAACATACGCTTTACTCGGTAATATGAACATGGTTATCTGATCACAAAGAAGCTGACGAGCTGGAAGTCATCTAACCCCTTTATGCCTCCGTCATAAAGAACATCGCTTCCATCGGATAGCAGGGAAGCGAAATCATCCTGTTTCTTCACGTCGATGATCGAGGCGACAGACGCCTCGAGGAGATCCGAATACTTCTCCATTTTGGTTCCATCCTTCGTTTCCTTGTTAAAAGAAGAACAGAGGGAGCGGTCCGGTTCCGGATGATGCTTGGATATTGTCCGCATCACATCGAGTATTTTCTTCACCTGGGTATAGTCATAGACAACGTTTCCATCCATATCGAGATAAACAAGATAATAAGGATGGAGTCTGTTCTTCGTGTGGATGGATACCTTGTCATTGGTATTCTTCAAGGCAAAGATCACACCAGGAACGATTCCTTTTTCCTTGTCTTCCTTTGTGACGGCATATAAGCCATAGGGAACACCATCAGGATAACCTTTCTCACGGATATAGTTAGCGAGGTCCATTCTAAAGTCATTCAATCCAAGATCCGTAATCGTAATGGAGCCGTCGATATCCTCCAGATCCTGGAGTTCGCCGTTCTGGAGTTTCTTGAGCTGCTCCTTGCGGTAATCAAGCTCTACATTCTCTTCGGAGATGATGTTGTCATCCCCGGTTGCCGTGGCATCGACGATGGACATACGATTTTCGACACGGTTGGTCAGGTTGATGTATTCATCCAAAGACATATTCGGCCAGAAATTGACGAGCTGGATATAGTCGTTCTTGGAGCCGATTCGGTCGATACGGCCGAATCTCTGGACGATTCTCACTGGATTCCAATGGATATCGTAATTGATGCACTCATCACAATCCTGCAGGTTCTGTCCTTCGGAAAGACAGTCCGTAGCAATAAGAATATCGATGTTACGATTATCATTCGGCATCTTGACCCTTTTTTCCTTGGAAAGCGGAGAGAACAAGGTGAGGATTTCCTCGGTGTCATGAAGAGAAGCAATAGTAGACTTGTTCGTTTTGCTTCCGGTAACGACCGCACTATTCATTCCATACTTTTCCTTGAAATGGACTGACAGGTTTTCATAAAGGTAGTTTGCCGTATCGGCGAATGCGGAAAAGATAAGCACTTTCCGGTTACCAGGATTGATTGGATTCGAAATCTTGTCCTCGATGATGGAGACAAGCTTGTTCAGTTTCAAATCCTTGGAAGGAGTGATCCATTCCATGAGTTCCAATAAACCGGAAAGGATTTCGATATCGCGTGTGATGTCGTTCTTGAAGGAAAGCAGGTCCATATCGGCGAAGTCGATGGTGATCTTGCCTGTGGTCCCCCACTTCTCGTCGTTATCCATATCCTCTTCGTCGAAATCGTCAGGATTGATGTTGGCGAATTCGCCTTTGAGACTTGAAATATGGAGTCTCTCAAAATTTTCGATAGCCGAAAGAGTGTTCTTGTTGACATTCTTCACATGGCTTAAGGTGATTCGGAACGCATCCACGGAGGATTCAAGTCGTTTGAGGAGGGACACGGTCATCAGGTTCTGAAGGGCGAGCTCACGGTTGATCTGCTTGAGATCAGGGCGATTGCCGGCAACTCCGGTAGTGTCGTACATGTTCTCGTATTTTACCAGTTTGCTCGGCTGGATGTAATTCATCGGGGCGTAGACTGCCTGTCTTAATTGTTTCAGCGTCTTGAACAAATCATCATAGGCGATTCTGTCTTCGTCCTTGGCAATATCCGTATAAAGTGAGATAGGTTTCTTTCTCTTTGGAAAATGGCCGATTTCACTCATATCATAGTATTTCGTGATGTGCTTTCTCGATCTTGCGATAGTGACGTTGTCCAGAAGCACCGAGAAATCCATATCCAAACTGTTCATAAGATCTTTGGTATGGCGTTCCGCTTTCGGAAGCTTGCACCATTCGTTATAAGTCTGCTGGGCGTTTCTGAGGATGACGTCCACGTTTTTCTTGGTATCCAGTTTTTCGTTGAACTCTTCCTGATTGTCTCCGTAGGCAAGGGCCAACTGGTTTCTAAGATCTGTAAAGCGGTTGTTTACCGGAGTTGCCGAAAGCATGAGAACCTTGGTCTTCACGCCTGGCTTGATGACATGATTCATCAGGAATTCATATCTCGTCTCTCTTCCGCGGAAATGTTGGGCATTCCTGAAGTTGTGGGATTCATCGATAATAAGAAGATCATAGTTCTCCCAGTTGAATATAGATAAATCATGGCCATTGGAATAACCCTTGGATCTTCCCAAATCTGTATGGTAGAGAACGTCATAGCGGATATGATCATTCCAGAAAAGGTTCGTCTTCAGATTGTCTTTGTATTGGTTCCAATTGTTGGAGAGTCTCTTTGGGGCAAGGACGAGGATGTTCTTGTTCCGGGAAGAGTAGTATTTCATGACCGCCAACGCGGTGAATGTCTTACCTAAACCGACAGAATCGGCAAGGATGCATCCGTTGTATTTTTCAAGCTTGTTGATGACGCCAATGGCCCCGTCTTTTTGGAAGGAGTAAAGCTTCTTCCAAATAAGGGAATCCTTATAACCTGTGGCGTCATTGGGCATATTGTCTTCTGAAAGGATATCATCAAGGAAATCCTTGAAGATATTGTATAAAGTGACGTAATAGAGGAATTCCGGCGAATTGTCCTTATAGGCTGTTCCGATATAATCGATAACGGCATCGGTGACATCCTGTGTTTTCTCAGAATCATTCCAGAAATCCTCGAAATTCTTAGAAAAGGACAACGCGCCTTCGTTGGCCCCTATCTTCACGGTGATGCTGAAAAGCTGCTTTGTCTTCGAATAGCCAAGGGAGTCACTAGAAAAGCCAGAGGCGATAGGGCTATACGCAATGGTAGAGCTAGGATCATAAGGTTTGTTCACAGCGATGAAGCTGTTGGCGTCCTGACCGGACACGTTTGCCTTGAAGCGCACTTTCTTTCGAATCCAGTCTGCGCATTCTCTGGCAACCGCCTTCTGGGTAAGCTGATTCTTAAGCTTCAACTCAAAAGAAGTCCCATAAAGGGACGTCTTGGAGAACGCCTCGGATATCATGAATTCCTTGGGTTTCTTGTCTACACCATTTAGCATCTTCTGGGCAAAGGCAGGCGAAGAAAAGATAAAACGGAGTTCCGAGACTTTTTCGAGTTCTTCTTTCAGGGATTCAAAAGCGTAAATAGTAAAGACCGAGGCGATGATTTCCACTTGGGATGATTCGCTAAGTTCCTTCTTCAAATCGTCACCAAGAAGCTTGGTCTTGTTGTCTATGTACTCTGCCATTTCCTCCCCCTATTCTCCCATCAAACGATGGAAGGCATGTCTTTGCTAAAGGAGCGTCATCAATAAGTCCCTGATTGAACGGCTCGACCCAGGAACCAGGAGTGCATATGGCACGGAAAAGCAACTTCGCCAAACCAATATCATCCTAAAATTCCATATAAACAATATAACATTGTCGGCAGGAATATGCAACATTATAACCAAACGAAAAAAGGCTAGGTTTCTAGACAGTCCTAGTGCACAAGATGAAACATAAAAGAGCTGGAAAAGATTATTTCCCCCACATCATCACAGCAACCGAACAGGCATTGTCGTTGTCCCAGACGACATTGACAAGTTTCCACCCATATCTTCCGCAGCTGTTGAGTTCCTGTTGCATCACTCCATAATTGTTCTCGGATAGGACTGTGTACTCATAGTTCATAAAGAAAAACCTCCTTCTTTCTTTTGTTAAGGAGTCTTGTTTCCTTACGTACTCCATGATCGTAAGCAAATGGGGCAAAGCCCTTTAATCTACTTATATTATAGCTTCGAAAATAGTGAATTTCAGGACTTGACAGGCTATTTTCATCCATTTTCATCGTTTTTCACAATTCTCCTACGAGTTTATCCTTTCCAAAAAGTTCTGAAAACATTTGTGATATCATATAAGCGTCTTTGAAATCACATTCGAATACCGCAATTGACCTTTGGGGATCTAAAGCTTTTCCAAAGAAAAAACGCAAAACATGGAACACACAGCACTTCCTACGACAACCATCGGAACATACAGCTTCAACGAAGACGGCGCAAAGGCTCTTTTGAGCACAAACAAAGGAGTCGACTGGCCTGTCGTCTATATTTTAGATGGAAAAGACGGGCAGAAGCCTGTTGCCTACGTTGGTGAAACCTCAAGCGCATATAATCGTATGCTTCAGCATCTGGAAAATTCCGTAAGAAAGCCAATGATAAACGAATACGTCCTCTTCAACGACATGTTCAACAAATCCGCCATTCTGGATATCGAGAACATGCTCATCGAGCACATGCACGCAGATGGAAAGTATGAGCTCCAAAACCTGAACAATGGGCAGTCCAAGTTCCACAACTACTATCAGCGTGCCTTATACAAAGAGCTGTTCAAGAGAATCTGGAAACAATTGAGAGACAAGGGCTTAGCAGACAAAACCATCCTACAAGTAGAGAACTCCAAGATTTTCAAATACTCACCATTCAAACAGCTTACAGATGAGCAATATGACCTTGAAGCAAAACTCCTTGCTGATATAACCGACGCATTGAAAACTGGGCAGAAGAGAAACATCGTCGTAGAAGGAGGAGCGGGGACCGGGAAATCGATTCTCGCCGTCTCCCTCATCAAATACATCGCAGACGTCTGCACCCAGAAAATCGACTATACCGACATCGATAGCTACGAGGATCTTGAGAGCACAATCAGCTACATGCAGATGAACCGGGAGCTAGCAAATCTTCCAAAGCCGAGCATCGCCTTCGTTGCTCCGATGACGGAGTTCAGAAACACGGTGAAGTCCGTGTTCAAGAATATACCATCCTTGAAAAACGTGGATGTCGTCAGCCCTGTCGACCTGACGAAGAGAAAAGAAGGCTACGACATCGTCTTAGTAGACGAAGCTCACCACCTCGCCACATACGGAAAATCCACAAGCCATCTCTCGTTCAAGCAAGCCGATAATCGTCTTGGTTTCACTGACTATGTAAACACCACTCAGCTCGACTGGATCAAGAAGCAGGCGAAACATGTCGCAATCTTTTTCTATGACCGAAAGCAGTCCACCTCCGGTGCCGATGTTCCAGAGAAGGATTTCCTTGCCATGAAGGATGAGAAAAAGAACAACTGGTATCCGATTAACCATCAGATCCGGCTCATTGCCGGAGAAGACTACATCTCCTATTGGTCGAAGTTGCTGCGAAACGAAACAAAGGAAAACGCACCCGACTTTCGTTCTACAGGATACGATTTCAAGATATTCGACGACTGTGCCGAAATGATGGATGCGATAAAGGAAAAAGACAAGGAATACGACGGATTATGCCGAGTCGTCTCTGGCTATGGTTTCCCATTCACAAAATCCATGCGAGATAAGAAAGGAATCCATTCCACCCAGGACTATGATTTTATGATTGACGGAAAGAAATACAGTTGGAATGGAATCAACGAAAACTTCGCAACCGATAAGAAATCCGTATCGCTTATCGGCTCGGTTTTCACCTGCCAGGGATATGATCTGAATTATGCAGGCGTCATCTTTTCAAACGATATCCGTTTCAACAAAGAAAAAGGCATCATCGAATTCGTTCCAAGTTCCTATTATGATAAGCATGGAAAAGTAGGGACGGATGTCAACAAAACGATTGAGGACATCATCAATTCCTATCTCGTTCTTCTGACTAGAGGAATGAAGGGAACGTATATTTACTGCTGCGATAAAAACTTAAACAAATACCTCAAAGAAAAGTTTAAACTTAAAGGTTAATCTTGCTTTATCCATTTCAAACTTCGTAAACAATCGATTTGTTCCAAATGGCAAGCAAGTACCTGACGCCCTTCCTGACGTTTGATTTTTCATATAAAATGCGATTCATAATATAATCTACTTATAGTAAACATAACCAAAAGACTTTTTTAAATCATTCAATGGGGGACGCCATCATGGATAAGATAGTTCTGCAAGGCCAAAAAGTCGATTTTCATATTCATTCAGCAGCTTCATCAAAAAAAGACGGAAGTCTTGTAAAGGACGGAACGATTAAAAATATCCCAGTCTTATTGTCAAAGCTCAAAGATAATTCGATAGATATGTTTGCTATAACTGACCATGATTGCTTTGATTATTCCCTTTACCATGCTTTGAAAGAACACGAAGGAAAAGAATTCAAGAAAATCCTTCCCGGCGTTGAGTTCTCTGTCGGAATAGAGACAAAAGATGAAGGCATTGTGACAACAAAACAAGTTCATGTAATAGCAATATTTGACGATTCAAACGATGAAAAAGTAAAAGACTTGGAAAGGTTGTTGAAATCCCAAAATTATGATGCTGTTGGATCCAAGAATTCCCATAATTTGCAAATGTTTGCTGAAAAAACCTTCCGAGACATACTTCAAAAAAGCGGAATGAACGTTTGCTTAATTGCGCACCAAAAAAACTCGCCAGGGAGTGAGAAGCAATCCTCACCTGATGCAAAAGCTTTAGGAACGGATAAATTTAATGAGCTTTTAAATTTTGGGTACTTCGAAGCTTATGAATTCAAGACCGAAAACACCCATGTCTTTCACTACCTCTTTAAGAAACGAGCAAATGAAACCTACGAAAAGGTTCGTTTTATCACCGGCTCTGATTGTCATCAATGGGAGGCCTACCCACATCATGACAAATGCAACGCTAGGGAAGGAGAAATGTCTCCGACCTTCCTCAAATGCTTGCCAACATTTAGAGGGCTGGCCATGGCTTTGACGGATGACACTCGGATACTTCGCAATAATACTTTCTTTTATAATTCGAACAATTTTCTCGAATCGCTCGACTATAGTATTAAAGGAAACAAATTCAGCATACCTTTGTCTCGAGGCATAAATGCGATAATAGGTGACAACTCAAAAGGAAAATCGATGTTTCTTCATGAGTTAACCAACTATAGAAAGACAAATGACGGAAAAGCAACACCTAAGAAAAAGAAAGAATATGCCAATTACCTAAAAAGCAAAGACATAAAAATAGATAGAATTAAAAATAACCTAAATTTTCAATTCGACTTCCAAGGTGAAATTCGAAATTCATTTGAAACTGGTACATTCTTTTCCAATCCCCTCATCAAAAAATTCCAACCAGCCGAAACAGATTCTTCCGTTTTGAAGGAGAAGCTCGAAAATAGTTTTCAAAAATTTTATGGGGCTTTATCAGATAAATTTTCTTTAGACCAAGAAATTCTTAATTTTTTCAATGAAACAATCGATTTGAATATAGAACCTTCTCCTGGAGTTTCTTTACAGCCAAAGAAAATACCCGATTTTTCTTTTGAGGAAAGCTCCACATTTGAATCAATTGTCTCCAATCTCAAAAAAACATTAACCCCTATCGATGAAGCACTTAAATTCATCACAGACCCTGTCGATAAAAAACTTTTGACTGAAACGCGTAATAATATCGAGTCTCTTATAAAGAAATATTCAAGTAAAACGAATCTTATCGAATGGAATAACAAAATTAGAAATTGTATTAATGATTCGATTGATTCTTTAATTTCCGAGCAAAGCGCTATTCAAAATAGCAAAGATGCGAAATGGACAACCTTCGAAACAACCTCTGAACATTTTGCCGACAAAATCTCGACCATTCTAAGAAAAAAATCAAAAATTACAGTCTTCAGATTTTCTTTTGAAAAATACACACCAGACTATAAATACACAGAATTAAGCGATGTCAAACTTGTAAGTCGCTTTGCTTCCAATAAAGCTTTCTATGATAGTTCGTTTTGCGAAGAGTTATTAGCTAATGTAATGAAACAAGGAGCAGACTTAAATAAAATTTTTGACCTTAAAAGCTTAACAAAAGATCAATTTTTATCATCCATAAAAGATAAAGATGAAACCACCTCCGAAGATCCAGTTGATATATTGAAGGCTAAAATTGATACCGAAATAGAAAATGCCCTCAAGTCAAAACAAGTCATAATCAAAAAAGGAGAGGATGTAACAGCAACTTATTCGGCCGGCTTTAATTCGGCTAAATATATAGATATCTTGGCACATAGCAAAGAAAATACCATTTACATTATTGATCAACCGGAGGATGACATTTCCCAGCCAAGTATCAAAGCAAGCGTTGTAAAAGACCTCAAAGAAATGTCAAAAAACAAACAAATCATTTTAGTCACTCATAATCCCCAATTTGTTGTTAACCTCGATGCTGATAATGTGATTTATTTTCACGATACAAAAGATGGCGTTCTTCAAATAGAAAGTGGTGCGCTAGAATATCAGGATAAAAATCTAGATATTTTAAAAATAGTAAGTGAAAATCTAGATGGCGGTGTAGATTCATTAAGAAAGAGATGGAAAAGATATGAAAAAACAATTACAGATTAAACGTATTGATGAAGAATTAGTAGTCATGGAAGAAGAAAGCAAATTGTTTTCCATTTCAAAGGATCACTCGGTTACTGGTAAAGATTTATATGATTTTATCTTTAAATCAGTACCAATCAATGAGCAAGTTGAAATCAATGTAATCGGCAAAGAACATTTAACGGAAAATGACAAAATCATTTTTGATAGATTCAAGGGACTAATAGAGAAAATTTGCACAGCCATAAACAACGCGAACGAACAAAGTTCCGCAAGTGAAAACAATAATTCCGATGCGTCCGCACGCCTTAAATAGAACACGATAGAATCCTATCCTGGCATCGAAAAAAGTTCGATGAAATCTTTGTTTTCCCTATTGTATTCGCATTTTGTTTTGTTATAATGCTTACAGGAACGAAGGCGGTTCCGACTGATGAAACGCCATCATCTGGCAGGTCTCAAAAATACGCTTGCCATGGCCGTCCGCTTCCGTCTGCAGCTCGTCCACAAAAGCCAATATACGCTATTGATTGGCATTCTTTTTCGTACCTTGGGCTGGAAACAAATACGCTATTTTCCGTCCTATTCCTATCGGATACGCTTTGCTCTTCCAAAGGAAAGAAAGGACTATGTAGGACTTAGGATCTAACGCGTGAGGAATTCGGGTAACCGAAAACCCCTGATAGAACCAGGGGAAATTGATGGTGGCGCGGACAAGAGAAACTGCGGACATCTCGAGGTCAAAAACTCCCATGTCTGTCCGCATGAGTGCCACCAAGTCCTTGCGGACCAAATGGCGGCGGAGAGAAGGACATCCGAAGCATGAGCCAAAAAGGCTTATGCGAGGAGAAGACGAGGATGTTCAATGGTATAACACGAAGCGCATCAAACTCAGACTAAAGGTGTCTTCTGAACTGTTCAGGAGACATCTAGCGTCTGAGCTTGTGATATGATGTTTTCAACGTAGTCTAATTAGATGGGTACACATCACTATGAATCAGCTGTTTGAAATCCTGAACCCAAGAATCTTCACCGTATTCTCCCGAGAAGATCGCAATGCCAATTACGACCTTCTTTCGGTGATTTACGACCTTTTCACCAAAGGCGAGAGACGGCAGACCATTTCTAGGGATGACTTGATTGATGACTTAACGGCCTATATCCAGTCACGGGATTTCGGCAGCTTAGAAGACGAGGAAGGGGAAGACATCGCAACCAAAAGCGCTAAAGACAAAGCTGTTCTCAAAATCAAGCAGTTCAAGAAGGCCGGCTGGCTCGAAGAGGACCCGGACGAGACTCATCAGTTCACGGTCGCCTACTCCTTGAACGACAACGCCTTGAAACTACTTCAGGTTTTCCATGAAATCGTTTCGCAGCAGGATCGTCCCTTGGAGTACACCGGTTATTTCTACACGGTCTATTCTCTTCTTCAGACGTTTGAGTTCAATGAGGCGAAAGCCCGCCTTGAGCAAATAGAAAAGAACACTGTCGATCTGTTCAACAGCCTTCAAGGGCTGAGTTCGACCATCCGGCGTTTCATTGAGGAGATGATCAACCGGCCGGATATCACCCCAGAGGAAGTCTTGGATACCTTGCTATACAAATACCAAGACCAGGTCGTCCTGACTGCCTTCAACAGCCTGAAGGGGAAAGACAATCCTTCAAAGTATACGTCGGAGATCCTGGTGAAGCTAAGAGCATTTCGTTACAACAGAGAGGATTTCGAGCGCATCGTCGATAGCTTTGCCACCCACACCAGTGGCCTGACCGGCGAGAAGTACAAAGAACTAGAGAAATCCGTCGCCGACGGGCTGGACGACTGCATCGCCAAATTCGAGTCTGTGAACGACTTCGTCTCGCTCATCGATCGCCGGAACATGAAATTCCATAATTCAGCCTTGGCAAGACTGAAGTTCCTCATCAATACTAGAAGGGATGTCAATGGGCTTCTGAATTCTGCCTTGAAGGCTCTTGCCAAAGCAGATCCGAAAGAGAGTTTCGAGGATGTGGTGGGGATTTATTCGACGATCCAGATCGATGACCGGTCCACATACTCCAGAAGCTTCGATAAAGAGAAAATCACCTATTCTCCAAGTGAGATACCCAATGTCTCTGATGAGGAAATCCAGAAAGAAGAAGCTCATTTATTCGATGAGGATGCCTTCTCTAAGGAAAAGGTCAACGAGTTTGCCTCCGAGGTGCTGGGAGATAGAAACAAAGTCTCCTCTAAGGATATCGATCAGGATACGAAGGAGAAACAGTTCCTCATGCTGATGCTGGAACTTTATTCTGAATACGACGACATGTGCTATACGGTGACATTCAGGAATGACTATTACGCGCAGAACGGCTTCCGAGAGAAGGAATTCGAGATCTGCAGGAAGGAGGAAAAAAGATGAGTAAGCAGCAGGACTGCGAGACGTTTTATACCAAATACATGGCTCTGGGGGAGACGGATAGTAAAACTTTCTCCCGAATCTCAGCCAAGCTCCTCGGGAACAACTTCCTGATTCGGGAGAAGAAGGACGACTACCAGGACTATTTCGTCGTCATCGAAAACCTAGAGTGCTTCTCCTCCCTGTTTTCCTTGCTTGACTACGACCTCATCGCCCAAAAGGAAATCGGTGTTATCTACGTCAAGACGCTTGCCAATCGGGACCGGATGAGGCTCACCAAGTTCGACACGGCCTTGCTGCTGATCCTGAGGAAAGTCTACAACCAGAAGAAGCGGGAGATCACCTCGAGCGACGAGATCTTCGTCTCCGTGGATGAGCTCATCACCCAGATGGACACCGCTCAGGTAGTTCCCGATTCGAAACAGGTATCCAAATACAATGACGCTCTAAGGAAGTTCCGTGCTCATAGCATCGTCGAATTCTCGGCGACGAGAATCGATGAGAACACCCAGATTCACATTCTTCCTTCCATCCAGATCGTGATTCCGCAAGAGAAGCTGGAGGACATTATCGGGCGAATCAGCGCCCTGAAGCACGAGAGCGGAGGAGAGGAGGATAGCGATGAAGACGCTGACGAAGATTAAGCTCATCAACTGGCAGGGCTTCTATGACGAGACCGTCGACGTGAGGGGATCGATTCTCGTAACCGGAGAGAACGGCTCGGGGAAATCCTCCCTCATCGATGCTTTGTATTTCCTATTGACAGGTGGGGACACTGATTATTTCAACGCAGCCGCCAACGACAAAAACGACAGAACGATCGAGACCTATATGCGAGGCCACACAGGAGAAGTGGACCATCCTGACCTCCGTACAGAACCTTCGGTGGTGAGTCACATCGCCCTGGAGTTCTTTGATGAGGAAGCCAAAAAATATTTTGTCATCGGGGCCGTCCTTGAAATCCAAGAGGGAAAGGCAAGGACCGGAAGAGGCTTCTACCATTTCAAAGACACCAAGATGACCGAGGATCTTTTCTCGACCGAAATTGAAGGAAAGAAGGTTTACCTGAATTTCGCGGCGATGAAGAAAAGATTCAAGGATCTGAATGACCTCGGGGACGCCAAAAAAGATATCCGAAGGGCTTTGTATTCGATTCTCTCCCTTGAAGGCGGAAAGTATTACGAACTCCTCCCCAAGGCCGTCTCCTTCAAGCCGATCGACGATGTGGACAGTTTCGTCTACCGCTTCCTGATGCCGGAAAAGAACGTCAGTATCGAGGAAATACGCGCCAACATCCGAACCTATAACGATACTCTCGCCATTGTTGAGACCGACAAGGCCAAACAGACGATCCTCGAGAACATCATCCATCGCGGTGATGAATACAAAGAGGCCTTGCTGAACCGGAAACTTTGCTTCGCCTATCAGAAAAAGAGGCAGATCGACCGCTTCAACGGCTCTATCACCTCCTGCCAAAGAAAAATCATCGAGGAAAAGGCGCGCCAAGAGGCTCTGAACACCCTAAAGGCACAGATTTCCGACCAGCTCGACGAGTTGAAGGAAAGCAAATATGCCATCGAGCACCAGGAGGCATACATCCGAATCAAGGAAATCAAAGACAAACTCGATGGGGCCAGCAAGGAACTCCGCAGGCTCGCCGACAAGGCTACCGAATTGAGCCAGGACGTTCTCAAGGAGAAGGAGATCGCCACGGCCTTCCGTATCCAGACGAGGTTTTCCCACGCCGTTGCGGAAGAGGATTTTGCCGAGCTCAAAGGAGAACTGGAAGCCTATAAGGCCAAACTGGACGCGGCCCTTTCCGAAAACAGGCAAGTTGAATCAGATCTGAAGGGAGAGCTGAATGACTTGAAAGATCAGCAGAGCAAGCTGATGGCTAGGAGGGATAGCCTGAAGAAGGGCATCC
This sequence comes from uncultured Mollicutes bacterium, assembly GCA_900539595.1. Taxonomy (GTDB): domain Bacteria; phylum Bacillota_I; class Bacilli_A; order RFN20; family CAG-826; genus Alloenteromonas. The sequence continues at coordinate 188,901 of UQCQ01000001.1, read as the reverse complement.
CGGATTATGACCCAAAAATAACGTCGCTTAAAGAAGTCATGCAAGCAGGCCTTAAGCGGAAATACGGAGTCGACGTTGAGCCTAAACCGTTCTGTGAGCTGCTGGAGATTCCTCAGGAGAACGAGGAGTGGAGAAACGCCATTGAAGGTTATTTGAACACCAGACGCTTTGACCTTTTCGTGCCGAAAGAATACTTCGATGAGGCGCTTCGACTTTATGAAAGATACAAAACTGAGAGACACATCTCCGGAGTCGGACTGGTCGACGTCGCCAAGCTCAAAGACGATAAGCCTCTCGAAGGCTCCCTTGCTGAGAAAGTCACCGCTTTGACTGAGGATGCCGGGAAATACGCCAGCTATATCCTTGGTCAGGTCATCTGCGTGGATTCCGAGGATGAATTGAAAAAGTACCCTTGCTCCATCACGAAGACCGTCATGGTCTATCGAAACAAGGCCGCAAGGCAGACGAGGCCCGAAGTCTACAGGACGCCTTATATCGGCCTCAATTCCATCAAGATACAGCTGGAACAAGTTGAAAACGAACTGAAGGAAGTCGGGGAAAAGATGCCGCCTTTGGAAGCAAAGGCAGGCGAACTCCGCCAGCTTATCAAATTAGGCGAAGGAAACGACTATAGCCGACTCTCTAAAATCGAGAACTACTGGCAGCAGAAGATAGAAAAGGAAAAGGAGGTCAGCGGGCTTCAGACACAATACGATAGTCTTAAGGAAAACGTCGGCAAACTGACGGCGCAGGTCAATACAATCAATGACAAAATTGACGGGCTGAAAAAACAGCAGACCGATGCCGACAAAAGCGAAAAGGCATCCATAGCCTCTTCCACAAAAGCAGAAGAGGAGCTGAAGAGCTCTTCTGCCGGCCTAGAAAAAGCCAATGGGGAATTTTTGGGTATGATGCGCGACCCGCAAATAAGCGCACACTTGGATTCCTTTATCGCCGAAAACCCTTTGAACGACGGTCAATTGCAATCCCGTATCGGCAATTATGCGCAAACCATTGATAGCGATTTCAGAGCGATTATTGCCCTGATGAATGAATACATCGCGAAGTTTTCCTTCGACGCCAGAGCCGACATGGACAGTCTGGATGGCTTCTACCAGGAATACAACAATGTGGTCAAGCGTCATCTCGCCGAATACGAAGATCGTCTCAATAAAGTCAAAGAAGAGGCGAAAACAACCTTCCAGAACTCTTACATCGCCGAGATTAGAAACAACATCAACAATGAGATCAGGAACATAAAAGATCTGAACAAAATTCTCAAGGACAAGCCCTTCGGCTCGTCTGAGGAGATTTATCAGTTCGAGATTTCCAAAGCCAAGGATCCGACGTTTGCGCCATTCTACGAAATCTTCCGAAGCAATGAAGATTATTCCATCAAGGATCTTTTCACCGAGCAGCTCTCAACCAGCAACATGGAGCTCATGAACGATCTCTTCAAGAGACTTACGGCAGATACTAAGGACGAGAAATCCATGAAAGTCATACAAGATTTCACCGATTACCGGAAGTTCATGAGTTACGACATCATCATCACGAACAAATACGGCAAGAGTTATCGTTTCTCCAAGATTAACAAGTCCAAGAGCGGTGGCGAGACCCAGACGCCTTTTTACGTCATTATTGCCGCCTCATTCGACCAAATCGTAAAGTCAGGCTACTCCGAGCGATCCAAAGGGTGCATCGTCATGTTCGACGAGGCCTTTGAGAAGATGGACGAGGCCCACGTCGATTCCATGATGCAGTTCTTCCGCAAGCTATCCATCCAGCCCATCATCGCCGTTCCTTCAAGGAACGCAAAACCGATATTCCCTTACGTCGACACAACGATTGGGCTCGTCAAAATCAAAGACCGGATCTTCCCGCGTCCGAGGTTCAAGGAATCATGAAGGATTATGAAAACATCATCCTAAACCGGCTTTTGGACAAACACCAAGGCGGGGAAAGAGGCTTTGAAGCCGAGGATTCAAAACAAACGAAAATCCGAATTGATGTCTGGAAAGACAAGGCTCTGCCGGAATATATGGCAGAGGATTCCTACAAATACCGGGATGACATCGATCAGGCCGCCAAATCTCTGGAAAAGGATGGCCTGGTTCTCCTCGACTGGGACCGGAAGACAAAACTTCTACACCATATCGAGCTTAACCAAAGCGAAAAGAAACTGAATGAGGCGTATCGGCTAACCGGACACAAAAGGAAAAGCAATGTCGTCTCTTCTGAAAAGGAATTCATCCAGTCCCGCCTGTCCGATACTGAAGCAGGGCCAACGGAGAAATCCTATCTGCTGTTTCTTCTTGGCTTGGTTGAGGCCCATAAATCCCACCTCAGCCATTACAAAGACTTGGATGACTTGAAGACACAGGTCAGCATCGTCCGCGCCATCGAAAATCAGCATGAAGAAATCTTGCTGCGGAACTTTTCGGCCAGAAATTTCTCCGACTCCAAACTCCTTCAGCGCAACGAAACCAAGATTCTACGCATTTTCCAGGAATTCTCGGGGGAGGAATATGAAAAAATCGACGATGTCTATGCCGAACACGGCATCGTCAAGAACCCTTTGTTCGCCTATCTCCGGTATGGGATGTCATTTTCCATCAACAGCCAGATTATTGACCTTGATGCCCTGAATGATGATTTCTCTATGACGGACAAAGAAATCGGCGAGATGAAAATCCTTTCGATATCCAAGAAGAAAGTCATCACCATCGAGAACCTCACAACCTACTATTACTACCTAGGCAAAGATGCCATCGTGATCTATCTCGCCGGCTACCACAATTCCATCAAGAGGGAACTCTTAAAAAAGATTCATGATTTCAATCCTTCCTTGCCTTTCTACCACATCGGTGACATCGATTGGGGTGGATTCAACATCCTCCTTGACCTAAGAAGGAAGACGGGTATTGACGTTCATCCTCTTATGATGGGCATCCCTGAACTGGAGAAATACGCAACCGAATGCATGCATCTTTCTGAAAATGACAAGAAGCGCCTTGGCCTAATGCTCCACAAGGAAGAAGCCAAGGAATTCCACGAAACCATCCGCTACATGCTTGAGCACGATGTCAAACTGGAACAAGAGAATCTGGATTTCAACTGAACATAACTAGAGCTCCAACGTTACAATCAAATCCTTTGTGGACTTCTTTTTTCGTCCCTGAAAGTAATCTGAGAAATCGTCCTTGAATCACACCGTCAGTTTGTGATTTTTTGGTGTCGGAGTAATGTGCCAATAAAAAGAAAGAGGCGATACATGAATCTCGGCCGTAATAAATACAGTGCCAAACATGTGGTCCAACCTGCCGTCGAAACAAGCAGATATCAATCATCAACAAATTCAAGAAAAAGAAGAAACAACTCTTCGTTGACATTGATGTATAAACGATGACCCTCTCTTCATAGAGGGTGGACTTTCGTTTTTTTGATACTTTGCCCGTGGCTGTCAACCAGAAGGCCTCGGCCATCGGCAAGAGATTCAATGTTTCGAAGAAGGAAATAAACCAGACGCTTTAAGGACATGGCGAGCTGTTCAGTTCTACCTTCTTCGTTTGGAAGCTCAGGAGTTGAGCTGCAGGGTTTTACCAATCTCAAATAGTTTTAGAGACCGAATTATTAACGTCCTGGATAGATGGCAGAAATATACCATTGCCAGAACCGTTTCTGCCATCAGACAATAATCTTCTTCAATTAGGTCCATTTCTGTTTGTGTTCTCGTCATGTGGGTTTCCCACTGCCGAACCCTGGTCCGGAGGGGAAGTGGCGCAGATTGAGCCACCTCCTTATCCTGTTTAGCAAGACGGGGCACTTTCCCCCTCCAATAAGGTCTTAGCCACGCTTCTTGAAGACGCGTTTGCGTTTCGGAACGATGGTTGCAGTGACACCGATGGCGGCGGCTAGGCCAACGGCGATGAGGGTGATTGATTGCCCAGGCGTTCATCTGGAACTGGAGAGTGAAGGCGTAGGTCCTGGAGTTGCCCAAGGCATCGGTCACGACGACTTCGTAGTGGCCGTAGTCCTTGATCTCGTCGCCGAGGCTGTAGGCAATCTTCTGGCCGCCCTTATAGACCTCGACGGTTCCCTCTTCGGTTAGGCCGTCAATGGTCACGACCCCATCACCGTTCAGGACGCCTATGGCAACAAGACCTCCTTCACCATCGTGATCGACAAGACTGTCGCCTTCGATATGAACGTAGCAGACGGTGACATCACCAACGATCCGGTCACTATCGCCCCAGGCGAAAAAAAGACCATCGTCGTCACTAGAAACGGCGAGGCCTATGACTACAAAGCCGGGGAAGCCATTACCGAGGAAGGAACTTATAGGGCCATCATCGTGGACGCTTAAATGGTCCGCAATTCGTCCGCATCGGCAATTCAGCAAGGTTCCTAATGGTTCCTGATGAAGGATACGGACAGAAAAGAAAATGAGCCATAATGGGTAGAAAAATTCATCTTGGTTCACCGGTTCCCCCAAAGCAATGTTCAAACTTCTTGTAAAATATCTCACGGGACGGCTCAAGCGATACATAGAAACATTAAAGACGGCTGAACAAGTAGCTAAACAAAGACAAAACGAAGAATGAATCGCCCGTTTTTCTCGTCGTGTCGAGTTTTCCCACTGACTTTATTGAAAAGGTGAGGTAATGCGGATTGCCTCTTATTCTTTTTTATCCACGCGAGAAAAAACTACAAATGTTTATTTGCACATATATAGCACATTTTTTGCCTTCTATTACTTTAGATTTCTGATATAATATTCCAAAACAAGGAGACAATTTATGGCAAGCGTAAACGTAACCATCAGAATGGATGCGGATGACAAGGTGAAGGCGGAGAAGCTCTTCTCGGAGCTTGGACTCACAATGAACGCGGCCTTCAATATGTTCATCAAACAGTCTATCAGAGAGCAGAGCATTCCTTTCAAAGTTACTAAAAGCACCGATATTCAATATCTTGATAGAAAGACCTTGATGGAGCTTTCGGAGAAGTCGGACAAGAAGCACGGCAAAGTTTATGAGGAATTGGCTAAGTGAGTTTTAAGGGCGACGTCGCTTAATCGAGGAATACAACGGGAATAGATGGCTAAACTTGATATGATCAATTTGTGTCTAAGCGACAAAGAAAAATCTTTGCTTAAAAGCTTGATAGGGAAAAAGTTGAGCAAAATACGACACGACCCCTTGGACAAATTTGGGGATGGAACCGTTTACGGAAGGGTTGAGTTGTTTCTCGAAGATTCCGTGGTCATGATTGATTACGACTATAGCCCCTATCCCTTGTTTGGAAGTCAAGACGATGACCATCCTAGGTTTTTCGTTAAGGAAATTAAAGAAAGCGAGGCGACGTCAGCCCTCCAAAACGTCGAGCAAATCGATGTAAATATCAAGGATAGAATTGAAGGGATAACGCTTGTGGAAGATGATGTTGAAGTAGAATGGGACGGCAAAAAGGATGACGCCAGGTTCCTAGTAGCGATTCTCTTCAAATTCCCGGACCATGAGCTTGGAATACAGGGCGACTATATGATTCCACTCCTTGATATTCTGAAGGGTACGGATATTAAAAATCGTCTCGATAAGCCTGGAGAGGAATTTGATCATGACTCCGAGACGAAATTCAAAGCAAAACGAAATTACATCAATTTATAAAACGGGTGATTGAACTACCCGTTCACGTCATGCCGGTAATTTACGTTTTGTAGCAACTCAAAAAGTCGATTGCGGTTTTTGATTTTTACGCAACGAAAATAAAAACATTTTCTCCTTTTTGTTACACTGATAAAATCAAAAACAATTAAAGCCAATATTTCCCACCTAAACGGAAGTAATTGATAAGGAGAACGAATGGATCAGTATGCCGTTTATTGGATGCTAACGCCTTTGTGTGTATTGAATTGTGGATACTGCTTTCGTGATTGTTCACCGGCATCCGTTGCGTCTGAACTGTCGCTTGAAAACAAAAAGAAAGCCGTAGAAGCTTTGTATCGCCTCAATGTTAGAAAACTTACGCTGTCCGGGGGAGAACCGCTCTTCATTGGAGGGAATAAAGTTTCTGACTTTCTTTCTTTAATCGATTTCATCAAACGCTATAAATACCCAAAAAACAAAGAGAGCAATCTCCGCATCGAACTTTTAACTAACGCAGTGCTTTTGGAGGATTGGGTGCTTGATAAGCTCGTTGGAGTCGTGGACCGTATTACAATCACCGTTGATTCAGTTGACGACAATATTCTCACTAGACTTGGGAGAAACTATGGACAACACACTCAATATTTGGAACGCTTCAAAAAAAGAATTAAATCCATCAAAGAACGGGGGTTCGACATCAAACTACATTCTGTTGTTACGCCTGTAAATTACGATGGTCTTCTTGATGTTGTTGCCATGGTCTTATCTCATCAAAGGGAATATCCGATTACAAAATGGAAGTTCTATCAATACATGACATACAACGATCCGGCTAAAGATGAAATTTATTCAATTTCGGATGAAAGGTACGCTTCAATTTGCGAAAAAATCAACGAGATGTGTCAAGGGTCTGGAATTGAGTTGGCGTTCAAGGACAATAAAACCATGGAAGACTCGATGGTTAATCTGTCACATGCGGGGAGAATTGAAGCGTTTAAAGACGTGAATGGCGTTAGAACAAAGGTGATCTCGCGGAGTATATGGGAATACGAGAGTATGGATGAGTTAAAAGAGGAACTTGGAATCGATGCTTCTCAATTTGATCGCTTTCATAAACTATCATGAATAAAGCTTATATAACCATCGATTTAGACTGGGCGAGCGAAGCTGTTATTGGCGAAGCGCTAACAATTGTGGCGGACGCGAATGTTCCAATTACTTTTTTCCAAACTCATAAGTCAGAGCGTGTTCTTTTGTATTGTAAAAACCATTTGTCTTCGTTGGAATGGCACCCGAATTTCATGCTTGGTTCTAGCCATGGGGGTTCTGTGAAAGAGATTGCGAATTCACTCAAAAATATTCCGGCGGAAAAAAGAATAGTACGATGCCATTTGTACCACGCCCCAGAACCGGCTTTCGGCTCTTTTATGAATATGACTGGGATAACGGTAACATCAAATGTTTTGTCTTTGCTGAAGCCGTTGCCCATTCGCGTTGAGGAGAATTGTATCGAGATGCCGGTTTTCTTTGAAGACGGCGCATTTATCAAAGCAGGTCTGCCCTTTGACGTTAATGTGGTTATGAATGCTGCAAAAAATGCGGATAATTTGGTTTTTGTATTTCATCCGATTCACCTTGCCTTCAATTCATTCGATTACCAACTGACTAGAACACTAAAGGACCAATTGTCACGACAGGAATACCGTTCTATTGATAAAAACATAATCGATGAAAGAAGATATTGCGGCTATGGGATTGCAAATTTGTTCATTGACCTTGTTAAGGCTTTAAAGACGCATGGTTACCGTTGTTGTTTAATGAAAGAGGCTTTCGACAATGATTAAAGCCTGTTTCTTTGATATTGGTAATACGCTGGTTTGCAAGAGCAAAGGATTGGGGATGCCGCCATCCTTGCAAAACGATCTTAGATCCTTGCAAAAACGTGGCATTAAACTGGGAGTGTGCAGCATTCGAAATATGGGTATGGCAAAAGCCGCTCTGGGGGATTTTGAATTCGACTACTATGTTTTGTTTGATGGTGCTGTTATATACAAGCGAGAAACAAAAATATCGGAAAGGCCAATTTCGGCTGTCTTAAATGATAATTGGCTCGCCGCCTATGCCGATTCTGGTATTCATGCAAAGAATGAAGAAATTCAAAAGTCACTTTTAAAGAAAGGGTTTGTGACGACGGATTGCTCCCGACCGGAAGGAAACATTTATGCTCTGGTCTATGAAACAGGCGCTTCTCCAAAGCAATACCATGTGGTTCGCTGGCAAAAATCCGGGGTGGATGTTTGCCTTAGAAAAGGTGTTTCCAAATCTTCCGCGATTGAATTAATTTGCAATAAAGAAGGATGGTCCAAAGAAGAAGTTGCGGTCTTTGGTGACGGCCCGAATGATTTTGAGATGATTCAATCGTTTCCAAATTCCGTTGCGATGGCCGGATGCCCGGCGGAAGTGGGCTACGCCGCGAAGTTCGTGACTGCCGCCTCATTCGAAAATGGGGTTAGTAACGCGTTAAGTATATTAAATCTATTGCCACCCGTTTATCTTCTCTACATCGAATCAAGTCTTGACGATATTGGTGGCATGGAAACCCATGCAAAGTATCTTAAAAAGTTTCTTTGGGACAAAGGCGACGTTTATGTTGTTTCACATAGGAACGGCGAAAATACAATTGTCGAGTCAAACATGGGGTGCTCGACTAAGTACGCCGATTTGAAAACCGTAATTGGGCATCGCGATATTCGCGTGTTCTTTAACTCTGGCCATTGGATTGAGGAAATGGATGAAATCAAATCGTTTTTTCCAAAGGCCAGGGTTCTCTATCGGACGGGTGGTAACGAAATCCCTTCGGCCCCGTTATTGGATTTAACCAAACCACTTGAAAATAGGCAAAGGTATTGGATCGAAACGCTTAATCGCAATGTCGATATTCTCATTACCAATAGTTGTTTTACGGAAAAACGATTGGAAGAATTGGGGATTCGAGGGTCGATGCTCCGCCTCTGTAGGGGAGGCGTACCACTTTCTTCCATTGAATCGCTGGATAAAAAGGCAATAAAGAAGAAGCTTTTTAAAGAGCAAAGAATTCACCTTGTGTGCAGCGCTAGATTTGAGCCTTATAAGCGCATGGGGCTTCTTTTAACTGCTTTTAATCTGCTTCCAAAACCATACGACCTTACCATTATCGGCGATGGCCCAGACTTTTCGGAACTAAAACTAAAATACGAAAAAAATGAGCGCATCTATTTTCTTGGAAAAAAAGAACACGAGAAAGTACTTCCTTATATTGTAGGCGCAGATATTTATTTGCAATGCTCTGGGAACCTTGAATATGAGGTTCCTGGAGGCCGTTATATTCATTGCGAGGGAATGGGAAGAACGATTTTGGAGGCTATAGCTTCGAGAACCTATATTGTTTCAACCGATTCTGGAGCATTAAGTGAAATTATAAATGGCAAGAGGGGGGTTATTTGTGGTGATTCGCCGTCTGAAATCGCGGCAGCCGTGTTGGCGGCACCTCTTGAAGAACTTCCTCGAGATGAAGAGGTTGATGGTTATGACTTCGAGGCGATATTCCAAAAATATTTACGTTTTTGGGAGCGTCAACGAGTTGCTCTCATTACTTCCAAGTTCTATGGGGTCCCTGATGGCGGGGGATCCAGCATGGTTTCGTCAATAGTGAAAGCCGCCAAAGGACACTATGATTTAGACTTTTATTGCCTGCGTTCGCCAAGAAGTGATTACGGAGATATCAATGCTTTTCGTCATCACGTATTTCTACCAAATCCTTGTCGAGAAGGGAAATTTTCCCGCAGGATTGACTCGATCGCTCATTACGAAGAGAGAATTAATGGTCTTTTGGAAAATTATGATGAAATTGTTGTTGTTCATACATCCAAAGCTTTTGGACTGAATGACGCAAATCTTGCGAAAGCCATAGTATTCCCAATGTTTAACGGTTGCGATTATTTAAGGTCTGGCGAGTTTCCGCCTAAAGAATATTTTGCCGCCGAAAGAAGGGTTTACCAAAATGTCATGGCGATTGTTGTTCCAAACGAAGAAGACAAAGAAGTGATAACCAAACACTATGGTGCGAATCCTAATCGCATCAAAGTAATATCAAGAGGCATATCTCAAATCTTTGATTCAAAACCAAAAGAAAGGGAGACTGGAGGACGTAGAGTGCGAATCGTCATGATTTCCAGCACTAAACTTCAAAAAAATCTTCCCGAATCCAAAGAAATTGTCTCTTTGCTACGAAAACGTGGATATGATGCGACCCTTAGCATCTATGGGACAATCGACGAGAAGACAATTTACGAATCCATGATAGAGGACGCTGGTGATTTCATTTTCTTTAAGGGCTCTGTTGGTCAGCTGCAGTTGAAGACGGCTCTCGATCAGTCGGATTTTTATCTTTGCACTTCTTTGCAGGAAACTTTTGGGAGGTGCGTTTATGAGGCCGCTTTGTCGAGGCTTCCGTGCGTCGTTAGCTCTCGCCTAAATCGCATTCAATACACGTTTGGAGACTCTATGGCGTTTTATTCCAATGTTGAAGAGGCCGCCAACTTGATAGAAATGTTGAACCGTGATGTTCAAAGGACAAATGCCCTTACGGAGCGGGCCTATGCGATTGCATCTTTGTATTCCTATGAAAAAGAGCAAGAGAAATTGCTTTTTACCATGGATCGGCATCCAGGCTTATTTGTTCTTGGAACCCGCCCCGAAGCGATCAAGATGCTTCCGATTCTAGAATCATTGCAACAAAGAGAGGCACCCTTTTATGTTCTTGATACGCATCAACATGATGGTCTTCCAACGAAGATACTAATGAAAGGTGGGATTGATACGCATTGTTTCGTTAAGCTGCGACAAGGAGATTTTGACAAGATATCCGAAAAATGGGCCGAAGATACTATGCGAGTCTTGCCGTTCGCCCCTTCTTATATCTGTGTTCAGGGTGATACTTCATCCGCATTGTCTGGTGCCAAGCTGTCACTGCTGCTTGGCGTTCCTCTCTATTATGTGGAAGCCGGTTTGCGTAGTTTCGATGAATCGAATCCTTTTCCTGAAGAAATTATTCGAAAAAGAATCAGCAAAGAAGCCGCTTTGAATTTCGCCCCATCAAGCAAGGAAGAAGAAAACCTGATAAGAGAAGGCGCACGCGGCGTGATTGTTACCGGTAATACATTCGTTGATTATTTGAGACAAAATGTTGTTTCCGAATCGAGGCAGGGTGTTCTTATTACCATTCATCGGAAGGAAAACCTCCCTTTTTTGACAAATATTTTTTCCGAAATAAGGGAATGCTGCCAATTGAATCCACGCGTGCAGTTTTTGTTCCCCGTTCACCCCAATCCCGTGATTGTTGCCGCAGCGCAAAAACTGAAGAACATTCCGAATCTAACGCTTACCAATCCGTTGGAGCCACAAGAGTTTCAAAGGAAACTATCGTCTTCTATTGCCGTCATAACGGATTCTGGCGGCGTGGAAGAAGAAGCGTTATTTCTTGGCATTCCCGCATTAATTGTCCGCGAAAAAACGGAACGAGCGGGGAAGTGCATGTTCCCTCCTTCAGGAAAAGGCATGGCAAAGCTTCTGAATGAATTAATCAAGTCGGGGACTATTCAACCAGATGATCGTTATGGCAAAGGCGGCGCTGGAGCTAAAATCGCGTCGGTAATTTTGGAGCATGTGTATGGAAAAAATTGAAATCATTGGTGCTGGTTATATTGGACTTCCGCTGGCCGCTGCCTTTTCTCAATGCGCGGAGGTTATTGTCGTTGAGAAGAATGTTTCGCGTCTTCAATCACTAATCGACGGATCTTTTCTATATGGCGAACCCGACGTCGATGCCTTGCTGAAAGAAAATTCGCGTCGGATTTCATATGTGGACAAACCGAAGGAGTGCGACCGCATTGTTATTGCCGTTCAAACGCCGACGAAACTCGATGGAACACCTGATTTATCTAGCGTTACAGGCGCATTAAAAGATGTTGCTGGAATATTGAAAAAAGACACGTTGCTTATTCTTGAAAGCACCGTTCCTGTTGGAACTGGGAAACGAATAAAAAAGATGCTTTCGAGTTTGGGCTTTGAAGGTTGTTTCGCGTATTGCCCCGAAACGATTTTGCCAGGAAACGTGATGGCGGAAATTAAGAACAACGCCCGCGTGATTGGGTCCGACGACCCCGTGGCTTTAAGGAGATCAAAATCCCTTTATTCTAAAATCAGCCTATCCGATATCGACGTTTGTTCGTTTGAAGAAGCCGAATTGGTGAAACTCCTTCAAAATGCGGCGAGGGATGTCGATTTGGCGTTTGCAAATCAGGTGGGATTTATTGCGGAAAAAGAGGGGATAGACCCATTTGCCTTGATTAACAAAATAAATAAACATCCACGTATTAAGGTTCCAAACCCGGGCAGCGGCGTAGGCGGCCATTGCATTCCTGTGGACCCATTGTTTTTGATTAATCGTTATGGTGACGATGTCGGTTTGCTTTCTATGGCGAGAACGATAAATGATAAGAAACCGGTTCTCGTTGCGGAGGAAGCGGAAAGACTATGCATCGCAAGAAAGGGTAAAACAATCGGGGTGTTTGGACTGAGTTATAAAGCGAATATTGGAGATTTACGTAATTCTAGCGGCCTTGTTATTGCAAAAAAATTGACGGAAGATGGCTTTGACGTCATTGGGTGTGAACCGAATTCCCATGTTGAGATGATAGAAGGCATTATTAATGTCCCCATTGAAGAGGCGATAAGACGTTCGGACGTGTTAATTCTGGCTCAACCGCACAAAGTGTTCGAACCATATAAGAAATTGTTTGAAAATGGTATCGCTATCGACCCTTGCGGCTTCATTAAGGACTCTTATCATTAGCTATTTTAGGTCATTGGCTTGATGCTAAGATTAACGATTTATAAAATAGCACAAATTCATTTATCATAAATTGATTTGTGTTAATTGATAAGCATGCTTTTCTCTATAAATTTTTACACAAAAATATTTGTCCCAAAAAAATTTATGTTAAAATACTACTGGAGATTGATATGTTTGTAGGAAGAAAAGAAGAGATTCGAAAGCTGAAAGAGTTGATGGCGGGCGACGCATACAAGGCGATGATGATTTTTGGCCGTCGACGCGTTGGCAAAACAGAAATCATCAAAAAAGCCCTGGAAGGAGAAGAAGGGATAATTCTCCATTGCGAATGCAAAAAGGTATTGCCCTCTATCAATCTTTCCCTATTAGAAAAAGAATCCAAAAGGGTATTGGGCTTGCCTGCGTATACCACCTTTTCCAGTTACGACGATTTGTTCGACGCTATTTTTCTTGCTGCAAAGGATCAAAAAATCATTTTCGTGATTGATGAGTTTTCTTATCTTCCGCTAGGCGGGGATGATGGGGTGGACGCCAGCTTGGCTCGATTAATCGACTTAAGGAAAGGCGATGATTTGCATTTAAAGCTTATTCTTTCCGGGTCTTATTGCGATTTGATGCAGAACATCGTGGATCGTTCCTCTCCGCTGCATGGCCATTTTGACCTTATTCAAGAAATTCATGAATTCGATTACTATGACGCCGCAAAATTCTTTCCTCATTATTCACCAGAAGAGAAATTCAAAGCCTATGCCGTTTTTGGCGGACTCCCTTATGCGTTATCCTTGGTGAATCCATCAAAAAGCGTAGAAGAAAATATCAAAGATTGCTTTGGCGTAGATACCTCCACCATGACGCTTTTATGCCAAGAAATGATTGAAAGCGAAGGAACGAAGGTCGCTTCCTTAAATAGCGTTCTTAACCTTGTAGCTGTTGGAAAGCATAAATTTAGCGATTTGGTTGCGGCGTTGGGCAAGGATTCCCGCCCCGAATATGCTTTGTCCAAAGGGGTTGGCTTGCATTTCTTGACGAAGGTTTCCCCGATTAACGATTCACAAAATAAGAAACTGACTTATTACGACTTTGACGATAACTTGCTTCGGTTTTATTTCCGTTATATTTTTTCCAACGGATCATCCATTTCCTTCATGGGTAAAGACCTTTTCTATCAAGAGATGGTCGAGCCGGATTTTGAAAAATGTTACCTTCCAAAAGCCTTTGAAAGAGTGAGCAAGGATTTCTTGATTCGCAAAAACAAGGCGGGTGAAATCAAACCCCCGTTCTTTCAGATTGGAACTTATAGCTTCAATGATGCGAAGAATAAAAAGAACCTTCAATTTGACGTGGTTACCCAAGATAAGAATGGCTTTGCTTCTTATGAATGCAAATACACGAAGGATCCAATTGGCATGGACACGATTCACGAAAAGGAGAAGCAGACCTTGCAATCCCCCCTTCCCTTTTATCGTTTAGGATACATTTCCCGCAATGGATTTACACCCGAAGCAAAAAAACGGGCACCCATCACTTATTCGTTAGATGAGTTTTACGAGGAACGGCTTGATTTGAAATAACAAATTCGGCGTCCTTAAGAAAAAAGGCAAACGATTGCAAAAATGTGCAATCATGAATGACGGCCAAAATTAAGCTTAGAAGCTGAATATTTGCTGTCGGTTATTTTTCCTTCGCGCTTAAAACTTATTGATATCCCCCAATTTTTAAAAATGGTGTAATATAACTTTGGAAAATCCAAAGTAGAAGTTTGGAAAATCCAAAGTTGAACTTCAGAAAATCCAAAGTTGAGGTGATTTATATGATTGAGCGGCACATTAAAAAAGTTATCGATTACGCCATACAGCACTTTCCCTGTGTTATCTTGACGGGGCCCAGACAAGTCGGAAAATCGACACTATTGTCGGAAAAATATGACGGACACGGTTTTTCTTATGTGACGCTGGATAACTCCTCCGACCGCTTATTAGCGCAGAACGACCCCAAAACCTTTTTAGCTATCCACCCCTGTCCCCTTATTATTGATGAAGCCCAAAAAGCAACGGGGTTATTTGAAGAAGTCGAATACCTTGTTAACGAGAAAAGAAGGCTAGAAGGGAATCAAGCCGCTAACGGAATGTTCATTCTCTCCGGGTCTAGCAGAAGGGATTTGCTAGAGAAGGCCAAGGAGTCTTTAGCGGGACGTGCGGCGTTGCTTGATATGTCCCCGTTATCGCTTAGCGAAATTTCGGGTCAGCATAATATTCCTTTCTTGCCGGATCCTATGGCCCTTAGCCAACGTTCGGCTGTTGCTCGTTTAACCGCGGAAGAAATCCTGGATTTCATCGTCAAAGGACAGATGCCGGAACTCTATGATGACGAAGGACTGAGGGGCTCGATTTTCTATTCTTCCTTTATCAGTACGTACTTAGAAAAAGACGTTCGGGATCAAATTGAATTAAAGGACGAATCCAAATTCTATAACCTGCTTGTATTAGTAGCGTCTTTGACGGGACAGGAATTGAATTACGATAGTTTGTCCAAGCAGGTGGGTGTTTCCGCGACAACAATCCGCACCTGGGTGGGTATTATGGCCAAGACCGGCATCATCCACTTGCTGCAGCCCTACTATGAAGATTCGTGGACTAAGCGCATGGTCAAAAGTCCGAAAATCTATTTCTTTGATACAGGTATCGCTTGCTTTTTGCTAGGAATCGATTCGAAAGAGACGTTATCCAGAAGTTTTCTCAAAGGCCGTTTATTCGAAACATTTGTCGTGAACGAAATTCGTAAATCCTATGAAAACGAAGGGAATAAAACGAATTTTTATTATTATCGGGATTACGCTCAACACGAAGTGGACCTCGTTTTTATCCAAAAAGGAACCCTGTATGCGGTGGAATGCAAATTTGGCGATAAGCATACGTTATCTGAGGTTTCTGGATTCAAAGAATTAGATGCGACGAAATATGAAAGAGGCAAGAGCTGTGTGGTTTGCACCGCCGATAGCGTGAGCGCTTTATCCCCTCAAGTTTTAATCGTTCCCGTAACGGCTATTTAAGTTTTCGCTTCTTCGTTGCATTGTAAATAATCACGCCGCCCAAAAAAGCTACTGCTGCTACTGAGATAACGGAGATAGCAATGATGCCCGCGGATGATAAAGAGAAGGCGTATTTTCGTTTGGAGAATCTGGCTTATTTGACCCACTGTCCCCGCTGGATTTGCTAGAAGAAGAACTGCTGGAATTCGTACCTTCGCTAGAACTGGTATCTATAGGAATCCGTTCGTATACGGCTGCTAACGTTACGTCTTCGGTTACTACAAATGTATAGACCTCTGTTTGGCTGACGATACGGTTAGAAGTATCTACCCATCCTTTGAATTGCATGCCCTCTTTTGGCTGATCCGCGGTAACGGTAACTGAGGTTCCCACCTCCACTTTTGAAGCACTGTTAGATCCGTTGATGACGGTGATAGTTACTTTCCTAGGCAATTTAGGGATCGATAAATCTTGGATTTCATTTTCTTCTTGGTCGAAATGCTTATGACATACCAAACAATCTTTATGGCCTTGGACGCCCCCTTGTTCTTCCGTGGGCTCTTGGACAGGAATCCATTCGCTAAAATAGTGGGGCCCATAGTCTAAGACGATATCTTTGGTTTGAGTGCTGAAAGCAGGGTTTACAAATGGTTTGCTTGTTATCCGTTTCCTTATCACCGTTGCGAGATGAAGAAACTTCCTATCACTATGCTCCCCCCTCGCGTTTTATGGAAATCGATGAAAGGGCTCAAAAGGCGATTGAAAAGGACATCCTTCAGCACAACTTGAAATACCAAGAAGTGATGACGTGGACGACCGATGGCTTCTTTCGCGAAACCAAAGAAAAAGTCATGTACCGCAAAAGCGAAAGATGTGCCGTCGTGGAAATGGAATGCTCCGCTCTTGCCGCCTGCGCCGCTTTTAGAAAAGCGACATGGGGGATGATCCTCTATACCGCGGATAGTTTGGCTAACGTGGAGCAATACGATGAACGGAATTGGGGTGGAAATGCGGCGGAATATGGCCTTACGTTATGCCTGGATGCCGTATTGGCCCTATAACTTTTCGCTCTTTCAAACATCAAAAATCCCCGGGGTTTGAACCCTCGGGGATTGGACGTTAGAAGAACTAGAAGTCGAGCCCGCCGACGCCATCCATGATACGGATGTAGCCTTTTTGGGTCTCTTTTATGATGAAGACGAAGGAGCCCAATCCGCTTTCGGTTTGTTTGCCATAGCAGACGTTGCCTTTCGCGGTGGTGTTTTGCAAGGTATATCCGGCGTTTGTTAGGCCTTGGATGATGTCCTGGTAGGCTTGCTCCAAGGAAGAGGAATAGATAAAGGCGTTATAGCTATAGAAATACCCGTAATAGAGGTAGTCGTAACCTCCATTCGTTAGGGCCGGGTAGTTTTCGACTTGGACTGGCGTAGAGAATGTCACGGAGAATCCGCCGCCTGTAATGATGGACCCCATGTAGTTGGTAAAGTCGTTTAGATTCTCTTCATAATGGGTTTGAAGAGGAGAAGCGGCCTTATAAATCAATACCTCGATGCGGTTTTGGAAAAGATTATGTCCCGAGAAGGTGTAGTCGCTAGTGGGATACATTGCCATATCGAGATAGATTTTTTCTTCGCTCCCGGGGATTTCCTTATACAGGACATAATGGTTCGCCCCACGGGTATTGTAGGTGTAGATCTTGTTGTCGCTCGTTCTTGCCGTTTTATACCCTTTGTCTTTGATGTAGCTGGAACGCATGGCGCTAAAGCAATCTTCACTGACGTCCAAAGTGACGCAGCTAAGATAATGACCTTCGTCGAACGCATTCCCCGCGTAAGAATGGAGGGCATAATAGCCAATATCCGAGGAATGGATACCCGCTGGCCGAATGAAATCGTTCGTATCAAAGAAGGGGGCTTTTTCCTGAAGGATTTCTTCAATGCTAGGCGTTGAAATCAAATCGCCTTGATACACCCACATGCTGACGGTATGGCTGTCTTCGCTATAGTAGTCATCGGTAACAAGGATATCCACATAGGTGTTTTCTTTTTTGTAGATTTGATGGCGAGACAAATATGTGTCTTTGATTTCGTCGTAGAAGGAGAAACCATAGGCGATTAAGGCGTCTTTTTCCGCTTGGATAGCGGCTGAAGATAAAGAAGCGGCATTGTAATAAAGACCTACCGTCCTCCCTTCTTTTCCGTAATTGGCTTCGATGTTGAGTCCGCTGGTGCCGCCGCAGGAGAAGCAAGTAACTTCCTGAGATTTGGGAAAGGGGAAGTCCTTAAGGCCGAAGAGTTTGTCCACCTTTTCGGTGGGGGACAATTTCTTGGAGATAGAGCTTTGGGCGGTATATTCCAGTTTTACGTGATAGGAATAACTAGGACTAAAGCGGAGGATGAATTTATCTAAGGATATTTCTTTCGCGGAGTTCGCCCCTTTGGAATAAATCCCATACTGTTTGATGTCTTCTACGATGGCTTTTCTTTCGTCTACTGGCATCGAAGAAGGAAGAACGATCAACATGTGGAAAGTGTCGTCTTCTGAAGTCTGGGCAGGGCAGATGACCTCGATGTTCGTGTCCTGGTCTTCTACGATTTTAGCCGGGGGAGAAGAAAGGTAAGCGTAGGTGGAATAAATGGAATCCGCGTAGACGGGGGTTTGGGAGAAAATGTAGGCGGCAAAATAGCCTCCTCCATAGGTTCCTTCCACCCGTTCTTCGTCAAAGACGGGGTAATATTCCGCCTCTCCGGTTTTGGTATAGCTTGCCCCCACGAGCTTAGCCACGTATTCGTCTTGATCAATGGTTCCTTTGACTTTGATCTTATCGTTTAAAGCAGGGAGGGTCTCGCCTTTTTTCAGGCTAACTTCAATCCCGACGTAGCCTGTTGTCGGGCTTTCGGTTGCCAAAATGAAGTGGCCGTCATAATCTAATCCCGAAACAATGCCTTCGATTTCGACTTCCTGGTCTTGGTAAAGCAATCGATAGAGCTTGCCATCTTGCGACCCAATTTTCAAATCCACGATGCGCAGGTCAATTTGCCGCCCTCCTTGGTCCCATAGGGTATAGGGTTCCCAAGCAGAAAGGACGAAGGGCTTAAAGGATACCTCCCCCACTAAACTCGTTTCTTCGAGGTATTTTTCATAGGTTTTAAACGAAGCGATTCGTCCATCTTCGCCTAGATGAACCTCGAAATAATTGGAGTAGCTGAAGGCACGATTTTGAAAATATTCCTTGAGGTCATAAGCGAGGTCTTTGACGGTACAGCAATAGGTGTCCTCGCTCATTTGGGTGAAATCGTCCGCGTAAGTGGATAACAAATCCATGAAGTCGGTGCGGTAGAGGTAGTCCTTATCCGCGACTCTCCCCGCCCGGCCATGGACATTCATTCCAAAACGGTAAATCTCATCGGTATCGAGTTCCGCCCTTTCGAAGGTATGGTAATAATCCTTGTCTTCGTCGAGGCGAATGAAGTTTTCGGTTGCTGGGGCGTAATAATAAAGGCTGTCCGAAATGATTTGATAGGGGAAGGAATAGCCAATCCCCGATTCAATATCCATTTTGTAATTGTCTTTAGTATTTTCAATGGCTTCCTGCAAGGTGGCGGCGATGCCCCCGCTAGAAGAAGCAGTCGTCACGCTAGACTTCTCTTCTCCCTTGCCGCAGGCACAGAGGGCCGCGCAGGCGGAGATCAGGAATAACGCGTCTTTTATTTTCTTCATTTATTTTCCTCCTTGATATTCAATGGATAGGGTCGCGTGTTCTTCATTCATGCTGTCCACGTGGAAGCGGAAGGAGATTTCCCCACCCTTATTCCATTTTCCATTTAATAGATAAGCGGATTTTGAGGAATCGAAGCTGTCCCCCACTTGGAACAAGGAATCGTTATCCGCAGCCACTCCGCTTTGAAGTTGGTTATAGGTCTTATTCTCCACGAGGGCAATCTGCTTATAACGCCCGTTTCTAGAAGCGTCAGTCCTAGAACTTTCGATACTATTAGAAGCCCCAATCACGTAATAGACATCTTTTTCTTTGGTTTCTGGGATTTCGTCTACGTATTCATCAAAGACCGTCGTGTACAACCTGGAATCGTAATGGGTTTTGGCGATTCTGCTATCGACGTGATAGACCTTGATGCCAGATTCCGTGAATCCTTGCGGGCGGGTGTCGTATTGAGTTTTCGCGTCCAATTCATTGAGACCCGTCGGGGTGTAATACTCCAAAAGCAAGTATTCGTCCATGACGCTGTGGTTCCAATCCGTGTTTAACAATATGAACTGATTGGAGCTTTCAAACGCGGGTAAATCCACGGTGATGGAGGAATGCTTGGTAAAGTCGTAATAGGTCGGCTCCGCCCAGGATAAGAGCATCTTGGAATAGGGGTCATGGTCGGAGATGTTGTAATCCATCATCGAATGGCCGCCTAAAGCGAGATTATAGTTATCGCTAGGGTAATAATCCCGAAGGCCTAGCAAATGGCCTGTTTCGTGGATAACCGTATGAGCATCGACTTCATATCCCCCTTTGTGGAAGAAGTCGATTCCTACCCACATATGACGGAAGAAGGTGGGGCGAGATGGATTGGGATCGGTAGCAAAATTGGCGACCCATGCCCAGAAATTCCCCGTCCGTTCCGAGGTTGGCGAAGAATAGACGAAAACCACCGCGTCGACATATCCATCTTTGTCCGTGTCATAATCTTGAAAATAAGAAGAAGGATAAGAGCTGCTATCCATCATGTATTGGGCGGGGACGCCTGGGAAATAATTCCCGTCCTCGCTCATTTGATCGACGGTGAAGGGAACCTTCAAAACGTCGGTGACTTCCCCATTAAAGGAAAGCTGGCCGAGGCTGCTTTGAGAATAGAATTCGGAGACGGAATAATAATTCTTCCCCTCACTTGTCGATAAATCTTTTTGAAAGAAGGCTTTTTGAATCCGCGTTAGGTCCTCTTGACTGAATTCCCTTTCGCCTTGGAATTGGACAGGGACCACCAGGAGTTTTTGGGTGCCTAACGCGGATAAGGATTTGGCCTCCTTGAATTCGTCCGTATTTTCTAGCGTCAGATTATGGTTGGTAATGCTTTCGCTTGACTGAATAACGAATCGGCCGCAAGAAAACAAGACGAAGAGGAACGAAATCGATGCGAATGATTTCTTGCTTTTCATGGGATTAATAGCTTTCTGGAACAAAGGAAAGCGTGTAACTCTTTTCTTGGAAGGAGAAACTCGTATCGACTTTGGTGAAGTCTTTGTCCACTTTGAAACTTAACGGCAACGCGACAAACGGGGTTTCGGTGTTGGGGTTCGAAGTGAAGGTTCCGTTATAACCATCCGTGGTTTCGGTTAGCGAATACGAGCAAGAGAAATATTCAGAAACGGTGAAATCGGAGCTATTCACCATCATGGAAGCCTCGCCGCTATTATAGAACTGGATAGAGAAGGTGAAGTTTCCACTACTAGCGGTCCAGCCGCCTTGGATCCAGAATTCGGGGGTGACTTTGCTCATTTGGTTTGCAAATCCATCCGCGTCAAAATAGAACAAAGCAAAATCGAAACTCATTTTGAAGGTGAGCCCGAAGGATTCCCCGCTGACATGGGTCAAGGCAAATGTATAGAACTTTTCCCCTTTGGTTAAGGTATAAGTGGCGTCTTCAGATTTTTTGGAAACCTTGTCCTCGATGTGGATGGAGCCACTTGTTCCGTCCACGGACGGGGATGGGGTGAAGGAAACCACGTATTTGACCGTTCCGCCCATGCGATAGGCAAATTGGTTGCTTAAAACGCTCGCGATAGAGGGAGTGGGGCTTGCGGTGATATGAACATTTGCAGCAACCGCGGGATTGACCGCGCTAGCAATCGCGATATCAAAGCCTCCTGCCACTAACGGAGTGAAGCAAATCATCTGCTTCGGATCCATCCATTCGTTGACTTGGATTTCCTTCCTTTCAATTTTATAAGCGCTTGCTTCCGCTCCCGAAACGGAGGTGGTGACCTCTTGGTTTGCGGCGTCGGGGAGGATGCTCGCGGCGATGATATAGGTGACGCCCACATAGCCTGCGATGCCATCGCTATAGCTATAAGCCGTATATCCATCAGGTCCCTCGACAAAATAGGATACGGAAACATTATTCGGCTGAGCTTCGGTGACGTTGACTTTGAAGGTCTTAGTCACGTGGACGCTTTTCACTTCAACGCTATATTCGCCCACCGCGGAAGGCGATAACGATATTTCTTGAGAATAATTGGAGAATTGTCCGCTTAATCCGCCTTCTTCCCCTCCGGTCACGGTCACGGTAATGGAATCAAAATCGAAATTCGCGGTTTCGGGCAGAATGTTTGCTAATCCAATGGAGACGTCTCCTCCGGTTTCTGCGGATATTGAAGAACCTTCGGCGATCGTTGCACCTTTATAGGTTAAATCGAAGCTCGTCGCATAGAAGGAATCGAGGTCAATCGGATTTTGGAACGTTCTTTCCCCTGCGGTCTGCGTGATTTCGTATTCTTTAGTGGAAGTTGGGGTTGCTCCGTCTAACAGTTGAATCGTTTGGAGCTCATCATCCACCATGAAGCTGCTGGAATTGTAGGAAGAGATTTTGGCATCGATGGACTGAAGCTCGTCTTTCTCACCGAGGGAGAAAGAGGCGCCGACCACATAGAATTCATAGGTATCCAAAGATGCAAAATAGCCAAACGAGAATTCATAGACTCCGTCTTTTGCCCCAAACTTCGCGTCTTGGTTGACGTTTCTTTGAGCATAGCCAAGCAATCCTTCTAGCAGCCCTTCCGTGCCATAAAGGTCTTCTTCCCCGTATCCAAGGAGGTTACGGAAGGCATATTGGACGTCGCTATATTCTTCGAATTGTTTGGAAATCGATCCATCGCTTTTCTTGGTGATACCAAGGATGGCGCCGTTAGGATCCTTCATGACATAGGCATCTTGCTGATTCATCTGCCAATCGAAGTCCACATAATGGAGGACGTCTCCGTTTTTATCGCTTCCAAATTCAAAGGGCATGACCTTTTTGGTGGGGTCGCCAAAAGAGCTGGTCTCGCTTAATGTGATGGTTCCGCCTTTTATGGCTTTGGCTTGGGCTTTGGCCTTCGCGGAGGCTTTTTGCAAATCCTCTAGTCCAACGGTGACATCAACCGAAGTGGTGGACGAAGTCGTAGAAGACTCGCTAGAAACGCTAGAACTAGATGAGCTGCTAGAAGTCGAGGTAGAGGAACTAGAATTAGTCCCTGCAGGCTCCGATGAGGAAGAAGAGGTGCCTGCCCCGCAGGAAGCAAGCAACGACCCTAACGCCAAGACGAATAAAGCATTCGAAACTTTCATGTGAATCTCCTTTCGTGGCGACTTCCCCGAACTAGAATGCTCTGCAAAACTCAAGACTAGTTTTTGCTGGGATGAAAACGAAGAACCGCCGTGTTTCGATGTAGAACAATCGCAAGACCAATGCGTTTTACGGATTGGCAATTACCGAAGCAATCGATAACTTAGCAATAAATTAACATCGGTCTAATTTTGGTCAACGGGGAAATTCCTATAATTTTATAGCCTCTAAAAAACGGGAATCCACCTTCTAAAAAGAGACTGATGGCATTCCGTTTCTGCCAAAATGGAAGGCATTTCAGTTTTTGGAAAACCAATACTTTCAACTCTAAAAATATTGGAAAACCACTGATTTCCTAATTGAACTTATTGGAAAAGCAATGTTTTTAACCTAAAATTATATTGGAAAAACACTTTTGGAGGATTTTATGTTTCATAGAAAGATTGAAAATAAGTTACATGAATACTATAAAAACCCCGATGCGGAAATCGTCATTGTTACGGGCGCGAGGCAAATTGGAAAAAGTTTCATCGTTCGTGAAACTGCTAAAACGTCCTTCCCCCATTTCATTGAGATTAACATGCAAGATGATTTGGACGGGGATCGTCTTTTTGCAAATGTAAAAACAACGAAAGAGTTTTATTGGCAGGTTAGCGTTCTAACTCAAGGGGTTTTTGGCGATGCAAACGACACCTTGATTTTTATCGATGAGATCCAAGTGTATCCCCAATTGCTTTCCTTGCTTAAACCTTTAAAACGGGAAAACCGTTTTCGTTACATTGCTAGCGGTTCTTTATTAGGCATCGCCCTGAAGCATCAATTCATTCCGATGGGGAGCATCGAAGAAGTGAAGATGTACCCCATGGATTTTGAAGAATTCCTGTGGGCGAATGGTTTTACTACGCCTATGATTGATGAAGTCAGGGTGTGTTTCGAATCAAGGCGGGCTGTGCCCGAGGTTGTTCATCAAACTCTTCTAAGAAAATTCAAAGAATATTTGGTTTGCGGAGGACTTCCTCGCGCCGTGGAGGAATTTTTATCGAATAACGTTGGCCAAATGCGAATCCTTCAGTCTTCGATTTATGGGTATTATCGGGACGATGCTTCCAAATACGACGAAGAACATAAATTAAAAATACGAACCATCTACGATTTTTTGCCTTCTTATATGGAAAATAAGGTGAAACGGATACAATACGCGAAATTGGAGAATAAGAAGAACGCGAATCTAGAACGGTACCAAGACGAATTCGATTATTTGGTCAGTTCTGGTATTTCTTTGGGCGTCAAAGCCATTGCCAATCCCGTGTTTCCCTTAGTGGAATCCGCGAGCAAGAATCTTATCAAGCTTTATTACAATGATGTGGGGCTGCTTTCCAACATTCTCTATAAAAACAACATCAATGCGATTTTAAACGAAGACCGCGCAGCGAACTTAGGCAGCGTTTACGAGACGGCTTGCGCCATGGAACTCGCGGCCCACGGCCATGAGCTTTATTATTTCGATAGCAAAAAGGTGGGGGAGGTGGATTTCCTTATCAATGATTACGAAAATCAAACCGTCTTGCCCATCGAGATCAAATCCGGGAATGATCAAAATAATTTCCGGGCGATTCCGAAATTGGTAAAGGAACCCTATTCCCTAAAGCGAGGTTTTGTTTTTGGGAACGAAAACACGGTTTCTACAAAAGCTAATTTAACGACGTTCCCCATCTATATGATTATGTTTATTTGATGGCCATCGATAGCCGAAATAGCGATGAAACAACTAGTCGACTAGTGTTTTCATCGGAAAAAATATTGAAAAAGAAGGCTTGTAATCGGATAATGTCTGAAAGGAATTGAAAAATGTATTTAAAACGAGATATTGAAAAAACAATTCTAGATGCAGAAACCTCCTTCCAGGCTATTGTTATCTATGGCGCAAGACAGGTCGGCAAATCCACGACGGTGGATGCTCTTTTCGGCAATCGCTTTGCATCCGTTACGCTAGATGATGCAAACGAACGGGAATTGGCTTTAACCAATCCTAAAGGATTTTTAGAAGTTCACCCGTGGCCCCTTATTGTTGATGAGGTGCAAAAAGCACCCAATCTGCTTAGTGAAATCAAAATTGCAATCGATGAGCAAAGAAAAACATGGCTGAAGTCGAATCATCCCCGTCAATTGATGTATGTGCTTACGGGTTCGAACCAATTTGAGCTTCAAGCGGGAATTTCGGAGTCTCTTGCGGGGAGAGCCGCAGTTTTCAATATGTCTTCGCTGACCCAAATCGAAGCGGCTGGACTATCGGGCTCCCCCTTCATTCCCGATATTTCTTTGCTTCTAAAAAAAGAAACAGACAGTTCGGCACGCTATAAAACAAAATCGCAAATTTTTGATTCTATTTTCAAGGGTGGGATGCCAGATATCGTCGTGGGAAATTCTAGACGGAATGTCTATTTCAAATCCTATTTTGATACCTACATCGCCAAAGACGTCATGCGTTTAATTGCCGCGTCTCACGAGATGCAATTCCGCAATTTCGTTTCCTACCTTGCATTAAGAACGGCTCAACAAGTGAATTATCAGGTCTTTGCTCGGGAACTTGGCATCAATGTTGATACGATTAAGAGATGGATTTCCATTTTGGTTACATCGGGAATTATCGTTTTGTTAGAACCTTTCATGGCCAATGTCTCCAACCGAATTATTAAAGCGCCAAAACTGTATTTTATGGATACGGGCTTATGCGCCTATCTTTGTAAATGGCCGAACGCCAGAATGCTAGAAGAAGGAGTAATGGGTGGAGCGTTTTTTGAAACGTTCGTCGTGTCGGAAACGATAAAAGGCTACTACAACGCCGGAATTGATGTAACGAGCCATCTTTATTATTACCGGGACATTGATCAAAGGGAAATTGATCTCCTTTACGTGGATGAGAATGCTATTTACCCCATTGAAATCAAAAAAGGCGAGACGCCCAACAAACCAACGAAGAATTTCAACGTTTTGCTGAAGTACAACATGGAAATTAAACCGGGGCTTGTGGTAGATTGTTGTGACAAAATTCGCCCCATCAACGATAAAGCCTATACCTTCCCCGTTTATTTGTTGGGCGCATGATGAAACTCTATGAAAATTAGCGTTCGTTTTTTCTCAAAATTGGGAAAATCGGAACGATAATTTGGCACAGATGAAGGGTAGATAAAGCCGACTTCCAGGTCTTGCGATACAATATTTCGCCTTGAAACTGAGCAAGATTTTGCTTTGAAACGGAGCAACTTTTGCAAATAACTTGCTTATTTTTTCTGTTGTGGCTGGAAAATCGAAAATACGAAACCCGATAAATCAGGATGAAAAGAGGCAAAGGGGGATCGCTATCGAACGATACAGGTAATGTGCAAGGTCCCGGGTTTTGCAGGAACGATGTTTCCTTCAACGGGCTCGCCTTCTACCAGCAATTCGCAGGGCTTTGTTTTCTTGCTGTTATTTTGGACTTCGATTTGATAGGTGCATCCGCGATATTTGCGCGTAATGGTCGCGTGGTGGATCGAAGAAGGCAAACAGGGGTCGATGAATAGGCCATCCATTTCGGGACGAACACCGCAGAAATAATGTTCCAAAGCTAGATTCATCCAGGTAGCCGTTCCGGTCACCCAGCTGACGGCAGCTTCTCCTTGGCGCAAAACGCCGGAGGCGCGGATATTGGAGGAATAAATATAGGGCTCCGCGTTATAAGCGTCGACTCCGACTTTGGAGACGATGTGGTCGGGAAGCATTTCCGAGTAGACCATGTAGGCATCGTCGGGCCGATTCAAAAGGCACAAGGCGATGATGGACCAGGTGTTCGCGTGGCAGAAGATGCCGCCATTTTCTCCAATCCCCGGAGTTGCCCAGCTGATTTCTTCTTCGGGCGTAGGGTAATTTCTTTGTAACGGAGGATTCTGGGTTGCAAGGCCAAACGGGGTGTTGCAGCAACGTAAAGAAGTACTTAATGCGATGTTTCCTCTTTCTGTGTCGGCGACTCCTGAAATGACCGCCCAGGCGTTTGTGTTGATCCAAACGCGGGCGCAGGGTTCATTCTGCGCTCCGATGCGGACTCCACTATCGGTCACCGCACGGAGATAATGGTCTTTTTCAAAGAAGCGGGTATTGAGGATTTCTTTTTGCTTCTTGGCCTCTTCCTCATAGAAAGAAGGATCGCACCCTAGCAGTTTTTCGATTTTGGCCATCATGGAGCAGGCCAAAACATATTGTTCACCGACCATGACGGTTTCGCCTTGGCCTTTGCGGCAAATCGTATTGAGGCAATCGTTCCAATCGCTTTCTAACATCAAGGGGATGCCGTCTTTTCCCATCGTGGAATGCGTCCGGGAAATGGAAGCTTCTAAGTGTTCAAGAACCGTTCCTTCTCCGCCGTCATAATAGGGGACGATGTCATCTAGAATCGAGAGGTCTCCGGTTTCGCGAATCCATTGATCGATGACATAGACCATCCAAAGGTGGTCGTCGCTGCGATCGCTGATATCCGATTGCTTCCTTTCGATATGGAAGAATCGGTGGGTGGTTTTGCCGCAACGGGATTGTTCGGTCATGATTTCTTCGATTCTTGCTCGTACCGCATCGGGACGCACGGCAATTTGGGACAAGCAGTCTTGAGAAGAGTCGCGCACGCCAAATCCGCGTATCGTTCCCGTCGCATAGAAGGAGATTTCGCGGCAAACTTGGAAATTGACATAAGCCTGATAAGGATTCCAAATGTTGGCCATGCGGTTGAATACGGGATCGTCGGTTTCCACGTGGAAGGTCTCGTCTACCTTATGCCATTTATCGAGGACGCCTTGATAGAGTTCGTCTAAATACTTTAGGTCTTTGAGACGTTCGATTTGGGCATCCACTTCATCGTTTTTGGGTGTTGTTCCTAAAATAATGGCCCCTTCGTAGGCTTTGTTCGCGTCGAGATGGATGGGGTAAGAAAAGGCGAAGATGCCTTCTCCCCCTTGAAGGTCCGTGTTGGGGCAAAAACCTTTTTCGATGGCTTCGGGGTTGGATAAATCGCGATATGGGCCCAAGAAGTCTTTACGGATTCCTGTATGCGAAGAGGAGGGGAGAGTCGCGGTTAAATAGACATAGGGGGTTTCTTCGGGGCGCGCTTGCATGTCGATAAAATAGTCGTAGACCAAGGCATCGCTAGAAGAGTGGTAGAAGATGTTGTTGCTTTGCTTGGTGTAGCATTGCCATTGGATTTCGCGGATATATTCCATGTTCCCCATCTCTTTGGCAACGTATAGTTCGATGTCGCCCGGATGGTCGGAAAGGATTTGAAAACGATAGATTAAAGCGTTCTCTTTTCCGACAAAGGCGGTGAGCTTTACTTGGATGCCGTCTTTTTTGGCTAGGAATTTGGTATAGCCACGGCCATGACGGGATTCAAAGAAATCCAAAGGTTCGTTCGTGGGGAGGATATTGGGGTTCCAAACCTTGCCCGTTTTCTTATCTTTGATATAAAGAAATAATCCTTGCGCGTCTGTGGGGGTGTTAAAGAAGTGGTAACGGCCAATCCGCCAAATCTCAGGGGATTTGTACCAGCTGAGGTTGCCGCCAGCCTGGGAAATCATCGTATAGAATTCGTCGTTATTGAGATAATTCATCCATGGGGATGGCATATCGTGGCGATGAAAGACGACTTCTTTACGGACGTCGTCAAATTCGTAGAAAGACTCCTTCTTATCGCGGGGTAGAATCATAGTTTGTTCCTCCAAAGAAACGTTTGCTGCCTTCATTTTATAATGACGAGAAAAGTCGAGGATGCGTTTTTCATTTGTATGAAACAATTCGCCAAAATAAAGTTACAATTCGCGGATTTTGCGACTTGGTATGGACGAAACCACAAAAGCGCGGTAAAAACAGAATACCACTCCGTTTTGACCGCTATAATACTTATGCTCAAGGGATACTTTTCCAAAATTGAAGTAATTAAGTAACGATAAAAGCACGATAAAAATTGAATTTATCCTTTAGATAGCCTGTTCCTAATCACCCTCTTTTATTATGGGGTATATTCAGTTATAATTCGGTAAAAACGGAATGGCACTCCGTTTTGACCGCAAAAGGAGGATGCAAATGTATATTAAAAGAACGATTGAAGGGTGGATTGAAAGAAATGCACGCTCCTTTCCCTGTGTAACGATTTATGGTCCAAGACAAGTCGGGAAATCCACAACGGCAGAAAAACTTTTTGGCGATCGTTTTCGTCAAGTAAATCTCGATAACATTTCCGATCGCTCCCTCGCTATTCAAAATCCTGCCTCCTTTTTAGATTTATATGGGTGGCCCCTTATTATCGATGAAGTGCAAAAAGCCCCCGTTCTTGTTGACGAAATTAAAGCTCGGATCGATCAGCAAAGAAAAACCTGGGATAGGAACGGCCAAGAGCCGGAATTGATGTATGTTCTCACCGGATCTAGCCGTTTCGAATTAACCAAATTGGTTTCGGAGTCGCTCGCGGGTAGAACCGGATTCGTCGAAATGGGTTACTTGGACCAATGCGAAATTTTGGGTCGTTCCGAAAATCTTTTTTGCAATGACATTCCAACTCTATTGAAAAGAGCTATCAAAGCCAATGTTCCACCAAGAACCCGAACGCAACTTTTCAACGATATGAAACGGGGTTTTATGCCGGATGTAGTCAAAGGAGTCAGTGAGAACGAGGTTTATTATCCTTCTTACATTGATTCTTATATCGAAAAGGACATCAAAACCATCATTAAACCAGAGAACGAAATTCGTTTCCGCGATTTCATGAAGATTATGGCGTTCCGCACAGGGCAACAAATTGTTTACAAAGATATTGGAAACCTTCTTGGCATGGATGCAAATACCATCAAAAGTTGGATATCCGTTTTGGTTAGCTCTGGCATAGCTATTTTGCTTCAGCCTTTTATGTGCAATGTGAATCGACGCATCATCAAGGCCCCGAAATTCTATTTTTTGGATACAGGGTTAGCCGCATCGCTTTGCGGATGGCCTAGTGGAGCGATGATGGAATCGGGGGCAATGTCTGGCGCATTTTTCGAAACCTATTGCGTTGCCGAAATCGTGAAAAATCTTCGAAATTTCGGAAAAAGAATTGAAGATTGCCTGTTCTATTATCGAGATATCGATCAAAAAGAAATCGACCTCTTGTATGTAGAAGAAGGAAAAATTTTCCCCATGGAAATCAAAAAGTCATCGAGTCCGAATCGTCCTACGAAAAATTGGGACGTGTTGGATAAATATGGTTTGCCGATTCTACCGGGTCTTGTCATCGATACGACGGATGTCATTCGCCCCATCAATGATGTTGCTTATGCTTTCCCGGCTCATTGGATCGGCATCTAATAAAATAAAAGTTGTCTAAAACGGAGTACGACTCCAAAAAAGACAACTTTTTATTTATGAATACGGATTTTGGTTATAAAATATGGGTGAGAGGTACGCGAAATGTATAAAATCAAAAGGCATCTCGTTCCCATTCTGGAACGTCGGTTCAAAAACAACATTGTTTTGTCTGTCAATGGGGCAAGACAGGTAGGGAAATCCACCTTATGCGAACATCTGTTCCCCGATGTGAGACGGATTAATTTTGATAATCGAATGGTTCGGGAGACCGTGAAAAACGACGAGGCTCTTTTCTTATCCCATCAGGGAACCCCTCTTTATATCGACGAGGCTCAAAAAGTCGATACAATTTTCGAGGCGATTAAAGATAATGTCGACACCAATCATTTAGGGTATGGATCCTACATTCTTTCCGGCAGCCAAATTTTAAGGTTGCATCAAGGGGAAGAAACCTTGGCGGGTCGAATCAGCGTCAACGAATTATCCGGGCTGTCCCTCCGCGAAATTTACGACGTGGATTTTAATCGGCATTTTATCCCAACGGAATCTTATTTGAACGAACGGGAAAAGTGCTTAAAAAGCTATGGCGATATTTGGGAAAAAATACACCGCGGCCAATATCCTGAACTTTACGAAAACCCTGATAAGGAATGGGGCGATTTCTACGCCTCCTACATCGATACTTATTTGGAAAAGGACGTTTTCGAATTAATAAAAACTCAAAATTCCATGGCGTTTACGAAATTTTTGACCGCACTTGCAGCCCGAACGGGCAACGTCATCAATTATTCCAGTCTCGCCAGTGAGGTCGGCGTGGATGAGAAAACGATCTTGTCTTGGACAGGAATCCTCGTTCGGTCGGGAATTGTTTATCTTTTAAAGCCCTATTCCTCCTCTGCCTTAAATCGGGCGATAAAATCTCCCAAACTTTATTTCCGGGATACGGGGCTCGTTTGCTATTTAACAAGGTGGTTGACCCCTGAAACCGCGAGAAACGGCAATATGTCAGGCGCGCTTTATGAAACATTCGTCGTGAACGAATTGATTAAAAGCTTCTCCAACGCGGGAGAGAAATATGATTTTTCCATCTATTACTATCGGGGCAAGGATAAAAAGAAAAAGAGGGCCGACGTGGATGGAATTGAGGTCTATTCGGAAGTAGAAGGAGAGATTGATTTCATTATCAAGGAAGGGGATACCTTATACCCCATTGAAATCAAGGAGACGCGTTCGCCCAAGGCGGCCATGGCCAAAGAATTCGACGTGTTGGACAAAGATTTGGGAACCCATCGCGGGATGGGCGTTATTCTATGTTCCTATCCGGAAAAGCTCTATCTTCGCGATAACCTCGTTTGCTTGCCCCTTGAATATATCTAATGTTGGCTAAAACGGAGTACTACTCCAAAAAAGACAACTTTTTGCTTAATCATTCGACAGATTTTTTGGTTTTGGAAATCCAACCGTGGAGGACAGGCCACAGGATTCCAAGAATCGATGCGAGGATTAAGGCAATTTCAATGACCAGGGTTGCTTTGTTCCAGCCATAATGATCGGCTAAAGCGCCTAACCCATAAGAAGACGCAGTCGATCCTAAATAGCAGAATCCGTTGAACAAGGCTGCATAGAAACCAGAATTTCTTTCTTTCCCCCATTCTAGGGGAATCATGCTGGTGGTGACGTTCACGATGATGGCAAAGCATAAGCTCGATAAACCAAACATCGCGATGCAAAGAACCAAGGAAGAAGAACCAAAGAAAAGGTAGATTCCAACTAGAAGCGAGGATACCAAGAAAGTAAGGCCGCATAGAAGGGTGCGGTTCTTCATGAGATTGCCGAGAACAACGGAAAGCACGCTTCCGGCGAATTGACCAATCGGAAGAAGAATGGTGATGAGGATGCTATAGGAATCGGGCACCCCAAACCCCTCCTTGAGAAGAGACGGGAACCACGTGGAAATCCCATCGCGAGCAAAGGTGGATACAACGCATAAGACGGCTAAAACGATAACAAGAAGGAGGAACGTCCCATCGTTTTTCGGTTTAGAAATAGAGGTTTGCTTGGTTTCCTTTTGTTCTACCGGCATGGTTAAAAGGGGAAAAAAGAAGAACCAGGACAAGGCGATGAGCAAACCGATTCCGATTCCGACATAAAAGATGATTTTGTAATGGGCGATCGCAGTGAATAAGGCGCTTAAAAGATAGACGAGGATGGTGCCAACTGCTGTACATAATCCCATGACCATAATGGCCTTATTTCGATACCCCTCCTCGATATTTTCCGATAAAGCGCGAACACAGGATGGCCAAAGGACGGACAAAATGGCCCCATCCAAAAGCCAGTAGTATTTGATGGGGGCAAAGGTTGGGGAAAGGGCGGTGAGGAGGTTTAGGATGCATCCTAATAAAATCGCCCCTGGGATGACAAAACGAAGAGGATACTTCTTAACGAAGATCCCGTGGAGAATCTGAACGGATCCATAGGAAAAGAAAAAGAACGTGGTGACGACTCCCGCCTCCGCGTGGGTGATTCTGAATTCATCTTCAAAGCAAACGATGTTCGCGTTGTAACTGAGTTTCAATAAGTAGGAGCTAGTATAGGCCAAAAAGCAAAGGAGGATGAAAAGGATGTTCCGCTTTTTGGTGCTAGTTAAAGCCATGGATCGACGCTCCTTTCATGTTCAAGTTTGATTGTAATCGTTTGAAAAAAGAAACCGACGAATGCCCCGAACCATTCTTGGCTGGTTTTGTTACATGGGTGGTTCAAAGGGAAAGGGCGGTCGACTTTTACTAACCCGTTTCCGGGCGATAAATTGAATGGTTTCTTAGCATTTGGAGATTGTGGCCCGTTTTAGCAAATTTAATCTTTGTGCAAAAAATACGCACAAAATGTAATACTATGTTATGATAATACTTGGGGAGACTTCCTATGATTTTGGAATTGAAATTCAACGACTATAAGATGTTCAAGAGCGAAAACGTTTTATCTTTTTCTGCGGATGCGAGGATTAAACGATTGGGATCCAATTACGTGGACGTTTTAAACCGCAACGTATTAAAGTCGCTTAGCCTTTATGGACAGAACAACATTGGGAAGACTAACGTTTTGGCTTTATTTCGCCTTTTAAAAAGTCTTTTTCTAGGGGGAGAAAACATCCCTTTTAACAAAGAAATTTTCGACGACTTCCCCCTTAGTGATTTCTCCATCACTTATAAGACGGACGTAGATAAAAATTGGATGAAATATTCTTGCACTTACGACAGCTTTAAAGGCGAAATCACCAAGGAAAGTCTATGTGAAATCACCTATTACGAAACGGGTGCCCCGTTGACGAAAACCGTCTATTTAAGGGACAACGGGGAAGGAGTGCTTAAAGTGCTGGGGGAAGAGTATTCCAACTTATTGCCCTTATTGCCTTCGAAAAAGCCATTCCTTTATTGTGTTTCGTTAAATAACGATACTTTCCAGGAATTAAGTCCTTATCTTGATTCTTTTGTTTCTTTTGCCAATTCGCTCGAGATCATTGAGCTTTATAACATCCCCATTGAAAAGACGATTAATGCCCTAAAGGGAAAAGATGGCAAAAAGAAGAAATTCATTTTGGAGTTTATTAAACATGCCGATTTGTCCGTGGAAGATTTTTTCTATAACGAAAAAGCTGTCATGAAAGGGGAAAACAACGAACCTCTCAAGGAAGAAGTTCTGGAAAAAGTAGATGCGTTAGACCAACTAAAATTATTTACAAAATATCATGGTAAATCCGTTCCATCGATTTTATTTGATTCTACGGGAACGAAAAAGATGGAGGCCATCGCTTCCTATGTTTATGAGACGATCGTGGAAGGCAAAACTTTGATTATTGATGAATTGGATAACGGCTTGCATTTCAAATTGTCGAGAGCAATTCTTTCTGCATTCAATAGTTTTGCCAATGAGAAGGGGCAACTTTTATTTACCGCGCACGATTTAGAACTGATTTCCTGCAAGCATATGATGCGCAAAGACCAGATTTATTTTTCCTTCCGTGACGAGGAGTTAACAAGCAAACTATTTTGCCTAAAAGACGCACCCGTTAAAGAAGGAGGCCCTCGAAGCGCGGAAGACTTATTGAAACATTATAACAAAGGCGAATTCGGGTATGTTCCTACCCCGAATTTCATGAAGACCCTTTCTTCGATTCGCGAGGAATAATGCGTGGATAAGTATTACGTCAAAATCATTGTGGAGGGGAATGAAGAAGAAGCGTTTTTTGACGTGGTTAAAACGGTTGGAATCCATGAAAAGTTTGTGATTGATGTAGAGAATTCAAGAGGATACGGAGGGATTGCAAACGCCTTCCTTTCTGCTCTTCGTGAAGGTGAATTATTCGACTGCGTCTTATGCGTTTACGATGTGGATAATCGAGTTTCAGAAAGAAATTCCCCGTTCAATATTACGAGAAAACAGCTTCTTTCTATTCTGGGCGAAGCAATGGTCGTAGACGCGGTCAGTTTCTGTACGAACCCCAATATTTTGCAGTATTTCCTGTTGGCCATGGATGAACTTCCTCAGGTTTCCTTAACTTGCACCTCTAAGACGGCAAATACGATATACGTGCATCGATATTGGGAACAAATCTCCTCGAATAAAACGGATGAAAAGGGAAGAAAGACGAAATCATTTTACGATGCCAGCAAATGGCAACTGGACATCATGAAGTATTCCGTTATTAATGACCCGCACAGGTATTCCGATTTGCTAAGCAATGCGGAGAAATTACCTCAAAATTACAAAGAAGAATTGCCGGGCGGAAATTTATTGCCATTGCTTATCGCTTTGCGAGATGGCGATGAAGGATTCTTTGAAAGAATTCACTTGTTAATCGACGCGATGTAATTCGCGACAATCAAGCGCGAGTTGAGTCTTTGGTTCGCCCGAACTGTTTAATCCATTTTAATCCACAATTCTGTGTTAAAAATAATTTTAATCCGAGTTTTTGGATTAAAACGGATTAAAAGGATTGAAAACATATTGGACATATACTTATCAGGGGTGGTTGAACACTTGGGATGGTGCCACCATAGACCATTATCCGTTTAGTAATTTAGTGTTAGTTTTTTATGGTTAGTGTTAAAAATAATTTCTTAGTGTTAAACGAATATAGTTTAGTGACAATTTTAGTGTTAAAATACTGTTAACAGGAAACAGGTCATGGAACATCTTGAAATTGATAAACAGCAAAGAGAAGGCATTCAGCTGGAGTTTAAGAAAGCAAAAGGCGGGCTGCCGAAAAGTTTTTTTGAAACTTATAGCGCCTTTTCTAATACAAAGGGCGGGTG
Organism: uncultured Mollicutes bacterium; assembly: GCA_900539595.1. Taxonomy (GTDB): domain Bacteria; phylum Bacillota_I; class Bacilli_A; order RFN20; family CAG-826; genus Alloenteromonas. The sequence continues at coordinate 153,325 of UQCQ01000001.1, read as the reverse complement.
CGTTTATCTTGGTTTAGAACAACTGGATGATGGGACGATTGTTTCCGGCATGTTGACGGAGGACGATATTGAAAAGATAAAAGTCGATTTGTTCTCTTTGTTGAACGACCCTAAAAAAGTGAGTGTGAATTTAATTCCGGAGGATGCGATTCGAACTTTGGAATACGATGGTTATCCTGTATTGGAAATCAAAATAGCCCCTGCTCCGGCGGAATGTAGACCCGTCTTTATTAACAATAATATTATGACCGGCACTTATCGTAGGAATGGCGATGGAGATTATCATTGCTCTGTGGCGGAGATTAAAGCAATGCTTCGCGATTCACGGGATAAAAATCAAGACCTTGCGATTGTTATGGATATTTCGGTAAACGAATTATCCTCTGAAACCATTGCTTCGTATAAAAGTCGTTTCCGCGCCTTGCATCCTGAACATGTATTTTTAAATGGCGATGATCTTAAATTTTTGGAATATATCGGTGCCGTTCGCATTGGGAAAAACCAAACTTATCATCCAACGATTGCTGGCTTATTGATGTTTGGATATTCCTATAAGATTGTTTATGAATTTCCAGAATATTTTTTAGATTACCAGGAACATTATTCGGAAGATGACGAAATACGTTGGACGGATCGCGTGACGTCTGATTCTGGGGATTGGTCGGGCAATCTCTATGATTTTTATGTCCGCGTTGTCAATAAAATGACATTGAATCTAAAGGTGCCTTTTCAAATGGAAGGACTAGAAAGAATTGATGAAACGCCCCTCCACCAAGCTCTTCGCGAAGCACTGTGCAACGCAATATCGAATGCCGATTTTAATTTTTCTCGCGGCTTGGTTGTTAAGAAGTATTTAGACCGCATTGAATTTCAAAATCCTGGCAGTTTGCGAATTAGCGCTGAAAAGGCGTTTGTTAGTGGAGAATCCGATGCGAGAAATAAAACGATATTAAAGATGTTTGGCCTTGTCGGTGTAGGGGAAAGAGCGGGCAGTGGCGTCCCAAAAATTTTGCGTGCTTGCGAGACATATGGATTGGAAGAACCAAAACTATTTGATGAATACGCCCCCGATCGGACGACGCTCATTATTCGATTGGACAAAAAGGAAGGTCAGCAAGAAATTGAGCCTGAGAAAAAGCAACCAAACCTGACGGAAAAAGAACGAATGATTCTCTCCTACTTGCTTTCGCACGGGGAGTCCAAGGCAAAGGATATTTCCGCGAATTTTGGCTATAGTGTTTCAACGGCAAAGCAAAATCTTTACCGCTTGATGAATAAGGGACTGGTTCAAAGCAAAGGTTCCATCAAGAATCGCCGCTACTCGATTAAAAATTCGGAAAATGTTTAATCGCATGGGAATACGTGTATTTAATCCGAGTTTTTTGAGTTAAGAAGTTTAGATGTTTCTGAAATTTTGCTTTCTGATTTCTTACGGAGTCTTTGTCAAAGTTAGTGTTATTTAGTGTTATTTTTCTTCGTTTAGTGACAAAAAATAGCGTTTAGTGTTATCTTTACTGTTTTTTAGTGTTTAACAGATATAATAAATATACCCTATCAGGTATAAAACCATAGTAAATAGTAGCAAATATACCTTATAGGGTATAAAATATAAACGTTTAATAGATAATATACCTTAAAGGGTATAATTATCTGACGGGAGGAACGGCGATGAATCCAATTGCAGAATTTGTCAAAACGAATCGAAGAAAGGCAGGGCTGACCCAAAAAGAATTCGCGATACGTTCTGGACTTGGCTTGCGTTTTATCCGTGATTTAGAACAGGGAAAAGCGACGGTTAGAATGGATAAAGTCAATGTGGCTCTCCATATGTTCGGAATGGAAGCGGGCCCTATTCGCAAGGTGAATGCGGCCGCGGAGAATTCTGAAAGCGACTGCAGTCATTCATGATGGTTTGTCATTCCTAGAATCCATTTGTCATTTATGACCGAAACCAAAAGAAACGATGCACCATAAAAAAGAGGCGACACGTATAGGTATTTGGATAGAAAAGATCAAAGAAGTAGTTGGTCTAATCCTGCATGGGCTTCGTCATAGATTTGGCCAAGATAGTCAAAGACTTCTTGGGACATTGGGGGATAGAAACCGAAGGATTTTGCTGTGCTTCGGATGACGAGGTTCCGTTCGTTGATTTTCCCCGACTTGACGATTTGACCCATGGCAAAGGCGATTTCTTCCTTGGAGATATCCTGGATTTTATTCCCACCGATGCGGGCGAGTTGCACTTCATGGTCTTCGTTACCGGGAGCCCAATAGAAGACGCGGTTCCCCGAGATGGTTTGGGGTGCCTCAATCCGATTGAGCATCAAGGAAACATAATCCTTCCCCTTGTTGCCAAGACGGGCTTTGCCAAAGACATGGACGCATAAATCTTTGATGAGCTTATCAAAGAGAATGGGTTGCTCTTTTCGAAGAATCGCAGTCAATAACTTCGCGAGTTTAGGATCATAGATCGAAGTGTCCTTCACGAGTTGGTCGTAGTTAATCCCGTATTCTTCTAAAGGCTTATATTCATAAGATTCATAAGGCGTTAAAGGATAGTCGATGACGGAACTCGAATCCGTAAGGAGGGGCTTCCAGCTCTTCTCCGTTTCCTGCTTTACCTTTTGGGTTTTGGCTTTTTCGTAAGCCACGCGGATATTCTCGATGATTTTTTCTTTCTCCGAGAAATAGTCGAAGCAATAGATACGAAGCAACTGCCATCCTAAATGAGATAGCATCCCTTCATCCACATAATAACGGTCGCGGCAGGTCAAAGCTCCTAATGGCTTTTGATCAATCAAAATACCAAGGACATAGGTCTTTGCATCCGGTTCGCGCAGAGCGACGTCGACGGTGAAACGGCTGTTGCCAACATGGGCTTCCGCGGTAAGACCAGCATCGCAAAGATCCTTGGCTAGAAGCGTGGCCGCATCTTTTTCGTTTTGGCTCGTGGACAAAGCTTTGTTATGGGGGATGCTATTCTCAGCGAATTCCAGGAAGCGCTTCAAGAACGCGGGCCCGGAGTTTTTGGAACGTTCGGAACGGATATCCGTCGCTCGGATTGTAGAAAGCACGTGGATTTCTTCCTTGGCTCTAGAAGCGGCGACGTTTAAGCGACGTTCTCCTTTTTCCAAGGCCAAAGGCCCGGTGATTGCAGCTTTGCCGTCACTAGTTTTAGCAAACCCAATCGAGATAAAGACGATGTCGCGTTCATCCCCTTGGACGTTTTCAAGGTTCTTAATGAAGAGAGGGTCTTTCCCTTGGAATTCTTCTCCTTCCCCATAAGCGATTTGGCGAAGCGTCTCGTTCCCGGGTTTATTGAAGAAGGTTTCTAAGGCATCGGAAAGAACTTCTTGTTGCTGGGTGTTGAAGACGATGATTCCGAAGGATTTAAGACGGTTTTCCGGTTTCTTCAATGCGATGACGAGCTCTTCAAGGATCGCTTGTTTTTCTTGTTCGGACATCGCGTTGGTCTTTTTGAGGCGCGGCAATTCGATGTAACGGAAGAAAACGTGGGGATTCAACGCATCCGCGGAGGGGAAGGTGAATAACCCCGAATCATAGAAGTTCTCATTGGAGAATTCGATGAGGGATTGATGCTGGCTCCGATAGTGATAAGAAAGGCGGATGCGGGGTAAACCCACGGAGATGCAATCGTCGAGCAGGCTTTCCGCGTCGGTAGTTTCTACCGAATAATTCTCGTCGCTTCCCTCGATATTAGACTGGAAGTAACTCGTAGGAGGCATCTGTTCAGGGTCGCCAGCAACGATTAAGGCGTGGCCCCTAGCAATCGGCCCGACGGCTTCGCAGGTGGGGATTTGAGAAGCTTCGTCGAAAATCACGATATCGAATTTCGCGCTGGATAAATCCAAGTATTGGGCGGCGGAAGAAGGGGACATCAAGAAGCAGGGATAATACATCCGGATGTATTTTTCATAGGTTGATAAAATCCAACGGATGGTTTTGCCGCGCCCAGAAGAACCTGCGAGTTTACGAAGAGTCGTTAAGGCGCTGGAGCCTTGGAAAGAAAGGTTCACGTCGGGGAAATCTTTGGTAAGGCGAGAAGTGACTTCTTCCACGGAACAACGGTTGTAGTCCTCGATTTGCTTTTGGTATTCGAGGATGGTCTTTTCGTAAAGGGAACGGTCGAAGGTGCTGAAGAAGTCATCGTGTTTGAAATAGAAATCGATGAAGGCGCGGTCGATCGCGTTTTCATAGGCGACTTCCACGCGACTTAAAGGCAATCTCCCCGAGAGGATATCGTAATAGACGCCGTTCATCTTTTGATCGAAGAGGGGTTTGGCTTCTTTTCGGGCTCTTAATAAAGTACGGATGATGCGGTCGTTGCCATTTTGGGATAAGGCATTGGCTAGTTCCAAAACCTCGTCCAAGAATCCTTCGCTTGTCCATTCCGATTTATCAACGGCATAAAGATTTGTCACCTCGTTATAGCCTTGTTGGAAATAGGCGTCGTCTTCTTGGATTTTCTTTAAGAGTTCGCGTAAATCCAGTGGACGGGTCGCCGCGACCATTTGAAGATAGGAAATCCGCTCGGCGAAAGTCCCGCCGATATCGTTCTTCGCCGCTTCGAATAAGGCGTAGGTCTCTTCATAGGACTCGCTGCATAATTCAGGGTTATTCCATTTGGCTTCAAATTCGTCACCGTAGAATTCGTGGACGAGGGGCAAGGCTTCGTTCATGCTCTTTTGAAGGCTTTGGAGGGTGCTAAACCGATCCACGTCCCCTTCCAATTGTTCTCTAGTTGGTTTGAAGGAGGGGCAGAGACATTCTTTTAATAACCGTAATGCTTTCCGATACCCGAACCCTTTCTGGAGGAATCCCTTTTTGCTTAAGGCTTCTTGAATAGGACTTAACGGGGTCTTAAGAATCAGGCCCACGTTGTATTTCCCTTCTAGGCTTTCGGAAAGATAATGGAAACGTTTTAAATCTTCGTTGAACTGCCGCATCTTCTTGGGGGCTTCTCCCTCGAAGAATTCGGCTTCGCCTAGAGAACGGAAAACAATATGCTTTTCTAATCCCTTATTCAGGGTTTCTAGGAGGGTGGGGAGGATGGCTAAGTCTCTAGATAAACGGAAAGGGACTTTATTTTGCAAGGTGTCCAAGTCGGCTTTTAAAATGGACGCGCGTCCTGCTAAATCGGTATACGCCTTTCGTATTTCCCCTGAATAACCGAGGAAATTGCCTTCGTAAGCAAAAGCCCGTAAAGGAGAACCGATGGCTTCGGGGCTGCCCTTTAAAATGGCGATCAAATTGCCCAAAGAGGACTGGATGTCCGCATCCGCTTGGAGGGAATAAGCTTCCATGGAGGTGGAATCAAAGGATAACGTCCCCTTTTCTTCTTCCGTTAAGGAGTCTCCAAGCAAAGCTTGGTATAAGGACCTGGCAACAGGAGTCCCAGTTTTGGGGTTTACGTAAACGCGGTGAAGATGAGACAAGCTATCTTGAATCGTCTCTTTTTTGGCGGCGATTTCTTGACAGGTCTTATGGAAATCTTCCAAAGCCACGGTCGGGCCTTTGTTGATTGTGTCGTTTAATCGCGTTAACATCGCCCGCTTATTGGCTTTGCCGGAATAAAGCTCAAGCACGAAACGGTCGAGGCCTAGCTTTTCCAAGCGTTTGCGAACCACGTCGAGGGCGGCTTGTTTCTCCGCGACGAAAAGAACGGTTTTGTGGTTGAAGAAGGCGTTGACGATCATGTTGACGATCGTTTGGGATTTTCCCGTTCCCGGAGGCCCGTCCAAAATGAAGGAATTGCCCGCGCCGCATTCTAAGATGGCCCGTAACTGGGTGGAGTCATAAGGGCAGGGGGCGGCGAATTGCTCCATCTTCTCGAATTTCTCGATGGGGGTGTTATAGGGTTCGGGGATGGCTGGAACGTTATGAATCAAGGAACGATTTTCCACGAACGAGCGGATCGTATCGTTTTCTAGCAACGCTTCTTTTCGGTCCGTGATGTCTTTCCACATCACGTAATGGCCAAAGGAGAAGTTCGCGACGTAAAGGTCGCGGACGTCGATCGTCAAATCCGCCTTGGCCATCCTGCTGATGGTCATCTTGAGGTCTAACAAGCCTCCTTCGGAATCAAAGCCATAAAGGGAAGAATAATCCGCGCCTGGGACTTTGAGTTTAATGAATTCGAAGAAGGTCGTGTTGAGGTGAATATCGTCGAAATCATAGGTCATCGTGAAGGAATCGGCGAGACGGTCTTTGGTAATCGAAACGGGAAGAAGAAGCAACGGGGCTTCGACTTGGACGATTTCGCGGCAAGTAACGCTTCCAATGGCCAGGTATAGAGTCGCCGACCCCGTTTCTTCTTTGGCGTCGTTGGATTCCTTGATATATCGCTGAAGCTGTTTGGCGGGGGCGAATCCTAATAAAGTAGGACATTTTTCCTTTAGGAGGCGTTCTGCTAAAGCTAGAGAGGACGGGTCAAAGAACTGAACGTTGTCTCCTTGGTCGACGGCCACCGCGTCTTTGGTTTTAATCGAGATTTTTCCATTAGGAATCTTTCGAAGCAAATCGTAGATGTCCGCGCCTAAAGGATTGAGGAAAACCACGGATTTCCGAATTTTATGGGGGAAGTTGACCAGGCGGTTCTTCGTGGAGAGTTCGAGCAATTTCTTTTGCCAGGTCAAGAAACGGTCCGGGTCCTCATCCCCTTCAATTGCCCGGAAGGATTTCGGGGTGAGGTCGACCTCGCCTCCTTCGTGGAGTTCAATGGGTTTAATGGATAAATCCACTTCCCCGTTTTCTTCAGGGATGGGGATGGGCTTTAAGCAGTTGGATTGGGCTTGATGAACGTCGATCGCGTAGAAGAGGCCCCCATAATTATCCAGATGGGATTGCCCCATTTGGACGGCTTCGACAAAAGAAGAACTGTTATTAAAGGAAAGGGTTGTGCATTCCAACAAAAGGATGTCCTTTTCTAGAATGGCCCGGGAATAGACTTTTGCAGGGCTAGTTTCCACCGCGTGGGAAAAATAGCCGTTTTCATCCAAAAAGGCGCCGGCAAACGCGTGTCCTTGAACGATGATTAGAATCGGGTGAAGCCCCACGTGGAGAATCATGGAGCACATCAAAAGGGCAAGGTCCAAACAGGTGCCATGCTTTAATTGAAGGACTTTGTTGGGGAGGCGGACATTTTGATAAAGCCCGTTGGAATTCTCCGGATCGGCATAAGTGATGCCCCAGTCGTGGAGAGCGGAATAAAGGGCTTTGATTTCGTTCACGACGTTATCGCGTCCGGCTTTATCGCTATCCTTATTATATTGGTAGCCGGCAAAGGAGGCGTTATGCTCCTCCTCTTCTCCATGTTGGACGGTGAGGTATTTTAGGGCGTTCGCCTGCACCTGATAGGCATCAGGAAAAGATGTGATGCAGTACTTCGCTAGTAGTAGCGGGGCAAGGGCCCAGTTATTCGTGCATTGCTTGACGGGCAGGATTTGAATCGTTTTGGTGAGTGAAGCGAGGATAGTTCCCGTTTCGGGATCTTCTAAGGCCATGTCGATATTCATGACGTCGATGCCGTTTAATTCGTAGAGGGTTTTGCCATCAACGGTGATGATCGGATCTTCGTGAACAGGATATTTGACGTGGGCTTTCACGTCCTTTAATTCCATCGGGGCGATGGAAAAATAGGAACAGTTCGTAGAGAAGTGAAGAACGAGCTTCTCGTAGGAAGTGTCGGTTCCGTTAGCGATCGTAATCGTTTTGAAAAGGGAGAAGAGACTCCGCTTATTGGAAGTGGTGGTCGCCTTGAAGATGGCGTCAGTATGGTACTCCAAGAAGGAAAAGGATTTTTGGGTTCGGACGTAGAGGGTGATTTCGTTGGTGTCTAACATATTTTTTAATTATAAGGATGAAGTTTTTGAAAGGAATGTTGGAGATAAAATTCGTTAAATTTTGATGATAGAGCATCAGAAAATGCATGGCCTTTGGACCCGTCTGCAAAACCGGGAAAAGGACCAAAATTTCGTAAATAACGGTAATAAGTTGTAAAAACAATCGATTTATTACCGCAAAATGAATAAAATGTGGTTGGAGAAAGAAAATGGAAGCATCTAAGAAATTATGCCCGAGGCCCCTTTATCTAAATAAAATCAGGCCGTTTCGCGATGACTGCGAGATGATTAAGGTTTTGGTTGGGGTTCGGCGATGTGGAAAGTCCTCCATCATGGAGTTGATTCGGAGAGAGTTGGAAAACGAAGGAGCCCCAAAAGAAAATCTTTTGTTTCTTAATTTAGATGCGAAAGAAAATATCGATATCCATACTCCAAAAGGTTTGATGCGGAAAATTGATGCATTGGCTAAAGCCGCGAAGCCCGGCATTAAATACCTCTTTATTGATGAAGTCCAAAACGTGAAGGATTTTGAGAAAGTCGTAAACGCTTACCGAGAAGAAGGAGGCTTTTCCGTTTTTATCACGGGGAGCAACGGTTATTTGCTTTCGGGCCAACTGGCTACAAAACTCACAGGACGATACATGGAATTCCATATTGGCACCTTGCTATTTTCGGAATATCTAGCCATGAAACGTTTCTTGAATAAACCTGTACAAGGGAACATGGACGTCGAATTCAATGAATATATCCTAAACGGGGGATTTCCCCGTTCGGTGGAATACGATGATCCTGCTGCTAAGCGAGACTACGCCAAAGAAGTCATTCGTGAGATTTATCAAAAGGATGTCCTGACGAATAAAACCATCAAAAATGGAGCTTTATTCGAACAGGTCCAACGTTACGTCATCAATAATTTCGGGGCCATATTCTCCGCGAGGAGCTTGGCGGAAGAATTGTCTAAAACGAATGGAGTGGTTCATAGCATGAGAACCATCTACCATTATTTGGAAATCCTTGAAAAGGCTCAGATTATTTCTAGGTGCGAACGTTTTGATTTGAAAAGCAAAAAGTCTTTGGCCCGCGAGGAAAAGTTTTATTTAGCGGATTTAAGCTTCTATTTTGCTAGCAATGTAGATAATCGCGTGAATTATGGGCCGGTTCTTGAAAATATCGTTTTTAACTATGCAAAATGCATGGGGTACGAAGCAAGTATTGGAAAAATCGGAAGACTAGAAGTCGACTTCACCCTTCGCAAAGGCTGGGATCAATATGCCTATGTGCAAGTGGCCAAGACAATCGATAATGGAATCTACGATGAAAACGGCGTTCCCAAAACAGAAGAACGAGAATATCGTCCTTTGGAATCCATTCGCGATAACTATCCAAAATTCGTTTTGACTATGGACCATTTGTTGCAGCATAGGAATGGCATTGTTCACGCGAATCTTATTGAATTCCTTCAAGCAGAAAATCCTTTTTTGCGGTAATAAGTTGAAAAAATCATCGTTTTATTACCGCAAAACAGCAAAAAAACGTTCTCGCTTTGATGTAGCTAGTGGCATGCCACCAGATGTTTTTCTGGCCATTTTGAACGTGGAAAGATGATGGGTGCGAAATCTGCATTGACAACCGTTAGTTGCAAAAAATGCAACGATGGGTTGTTTGCAAACTACGTCTCCTGACTCATAATTTTTAGCAACAACAAAGGAAATATTCATTATGGCTATCTCCGATAAAATCTACGCTTTAAGAAACAAAAATGGGATTACCCAAGAGGCGTTTGCAGAGAAACTCGATGTTACTCGCCAGTCCGTTCAGAAATGGGAATCCGGTGCTGGCTTGCCAACCATTGATAAGCTTATTGCCATTGCCACCATGTTTGGCGTGACGATGGATTATCTTTGCGATCGAAACGATGAAGCCGTTAGCGATGGAAGGACGGATAAGGAATACATCCCCGATTACGGCAAGATGCATGCCTGGGAATCCTATGCGAAAAGCCTTGAAATCGAATATGAGCAACTGCAAGACGAAGGCAAAGACGTCGAGAATCTCAAAGACGTTTTCCTGGCCGTTTCCAAATTGCCTTCCACCAAACGGAAGGAGGAGTTGGCTGATGTCCTTTTCAAGATGGTGGACTCGCTTCCGACTCGTAATGGGTATCGATACGTCGAACCCAATGACCTGAACTCGATTAAAGCGCTTCGGGATGGCTATGTCGCTAACGACGAACATGCCTGTCCTAGTGGCGATGCACTTTTAGATAAGGTGCATGGCGGATGGATGGGGCGCATCTGCGGCTGTTACCTTGGCAAGCCCGTTGAATGCATCAAGATGCCCGATATGGAGAAGGTATTAACTAGGACCAACAATTATCCGTTGCACCGCTATATCAGTTTGGAAGAAATCGAAAAAATCGATTGCTCTGACATCACTTTCCCGATTAAACAACGCGCCTATCCAAGCGACTTTAATCGCATGCCATCGGATGACGATACGAATTACATCCTTATCGCCTACGAAGTTTTAAAGCGTTATGGAAGGGATTTTAAGTCCGCGGATGTGGCGGAGGTGTGGCTTTCCACCCAGACCAAATACGCCTATTGCACGGCGGAACGCGTCGCTTACATCAATTTGATCAATGGCTATGTCCCTCCCGAAAGCGCGGAATATAAAAATGCTTACCGTGAATGGATTGGAGCTCAAATTCGTGCTGATTTCTATGGCTATATCAATCCGGGCCATCCCGAAATGGCCGCGGTGATGGCTTATCGCGATGCCCGTGTTTCCCATGTTAAAAACGGGGTCTATGGCTCCATGTGGGTGGCGGCCATGATCGCGGAAGCGTTCGTGACGGATGATATCGAAGCCATCATTCGGACGGGATTATCCCAAATTCCCTCCACGTCGAGATTACATAAAGCGGTTTCTGGAATCATTGAAAAACACGAATCCGGCGTTTCCGCAGAAGATTGCATTGCTGACATTCGTAGCCGTTGGGACGAATGGAAGGGCCATCATTGGTGCCACACCATCTCCAATGCCGAAATCGTCACCGCCTCGCTTTTATACGGCAACAAGGATTATGGCAAATCCATCTGCATGGCGGTCGGAGCCTGCTTCGACACCGATTGCAATGGGGCGACTGTTGGCTCTGTTCTAGGTACGGCAATCGGCTACCGCGCCCTCCCTAGTTACTGGAAAGACCGGGTGCACAATACCCTAGAAAGCACGTTAGCGGGCTATAGCAGTGTTTCCATCGATGAGATGGCCGAAAAAACGATGGAATTTATCCAAAAGAACTAAGAAATCAAGGAATAGAAGCGAAAAAAGAATAGGGTTTTGAGCGGAAGGCGAAGGACGTTTGCCCAAGATTATGGTTAATATTAAGTGCATTCCTAATATTCCTTTTTTCGGAGGCCCCTCTTTATGAAAAATAGAATCATCCCTTTTATAGCCTTTGCCTTATTAAGCCTTGTTTCCTGTGGAGGGGGAAACGTGGAACCCCCGGCCTCTTCAGAAAAATCCGCCACCTCAGAAAATAAGGATAATATCCAAATCCTCGATCCCATCGGCGGGAAATCCATCGATTTGCTTTATGCTCCTGCCAGGGCTTATTTAAATAGTAAGAATCCCGCTTCGACACTAGCTTCCCTTTCTTCGAACCCTGGGGATAACACGGTTCCTTTGACGTTAAGGTGGAAAGTCACCACTTCAGCGGTCGAACGGTATACCCTTCAAATTGCAACGGATGAGGCATTTGAACATATCGAGCGTTCCTATTCGGATTTAAGGAAATCTGTGGGAACCATGCCCGTTTATAACTTGATACCCGGCACCTATTATTATCGGATTAAAAGCCCGAGCATGGTTTCTCCTGTGGATTCCTTTGTTCTAGAAGGGCCCGTAAGAACGATCAACACGAACAATACCATTAAGAATATGCGCGATTGTGGGGGATGGAAGATCGATGATACCCACCGTGTCCGTTACGGATGCCTCTATCGCAGTGCCGCCTGGAGCAGCGCGGACAATACGACAGATTCGCGCTTTAAAGAACTTGGCATGAAGACGGAACTCGATATCCGTTATAGCTCAGGAAGTTCGGATTATTCCAAGTCGGAACACCCGATTTCCGGGGTCAATTACGTGAATCTAGGCATGGGCCAATACGATTCGATTATCCCCCAGAGCAAAAAATATTACGCGACTTCGCATGCGAACTTCAAAAAGACGTTTGAATTGCTCGCCAAGAAGGAAAGCTATCCGTTGACCTTCCATTGCACGGCAGGAGCCGACCGCACGGGAACCCTTGCCTATTTGGTGAATGGATTGCTTGGAGTTAGTTATGAAGATTTATGCAAGGACTTCGAATTGACCTCGATTTATAACTCCAAGCGTTGGAGAAGCAATATCGTCGATGGGGAATTTGATTCGAGCGGCGTCATGCAGGATGATGCGAATAACTACGTCGGATTTGGGGCTTTGCACCAAGCGATGATGGAGAATTACAAAACCAGCGACAACTCCCTAAGCGGAGCGATTAGCCATTACTTAAAAACAGTCTGCGGCATCAGCCAAACCACGTTAAATCAGGTCAAAGCCAACTTAACGGAATCGATTTAAAAAGAAAGAAGGCAAGAACAATGGAAAAAAGGTTTAAAGTCTGCTGCATCGGCTTAGGACATCGTGGGATGTGTTATTTGGAGAGGATGTTTCTTCAAAAGGACCGTTATGAATTGGTTGCCGTCTGCGATATCAACCATGAACGGGTCCGCCAAGCCAAAGAGCAATTCCAATTAAAAGACGAGAATTGCTTCTACGAGGAGAACGAATTCTTCGCTAAAAATCGCGGCGATATTTTAATTGTCGCCACCCAAGACCGCGACCATGTGGGCCATTGCATCAAAGCTTTGAAACTTGGTTATGACATTCTCTGCGAAAAACCGATCTCGGGGGTGAAAGAAGAAGTGGAAGAACTTCTAGAAGCCCATCGGAAATACGGCCATAAAATCTTTGTTTGCCACGTGCTTCGGTTTGCTCCTGCTTTCCGCAGGGTCAAAGACCTTCTCGACGCGGGGAAAATCGGCCAACTCGTGATGATCGATTCGATTGAAAATGTCGGCTACCTCCACCAAGCCCATTCCTTTGTTCGCGGCAATTGGCGGAAAAGCGAAGAGACCTCTCCGATGATTTTGGCCAAATGCTGCCATGACCTCGATTTGCTCGTTTGGTATTCGGGCAGCAAATGCGAATCCCTCAATTCCAGGGGAGACCTCCGTTATTTTAAGAAAGAAAATCAGCCGGAAGGGGCGAGCGACCGCTGCCAAAACTGCAAATACCGCGGCCAATGCCCTTACGATGCCTACGAGGCTTATCTTGTCCATAACTTCTGGGGCAAGAAGATGATTACCGATGTCCGCCCCATTACGGACGAAGCCATTATCGATGCCTTGGACCACGGCCCTTATGGACGTTGCGTCTTCGCCTGCGATAACGACGTCGTGGATAACGAGATGACGATTATGCGTTTCCAAAATGGCGTGACGGCGAACCTCCGCATGACGGCCTTTACCTACGGGGGAGGACGCATCATGAAATTCTATGGGACGTTAGGAGAAATCGACCTCGACGAAGAGGCGGGTCGCATCGACATCATGGAATTTGGAAAGAAGAAGGAGACGATTGAAATCTCCACTCTTGTTGACGCGGTGAGCGGACACGGCGGAGGCGATGATGGGTTAATTAACGCCCTCTATGACTTCATCGTCTCGGATAAACCGGGCGGAACAACTCTAGAAGCTTCCATTGAAAGTCACCTTATGGCCTTTGCCGCGGAAGAAAGCCGTTTGCACAACGGGGCTACCGAAACGATTGAACATAAATAGATTTCTAGGGCAACGGGGACGATTGGTCCCCTGAGCCCCTCCATCCTCAACTTGAAGGGCGAAACGTTAAAGAGCCAATCCCTTGGTCATTGATGGCTTGCTTAACGTCTTGTACCTCCTCCTACGAAATCAATCTTCTTGTAACGAAAGGAAAGGAGCTGCTATGAAGATGATGAAAAATCCAAAAGTCCGGTTGCTGGTGCTGCCTTCTTTGGCCTTGATGGGACTAGTTTCCTGTGGGGGCCAAAAAGAGCACGTTCATGAGTTTGAAACCCATGAAGAGGTGTTCCCCACCTGCTGCGAAGAAGGGACAGAAGCCTATCAAACCTGTTCGGGGTGCGATAAGTTTTTTGACATGACGGGGGCAGAGATCGAGGCCCCGGTTAAAACTCCCATCGATGCGAATAACCACAAAGGAACGAAAGCACTAACGATTTCTGGTTCCTTCCAAACCCATTATTGCGTTGGGGATACCTTTGATATGGAACACGCCGAATTCGCGGTGAAATGCGAATTCTGCCAAGGAACGGTATTAAGCGATGCCAAAAAGGCGAAAATCCAATATTCCTATCCGACCTCGGGAGCGACGAGTTTCACTGTGGGAGATTTGAACTCCCAAGATTTGAAGATGACGTTTACCTATAGTGATTTAACGGTTCAAACCAATGTCACTTTAAGCAAGAAAGAAAACGTCATCGAAGGGCTGGAACCCTTAGAAAAGGTCTGTGGTTTCAAACCCTTCTCTAGCCTAGAAGGCGTGACTTCCACGTTTGGGGAAATCGTTTATACCTTCGCGGATTCAGAGAATGGAGAATACAAAACCGCAGAACAGTTAGGCGCGGATTATTCTTTCTTGAATTCCCCCGCTTCCTCAGACCCCAAAGTCTTCTACGTGAAGGCGACGGTCCAAGAAGGGGAAGACTATAACGGAGTGGAAGCGTCTACCACCTTGACCATCTCTCATAATGACGCGTCTTGGAACACGGAAAGCGAAGAATACGACGTCTTTGGCTGCGTTTGCCAAGAACCTATTAAATTCAACAAAAAGATCGTCGATAACCAAGACGTCGACTTGAATGCGACTCCGAAGATTGCCTTAACGGGCACGAGCTTCGATGCCACGAAAGACACGGTGAAGAGCATCCGTTACGAAGTGAATGAGACCACTTCCTATGATTTGGGAACCGACCTTAATAATTTGGATGTCGCCGCGCTTAAAGAACATAAAGAACACCATGGCGTCGGTGCATTGAAGGTCGTCGTCACGACTCCAAAAGATGGCATCGTTCCGGAATTTGACCACGAAATCAAAGTTCCAGTCACGATGGCTACCGCGTTAATTTACGATAATGACGAAACCTTCAGCTTGATTAAGCCGGTTCGTTCTTCTGATCCTGACCACGTGGTTACCGGATATTACAAGTTGATGGAGAATATCAGCCACGACGTCTATAAAGCCGAAAATTTCCTGGGCGTGCCCTGGATTGGTGGATGGAAAAATGACGTAAACCATTATGCGTTTAAAGGGACGCTAGATGGAAATGGCAAAACCATCACGGGACAAGGCAATTATTCCTATGGTCTTTTCTGCCAGTTGGAGGGAGCAACCATTAAGAATCTGACGTTCAATGACGTTTGGTTCAACGGAACGAATAACTGCCCGCTTCTTGCTGGCGGCATTCAAAATACGAAGCTTGAAAACGTGACCTTGCGCGCTACCGGTGGCGCATTCTCCATCGATGATCCCGATATGACCAAACTCGATTGGGGCTGGGTTGGAGCCTTCCGCTTCATGACGAACATTGTCACGGATTGCACCTTCGACTTAGGGGACCGCGATTGCGTCATGATCTTCGCGACGCAGCACTGCAACGATTCCCAATTCACCAATTGCACGTTGAAGGTCCGCAAATACCTGGGCCTTATCAAACACTGGAAACACGGCATCATGACTGCCATGGATGGATTGACGGTTAACGGCGAAGTTTACGTCGCTCCTGAGAAGAAATAATTTTGCGGAGGATGGCGGAAAAACGTCATCCTCCGTGCTTCGTCAGATTTTAATGAACCTATCGTTTTGTGTTTAAAAGATTCTGAACAAACGTAGGTTTATTCCGTTTTCTAAAGAGAGCACCTATTAAATTTCTCACAAATAATATCCATGGTGATACGCTCGTTGAAAACGTGAAAGCGCTTGCTTTAGACTTTTTTAAAACCAATCACTATGCCTTTTTAGGTAATTAAAGGAGGACTTATATATGAAGTATAAGTTGAACAAGAAAACGACCCTTCTCGCCGCAATCGCGTTGACGGGTGTTGCTGGTGGATTAGCCAGCTGCGGTGACAGTTCGATTGATAAGAACAAAACCCAGCTTTACGTGAAATGCTATCAAGGTGGCTATGGCAATAAATGGCTTTACTCCGCCAAGGAACGCTATGAAAAACTCCACGCGAACGATTCCTTTGAATCCGGGAAAACCGGTGTTCAAATCGTGATTGCGGATCAAAAGAAGACCCCGTCCACCGCGGAAATCAAGAACAACCAAAGCGAGCTTTATTTCTTCGAAGGGCTCAATTACCTCAATTGCATCAGCGATGATGCCTTTGAAGACATCACGGATTTCGTCACGGGCACGAACCCCTATGAAAAAGACAAAACCATCGAGAGCAAAATCTATGATGGGGTTGCTAATTTCATGAATATCATGGATGACAAGGGACAAAGCCATTATTATGCGGTTCCCCATTACGTTTCCAATTTCGGCATCGTTTATAACAAAACCGTCTTCAATAAATACAATTTCTATTTTGCCGATGGCTATGAAAGCGAAGCCCCGGGTAATGAACTCCGCTTCATCGCCGACGCCAATGAGAAAAAGAGCGCGGGACCCGATGGGAAATACGGCACATCGGACGATGGCCTTCCCACGACCTATGCCGAATTCTTCGAACTCGTGAATTATATCTATGAAGGAAAGCAGATTCCCTTTGTTTGGAGAGGCGAAGGCAACGCGAAAGATTACTTTGGCATGTTGCTCAATTCCCTTTCCGCTTTCTATGATGGACCCAGCCAAAACAAAGTGAATTACACGATGGATGGCAAGATCACCTGCGTGAAATTCAATGAGAAAGGCACGGATGTTGTGCTAAATTCCGACGGCTCGCCCGTTACGGAAGAAGTGACGGTTCATCCTAATCGCGTTGATAACAAATACGACGGATATGAAGTCCAACGTATGGCCGGCAAATACCACGCCTTGAACTTTGTCCGCACCGTGGTCACCAATAAAGACAAATGGCTTTGCAATTTGGTCACCGACAGCACGAACCACCTTGATGCCCAAAACTTCTTCATCAATTCTCAATTTGGACGTTTAAATGCTCACCAGGAGCAGAAGAACAAATCCATCGCGATGATCGTGGAAGGCGATTGGTGGGAATCGGAAGCCAGCGAAGTCATCTCTTCTCTTGCCGAAAGCGAAAAGAGCCAGTTGGACTTTGGCTGGATGCCCCTCCCCCGCGCGGATGAGCATTCCAACACCAAGCAAACTTCGCTTGGTGCCCTCGGATCCTTGGTCTTCCTTAAAAAGGGGCTCCATGATTCCAAACGGAAACTCGCCGGCGACTTCCTCCAATACATGAATACCGACGAAGCCTACCGCGAATTCACTCGCACCACCAACGCGATCAAGTATTTCCAATACGACATCACCGACGCGGATAAAGCGGAAATGAGCAACTTCGGTAAGAATTATTGGGAACACTTCCATCATAGCGAAGTCATCATCCCAGAAAGCCGCACCACCCAATATACCAATGGACTTGGACAGCAGCTTTCTTCCAGAAGATACGCGACCTCCTCGGCCAAATATTTCCCGCAAGATGATTTCATCAACGACAAAGGCCTGACCGCGGGGCAATATCAAGCCAAGATGTATAAATATTACAAAGACACCGTTTGGGCCGGGATGAAATAATGCGCCGAAAGCATAAGAGTACTCCAGACCGCAAGAAGGATTTGGCTTTCCACTTAATCCTTCTTGCCTGGCCTGTCCTTCAGTTTTGCGTCTTCTATCTTTTCGTTAATTTCAATTCGATCCTTCTCGCCTTCAACTACGGGGCGGACGCCAACCCCAATGGCGGATTCTTCTATTACTTCGCCCAATGTTTCCAACAAGAAGGCGGAAGCTATATCTACCTGGAATCCATGGGGATTGCGGTGATTCTCTATCTCTGCAGCGCCGTCTTATCGATTCCTTTGTCTCTCCTTTTCGCCTATTACATTTCTAGACGCTTTGTAGGGAGCAAATTCTATCGATTCGTCTTGTTCTTGCCTTCGATTCTTTCCGCGACGGTCATGATCATTCTCTTCAAATATTTCAATGACCTGGAAATCCTTTATTTTGCCCATGAACATTTACCCGCGGATAAGGTCATCAATATTTTGGCCACCGATCGAAAGACCACCTATATCACGATTATTCTTTTCGATGCCTTCATCAACTTCGGGACGACGACCCTTATCTATTCGAATAAGATGAGTGAGATTCCTACCGATATCTATGAGGCGGCTCAGCTCGATGGAGTGAGCCACATCCGGGAATTCTTCAGCATCTCCCTCCCCCTTACCTTTCCTACTTTGTCGACCTTCATTGTCACGGGAATCGCCACGATGTTCGTGAACCAATATTCGTTATTCACTTTCTTTGGCTCGAATCTCAATAACCTTGGCCCTGGTCCTGCAGGATATGTCATCTATAACAACATTCAACAATATGCGGTTCAGGGCAATTACCAAGCGGAAGCCTTCCATCAAATGGCGGCATTCGGCTTAATTTGCACCTTCATCACGATTCCCCTTGTTTTCGGGGTCAAATATTTGCTGGAGCGCTTCGGCCCAAGGGAGGACTGATTGATGCATAAATTAGTACGTAAAAAAGATCGGATGCGCAGCAACAAATTGACCGTGTTCCCCATCATCATCATGGTCATTTTACTTCTCTACACGACCATTCTCTTTGGCTTATTGGCCTACGCCCTCTTCGTTTCCACCCGTTCTCCGGAACGTGCGGATTTCAGCGGCACCTATTTGATGATGACGAACAAGAAATTCTATTTCAATTTGTTCGAAATCTTTAAATTGGTCCACATCTCCAAAAGCAGTGGCGGCGAATCCACCCTCCTCAACGTCGTTTTGAACTCCTTGATTTATTCCGTGGGTTCGGCCTTCGTCAAAACCCTCGTCCCCTGCCTTGCGGCTTATGCCTGCGCGAGGTTTGAATTCAAAACGAGCAAAATCGTCTATACGGCTGTGCTAGTTGCCATGATGATTCCGATTGTTGGCTCTCTTCCCTCGGAATTGAAGCTAGCTTACGCCCTGGGTCTTGTCAACAACATGGCGGGCGTCATTATGCTTAAAGCCAACATGCTCGGCCTTTATTTCTTTGTGATGTACGCTTCGTTCAAGAGCATGCCGGATGGCTACTTCGAAGCGGCAAAAATCGATGGAGCGAATAATTGGCAGATCCTCTTCCGGATTGGCTTCCCCCTTGTCCGTAACGTTTTCTTAACCATCGTCCTCATCAACTTCGTCACGTTCTGGAACGACTACCAGACCCCAATGGTTTATTTACTCGATAAACCAACTCTTGGCTATGTGCTATGGCAACTCATTGCCGGTACCGGCGTCCCCGGGGACACCAAACTCAAAACCGGCGTCTATGCCTTCAACATGGTCATTCTCTCCTCCCTCCCGGTGGTTACGCTATTTGCAATCTTCAAGGATCGCTTCATGGGTAGCTTAACCATGGGTGGCATCAAAGGTTAATTGAAAGGATATCAACATATGAAAGCGAAGAACCTGTTTCTATCCGCCGTTCTCCTCCTAGCAGGAGTAGGAATGGTCGCCGATCTCTCTCCGCGCTTCCAAGCCTCGTTTCAACAGGATGTTTTAAGGGCAGCTGGTTGGAGCGATTTTCAAGAAGGCGATCCCAGTTTTGGCACCTCTTACCAAGTCCCCAAGATGAGTTATGAGCTCAATGGCGTTTCTTATCCCGCGAGTGTCATCGTGACTTTCCCCGATGGCACCCAAAGCGCCGATTCGACTTTGTTTTTGGACCAAGCCGGGGTTCATACCTTTGAATATTCCGTGCTTGTGAATGGGGAAATCCATAACATCACCAAGCAAATTAAGGTGGGATTTCCTCAGATGCGCGTCGGGAACCGCGAAAAATCCTCCATCGAATACATCACCGCGGAGCAATCCAAGGAATTAGGAGCCGCGGGAACCGCGGGGATGTATGTCAAACTCGGCATGGGGGATACCTTAAATTTCACCAAACCCATTTATTTGGATGAGATGAATGACACGACCGCCTTGGTGAAGGGGTATATTGCTCCGTTAAGCAAGGGGTCCGTGGACTTTAACCAATTGTTCATCAAATTGACGGATGCGGATGATCCGAACAAATTCGTCATTCTTTGTTATTACTCTCACGTAGAAACCGGCGGAGATGGCAGAACCACCCACTCTTCCTCCGCGATGGCCCGCAGCGATGCCCAGCCTTATTTTGCTGGTATCCATCAAACTCAGGGCCTTCATACCAACGATAAATACGGCTTGTGGTCCGGCGTGGTCTTCGATGGCTACATGAAAGATAAAAACGGCTACAAAGACACCATTGATGAAGCCCAATTCGTTTTCGGATTCAATTATGCGAACAAAGTGGTTTATGGAACGGGATTTGGCAAAGGCCAAACCCTCGACACCGTTTTGGATTTGGATGAAGTTCCGACTCAAGTGGAAACGGCCTGGACAGGATTTACGAGTAACCGCGCGTTTTTGTCCATTTACGCGGAAAGCTATAGCGGATCGACCGCGAATTTCGTCATCAGCGAAGTAGCTGGGGTCTCCGCGAAGCAAATGGCGGACAATTCCTTCACCGATTCGGAAGAACCAGAAATCAGCATCGATACCGATTTCGATTCGTTGCCTAACGGAGCGGTTGGTTATTATTACCCAGTCCCTACGGCCAAAGCCTATGACCAAGTCTCCTTGGACTGCCCGGTGAAGACGGAAGTGTTCTACAACTATTTCTCTTCCGACCGCACGAGCGTCAAAATCAAAGACGGCAAATTCTATATGGATAAAGAAGGTACCTATACGATTTGCTATACCTCTTACGATAAAGCGGGCAACAAAGCGGAAAGCCTCCATACCATCAGCGTATTCAAAAACATGGATAAGCCAGATTTTGATATGCCTGCCCATGAGGACCATATCGCGGTGGGTGATTTCTTTTCCGTGAATAAGAAGATCGCTACTCGCGGCGGAGTCGGCGAGAAGACCGTGGAAGCCTATTACGAAGTAGATGGGAAGCGTTTCCCCATCGAAGGAAATGGATTCCGCATCACCGAACTCAAAACCTATAAAGTGATGTACCGCGTGACCGACATGATCGGCCAAGTGAGTGAAAAAGGGTTTGATATTCGAGTCGTGGATAGCAAAAAGCCGATTTTAGAGAAGAAAATCCATTATCCGAAGTATCTGGTTTCTGGTGGCTATTACGAATTCCCCACCGAAAAGGTTTTCTATTATGAAAACGGCGCGTTGACGGAAAAGCAACTGACCTTGGAAGTAACGGATTCTAACGGAACCAAGACCTATGCCAACGAGGATTTCTGCCCCGTCATTATCCATAATAAAGATAAGGTGACCATTAAGGCCAAATGCGGGGACGAAGTCCTTCAAAGCGATGAAATCGTCGTGATGAAGAACATGGGCACCGAAAGTAGCGCCCGTTCCATCAATTTGACCAATTATTTGATGAGCGATGGCATCAAAAAGGAACTTACCCCCGATGATGGCATGCTTCTAACGACGACGAAAGAAGAAGCCAAATTCGATTTTGTCACCCCGTTCTATTTGGATTCCTTTAGCCTTGATATCAAAGCGTTGCTTGGATTTGCCAATCATAGCGGAATCGTGGTTCGCATCACCGATTTTGCTAACGACGAGAACCAAATCGAAGCCCGTATCGCCTTAAATAACGACGTGACCACCTTTGAGGTGAATGGAACGAAGAGCGTGCTAGTGAATAACGACATCAACGTGGGAAATAACAACTACGTTCTTGGCTATAAAAACGGCTCCTTCACTTGTGGCGACATTGCTCTCCCAGTTAAGGCCTTTGCAAGCGGAGACGCGTTCCAAGGCTTTGAATCCTTAAAAGGATACATGAGCCTCGAATTCGAAAATTGCCCGGTTGGCGCGAACCTCCATTTCGTGAATTTCTGCCAATGCGGCTTCTCTTCTAGAACCGCCAGAGACCGCGTGAGCCCGGTCGTCCAAATGGATGATAATTACGGCGGAACCCGAAATATCCATACGACCTACCATATCGATCCCGCCTATTCCTTCGACGTTCTCTCTCCTAATACTGTCTTCACCTTGGATGTCCTCTCTCCGAGCGGACAGCCTGTGAAAGCATTGGATGGAACCCTTCTCCAAAAAGCCGATCCAACGAAGGGGTACGACATTTCCCTCGAAGAATACGGCCAATATTACTTCACCTTGACCACGATTGAAGATTCTCGTTTCCTCTCCAATGGTTCGGAATTAACGATCAGCTACTATGTTAGCGTCTATGATGACGTTGCCCCGGTCGTTGAATTCTCTACGGGCATGAAGAAAGAAGCCAAGGTTGGGGAAACCATTCTTCTCCCCGAATTCACCGCTAGCGACAACATCACCAAAACGGAAAACCTCATCATCCAACGCGTGATGCTTACTCCGCGAGGAGACTATCGTTATCTCGATGAATCCTATACGGCCTATACCTTCCAAGAAGAAGGAACCTATCGCTTCATGATCCGCGTGATGGATGAAGCGGGGAACATCGTTTCCAAGTCTTTTGAAACCGTGGTTACGAAAGCCTAAGGAGGAAAGAAAATGAAAAGAACATTCCAAAAGATTCTCGGACTCTCGCTGCTCACCCTCGCTTCTTGCTCGGGACCGTCCCAAAAAGTCGTCGCCTATGATGATGAGGGCTATCCTTTATTAACGACAGGCACCCTTCACGATGTCTCGGTCCGTTATGGGAACCGCGAATTCGTCAAAGATGGCTCGACGGAATATCAAGTCATCTACGATAGCAAGCAAAAAGGAGCTGCCCAGGCCGCGGCCTATATCGTTTCTAACGTCTACAACGCGACGGGAGCGATGATGACTTCCCTTGATATCAGCCAATTCGATGAGGACATCTCCCGTGCCGACCACTATATCATCGTGGGAAGCAGCGACCTCTTTGACGATGCGGGCAAAACCATGCCCGATTACAAGACCCTTGGTATCGCGGGATATTATATTTCAAGCTACGGGAATAACGTCTTCCTCATGGCCCACCGCCTTTCCGGATATCAGCAAGGAGCCCTAACCTTCTTACGTCACGTGGTGGGTTACGACATGATTTCCGAAGATACGGTCATCTATGAAAGAGATGGGTCCGTGATGCCGGATATGGAAATCAAGGAACGCCCCGACTTCGACTGGGCCCACCCGATCAACAACTTCACCGAAAAGACCAAATACGGTTTAGGCTTCTCGACCCTTTATTCCTATATCGTTCCGGCGACGGAAAATCCCAAAGCCACACCGAAGACGGTCCATAACGTCTTCAATTTCTTGGATCCGGATTTGCATTGCGACGCCTCCAATACGGAGATGTACCATCCCGAATGGTTCTCCGATGGACGCGAACAGCTTTGCTATACCGCCCACGGGGATAAGGAATCCCTCGATTTAATGGTCGATACAGCTTTTGAAACCGTCAAAAAATCCGTGGAATACAAAACGGATTCCGAGATGCTCAATTTCACGGATAACGATGTGGGCAACTGCTGCCAATGCGATGCCTGCAAAGCTTCCATCGAAAAAGATGGCGGGACGATTTCGGGCGCGGTCATTCGCTTCATCAACCGCCTTGACGATAAACTCCAGGCGTATCTACAAGAAGAAGCGGAAAAGACTCATAGCGAAAAGCGCACGATCCACCTTCAATTCTTCGCTTACCTTTCTTCCCTCCAAGCCCCGACGGTTTCGGTAGAAGAAGACCCGACTTTAAAGTGCAACCCAGACGTCTCCGTCATGATCGCCCCCCTTCACGCGAATTACACCAAAACGTTCTATGACAAAGAAAACGCGATGTACGCGGATACGTTTGAAACCTGGAGCCATTACGCGGATCACATCACCGCATGGCTTTATGAAACGGATTATCACCATTACATCTATCCGTATAACACCTATGCGACGATGATGAAGAATTACCGCTTCGTCAAATCCAAAGGCGCCTCCGTTATGTATAACGAAGGGCAACGTTATAACGCGAACGTCACTTGCTTTGGCAAACTCAAAGAATATTTGAATAGCAAAGCCCAGTTCGACGTCAACGCGAATTACACGGATTACAGCGAGAAATTCTTCACGAATTACTTTAAAGACGCTGCCCCCATCATGCGGGAATATTTCGAAGAATTGACCGGATGGGAAACTTATTTGGAAAGCAAACCCGAAGTCTATGGACTTGGCGGAGGCGTTTACCAAGAAATCGGCAGCAAAGCCGAATATTGGCCGAAGCAGATGCTCGTGAACTGGGTCGACAAGATGGAGGAAGCGTATAAAACCATCGAAAAATACAAAACGACGGATAGCTCCCTTTATACAACGTTAAGCAAACACATCCTCATCGAAACCATGTTCCCCCGCTTTGCGCTTTGTAATTTACATGGCGGAACCTATGCCCCGGAAGAACTCCGTCAAATGCGGCTAGCCTTCCGTAAGGATGCGGAATCGATCGGCATGGTCGAGCACATGGAACACTATTTCATCGACTCCGTCTATGCGACTTGGGGTATCTAATTGGAGGTCAACATGAAGAAAAGCAGTAAATTAACGGTTTTGGCCCTCTCGCTCTTTGCCATGGGTCTAACCTCCTGTGGTGAGTCTACTGGCCCGCAGCCCGTTCCTTATGAACCGGAAACGACCGTCAGAGAAGCCACCGTCTACATGGGGTTATTCGAAACGAAAGAATATACCCCTGATTCCAGCCTCTCTTTCCACGTGACGATTGAGAATTCTTCCATCGTTACCTATGAAAACGGCGTCTTCCAGACGGGCCTCCAAGAAGGAAAAACCCTCGCGGTTTTCGCTTCGACGGAATGGACTTATAACGTCACCGTCATTGTGGCTAAAGACGCGACGGTCCCCTTCTTTACGATTGAGAATTCAGATATCTCCGTTTACCGGGGTGCCACCTATGAATTCGATACCTCCCTTTCTTATCGCTCGATTGACGTGAATAGCTATGAACACGAAATCAAAGTGACTAAAGAAGGAGAAGGAAACGTTGCCGATATCGCGGTGAAGGGTACCTCCTTGCAGATTACCGGCAAGGAAATCGGCACCCAGGCCTTTACGATTTATACCGAATTCGCGGGATTTACCCTTTCCAAGTCTCTTAACGTTTCGGTGAAAGACAATAATGGCCTCGTCGTTTGCGGCAGGAACATGATTTATGACAATCTTGGCCCGCATTACACGATTTCGATGTACCGATATTCGGCAAACCCCATTAACCTCGAAAACGATATCGTCGTTTTAAAAGGCGGGGTGGAAGTTCCGTTCAGCCAGTTGAATATCGCCTTCGACGATCCTTCGGTTTTGTCTTTAAACGGCAAATTGCTTGCCCCTCACAAAATGGGCAAGACGTTCTTCACCCTTTCTACGGGCGGAGAGAATATCGTCGTCAACGTCGAAATCATCAAACCGACCTTAAATCACATCGACTTCGATTTGCTCGATAACCGTTTTGACCTGGACATGAGCGTCAATTCCACGAACTCGTCGCGGGTTTATACCCCGAGCCCCACTGCCACGAAAACCTTCAAACTCCCGGTTCAAGGTGCTTATACGGAAGTGGAAAAGATTGTTGTCGCGGGCAAAGACATTCCCTTTGACGCTTCGAAGGTCACCTACAACTCCACGACGAAAGAAGTGACGTTGCCGGCTTCTATCTTCACGATTGCCAATTACGGCAAGCAATCCGTCACGTTGTCTCTTTCCGCCGCCGAATACCTCGACACCTACACCTTCTCGATGGATTTCGTGACCAAATATATTTCCACCTATGCTCAAATGGGCGAATATTTCGTTCAGAAGTACGCCAAAGACGTGATTTACGGCCAGTACATCCTTAAGAACGACTTGGATGCCAACGGAGCGAATGCCACGGCACAGTATGCCAGCTTAGGCACCGTGAATTA
Organism: uncultured Mollicutes bacterium; assembly: GCA_900539595.1. Classification (GTDB taxonomy): domain Bacteria; phylum Bacillota_I; class Bacilli_A; order RFN20; family CAG-826; genus Alloenteromonas. The sequence goes on along the minus strand of UQCQ01000001.1, from coordinate 127,254 downwards.
CGCCTATGGCTTCCGCGGCATCTTTGATGGAGACGGCCACGCGATCAAGAATTACCGGAGTACGATGTTTGGCTTCTTCCTCGTCGTCGGAGAAGGGGCGGTCATCCGTAATTTGACGCTTGATAATGTCCATTATCACGTCAAAGTCGATGATAAAAACGACAATCGTGGCGAAATGATTCTTGGGCGTTTCATCTCGGGGGCGACTCTAGACAACATCACCGTCAATTTGGCTTCCGATTCCATTACTTCCGATTCTCGGGCAAGCGGAGGCAAACTCGATTCCTCGGGATTATTCTGCACCGAAGTCTTCACCTTCAACACGGTCCGCAATATGACCATCCATGCGGAAGGGTTCGAATTGGCTTCCATCTTTGGAAAACAAATCCCGAACTCCACCTTCTTCAACGTGAACATCTATTGCAAGTCTCTTGCCTTCATCGGTTCGGATCAATCACAGTTAGATGGCGTGACGATCCATCAAGCTTAATTTGATTTCTATCGCCTAGACTCCTCTTGATAAGAGGGGTTTTTGCTAATTGTTATCAAAAATTGCCTTCCGTGATCTTCTCCATAGGATTCTTGTCAAAAGGGTAGCAAAATAATGCCAACAAAAAGAAAGGGCTTGAATGATGATTTCAATCCAGGACCGTTATTTCAAAATCGATACGGAACATAGTACGTACCTCTTTAAGGTGAACCCCCTCAACGTTTTGGAACATATCTATTACGGGACGCGTATCCCCAAAGAATCCTCCTATGAATTTATGGAGGAAGTGCAAGGGTTTGGATATGGGGTAGAAATGAAAACGGAAGGATATTCCATGCGCCCGGATCATGCGAGTCTAGAAACCTCCATCAAAGGACGCGGGGATAACCGGGAAGTCATGGTTCAACTCGATTGCAACGGGGACCTCATTTCCAATTTCCTTTATGAGGGTTATGAAATCCTTTCTTCCTTTGAAATCCCGGGGTTGCCCTCCGCGAATCATAAAGAAGAAACCTTGATGATTCGGCTAAAAGATTCGGTTAAAAACTTAGAACTTCGTCTTTATTATTCGACCTATCCAGGAACGGACGTGATGACCCGTAGTGCCTCTCTCCATAATCTTTCCGATAAGGGAATCGTGATTCGCCGCATCTTGTCGAGCCAAATCGACTTCCATGAAGATGAGTTCGTTTTAAAGACTTTAGATGGCACTTGGGCCAAAGAAAGAACGGTGCATGCCCGTACCTTGCAACATGGTGTGACTAAAATCGATTCTAAATGCGGGTTCTCCAGCGCCTATCACAATCCTTTCGTCATGCTAGAAAAACCAGACTGTAGTTTGAAATACGGGGACTGCTATGGCTTCAATTTGATTTATTCGGGAAACCACGTGGAATATTTGGAACGTAATAACCTCCACGGGGTCCGTTTCTTGCAGGGTATCAACGACGATTCCTTTGCTTGGAATCTTTCTTCTGGAGATGCCTTTTTTACCCCGGAAGCGACGTTATGCTATTCGCCCTGTGGGGAAAATGGTTTAACCCATGAATATCACCGTTTTATCCGCGAACATATCGTCCGTGGGTATTGGCAATATAAAGACCATCCCGTGCTCATTAACGACTGGGAAGCGTTGCATTTTACCTTCAACGAAGAAAAACTCCTTGCTCTAGCCAAGCGTGGCCAAGAACTTGGATGCGAAGCTTTTGTTTTAGACGATGGATGGTTTGGAAACAGAAATGGGGACAATAGTTCCTTGGGCGACTGGTTTGCCAACAAAGAAAAACTACCCCATGGGGTCGGCGGACTCGCGGATAAAATCCATGAAATGGGGATGTTATTCGGCTTATGGTACGAACCTGAAATGGTGAGCAGGGATAGCAATCTTTATCAAGCCCATCCCGAATTTGCCTTAACCCATCCAGATTACGAAGTGGTGGAAAGCCGTCATCAGCTCATTTTGGATTTGGCCAATCCCGAAGTTGTGGATTATTTGATTTCCGTGATTGGAGATAGCATCGCCGAATCGAAGGCGGACTTTATCAAATGGGACTGCAACCGCGTCTTCTCCGATTATTTGTCCCCTGCTACCACCAATCAAGGCGAGACGCCGCATCGTTATATCCTGGGACTATATCGCCTCCTAGACGCGATTACCAAGCGCTTCCCGAAAGTTTTGTTTGAATCCTGTGCCGGGGGAGGAAACCGCGTCGATTTAGGCATGCTTTGCTTTATGCCTTCCTTCTGGTGTAGCGACAACACGGAGCCGCATGAACGGATGCGGATTCAAGAAGGGACGCTCATGGGGTATCCCCAGTCGACGATCGGGGCCCATGTTTCGGCCTGCCCGAACCTCCAAACGCTTCGCTCGTCTCAAATCGAGGACCGCTTCAACGTGGCTTGCATCGGGGCCTTTGGCTATGAACTCGATCCTAATAAATTGACCGCGGTGGATACGTTGAGCATGATGGAACAAATTGCTTGGTATAAGAAGAACCGCCATCTTTTGGCCTACGGAGATTATTACCTCCTTTCTTCTTTCTATAGCGAGAATCCCCAACAATACGTGATTGTTTCCCCCGACCAAAAAGAAGCCGTTTATTTCTTGGGGAATCCCTTGTTTGAACTTAATGCCCCCCAAGTGGTGGCTAAACCCGTAGGATTGGATCCTAAGGCCATGTACCACTTCGAAGAAAGGCAGCAGAATTTCGATTTTGAATATATCGATAGAAAACGCATCCCTTCTACGAAGAAAGTCGAAGGAAAGAACCTCGAAGACGAACTAAAAGACTTAACGCCCTTAAAGAGCGAAAAGCAAGTTTGCGATCTTAGCGGCGAATCCCTGATGAATGCGGGAGTTCGCCTTTATTATGAATGGGGGAGCGGTGGCAATTGGAAGCGTTTGATGCTTGATTTTGGCACGCGCCTTTATAAGATTTCGATGAAATAAATATGCCGAATATCGAGCTAAAAGAGCTTTATTGCTATTACGGGAAGGGAAAGAAAGAAAATCTAGTCATCGAAGACATGACGGAGCATTTTCCTTCTGGCAAAATCAGCGTCATTATGGGGCCTTCCGGATGCGGCAAGACCACTCTTTTAAAATCGATTCTTGGCTTAATGGAATACGATGGGGACATCTTTTTCGACGATAAAGACATCTATAAAATCCCCACCTATCAACGAAATATGGCTTACATCAACCAAGACGTAAGCCTTTATCCCCATTGGACGATTTTTGAAAACATCATCTTTCCCTTAAAAAATAAGAAGATGTCCCGCGATGAAATCTATAAAAGGGCAAGAGACATCGCCGAACGATTCGGGATTGCCCATTGCTTGAATGTAAAGCCCAAGTACTTGTCCTGGGGACAGCAACAAAGGGCCTTGCTAGCTCGGGAACTTGTTGGGGAACCTGAGGTGGTCTTGATGGATGAGCCGGTTTCCCATCTGGATAAACTGTCAAAAAAAGACGTGCTCGACTTTATCAAAGAATTAAACCGGGAATGGCATTTGACGATTCTTTATGTCACCCATTCTTATCAAGAAGCGATGGAAGTTGCGGATCAAATCTATGTGATGGATCAAGGGAAGTTCATCGAAAAAGGAACCCCGAAATCCATTCGGGCTTCCATCAATCATTTTGTGTGCGAGATGAGGGCGGCAGACGATGAAAAAGCGAAAGAATAAAGCGGCTTCTTCGGATTTCTTGCCGACCCAGCTTCCCCAAACAAGGAAAGACCAATATTTTTTCATCCTTAAGAACCAGTTCTCGACTTTATTGCTTTCGGGGCTGTGGCTCCTATTATGCTGCCTTCCTTTGATTTTGACGGTTTATTTCCAAAATCAATTCGAAGTCGGGTTCTACCAAAAATATTTATCGGGAGAAATGAACAAGGCAGATTATCAAGCGTCGATGAATGCTTTGATGATTTATGGGTCGATCATCGAAGTGGCTTTTACCTTTGTGGCTTCTCTTGCCATCGCAGGGGTGAACCGCATCCTAAAATCCTTGGTTTCTGGGGAGCCGATTTTATTCTGGGATGACTTTAAATGCGGGGTGAAACAGAACTATTTGAATACCTGTCTCCTCTTATTTTTCTTTTCGATCCTTTTAGGCTTATGCCGATTTGTGAATGCTTTCTTTATGGAATATCTTCTTGGCATCCCCTGCTATATCTTGCTGATTTTGATTGTGATTCCGGTTTTTACGTTGGCATCCATTTTCTCTTCCGTTTATGAATGCAACGTATTTCACGCGATTTCTAATGCGATTAAACTCTATTTCCCTTTTTGGTGGAAATACCTTTTGATGAGCCTTGGCATTGCCACGATTTTCACGGGACTCCATTATTTGGAGACTTTGCCTTTTATCGTGGCCATTGTTCAGATGGTCTTATGCGTTTTGGTTCTGCCTTTGTATCTCCTTTTGCTTTATTCCATTTCCTTTTCCCTGTTTGATAAATACATCAACCAAGAGGAATTCCCTGAATTCTATGGGGCTGGGCTATATCGGCCAAAAGAAGAAGACCAAAAGAAATAAAGCCTATCAGGACTTTGTGGCTTCCGCTTCCTGAACAAGCTTAGCAAGAACCCCGGTGTTAGGAGAACAAAGGTACCCTTTCGCGGTTTCTTTGTCTTCGCAATAACGAAGGCCGTCTCGTTCGATAATGGTGATGGAAGAGATTTTGCCGTTCGTGGACCATGTCCCTCCGTGGGTGGCACTGATTTGCAATCGGGTACGAATTACTTGGTATCCGTTTCGCTTTAATACGGTTTCCAAAGCATCAAAACTAGCATCTGTGATGCAGGTTTCGGTATGCTCACTATCGATAAAACTCATACACGTCCCCCTTCGTTTTGCTCCACTTGCTTGATGGACAGAGAAATTCGTTTTCTTGGTAAATCCAAGGCAATGACTTTGACCTTAACGATTTGGCCCATGGATAAGGCTTCGCTAGGATGACGAATGAAGCGGTTCGCGATTTCGGAAATATGGACAAGCCCATCCTGATGAACCCCGATATCCACGAACGCGCCAAAATCGGAAAGATTTCTTACCGTTCCGCTTAATGTCATGCCGACTTTGAGATCTTTGATATCTCGCACATTGTTGTCGAGTTGGGCGGTGACGACTTTTTCTCGCGGGTCGCGGCCTGGCTTTTGAAGCTCGTCGATGATGTCTTTCAAGGTGTAGGAACCGATTCCGATTTCTTGGGCTAATGCATCGTAATTTTTGGTTTCTTTCAAAATCTCCGTCGCCTTAGGAGTTCCAATGTCTTTTAAAGACAGTCCCAATTTAGAAAGCAGCACCCCAGTAGCCTTGTAATCCTTGGGGTGAACCGCGGTGCGTTCTAAGGGGTTATCGTTTTCGATTCGAAGGAATCCTGCTGCGCTTTCAAAGGCTTTTGCCCCAAGGCCTTTAACTTTTAGAAGGTCCTGACGGCAAGAGAAGGGACCATGTTCTTCTCGATAATCCACGATGGAAGCGGCCACTTTAGCACTTAATCCTGAGACATATTGAAGAAGAGAAGCAGAAGCCGTATTCACCCAGACCCCAACTTCATTGACCGCATCGATCGTCGTATCCGATAGGGTCTGCTTTAAACGGGCTTGATCCATATCGTGTTGATATTGCCCAACCCCAATGGACTCGGGAGGGATTTTAACGAGTTCGGCCATGGGGTCGAGAAGACGCCTAGCCAAAGATACCGCGGAACGTTCTTCGATATCCATGTTGGGGAATTCCTTGATGGCAAGGGGAGAAGCACTATAAACGGAAGCCCCGGCTTCGTTGACGATGGTGATGGTTACTTTGTCTAGATGGTTGGAGGCTAGGAAACGCCGTAAAAAGGCTTCGCTTTCTCTTCCCGCGGTTCCGTTTCCAAGAGCAATCGCGTCAAAGGCAAATTGACGGTAAAGGGATAAGAGTTTGGCTTCGGCATCCTTTTCTTTTCCAACGGTTGGATAGATGATGCAGGAAGAAAGGACGCCCCCCGTCTCATCGATTAAGGCCAATTTGCAGCCGTTTCGATATCCAGGATCAAAGCCTAATATCCGTTTTCCCTTCAACGGAGATTCCAAAAGAAGTTGCTTTAAATTCGTGGAGAAAAGCTTCAAGGAAGAATCTTCCGCTTTCTCGAAAAGATCATTTTCGATTTCGTTTTCGACGGAGGGACCTAGCAAGCGTTTATAGCTATCCGCGATTGTTTCGCGAATCAAGACTTCGAAAGGGCTATTACGGACGAGGATTTCGCGGGCCATGTGGTTTTCAATGGTTAGATTGTCGTAATCCAATCCCCAAGTGAGTTTCTTTTCCTTTTTCCCACGGCTTAAAGCCAAGGTTTGATAGGGTTTGATACGGGAAAGCGGAGTGACGAAATGGTTGTAATTCAGGTATTTTCCTTCCGTGTCTTCTTTGGTTTGCTTGGATTCGATGCGACCGGATTTTAGAACATAAGATTTCGCAAAGAGAAAGAAGTCGGGGTTATCGCTATAGCGCTCTGCAAGAATATCTTTGGCGCCTTGTAAAGCCTCTTCTATGTTTTTGACCCCTTTGGCTTCGTTTAGATATTTATCCGCCTCTTTGGACAAAGATGCTTCGTTTCCTTTTTGGGCAAGGATAAAGTCAGCAAGAGGCTCTAGACCTTTTTCTTTAGCCATGCTTCCCCGTGTTTTGCGTTTGGGCTTATAAGGACGATAAAGGACTTCAAGGGTGGATAAAACCTCGCAGCTAACAATTTGCTCTTTTAGTTCTGGGGTCAATTTTCCTTGTTCTTCGATGCTAGCAAGGACGGTTTTCTTTCGTTCTTCCAGTTTTTCGAATTTGGATTTTTCTTCTTCCAACTCGCGAAGGGTGATGTCGGACATGTTGCCGGTTTCTTCTTTTTTATAGCGGGCGATGAAGGGGATGGTGGATCCTTCGGATAAGAGGCGTAAAACGGCGTGTACGTGGGTAAGGTTCAGGTGAAGTTTCGATGATAAATAGTTTGCGATTTCCATAAGTCCGTCTATTTTACCCCAACTCGATTTCATCGAATAGGAGGGGGGCAGCCAACAAGAAATCTTGCGAATGTCTTTCAGGTCAAAAAAATGCAAAAAAGCGTTTTTTATTCGATAGTTCCTTTTTCAATGAAAAAATAGAATATCCTTGTATGAATTCCTTCCCTTCCCCTTGCGACTCTTCCCGTAGTTTTTTTCTCAAGGCTCAACCCGTTTGGAAAAAGGGAACGTCCTCTACATTAAAATCGTTCGTCTTGGACTTGCTGGAAAAAGAAGGAGTGAAAGACAATTTCACCGATTATCCCCTCAGGGATGTTTGGCTTCTTGAATTCCGCGAAAAAATTATCGATTTATTGAAGTAATTTTACGTGCCATAGGCCCCTAAATAGCGATAAAATCAACCGCGCTTAAAGGAGATTTATTATGGCAAATACGACGACGCACAAATATTCGTTGGCCCATGCCCTGTTTCTGATCTCGGGGATTTTGTTGGTCATTTACTACCTTCTTTCTGAAGGGGTTCCTAGCTTAGGAAACGACATCACCTCTCTCATGAAATTCATCGCAGAGATTTTCGTTCTTGTCGTTTTAATTGGCTTTTATTTCTATTTCTTGTTCGGGGCTCAAAATTGCCAAGGGACCATCAAATCGATTGCTCCGTCTCTACTAATTCTCATCGTGGTCGGCTCTTATTCCATGAATTTTGGGAATGCGGAAGCCAACGCGATTATTTCCGGCATTGCGAAAATGTTGTTTACCTTGATTATCGCCTGCGGGTTCGTATTCCTCTTCGTCCATAGCAAACTCCTTGGTTTGGTTTTTGCCTGGAGCAGCATCCTCTATTGCGCCTTTGTCCTTTTGTCTTACGTGATCGTTTTGATTATTACCCTCGTTAATGGCGGAGGCTTTTCGGGGGCTAAGCTCGCCGAGACGATGTTCTATGCGGCATCGTTGGGCTTGCTTTTTGGCGGATCTTACACCCTTTGCAAAAATAAAGATTGGGCATTCTAATCCCGTAAACGACTGAACGGCCGTCGATGTCATTCCTTGTTTTGGATGACGTCGATGGCTTTTTCTTTTCGTAACATCAGCAAGAAGCCGAACACCAGAATGAGTACCACTCCGAGTGCGATGCCAATCCCCATAAAGTAATTGTGCCAGGTGAAGGAAATGATGCGGATGACGCTGGATGAGTGGCTGGAACGGAATAGTGCCTGCGTTAAAACGCGGTTCAGCATGTTTGAAATAAGGACGTAACCCGCGCCAAACCAAAGGGAGGAGAGAAGGGTGAAAAACAAAGTTTCCAGCGTGAAATAACAAGATAGATCCCTTCCTCGATACCCTAGGGCTTTCCATACCCCGATGTTGTATTTTTGGGATTGAATCAAGGAGATGGAGAAAAGAACCAAGAGAACGGCCGATCCCAAGATGGAAATGAGGGAGAGGATACGGAAAGCTTGAGAGAAGATGGAAATGCCAGAAGCCACTTGGCTCATCACGTCATAAAGGACGCTTTTGGCCGCGTAATGGTAAGGGGACAAAAGCGAAGAAACATAATCAAACTGGTCAGGAGAATCAAAGGCGATGGCATAGGGGAAAAGCTCGCGGTACCGGAATTCCAAATAATCCTCTTTGCTCATGCGGATGGATATCGCAGCCGAAGTGATGGAGTAGCGTGCCAACGTTTCGTCGTCGTAATCGGAATAAAGACGGATTTTGCATCCTTGCAAGAACGGGGCATAGTCTATCTCGGTGCTATTTTTTTGGGAAACCGTCCCCAATGAGAAGGAGAATCCGCCTTCATCGTTGCCCTTGTGGATGAGGTTGGCCAATTCGTTATGATCGCCCACTTTGAATATTTGCGCGGCCACATTATCCGTGAGAAGGATCTCTCCCTTTTTTAGGAGGGAACTGTAGCTTGTTTGGCAGCTGGTTGTTGTCGCTTTCCAGCCCGTGGCAGAGGAAAAAAAAGAGCCGTGGGGCAAAAAAAGCAGGGGCATGGTATTGGTGTCCGACTTTAAATCCTCCATGAAGTCTTTGTTTTGGGTATAAACGAAATTGAGGGCGTAGGACAAATATTCCAACTCGCTTTCGTATTGACTTTGCAAGATGGCGGAATTCTCCTCTCCTTTGCCAAACTCGTCTAGCAGACCGCTGATTTTATTTTTGTAATCGGTTTTGATGATCCCGTTCACGTAAACGGTTCCGTTTCGGAGGCGCCCGATTTGCGCGTATTTTCCGACAAAGTCGTTATAAGATTTGTAGCTGGATTTCTGGACGAGGATGGCGTCGGCAAAATAATCGGTGACGTAGATGCCGGTAGGGCAGGTCTTCTCCGCCAAAGCGACGTATTCGATTTGGTCGACTTTCAAATGGGACATCAAGAAGTCGTTGTCGACAATCATAAGTCCCTGAGACTGATTGACCCACACGCTTGACATATAGGCGGCATTGACCGTCCCATCGATGGCAAGCCGATCGGTATCGGCGAAAGGCAGAGAAATGGGGAATTTATAAATGGGGTAATATTTGCCCTCGTAATCGTCGTTGAGAACTTGCCATTCTTCGTCTTGGATCGGCAAAAGGCGGTTGACGGTGGTTTTTCCGTTTTTTGTTAGCGCCCCTCTTTGCATGATGAAATCCGTTTTCTCGCTTTGGCGATAAGCAGTCGAAGCGTATTCGCTTGCATCAAATCGATAAAGGGAGAACAGACAAGAGAACAAAGAAAGCAAAATGCCCGTGAGGATGGGAAAAAGGGCCATTCGCCATTTGGAATGGTTGATGGTCTTCATCATCGTGGGTATCGGCATGAAGAAGTGGCCCTTCAGTTTCTTTTCTTCCCCGTGCTCATCGGGACAGGGGGAACTAGGCTGAAAAAGTTCTTTTCGGGGCTGGATCCGTTTGATGCGGCCTTCCGCCAAGGCCTTGTTGACCCCTTCGATTTGTTCAGGAGTCATTTCATCCGGGTTAGACAAATATAAGGTTTCGGTATCCACGTGGCTTTCCGGACGGAAAGAAAGGTCTTCTACGATAAACCCTTTAGACAACGTGATGATGCGGTCGGCAAAACGATAGGCTTCAGGCAGGTTATGGGAGACGACTAAAACAAGAGAAGTTCTCGAACGCCTTTTTAAAATTTTGAGCACGTCTTCGGAGGATTGACGGTCCAAGTTGCCCGTAGGCTCATCACAAAGCAAAACGGGTGGATCTTTGATTAAAGCCCTTGCGATGGCAATGCGCTGCTTTTGTCCGCCGCTAAGGTGCTTGACACGTTTTTTGGCAATTCCGCTTAAGGCCACATCATCCAATGCCTGCTGGATTTGAAGCTTGATATGCTTGGGCTTTTCTTTTAAGCCCATGGCAATATTGGCTTCGACGCTCATTTCGTCAATCAAACAATAGTTTTGAAAGATGAAGCCGATGTTGGAATAGTGGTATTCGTCCAATTGCTTCTCGTTGAACTTGCAGACGTCTTTGCCGTTGAAAAGAATCTGCCCAGCGGTGGGCTTATCAAGTCCCGCGATGAGATTTAATAAGGTGGATTTGCCGCTTCCGGATTTTCCGATAATGAAAACGAGCCCAGTGTTCGGCAACTTCAAATCAACCCCTTTTAAGGCTTTGGTCACATGCTTGCCGCTAACGAAAACGCGTTCCAACCCCTTCACGTCAATCATGTTCTTTATTTTAGCGCTTTTTTAGCAGTTCGCATTATTTTTTAGCAGAATTTCATTGGGAGCAAAAAAACATAGGAACGGAAAACAAAAAACCACGCCTGGAGGGCAAAGACGTGGCTAGAAGGAAAACGATTTAGAAAACGTAGAGATAAAGGCCCGTCCACATGAGGATGGCACCTGCTAAAACGAAGAAGTGCCAAATAAAATGGGCGACGGGTTTCTTCTTTAACAAGGCGAAGGGAATCATGCCGAGGGTATAGACGGATCCTCCAATGATTTCCCAAATGAGCAAGGGGATGTCCCCGCGAATCCAATAAGGGAAGAACAAAATGGCACTCCAACCAATTACAAAATACAAAGTGAAATGGAGCCAACGAACTCTTCCGGGACCAAAGACAGCGACAAAAGTGATGCCTAAGGCAATCAAAGCCCATTGGACGGAGATGAAGGCGATTGAGGCGACGTCTCCCCACATCTTGGTTCGCATGTAAATGAGCCATAACGGAGCGAAGGTGCCTCCGATAGCGAGATAAATCGAAGAATAGTCGAAGCGTCGGAAGATTCTTTTGACCCTGGTGCCGCAGCGGAAGGAATGATAGAGACAGGAGAAAAGCATCTGCAAAAAGAAACAAGACCCGTAGATCATCGCGGCAGTTAAACTCCACGCATCGTTAGCCTTGGCAATCATTAACCCTAGGCATACTAGCCCCAATATGGCTCCGACGCCATGAGTTGTCGCGTTGCCGACTTCTTCTAGAATTCCTCTTCGTGGAGCTTCGTTTAAAGCTCGGTTCCGGTTTTTCTTTTGGATTTTGAGACGGTATTTCTCTGCTTTTAAAGGTTGCTCAATCGAAAGTTTGTCTACGATATATTGTTGCTTTCTTTCCTCTAAATCCTTTTTTGCCTGGTCTTTTAAGGCGGCTTTGTCACGAAGGTAATCGAGCTTTAGGTCGCGATATTGCTTTGTGCGTTCCGAGACTTCTTTTTGCTGCAATTTGATTTTTTGCTCGGGTTTTAAGGTAGCTTCCAAGGTTTCCATCACAACCTCCTTTTTCTTCATTATATACTTATTTCATGTAAGAACTAGTATCAAAAACTAGATAATGATAAATATCGAACTAGAAATGAAAATCGCGGTAATTTTTATATTTAACATAAAGGGAGACGGGAATAGAATGATGATAGCAAACGGAGAGTGCTTATGAATTTTAAAGACGGTAGCCATTACGTTCCTTATGACGAAAGAACGGGGAACGAATCCATTGTTTATTTTACCCGCGATTTAAGCGCGAAAGGACTAGAAAAAGCCTACGACAAAATCGCCGCTTCCTTAAAAGGGAAAGTCGCGGTTAAGGTCCATACGGGAGAACCGGGCGGGCCCAATATCCTCCCCCGTCCTTGGGTGAAGGATTTGCTGGCCACGCGGCTACCCAACGCGACAATTGTTGAAACCAATACGTATTATGAAGGGGACCGTTATACAACGGATGTCCACCGAAAAACCTTAGAAAAGAACGGTTGGACTTTCTGCCCCGTGGATATTTTGGATGAAGAAGGAACGACGATGCTTCCCCTCCACGGCGGAAAATACTTCAAGGAAATGAGCGTAGGATCTCATACGAGAAATTATGATTCCCTTTTGGTTTTGACCCATTTCAAGGGACATACCCAAGGCGGTTTTGGTGGCTCGAACAAAAACCTCGCCATTGGAATGGCGGATGGTCGCATTGGCAAAGCAATGATTCATACCTACCCCCATTCCAACAATCCATGGAGCATTGCCAAGGAAGAATTCATGGAACGCATGGTGGAAAGCACGAAGGCGACCCTTGAATTCTTTAAGGACCAAATCGCTTTCGTCAACGTGATGCGCAATATGTCCGTGTCCTGCGATTGCGAAGGAATCCGTGCCGAGCCTGTTGTGACTCCTAACGTAGGGATTTTGGCTTCTTTAGATCTTCTTGCTATCGACCAGGCGTGCGTGGATATCGTCTACGCGATGAAAGAAGACGAGAAACACGCCTTGGTGGAACGCATGGAATCCCGCTACGGTTTAAGGCAATTAAGCTATATGAAAGAAATGGGCATGGGGAATGATCGTTATGTCCTCATTGATTTGGATAACAACGAAATCCGCATTCAGCCCAAAGACTGCGTGCAAAATCTCATTCCATTTGATCAAGACGACCGTTAAGAATGGCTCATGACCATTTCGGTCGCGTAATCGAGTTGTTTTTGGGTAATATCGCCCCCGCTGATTAAATAAGCGACTTGGCGAATCTTTTCGTCTAATCCTAATTCCTTGATTTCGGCATACGTCCTGCCTTCTTTTACCTTTTTGGATAAGAGAATCTGGTGATCGCTACGCGCGGCAACTTGCGGCATATGGGTAATGGAAATCACCTGGGTGGAAAGAGAAATCTCGGCGATTTTATTCGCGACCGCCTGCGCGGATACCCCGCTTAAGCCCGTATCGATTTCATCGAAGATGACGGTTGGAATTTTCTTGGCTTTGATAAGCAAGGCTTTGAAAGCCAGCATGATGCGGCTAGCTTCCCCACCAGAGAGGATTTTCGATAAGCTCTTCATTCCTTCTCCGACGTTGGTTTCGATTAAGAAATCCACGGAGTCGATACCATTTTCTCCCAAGACGGACTCGTTTTTCGAAATGGGGGCAAAGCCGATATGGAATTGAACTTGAAGAAGAAGCGATTTTAATGCAGCTTCGAGTTCTTTTTCGATTTTAAGAGATGTTTTTTGACGAATTTGGCTAAGTTCCAAAGCCGTCTTATAAGCTTCTTCGAACGCCTCTTCCTTGGCTTTTTCTTTTTCCTTTAACGCGTCTTCTAAACTGGCGTTATCTCCAAATCCCTTTTGAAGATAATCGCGATATTCCAAAAGTTCGGAATAGGAACGGTGGTATTTCCGTTTGCATTCTTCGATGTCGCTTTGCCTCTGTTCCAGTTCGTCGAGTTTCTCCGGGTCATAATCCATGTCGGAGAGTTTACGTTTCAATTCATCGAACAAATCGGAAAGCTCGTAATAACGGTCATCGATTTTTTCTTGGTAGGCTTCGTATTCTTTTTCGTAACCGGATAGTTTTTTGAGGAGTTGATCCAATTCGTAAAGTTGATCGAAGTAGTCGCTGCGCAGAATTTGATTGGCTTCTTGGTGAAGGGAATAGACTTTATCGTAGTTTTTCAAGACATCGATTTGGGCTTCGATTTCCTCTTCTTCGCCTTCATAGAGATTCAAAGCTTTTAACTCTTGGTATTGATAAGCATAAAAATCCTTGCCCGCGTCCAACTGCTCTTTCTCTTTTTTGAGAACTTCGTATTCTTCCTTGGTTTTAAGGAAGGCGTTTCTTTTTTCTTGGTAGACTTCTAAGGTGTTTGCAAGGATCGAGGGGGACAATCCATCGATAATGGAAAGATAATTTTCGGGGTTTAAAATCTTTTGGAAATCGAATTGGGAATGGATGTCGGCGAGCTCGCTCCCTAATTTTTGCAAATCGGGTAAAGAAACGGTGACTCCGTTGATTCTGGCGTAGCTTTTGCTTCGCCCAATGATGCGTTCAACGGTGAGTGAGTCTTGGGAAGGAATATCGCGTTTAGCCAAGAATGCCTCGATACGTGGAGAAGAAGTGAAAATGCCTTGGATGGAGGCTTTATCTTCACCGGCGCGGATGAGTTCGGTGGATGCGCGTGCGCCCAATAATAAAGATAAAGAATCGATGACAAGGCTTTTTCCTGCTCCGGTTTCACCGGTTAAAACCGTGAATCCGTCGTGGAAATGAGCATCGACGTTGGAGAGAATGGCAAGGTTATGAATCGTTAATCGTTCTAGCATTGCTTCCATTATAAGCGTTTTTCTTGGAAGCAGTAGATGGTGCGCGAAAAGAGGAGACTAAGCATGGAAATTGACGGATCAATCCAAGGAAAGAGTCTACTTAGAAAAGAAGAGTAACTACGAAATTTCGTCTAATGCCTGGTGAAGCAAGTAAGCAAAAGCAACCTTTAATCGATATATTTGATCATAAAGTCATGAAACAAACCTCTTGAAATTAACTTAGAAGTTAACTTAGAAGTCCAACTACTAAGTTAACTTCTAAGTTCAAGGAATCACCCCTCTAGTCAGAATAAAAATGGAATGAAAAAAAGTAACGCAACCCCCTTGATAAAGGCGGAGAAGGAAGTAAGATATAGAACGTTAGCACTCGAACGTATTAACTGCTAAAACTCAAAAGGAGATACGAAAGATGAAAGAAGAAAAACAATTTAAAACCGAGTCCAAACAACTTTTGAACTTGATGATCAACTCCATTTATTCCAACAAGGAAATTTTCCTTCGCGAATTGATTTCTAACGCGAGTGACGCGATTGATAAATACCGTTTCCTCGCCGTTTCTAGCGAAGGAAAATACCCGACGAAAGACCATAAGATTTTCCTTTCGGTCAATAAGGACGAACGTTGGCTTCAAATCCAAGATAATGGCATTGGCATGTCCAAGGAAGACCTCGAGAACCATCTTGGCACCATTGCTAAAAGCGGCACCAAGGAATTCTTGGAGAAGATGAAAGAAGCCAAAGACAACAAGGAAGACGTCGATTTAATTGGTCAATTCGGCGTTGGTTTCTATAGCGCCTTCATGGTGGCAAAAAAGATTGAAGTCTACACCAAGGACTTGGAAGGCAATGCCTATAAATTCTCTAGTGATGGCGTAGAAACCTATACGATTGAAGATGATCCCAATTCTTTCTTGCCGGATTCCGGTTCGGCGGTTCGCGTTTATTTAAAAGACGACGAAGAAGACGAGAAATATTCGACCTACCTCGAAGAATGGACCCTTTCTCGTTTGGTGAAGAAATATAGCGATTTCATCCGTTATCCGATTCAACAAAAAGTGAAGAAATCCGTTCAAGACGTCGACGCGGATGGCAAACCCATCAAAGACAAGTATCACGATGAAGAAGTGATTGAGACTTTAAATTCGATGATTCCGTTATGGAAGAAAGCGAAGAAAGACGTCACGGATAAAGACCTCAACGAATTCTATAAGAATCGGTTCAACGATTATGAAGACCCGATGCTAGCGATGAATATCAAGGTCGAGGGAACTTTGGAATATAACGCACTTGTTTATATTCCTGCTCGTGCCCCGTATAACCTCTATTCTCAAAATTACGAAAAAGGCTTAGCCCTGTATGCCAAAGGAATCTTTATCGAGGAAAAGAATAAAGAGCTCGTCCCCGACTATCTTAAGTTCCTCCGCGGCTTAATCGACTCTGAGGATTTGCAACTCAACATCTCCCGTGAAATGCTTCAAAAGAATCCTTTGCTATCGAAGGTAGCCAAAAACATTGAAAAGAAGGTCGTGGATCGTTTGATTCAATGGAAGAAAGAGGATTACGAGAAATATCTTGAATTCTGGAAAGAATATGGATCCTTCATTAAGTTCGGCATCTATAGCTCCTATGGAATGAAGAAAGAAGAACTTCAGGATCTATTGGTCTTCGATCATTTAAATGGAGATAAGCCCATTTCGTTAGACGACTATAAAGCCGCCTTGAAGGAAGGACAAAAGACCATTTGGTATGTGTCGGGCAAGACGATCGAATCGTTAAAGATGCTGCCGGAGATGGCTAAATACCGGAAATCCGGGGAAGACGTGTTGCTTTTGACCAATGACATCGATGAATTCACTTTGCAAGCCATGCAGGAGTTCAAAGAATTGTCCTTCAAGAACATCACCGCGGAAGATAAAGAATCCTTAAGCGATGAGGAGAAGAAGGAAATCGAATCCTTGTCCACGGAACACCGTCGTTTCCTCGACGATGTGAAGTCTGCATTAACGGGCAAAGTCGATGAAGTGGGATTCTCCCTGCAGCTCGAAGACGCGCCGGTATCGATCTCGACCAAGAATGGCTTGAGCATGCAGATGGCGAAGACCCTCAATGAGAACCCGGAGACGGATGCTCATCCGGAAGAAAAAGTCCAAGCCCAAAAGGTTTTGAACATCAACCCGAACCATCCGTTATTTAGAAGCCTTGCCAATGTGACGGATGAAAAAGAAATCGCCGCGGTCGGTCATTTGCTTTACGATGAAGCGATGCTTGCCGAAGGATTTGAAATCGAAGACAAAGCCGAATTCGTGAAGAACTTGAACGCCTTGTTTGAAAAAGCCTATCCAAGTAACGAAAAAGAAGCGGTTGTCGACGAAGACAAAGCGGCTTAAAACCGTAGATATCCATTCGAAAAGGCTGCCCGTCGAAAAGGCGGCCTTTTCGTTTGCAAGATTTGACGAGAGTTTCTAAACGTGGAGTTGAAATCGATATTCGCGCTTCCTGTTTGTTAGCATAAAAACCGTGATTACAACTGGAATGTGGGTTGCTTAAAGGAGTTGCATGAACATCAAGGCCTGATTATTTAAGTGGCGTCGTCATTCTCAAAAGCATCCGTTTCCACGTTTACTTGCTTTTTTCATATATATCCTAAAAGTAATCAAACCATGGAGAGGTGCTGTATGAATAAACGCAACGCTTTTGTCTTCATCGCCGGTCTAGCGGCTTTAATAGGATGCAACTCCACCCCAGAGACTCCGCCGGAGCCGACTGAATGCCTTTTTGCCGTGACAAATGTTTTTTTGTCATTCGAAGGAAAAGAAGAATCGTATTATAAACTCCTCAATGACTGTAACGATGTTGAATACCGAAACGAAAAAGGGGATTTCGTTCCATTGAAATTAGAAGATTTTGGCATTGATTTCGACCAATTAATCGGCGGAGATGCCCTTGACATTACCTTGAAAGGATCGGGGGACGTTATGATCCTAGAGATGATGCCGGGGCGATGCTATATTGATGATCAAATCGATAAGATCGAAGTCAACTATGCTGATGTTTATTCGGTTGTCATCCATCGGAATGGAGACGATGCTTCCTTTTCTTATGCGGATGGCTCTGAAGGGCCCGAGATTAATCTTCCTTATTTACGTGCTGGTTATTGCTTAAGCAAAAACAACGAGACCATCGTGAAAAAGGAATTCAAGGACTACGAGGACGGAACGACGCTTTATTACGCCTACAATGCTGAGCTAAATAAGCCTTTGGATTATAGCTGCTTTTACGATTATAACCCGCGATAAACCGTTGAATTTAAAAAGCCGTTTCCTGCGATGGGGAGACGGCCTTTTGCTATTCAATATCAAAGGAATAGGAGTAGACGAATGTTTTCCCCGCCTCTAAATGGAGGAGGTTTTTCTTTTTCTCCAAATCCTTTTCTAGAGGCAAAACATCAGGAGTAGATAACCAGGGCTCGATGGCGACGAAATCCCCTTTTAAATTCCGCCACAAACATAGATGGGGAGCAGACCCTAAGTGGAAACGAATTTTGGATCCGTCTTTCTTATTTAAAACGACCTCTTCAAAGTTCCTTGAGTCAAGAATTGCCGTGTCTACTTTTTGGAAGAAATCAGAGGATAAATCAATAACGTTATTTTGAAGCCCGGGGACTTTTAGAAGACGATTGCTGACGAATCCTCCCGGCAATAATTCCGTCATTTTGATTTCTTCTTTGCAGGGTGGAAGAAGAAGGATGTTCCCGGATGTTTCTAGAATTCCATTTGGTTCTTTTTGATAAGGGACGCGGAATGCGGGGTGGCCGCCAAGTCCGAATATTAGGGTACTGTCCCCCTTATTTTGGATTTCATAAGCAACTTGAACCCCGTGGGGCAAAAGAGAGAATGTGGCTTTTGCTTCGAAGGGGAAGGGGTAATGGATTAACGTTTCTTCGTTAGAGGCAAAAACGATTTCGATGGTGGTATCGGATCCTTTTCTTCCTCGCCCTTCTTGGTTTAATAACAAGCCATGCATCGGCATGGTATAGGTTTTGCCGCGATAAAGGTAATTCCCATCGACCATTCTTCCCGTGAAGGGGAAGAGGAAATGGTCCTGACGTTGCCAAGATTCTAGAAGAGGCTGATAGAAGAGTTCTTCGTTCCGGGTTTTATCAAAAACGGAGGTAAGGTTTCCTCCAAAAGAAGTGACCCCGATCCGTAAAACGTTATTTTCTAAAGTAAAATTCATGTGTTCATTATGGCATAAAGAGGAGTTTTGGCCTATGGAATCTAATAAAACTATGGTTTTGCTGGTTTGTTTTTTGTACAAGTTTTTCATGTTTTTTACTCATGGTGAAAATAGGAAGAAACGATTGATAGAATTCCATGTACAATCAAGCTAACAGAGGATTTTGTATGCAAGGATATCAGCATTTCGGTGTTATGGTCGATGTTTCCCGTAATGGGGTTTTAAATCACGACGAATTGATTCGCTTCGTGGATTTGATTGCCAAGATGGGCTACGACACGTTAGAACTTTATAGCGAAGATATTTATGAAATCGATGGGGAGCCCTATTTTGGATATCTTCGCGGGGCCTATTCCAAGGAGGAAATCCAAAAATTGGACCGTTATTGCGCTTCCAAAGGAGTAGAACTTATTCCCTGCATCCAAACCCTGGCGCATTTCACGAATCCAGCGAAACTTGGCTGCTTCCAAAAACTGCTTGATATCGACGATATCCTCAACGTGGATAAGCCGGAGGTATACGATTTCATTGAACGCTTAATCGCCAATGTCCGGGCTTGCTTTACTTCGAAAAATCTCAACATTGGAATGGATGAAGCCTATAACCTTGGATATGGGAAGCATCTCCGGGAATATGGTTACGAAAAGCAAGGCGAAATCATCGCCCGCCATTTGGAACGCGTGGCTAAAATAGCCAAAAAATATGATTTTGACTGCCATATGTGGGGCGATATGTTCGTTCGTTTGTCTAATAATGGCCATTATTTGGATGAAATCGACATTGAAAATTTCCACGCTCCCGAAGAGGTGGTGAATCGGATTCCTTCTAACGTCAGCCTCGCCTATTGGGACTACGGGCATGAAGATCCCCACTTCTATGACCGCATGTTTGAATTCTATGGCGAATTCCATCATCCCGTTTGGTTCGCTGGCGCCGGATATACCTGGCGCGGATTCTGCCCGCAGAATGCCTATTCGCTCGGTCTATTGAAAGCTTCTTTCCAAAGCATGAGAAAAAATCATGTGGAGCATTACCTGCTTACCCTCTGGGGAGATAACGGAAAAGAATGCTCCCTTTATGAAGCCTTGCCCGTTATTTTCGCGGCTTCCGAGTTTGCCAAAGGGAACGAGAATGTTTCAGACATCGCGAAAAAAATGAAGGATGTCCTTGGATTGTCTTTTGAAGATTTCCTGCTTTTAGATAAACCAAATTTAGGAACCCTAAAAGGCGAGCTGCTTGGCGGGGCCAATAGCTTATCCAAATGCCTGCTTTATTCCGATCCCTTGATGGGCGTCTATGACTTGGACTTCAAAGAATTGGATCCCATGGATTTTAAGGCGATGAAAATAGAAATTGAGGAAGCGGGAAAACGGAATGAACCTTACCGTTACGTCTTTGATATGGTCGCTTCTTTGTGTGGGGTTTTAGAACATAAAGCCTATTGGGGAATCAAGGCCCATGAAGCTTATTTTGCCCAAGATAAGAAGGAGCTTAGATTCCTTTGCGACGAATGCGATGCCATCGTGGAATCCTTGAATGTTTTCCAAGACGCGTTTGAAAAAATGTGGCTCAAAGAAAACAAAGCCTTTGGCTACGAAATCCAATGTGCACGACTCGGTGGATTAAAAGAACGCATGGCCTATGCAAAACGCCGATTAAACGCTTATTTAAAGGGAGAAATCGATTCGATTGAAGAACTGGAAGCGAAGCAGCTTCCTTCTTACCGTCCAGAAGGATTGCGCGTGAATAATTACCGTTGGTCGATTTCTACAAGCGAAATCTAAAAAGGGGCGTTTTATGAAGAAATTAGAATTACGTTACGGGCAACCTGCGCCCATGAACATCGAAGGATGGGAGAAATATTCTCTTCCCATTGGAAATGGGTATTTCGGGGCAAGCGTGTTTGGCGGGATTGAAGACGAGGAAATCCAATTCACCACGAATGAATATGCAAACGACTATCCGCATGGGGGTGTTTCCTCCTTTTCGGAGATCCATATTGCCTATCAACCCCAAAATAGCATCACGGACTACGTCCGTTCCTTGTCTCTTCAAACCGGATGTGCCTCCTCTTCCTTTTTTGATGGAAGCAATCGCATCCAAAGGGAATGCTTTTGCTCCTACCCCGATCATTGTTTCGCTTATTCCATCGAAGCGAATCAGCCCGTTGATTTGAAGATTGGCCTTGTCATCTCCTATTTGGGAAAACGCAGCATCGAAGATGGCGGAAGAGAAGGAAAGGTCTATTTTGATCAAAATGTTCTTGTGATGCGAGGAACCCATCCTGCTAAAAACCTGATTTATGAAGGAAGGTTGGGAGTAGTTTCTAATGGAGCCGTGGAACAAAAAGAAGCGGCTTTTTGCATCAAAGGAGCGACCCGTGTATCGATTTTCTATGCCGCAGGAACTTCTTATTCGCTTTGCCCTGAGACTTTCTTCAGCCATAAGGCGGAAGGAAAAGATCCTCATGAAGATGTTGCGAAACGTCTTCAAAACGCGATGGAACTTGGCTATGCCGAGTTAAGAGAACGTCATCTCCAAGATTATGTCTCCTTGATGGGTCGCGTAGACTTGGATCTTGGAGGAAAAGAAGACGTTCGTTATACGGATGAATTATTAGAAAGCTGCCGTCAAGGGGAATCCATTCCCTATTTAGAAGAACTTTATTTCCAATACGGCCGTCACCTTTTGGTTTCTTCTTCTCGAAAAGGCAGTTTGCCCGCTTCCTTGCAAGGAGTATGGACGGCTCATGATAAATCCCCGTGGGGGAGCGGATTCTGGCATAACATCAATATCCAGATGAATTACTGGCCGGCTTTTGTCACGAATCTTGGTGAAACTTTTGATGCCTATGCAGATTTCTTCTTGGCCTATTTGCCTTATGCGCAAACCAGCGCGTCGAAATGGGTTCAGGAAGAAAATCCCGCCTCCTATGAAGCGGGGGAAGGGAAATGCGGTTGGATCATCGGAACAGGTGCTTTTGCCTACGAAATTGAGGGCATGCGTCATCAAACTCATTCGGGTCCTGGAACCGGAGGAATGACCAGTCGTTTGTTCTATGATGCCTATGCCTTTACCTTAGATCAGGATTTTGCATCCCAATACGTCGAACCCGCCGTTCACGGCATGGCGAAATTCTTTGTCCGCTGCGTCAAAAAATACGACGATAAATATCTTTGCTCGTATTCGGCTTCCCCGGAGCAGCTTTTAGGTGGACACTGGGTATTAAGCGACCCTGCTCAGCAATATTATCACACGGTTGGCTGCGCTTTTGACGAGCAAATGATGCAGGATAATGCTTTAAATGACCTACGTATCGCCGCGGTTTTAGGAAAAGAAGACGACACCACAAAATTAGAATGTCTTCAAGCCAACCATTACGACCCCGTCCAAATTGGCTACAGCGGGCAAATCAAAGAATACCAAGAAGAGCATTTCTACGGGGAAATCGGCGAATATCATCACCGTCATCTTTCTCAGCTCGTTGGTTTAATGCCGGGAAGCTTAATCACCCATCAAACTCCTGCGTGGTTAGACGCGGCGAAACGCACCTTGGAACTTCGCGGGGATTTCTCCACCGGCTGGGCTTTGGCGCATCGCCTTTGCTGCTGGGCTCGCGTTGGGGATGGAGACCATTGCTATCGTTTATTAAGAATGCTCCTAGAAAAGAAGACCCATCCGAACCTTTGGGACGTCCATCCGCCTTTCCAAATCGATGGAAATTTTGGGGCGACGGCTGGGATTGCGGAGATGCTCCTTCAAAGTCATGAAGGATATATTTCTTTGCTACCTGCCTTGCCTTCTTCTTGGAAAAAGGTATCCTTCCGCGGATTAAAAGCCCGTGGCAATTTCGAGATTTCCTGCCGTTATGAAGGCGGGGTGATTCAAGAAGTTCGTCTTCTCTCTTTGAAAGGGCAAGAAGCACGGATTCGTTATGAGGGGATTACCCCCGCGATTCAAGTGGAAAGCGAAGAAGGGGCGTACGCCAACGTCGAAGGGACGGAAGTTTCTTTCCCCACCATTCCAGGGCATACCTATGTGATAAAAGGGTTTGTTCCTCCCGAAGTCTTTACTCCTATTCAGTACTTCCAAGCTTCCTATGCGATGGATGGCGTGCATCTATCTTGGCAAGGGGAAGGGCCTTTTGCCTTATATCGCGCGGAAGGGGATTCCCCTCGTTACCAATTGCTTGCCGTATTAGAGCGTTCTTCCTTCCTCGACAAGGATTATTCGATGAAACAAAAAGGAAGGCTCACTTATAAAGTGATGCCCGCCCACCGGGCAAGCCAAGAGAAAAATGGGGCTTTGGTCTTCCTCTCTCCTGCTAGTGAGCTAGAAGAAGATCGTTATCAACTAAAAATCGCGGTGAATAACCAATTCGCCGAGAAGATTGGTTGGAGTGAAAAAGACGATTAAAGAAGAGAACTTTCTTGAAGCGGGGATAAGACGATGCGCCCCGCTTTTCTTGTTTGGGGGATATCAATGATTCGTTGGTTGGTGGATCCGCGGAAATTCAAAGAGATGTTTTTGTTTTCTTCTTGAAAGGGCCCATCCACGAGGATATCAATCTTATCCAAAATGGAATCCGTGAAGGGCGTGTAGCGTTTTCCGCCCGGCAAAAGGTCTTCGTAATGGAACCCGGTATACATCCAAATAGTTCGTTTCGGATTCATTTCGTGAACGCGCTTAATTAGGGGAAGAAGGGCGGGTTGATTTTCGATTTCAAAAGGTTCGCCTCCTAAAATCGTCAATCCGTCGTAGTAGGGTTTTTGAAGTTCGTCGAGGATTTTGTCTTCCACCTCTTGGGTATAAGGCTCTCCAAAAGAGAAGTCCCAAGTTTCTGGCTGAAAACACCCGGGGCAATGATTCGTGCATCCCGAAACAAATAGGGTGAGGCGAATCCCTGCTCCGTTCGCGCTATCGGCGATCATGATTTGTCCGTAATGCATCTTTGTCCTCCTATCGAAAAGCCACAAGGAATCCCTGTGGCTTTCTATTTTATTTATTTTCTTCCGTTTTTTTCTTCTCGGCTTCTTCGTCCAAGGTTCCTAAGCTTAGATGCAGGACGCGGTCTTGGATTTCCTGCGTGCGGCCCTGATTCCAGAACTGGGTGCCGATATACCCGCAGGTTCTACGGGCAACATGCATCTTGCTTTGGTCGCGGTTGCCGCAATTGGGGCATTCCCAAACGAGTTTGCCGGTTTCGTCTTTGACGATTTTGATTTCGCCGGTATAGCCGCAATTCTCGCAAAGGTCGCTTTTGGAGTTGAGCTCCGCGTAGACGATCGTGTTGTAGATATGTTTCATGATCGCAAGAACCGCAGGGATGTTATTCTGCATGTTCGGGACCTCAACATAGCTCACGGCTCCACCTGGAGAAAGCTGTTGGAATTGGGCTTCCTTGGTCAATTTATCGAAGGCGTTGATCTTTTCCCGGACGTTGACGTGATAGGAATTGGTGATGTAGTTATGGTCGGTAACTCCGGGGATGATGCCGAAACGCTTTTGGAGACACTTGGCGAATTTGTAGGTCGTGGACTCAAGAGGAGTGCCATAGACGGAGTAGTCGATGTTTTCTTCTCTCTTCCATTTAGCGCAGGAATCATTGAGAAGCTTCATGACGCGAATGCCAAACTCTTCCCCTGCTCCCGAAGTGTGGGAAACGCCTTTCATGTAATAGACACATTCGGCGAGTCCGGCATAACCCAAAGAAATCGTGGAATAGCCATTGAAGAGAAGCTTATCAATGGTTTCTCCTGGCTTTAGGCGAGCCAAAGCTCCATCCTGCCAAAGAATCGGAGCCACGTCGCTTGGAGTGCCGAGCAAGCGCTTGTGGCGAAGTTGCAAGGCGCGGTGGCAAAGTTCCAAACGATCGCGGAAGATCTCCCAGAAGCGTTCTTCGTCTTTGCCACTAGAGCAAGCCACATCGACAAGGTTAATGGTGACGACGCCTTGATTGAAACGGCCGTAGTAGCGGTGCTTACCGGGAACATAATCCAAAGCGTTGGCAATGTTACCAATGCCCGCATCGGTGAAGCGGTCCGGAGTTAAGAAGGAACGGCAACCCATGCAGGGGTAGCAATCACCCTTTAATTCGAACATCTTCTTTTCGGAGATGTAGTCGGGGACCATGCGCTTGGCCGTGCATTCCGCGGCCAATTTGGTCAAATAGAAATAGGGGGTTCCTTCGTCGATGTTGTCGTCTTGAAGGACGTAGATGAGTTTGGGGAAAGCCGGGGTGATATATTGCCCGGTGCGGTCTTTGACTCCAAGAATGCGTTGCTTGAGCATGACTTCGATAATGAGGGCGAGGTCATCCCGAGTGCGGCCTTCCGGAACTTCGTGGAGATAGAGGAAGACGGTCACGAAAGGAGCTTGGCCGTTGGTGGATTGCAACGTGATCAACTGATATTGGATGGTTTGGCAGCCCGTTTCGATTTCCTTGCGGACTTCTTGCTCGACCAAGTGATTGAACTTATCGCTGGAAGTTTCGATGCCAGCGGATTCAAATTCTGCTTTTAAACGTTTGGCAATTCTCTTGCGCGAAACGTCGACAAACGGAGCCAAGTGACTCATGGTGATCGTTTGTCCACCATATTGGCTCGAAGCGACTTGGGCTACAATTTGGCTGGCAACGGTGCAAGCGACGGAGAAACTATGCGGGGTATCGATATGAGTGCCCGAAATGCAGGTTCCGTTTTGAAGCATATCCTCGAGGTTAACGAGGTCGCAGTTGTGCTCGTGCTGGGCAAAATAGTCGGCGTCGTGGAAGTGGATGATGCCCTCGCGGTGAGCTTGGACGATGTCGTCGCTAAGCAAATAACGGCTCGTATAATAACGGCTCCATTCCCCGGCCATATAGTCGCGTTGAACGGAGAGAATCGTCGGATTCTTGTTGGAGTTTTCTTGTTTGACTTCTTCGTTAGAGCGTTCGACAACACCAGCGATTTTCTGGTCGATATCGCTCATTTTTCGGTTTTCGCCGTGCTTATAACGATAGGTGATATAAAGACGGGCAACCTTGTATTTGCCGGTGCCCATCAAAGCATCCTCGACTTTGTCCTGGATTTCTTCCACGGACAAATCGCGTCCCGCATTCATGGCATCCTTCATAATGCCATAAGCGATTCCATTGATTTGTTCTTCGGTTAAACGCTCAGAAACGATGCCTTCTTCTTCGTTGGCCCCGCGGATAGCTTCCACGATTTTCATGCGATCAAAACTCGTTCGTTCGCCCGAACGCTTCATGACGCAGATTTTTGGTTCCTCAATATCTAAGTTCCCATCGAGACTTTCGTCGTAAATAACTGTCATACCGATACTCCTCAAGACGCTAGAGAAAGACAAGCACCCTTCTCTTTCACTGCTGATGATTTCTCATTTTAGGCGTGTGAGAGAATGTTGCAACAAGAGAGGACCAAAGTTTTGACAACGTCCTATAAAGAGGTAAAAAAGCCCGAGAAATAGGCAAAGAGGCTTTGGGGTATTTTGCTTGATTTCTTCTTTCTTCCATGTATCTTGCTAGAGTCGATATTGAAACGTTCGACAATGTTATTTATGAAAACCAAGACGCCATGCCAACAATGCCCCTCTCCATGTGTATCCGCGTGGCTTTTTGAGGACGACAAGAAGCAAGGGAAAAAGGATTTGCTTTTTACTTCGGCGATTCAGTCGACTTACCAAAAAGGCGATTCGATTTTTTCTCTTGGCGATCCTGCCGACTCCCTTTACTTGATTCATAAAGGGAACATCAAACTTGTAAATTACGATTCGGACGGCAGAGAAAAGATTGTTGCGTTTTTCGGTAAGGAAGAATGGATTTGGGAGGGTTTATTTCTTGAACAACCCACTTTCCCCTTCCATGGCATTGCCATGGATGAAGTGGTGGTCTGCAAAGTTCCCGTCTCCATCGTCCGGAATCATCTAAAGGATGGGCGCGGCGCTTTGTCCGTGATCGAGATCCTTTCGAAAAAACTTCACGATGCGAATGAACGAAATATGATTCTGTCTACCACAGACCCCAAAGCCAAAATCGCTCGACTATTTGCTTATCGCGCTTCGCAGTTTCACCGTGATACCTTCTCGATGAAATTAAGCGATATTGCTTCGGCGGTATCCCTTCGCCCCGAGACGGTATCTCGAAAAATCAGCGAATTGCTGCAAGATGGTGTCTTGGAAAAGAAGGGACGTTCTGCTTTTCGAATCTGCGATTTCGATGCGTTGGTAGAAATTGTCAATTCTTGATTGAAATCAAGGAAGTTTCGATATTTTAAAAAGATAATAAGCGTGCTGAGAGGATTTTAGATGCAAGGAAACATTCATTCGATCGAAACGTTTGGATCCCTGGATGGCCCGGGAATCCGTTTTGTTATCTTTTTGAAAGGCTGTCCTTTGCGTTGTCTTTATTGCCATAACCCCGATACGTGGGCTACTCCTGGTGGAGAACTCCGCTCAGCGGATTCTATTCTGGAACAAGCGTTACGTTATCGATCTTATTGGGGCGAAGAAGGCGGCATCACCGTCAGTGGAGGAGAACCCTTGCTTCAAATCGAATTCTTGACGGAACTATTTACGAAAGCCAAAGAAAAAGGGATATCCACCTGCATCGATACTTCGGGATCCCCATTTACAAGAGAAGAGCCATTCTTCCCCCGCTTCCAAGGCCTTATGAAGGTAACGGACTTGTTGCTTGTCGATATCAAAGAAATCGATAGCAAAAAGCATCGTGTTCTAACGGGCAAAAGCAATGAAAATATTCTTGATATGCTTCGTTATTTGGATGAAATCCATAAGCCCGTGTGGATTCGCCATGTCTTAGTGCCGGGATACACGGATTTCGACGAGGATTTGAATGCAACCCGTCGTTTCATCGATAACCTCCATAACGTGGAACGGGTGGAAGTGCTCCCCTTCCATAAAATGGGGGAATTCAAATGGAAAGAGCTTCATTTGGATTATTTGCTTGGAAAAGTAGAACCCCCCTCGAATGAACGGGTAAAAAACGCGGAAAACATTCTTGTAAAAAAATGAAGCGAAATTGATTGAAATCAAAGAAACGCTTCCTCTAAACTCTCAAAATATTGCATGCCCCCAAAGGAGGGATAACATGGAACAGAAATTACAATGGGAGGGCTTTGCCCCCGGACATTGGAATGAAGACGTCAACGTTCGTGACTTCATTCAACGAAACTATACGGAATATCAAGGAGACGCTTCCTTTTTGGAAGGGCCGACCGACGCAACCGAAACGCTTTGGAACATGGTGCAGGATCTTCAGCATCAAGAACGTGCCAAAGGCGGTGTTTTGGATATGGAAACCGAGGTGGTTTCCTCCATTAACGCCTACGGTCCCGCTTATATTGGCGATAAAACGAAAGAATTGGAAAAGGTGGTCGGCTTGCAAACCGATAAGCCTTTAAAGCGCGCCTTCATGCCTTATGGTGGCATCAAGATGGCGGAAAAAGCCTGCCAAACCTATGGCTATACCCCCAACCCTGAACTCCACAAAATCTTCACGGATTATCACAAAACCCATAACCAAGCGGTCTTTGATGTCTATACCCCGGAGATGAAATTAGTCCGTCACAACAAAATCTTAACGGGTCTTCCCGATGCCTATGGCCGCGGCAGAATCGTTGGCGATTATCGCCGCGTTGCCCTTTATGGCATCGATTTTTTGCTAGCGAAAAAAGAAGAAGATCTCGCCGAATGCGGCGATGGCACGATGACGGAAGATGTCATCCGCCTGCGCGAAGAAATCGCGGATCAGATGAAGGCGCTCCGCGAAATGAAACAAATGGCTGCCTCGTTTGGTTTTGATATTTCTCAACCGGCCAAAGACGCCAAAGAAGCGGTGCAATGGCTCTATTTTGGTTACCTTGCCGCCATCCGCACGCAAAATGGCGCTGCCATGTCTGTAGGCCGTATCTCCACGTTCCTGGATATTTATATCGAACGCGATTTACGCAAAGGCATCCTTACTGAAACGGAAGCCCAAGAGCTCATCGATCACCTCGTCATGAAACTCCGCATGGTCAAATTCGCCCGCATCCCTTCCTACAATCAACTTTTCTCTGGTGACCCCGTTTGGGCGACCCTGGAAGTTGGCGGTATGGGGCAAGATGGCCGCAGCCTAGTGACCAAAAGCGATTTCCGTTTCCTTCACACCCTAGAGAACATGGGCCCTGCTCCCGAACCCAACCTCACGGTTTTGTATTCGAAGCGCCTTCCTGCAGGATTTAAGTCCTATGCGGCGAATATTTCGGTGAAAACCAGCTCCATCCAATATGAAAACGATGATGTGATGCGCCCAATTTGGGGAGACGACTATTCGATTTGCTGCTGCGTCTCTGCAACCGAAACCGGCAAAGAAATGCAATTCTTCGGCGCCCGCGCGAACTTGGCTAAGTGCTTGCTTTACGCGATTAACGGCGGCGTTGACGAAAAAACGCACGATCAAGTGGGTCCACGTTACCGCCCGATTACTTCCGAATATTTGGATTACGACGAAGTCATGGCACGCTATGACGACATGATGGAATGGCTCGCGGGCATTTATGTGAATGTCTTGAACCTCATCCAATATATGCATGACCGTTATTATTACGAAGCCGCCGAAATGGCCCTCATCGATACGGATGTTCGCCGCACGTTTGCTACAGGGATCGCGGGATTCTCCCATGTTGTCGATAGCCTTTCCGCGATTCGCTACGCCAAAGTCAAGACCATCCGTGACGAAACGGGTCTAGTCGTGGATTATGAAATCGAAGGCGACTTCCCCCGTTATGGCAATGACGATGATCGCGCGGACGACATCGCCGTTTGGTTGCTGAAAACCTTCATGAAGAAGATCAAGAAGCACCACACCTACCGCGATTCCGAGCCCACGACCTCGATCCTCACGATTACTTCCAATGTCGTTTATGGCAAAGCCACGGGTTCGATGCCGGACGGCCGCAAAGCGGGAGAACCGCTCTCCCCGGGTGCTAACCCTGCCTATGGAGCGGAGAAAAACGGCTTGCTCGCTTCCCTCAATTCGGTAGCAAAACTTCCGTATGAATATGCGTTAGATGGCATTTCCAACACCCAGACGATTGCTCCGAATACTCTTGGGAAAACGGATGCGGAACGAGTGAAAAACCTCGTCTGTATTCTCGATGGCTACTTTGATAAAGGCGCCCATCACCTTAACGTCAACGTCTTCGGCATCGATAAGCTTAAAGACGCGATGGAGCACCCGGAAAAACCCGAATATGCGAATTTCACGATCCGCGTCTCTGGTTATGCGGTTAAGTTCATCGATTTGACGAAAGAACAGCAACTAGACGTTATCGCTCGTCACGCGCACGAATCGCTCTAATTGGTAGAACAACAAGAAAACGGCAGGCCCCCTGCCGTTTTTATGTTAGAGATGCGAATTATTTCGCGCGGCTTTTGCCCCAGAAGAAGAGGGCGACCGTGCCAGGCCCCGTATGGGATCCAATCGTGGTTCCAATAGAATGGATGACGACTTTTCCGTTCATGTTCTTGAATTTTTCATCGACCATGTTTTTCACGGGCATTGCAAGATCCATGCAGTGAGACATCGAGATAAAGACTTTTCCGTTATAGTCGAGTCCATCGTTAGCGTTTTCAACCATTTTCTCGACGATTCGCTTTTCCACCTTTTTGGTTCCGTGGACTTTTTCTAACGGAATGAGCTTCCCATTCTCATCCATATGGAGCAAGGGACAAATGTTAAGCAAGTTTCCGAAGAAACCGGCGATGGGGGTAACGCGACCGCCGCGGACATAATATTTCAAATCGGTGGAGAAGAAGAAATGGTGGAGCTCAAGGCGGTGTTCCTCGGCCCAATCGCCTAGTTCGTCTAATCCCATGCCTTCATCCCGTAAATCGGCTAATTTATCCATGAACAAGCCGTAGCCGCTGGAAGCACCCAAACTATCCACGATGCGGATTTTGCGTTCAGGGAATTGATCCTTGAGCATTTCTGCAGCGAGGTTTGCCGAGTTGTATTCGCCACTTAACCCGCTGGAAAGGCTGACGTGCAAGATGTCTTTCCCTTCTTGAAGGAATGGCGTGAAGTAGTCGATGTAGTCTCCAGTGGAGGGCTGGCTGGTTTTGGTCATTTCACCCTTGGACATGCGTTCATAGAATTCGTCGAAGGGGATGGATTGTCCTAAATCATCGACGTAATCGACTCCGTTGAGGTTGAAATGGAAACAAAGATAATGAATGTTCCGATTGCGGAATTCCTCTTTGGTGAGGTCGGCGGTGGAGGTAGCGCTAAGTATATAGTTCATAAAACTAGTTCCTTTCGGTTTTAATGCTAGTATCATGGTGAAAAATGTCAACATAATTCGAGGTATTTCACGGGCTTTTTTATCCAAAAAGAATGCGTAGAATAATGGTGAAAAAGAGGAGGGAGTGAAGATGCTAGAAAATCCTGAAAGAACAGCGGAAGAATTGATTCGATGGCTGGTGGATTATTTTGAGAACAATGGTCCAAAATGCAAGGCGGTTATTGGGATTTCTGGCGGAAAAGATTCTTCTGTTTGCGCGGCTTTGTGCGTGAAAGCCCTTGGGAAAGAAAGGGTTTTAGGCGTTTTAATGCCCAATGGAGTTCAAAGCGACATCGAAGATGCTCGTTCCTTGGTTCGCTTTTTAGATATCCCCTTTATGGAAATCAATATTAACGACGGGTTCCTTGGCATGAAGAAGGACATAGAGGCATCCTGTTCTTTGAGTCATGATGCTCGGATTAATTTGCCGCCTCGTTTGCGCATGGCAACTCTTTATGCCGTGGCGCAGTCCATAGAAGGGGGAGGACGCGTCATCAATACCTGCAATCGCAGCGAAGATTATGTAGGCTATTCCACCAAATTCGGTGATTCCGCGGGGGACGTGAGTCCTTTAATGCTTCTTTTGGTGGAAGAAGTAAAACAAATAGGAAGGGTCCTGGGATTACCTTCTCATCTTGTGGATAAGACACCTAGCGACGGCCTATCTGGTTGCAGCGATGAAGATAAACTAGGCTTCACCTATGCGACTTTGGATCACTATATTCAAACGGGAGAATGCGCGGATTTAACCACGAAAGAAAGAATCGATCGCTTGCATCGAATGAACCTGCATAAACTCCTTCCGATGCCCCATTTTGACCCTAAGAAGCGTGAAAAATAAAATTTGGAATCTCTTCCGTTTTTCTTTGTTTTCACTGGGGATGGGTTTCATGTTCCTAGGAACTAGTCTAAAATAGACTAGCCCATGGCCGAATATCAAATGAATACCAACCAAGAGCCACCTAAGAAAAAGTCTCAGCGGTTCAAATATCTCATCTACATCGTCGTCGTTCTCGTTGCCACCGCGATTTCTTTGGTCATTTCGCTTTGGGGCGATAATTTTAACGATGCCATGACGGCCTTTAGCCAATCAGACTGGCGTTATGTTTTGCTTACGTTTGGCGTCGTTGCCCTCACTTATTGCATTGAAGCTTTGATCCTGGTTATCTTCTGCCGGCTCTATACACGAAAATATCGTTTTCACCAGGGTTTAGCCTGCGCCCTTGTTGGCCAATTCTATAGTGACGTCACCCCGGGGTCGAGTGGGGGACAGGTCATGCAGGTCTATACGATGAAGAGCCAGGGAATCTTGGTTTCTAATGGCGCTTCCATCATGGTCATGTTCTTCATTTTGTACCAATCCGCGTTGATTATTTTTGGTGGGGTGGCCCTTATCTTTGAGTGGAACACCATGATTGGCATTAATCCCGTCATTACGTTATTCGACTATTCTTTTACCGTTCCGATGTGGCCGCTCATTATTATCGGCTTCGTCATCAATTTGTCCGTTATCCTCATTCTGTTCGTCATGAGTTATAGTCACCGTCTCCACAATTTCATTTTGCATTACGTCATTGGCTTTTTAGGAAAAATCCATCTTTTGAAGCACCCTGATAAAACCCGCGAATCTTTACGCGTTCAGGTTGAAAACTTCAAAATCGAGTTGCGCCGTTTGCAGTCCAATATCCCTGTTTTGATTCTCCTCTTCACTTTGTTCCTTATCCTCATTTTCTTCCGTTTCTCCGTGCCTTATTTCTGTGGCCTTGCGATGCATGCGTGGGGAGAGGACACGCATTTTGTTTTTGTCTCTTTGAAAAACTATGGGAATTCCATGGTCCGCGCCTCCTTCCTCATGGCCTTCCACCAAATGGTCACAGGTTTGATTCCTCTTCCGGGAAGTGCTGGTGTTGCTGAAATCTTCTATAACGCCATCTTCACCAATTTCTTTGGTTCCAGCCAAGGTGTTATTTCGGCCACCCAGATCCTTTGGCGTAGCGCAACCTTCCATATCGTTTTATTGATTTCGGGGGTCGTCAGCGCCTTCTATCATTCTCGTGGCGGGGCTGCCCCCGAATTTGCTTCCCGAAAAACCTATGTCACTTTGCAACTTGAGACCTTTGATGAACGTAAGCGTTCCGCGGACACCATGTATGAGACCAGCCAATTCTCTCGCAAGGAAATGCAACGCCGCTTAACGGCCACGTTCCGCAAAAAGAGCGAGGAAGAGGCAGAAGCTTTGACCACGCAAGACCCCATCAATTCCCATACCACCGACTTATCTTCCACCTACATGAAAGTCGGCCAAGAACCGGAAAAAGAACAGCGGAGAAGCCGCCGCCGCAATACGGAGACCAGCCCCCTCCCCATCCAAGAAGAAAAACCCAAAAAGGTTAAGCGGAAAAAAGAGAAGAAAAAGAAGGACCAAAGCGAAGAATCCGGATGGTCCAACTGGGAGATTTAACGATGAATATCGTTCTTTTCTCGGATACCTACCCACCCGAAATTAATGGGGTAGCCACCTCCACCTATAACTTGGCTACTACTTTAAAGGCGCACGGAGAGAGGGTTTTGGTTGTCACGACCAACCCCTATGGCAACCAGTTTGCCTATGAAGATGGTGTCGTCCGTGTCCCGGGCATTCAATTGAAGCGTCTTTACAATTATCGCCTCCCTACCCCTTATAACCGAAAGGCCGCTCAAATCATTCGTGATTTTCATCCTAACGTGATTCACGTTCAAACCGATTCCAGCGTTGGCATCTTTGGCTCGATGATGGCGGATCAGCTTCACATCGGAAAGATCTACACCTTCCATACGATGATTGAGGACTATACCTATTACATTACCCACGGGCATTTCGACCGCGTTGCTAGACACTGCATCCGTGCTTTTTACCGGGAAAAAACAAGGGATTTTGGTGCGATTATCTCTCCCAGCGAAAAAACTTACGACTATCTTCGTATGGTGGGGGTTGACGCCAATGTGGCCGTTATCCCTACCGGCATCGATTTTGAGCGATTCTCTTTGAAAAACGAAAATAAATCGGAAACAGAAGAATTGAAAAGAAAATACGGAATCCAGCCGGATGAATATGTGGTATTGTCTTTGGGCCGCGTAGCGAAAGAAAAATCCATCGATGTGTTGCTTCGTGGCTATGCCCGTTTCCTTAAGAATTCTCCGTCCCGTAAAACTAAATTCGTCATTACGGGCTGGGGGCCTGCTGAAAAAGAACTACAAGACCTTGCTCACGAACTTCAAATCGAATCCAACGTGGTTTTCACGGGGAAGGTATCTCCAAACGAAACTCAAAAATTCTATCATTTGGGAGATTGCTTCGTTTCCGCTTCCGTCACCGAAACGCAGGGATTGACGTTTATGGAGGCGATGGCAGCGTCGCTGCCGGTATTGGCTCGATACGACGATAATCTCGTCGGAACGATTCAAGACGGCTCCACGGGGTTCTTCTTTTTTGACGAAAAGGATTTTCCGGAACGTTTGGAGCATGTCATGAATTTAAAAGAAGAAGCCAAAGAAAAAATCATTCAGTCCGCTTTGGGAATCATTGATGTCTATTCTTTGGAGCGGTTCTATCAAAACATCATGGAGGTGTATCGTCGTGTCGTCCGTCAAAACTGGTAAAGTTATTGCATCGATAGAAAGAAAAAAGAAAGGCGTTCTTGTTGTTTTTAATGATGGGTCCAAACTGGAAATGGGCCTCCATAGCTTTACAGATCAGCCCCTTTACGAGGGAAAAGAGATTTCTTCTCAGGAATTCGCCCAATTAAAGAAGGCGGCCCAATTGGACGAATATTACGATTATGCCCTAAAACTTTGTTCGGGAAGCAGCAAAACGATCCATGAAGTATCCGCGAAACTCGAGTCCAAAAAAGCCAGTCAAGAGACGATATCCGCCATCTGCTCGCGCTTAATCAAAATTGGGTTATTGGACGATGAGATGTACGCGAAAGTCTATGCTTCGGATATCGCGGATTTCAAATCCTATGGCCGAAAGAGAATCCTTTACGAATTAAAGAAAAAAGGGATTCGAGACGAAATCCTTTCCAAACTGGTTTTCGACGAAGAAAACGAAAAGAACAAAGCCCTTAGGTATGCGGCGTTGCTCAATAAACGGAACGAAAAAGCTCCTAACGCGAAGAAACAAACCAAGATGATTCAGGGCTTAATTCAACGGGGCTTTGACGAAGATATCGCGATTCTGGCTACAAAAGAATGCGCGAGCGTCAATGACGAAGAGTCGGAACGCAACGCCCTTCTCAAAGATTATTTCACCTATCGGGCGAGGTACGAGAAGAAATATGAAGGATATGAATTGCGTCAACGCATCTTTGGAGCGTTGATGCGCAAAGGATACCAATCGCAAGACATTCAAAATACGATGGAGGAAAACGAGAATGCTGATTAAAGATTTAAAAGACGGCGTAGAGGTCTTTGGCCCCTATCTAGTTGCCGATTCCAAAAAGTGCGTGAGCTCTGCAGGCAAACCCTATTTGACGGTGACCCTTCAAGATTGCTCTGGAACGATCGATGGCAAGAAATGGGATTATCAGCCGGAGGATGATAAACTTTTCGAAAAAGGGAGCGTCGTCCAGATTCAGGGCAATGTCCTTTTATACGCTTCCCATTTGCAACTGAAAATCAAGACGGCCGAAGCCTTGGATCAAAAAGGTATCGACTGGTCCATCTTCGTTCCTAGTGCTCCCGTGGATCAAGATATTTTGCAAAAGAAGCTAGACGTGTATTTGAATTCCTTCCGCGATCCCGTTGTTGGCGAGTTGGTGAAGGCGATGTTAAACCGTTATATGGATCATTACCTCCAATGGCCGGCTGCCGTGCGTAACCATCATAATTTTGCATCGGGATTGCTGTTCCATAGCTTAACCATGACGGATTTAGCTCTTAAAGTATGCGAAATCTATCCCTCCTTAAACCGCGATATTATGCTTGCGGGAACGTTGATTCACGACATTGGGAAAGTAATTGAACTATCTGGTCCTAATGGCACCGTTTATACCTTGGAAGGCAAATTGCTTGGCCATATTTCACTCGGCCATGCCGAGCTTCGCGAGATTGCTAAAAACTTGGGCTATTTTGAATTCGCCTCCCTTTCTAGCGCAGAGCAAGAGAAGGAAAGACAAGCCAATTCGGATATCTTCCATCGTTACGAAGTGGCGGTCACTCTTGAACACATCATTTTGTCTCACCATGGCAAAATGGAATTTGGCAGCCCTGTTTTGCCCGTGACCCGCGAAGCGCTTGCCATCTCCATGATCGATGACATGGATGCGAAGATGCTGATTTTGGATGCCGCGTATAACGGAACCGTCAAAGGGGAAAACACCCCGAAAGTCATGGCGTTGGATGGGAGATTTTTCTATCGTCCTTTCTATTCTAGCGATGACGCTCGCCCCTATGGAACTAGTGTCGAGGAAGAAGAAAAAGACCTCGCCGCGGGCGAACCGAAGCAAGGTCAATTGTTCTAGATTTAGCGAATCGCTTTCGAGATATCGCAGGCCAAGCGCGGCAAATCCATTCCGGAGGTGTCGTTCTCGGCCATTTTAATTTGGAATCCGCCTTCCCCACGAATATACCGCGGGATGACATGGACGTGGAAATGGGGAACGCTTTGTCCGGCCGCTTCGCCGCAATTGGTGAGGATATTCACGCCCTTGGCTCCTAATACGGCCATTTCCGCTTGGCCGATGCGCTGCGCCACGGCATAAACCTTCATCATCAAATCCTTGGGGCAGGATAAGAAGGAATCGTAATGCTTTTTCGGGATCACGAGGGTGTGGCCACGAGTGGCCTGAGAAATATCAAGAATTGCGAGGACGTCATCGTCTTCATAGACTTTGGCGGAGGGGATTTCCCCTTTGATGATTTTGCAGAATACGTCTTCCATAATCGCTCCTTCTCCCTATAAAAATAAGGGACAATTGCTTGTCCCTTATTATAGCGTGTTTTTGGATTAGTCGAAGAGGTCCGGGAACGTCTTTTCGAAATAGGAATAGACGTCATCGTCATGATAGGAAATCGACATTTTTTCCACGAAGTACTGGCGAGCAGCCTTTTTGTAGGAATCACCATCGCCAATGAGGTCCGCGATATCCCAAATGATTTGGTTCATCGTTTCACCAGAGGTGCGGTTTTCATAGCTGGTGTCGCTGTTCTCTTTGCTTTGGAGCTTCGGAGATTTGACGGCTTCGTCCACACGGACGATGTACCAGGTTTTGCCGGAGTCATCATACATTGCGTACGGATAGGCTTCGCCGGTTTGAATCGTTTCGGGGCGGAGGTAATATTTGCCCTGAACGCGCCAAGTGAAGGTGTCCTTAATCGTTTCCGTGATGGGTTTGTCGGCATAGGCCGGGTTATCGACTTCGTTGGCCACTTGGGTCTTGAACAAACGGGTCTTCATGGAAGAGGGAAGATCGCTCAAACCGGAAGAGGTGTACCATCCTTCGGTGACTTTGCTGGAAGCGACAATGTCGCGGGTCTTCATTTCAAGGCCGGTGACTTTGGTGTAAGCACCGGAATTGGTGAAGTCCGTGGTCGATCCGGTTTCCCAGCGAGAATCGCTGAGATCCTTGAAATCGAGAACGAGTTGGCCATAGGTCGTTTCGCGATAAGTGGCTTCGGTCGTATAGAGCAAGTCGCCATCTGCGTTGGTAACGTTATAAGCGGCAACAGCGGTGAAGCCGGCTTCGCTATAAATACTATTTAAGACCGTTGCGTAAGAGGTTTGCTCTTCAGCGGTGAAATAGCCGGAATAAAGACGATTCAAGAAGTGAAGGTCTTTATAGACGCCAGCAAATTCGCCGAGTTCGCTATCCTGCTTATCCAAGACGTGCTTGCAATAGGCACGAACAAGAGAACGGGTGGAGGATTCATATTTGTCGAGGTTCGGCAAAGCAACGTATTGGACCTTACGGGCATAGGAACGTCCGAGAGCACCATAGTTGTTGTCGATGAGGTATTGCTCGACTAAAGCCTTGCGATAAGCGTTCGGCAACAAGGAACGTTCAATATAATCCTTATAATAAGAGAAGAATTGATCGTTTTGGACGTGGAAGTAGCCCATGACGTCCTTGTAGGTCTTGGAGCCGTCGATGGCGCCGTCATTTTTGAAGATGACATTGCTATCGTCGAGCTTATAAAGCTCGGCCTGCTGGGCTTCCACGAAGCGTTCTTCGTGGAAGCGTTGGTTCTTTTGATAGGAACTATTGCTGACTACGGACCAGAACGACTTCATGATGGAAGTCACGATGGAATTGTGGAAATCCAAGGCTTTGGTCGTCGCGACTTCATCGCTGACGCCTTCACGGAAGAAGGCCGCCGGCTTGACTCCGTCGTTTAATTTCCAAGTTCCGGTAGTATCGCAGGTATAATCCGCGAAGAAGTCACCGAAATAGGATTTGGCATAGAGATAAAGAACGTTATTGAGGATCTTTTCGCTATTGGTATCCCCACTGACGACGACTTTGTCATAAATCTCAAGGAGTTTATTGCCAAAGACATCGGTATCTTTGAGGATGGTCTCGTTTTGATCGGCTTTTCCGAGACTCATTTCGACGTCGCCGCAAGAAGCGAGGCCGAGGGTCATCGCAGCAAGGAAGGCTGCGGAGAAGATTTTGATTTTCTTCATGTTCGTTTCTCCTTACTTCTTATAGCAGGCGCCCGGTTTTCCGGCGTGGGTGCCGCTGGTGACGATGCCCCAGATGTTCTTTCCATCACGGGCGTCGGCGGTGTTGTAGGTCAAGGCCGCGACTTCGGAGATGAGTTTTTGGGAACCATCGGCGCGAGTTTCGCGGGAAGCGTCTTCGCGAAGGAGGAATTCCGCGTATTTGGCCCAGGCTTCGTCGATGGACTTTTCTGCGTC
Organism: uncultured Mollicutes bacterium; assembly: GCA_900539595.1. Lineage (GTDB taxonomy): Bacteria > Bacillota_I > Bacilli_A > RFN20 > CAG-826 > Alloenteromonas. The sequence continues at coordinate 88,267 of UQCQ01000001.1, read as the reverse complement.
TTCCGCGTTCTTCTTTCTTTGTTGCTTCGAATAGTTATAAACGGAATCCATGATCGTTTTGACCGTGGCGTTCTCCACGTTGAATTGCGCGTTGGTTTCTTTGACCAGGTATTGGACTTCGTAGGTGTCGAGGTCGCTGGAATAGGCGGCTTTGACTTTGCTCTTCAAATCTTCGATGTTGGTCTTGTAATTTTCCTTGGTGGTATCAAGGCCCATGGTGATGAGGGTCGTCTTGTTCACTTTGGTATCGCCATGCGTATATTGCGGATAGCTCTTGGATTCAGCCGGGTTTTCGAAGGTGTAGTATTCAGAAAGCGAGGTGATATCTTTGCTGGAACTCGATTCGGTGGTTTCGACGTATTTGCCATTGTCGAATCCAGCGTAAGCGATGAGCGGGCTGCGTTCCACGACGATGAAGTGGATGCCTTTGGTTCCGGAATCGCCACGAACGGCAAGGATGATTTGTCCTTTTTCGTTGGTGAGAACGTTTTCGGCGTTGCCACTGGCATCTTTTACATCAAGGATGTCCTTGGTGTTGTTTTGGAAACCGGGGAGCTTCGCGTAATCGTTATCTAAGGTGCCTTTCCAAGCAGCGTCTTCGGCGGCCTTCTTGTAATAACCTTCCGCTTCGGCATATTTGGTAGCGGCGGCTTCTTCACTGGCTTGGGTGAATCCCGCTTCGACGACATCGTTATAGGCGATGCGGTTCGGAGTGATCACGGCAATGCGGTGCGAGTTGAAGTATTTGTTCCAAATGACATTGCGCGGCATGTAGGCCGAATCATTGTCATTGACTTGATATTGCTGCGACGGGAAGTTCTTGTTGACTTGGTCATTGGCCAAAGCGACGGCGGCACCGAAGGGAATCGTGCCGATTTCGCCTAAAACGCCATGAGCGGCCGTGGCTTCGGAAAGAAGGGTTTCCTCGCCTTTTTCGTTGCGGAATTTGGCGTCTTCGGAATACATAATGGCCGATTTTTTGGCATCTGCATCCTTATGCGTGCTCTTATTGAAGAAGAGGTCGTAGGCATAAACGCCGTATTGGAATCCTTGGACGAAGGAAGTGGAAGTATCCATGATGCCGAGGTTGCCGTATTTTTCAGCGGATCCGGTATCTTTGGAATAGGTTTTGGCCAATTCGCCAAAGGTCATGCGTCCGTCGGCGACGGATTTCTTGCCGTTATCGCTGTCAACGGTGCTGGCGCCCGCCATCATCAAGATGACATCGCCAAAGGTTTTGGCTTCGGTTTCGCTGACCGCGGTGCTTGTGGCATCGGATTCGCTCGCGCTGGAAGCTTCGAGCAAAATGTGCGAAACGTTGTACGGCATGCGGGTCTTCAAATAGCCTTCCGATCCTTTGCCGAAGTTTTCGTCTTCGGGGAAGAATTTATTACCGTCAGCATCCTTGCCATCACGCATCTTCACCAAGTTGGTGTCGCTTTGATAGTCAGTGTTGAATTTGTCGGATTCGACTTCGTAGAGTTTCTTTTGATAAAGTTCTTCAACGTTGTCGACATTTTCGCCATCTAACAAGGCTTCGAGTTCAGTCGCGTAAGACGTGCGGTTATTTTTGGCATTGGTCTCCGCTTGGTTCTTGATACCGTCAACTTTGGTTTGGGCCGAGGACTTCAAAAGGCTGAGGTCGCCGGCGCGGCTCGGATCCTGATAGTACTTACGGATTAGAATTTCTTTGATTTTGTCAAAATCGCTGCTTGCGGTGCTGCTACTGGCTTGATAGTCCTCAAACAATTCTTTGGTTGTATAGTTCGTGACTTTGCCATTCGCATCGGTGAAGCTAATCGCGACACCCTCTTTGTAGCTGGTCTCGTTGCAGCCCACCAAAGTGGTGAGAGCAGTGAGGCTAACTAAACATGTGAGGAGTTTGGTTTTCTTCATGTGGAATCGTTCCTCCTTCGTCTGAACGTAGCCTTTGAAGTTTATACTCTTAAGAGTATCAAGGCAATAAAAATAATTCGGGATGATGAGGGATTATTTCTTACGGGGTAAAAAGAAGAAATCAAATGGTTTTGTTCTCAATCCAAACTGGTCAAATTTTGTTGGATTATGTTAAAAAACGTTTTTTCATTCAAAGTTTAATTTTAATGTATAAGAAAATGACAAATGTAAGCGGAGTGAAAACGTCAAATTCTTCCTAATATTCTTAATTACTAAGAAAGGTTTGAAAACTAACGCGGATTTCTTTTTAAAAATACTGAACGCGAATGTATAACAAAAAATATTTATCTTTTGATGATTTGAAAATTATATTTTAGCCTTGGTTTCGCTTAGGAAGGGGATTCTATTTGCTGTCCACGGAACACGGATAAATGTGTTTCTAGGACGAAAGAGGGCTTAATTTACGTTTGACGTTATCGTTTCGTTTGATAGGCTATGCCTAGATGCATAAAATAGACAGGCTCCTTTGGAGGTGCTTTTTATGTCCACACTAAAAATTGAAAATTTACATGTATCGGTTCAAGACCATGAAATATTGAAAGGGGTCGACCTCGAATTGAATGAAGGCGAAACCCTGGCCCTCCTTGGCCCCAATGGTCACGGCAAGAGCACGTTACTCGCCGCGATCATGGGAAATCCCAATTACAATGTGACGGAAGGGTCCATTACTTTGGATGGGCAAGACGTCTTGGCAATGAGCGTTGATCAACGTTCCAAAGCCGGCATTTTTCTTGCTTTCCAATACCCCAGCGAAATTCCCGGGGTAAACAGCGCTGACTTTTTGAAGGCGGCTATGAATGCTCGCCGTCAAAAGCCGATGTCGCTTTTTGAATACTATTCCAAACTGCAGAAGGCTTATAAGGAAACGGGCATTCCCTTTGAAATGAGCAATCGCAATTTGAACGAAGGGTTCAGCGGTGGTGAAAAGAAGCGAAACGAAATCCTCCAAATGAAATTGCTTGATCCGAAATTTGCTTTGCTAGATGAAATCGATTCGGGTCTTGACGTGGATGCCATCAATATTGTCGCCAAATCCATCGAAGAAGAGCAGGCTAAGGGACGTGGATTTCTGGTCATCTCGCACTATGCCCGTTTATATGATTTGATTCACCCCACTCGCGTAGCCATCATGATCAATGGTCGTATTCGCGTTAATGGCGATTCTAGCCTCATTGAACGAATTGACCGCGAAGGATATGAATGGATTAAACGGGAACTCGGCATTGAAATCGAAAAAGAAAACCCAGGCATGAATAACGTTTCCATCGGCGTCTGCGCCGCCAAGGAGAAAGCGGGTATCTGATGAAAACGACTTTAATCAACCAGAATATTCAAGCCGCTTCCTATTCGGTGAAAGAAGGAGAAGAACTACGTCTTAATATTGCAAGTTTTGACTCCTTCCCTTCCGCGGATATCGAAGTTCACGTTGCAAAGGACGCCAAATTTATCGGTGCCTTGGCGGACTTCTCGAAGGGAAGTGGTACGTTCCGTCTTTTCGTATTTCTAGAAGGAGAAGGCGCGTCTTGCGAATTCCATGGCGCCGTTTTGTCCAAAGGTAGCGATAAAAAGACGATTGAAGCCAGCTGTTTCCATTTGGCCCCACATACCGAGGGGGTTATGGAAAATTACGGCATCAGCGAAAATGAAAGCCATCTAGTTTTTACCGGAGTTAGTCAGATTCAGCATGGAGCTCGCGCCTCCAAAACCCGACAAGCGGCCAAAATCATTGTTTTCGATCCTCGCTGCTTGGCCCGTTGCTCTCCGATTTTAAAAATCGATGAGAATGACGTGTCGGCTTCTCACGCGGCAATCGTTGGCAAACTCAACGAAGACCATATGTTCTATTTGATGTCCCGCGGGCTGGACTCCAAAGAAGCCCGCAGACTCATTACCTTGGGTTACTTAAAACCCATCGAAACTTATTTTGATGAAGCGGATCGTTCTCGTATCGACGAGGCGATCGAAGGAGGAATCTAATGTTGGATCTCGATAAAATCCGTTCCGATTTCCCGATGCTTCGAAACCATATTCAAATGCAGGGGAAACCTCTTGTTTGGCTCGATAACGCCTCCACGACGTTTAAGCCCGACTGCGTGATCAACGAAACGGTTCGTTACTATTCGTTTGAAACGGCCAATTCCCATCGTGGGGATTATGACCTTTGCTACAACATGGACCAAAAGGTTCTTGGAACCCGAAAAGCCGTTGCCCATTTATTGCATTGCGACCCCACCGAAGTGGTTTTCACTGCTGGAGATACCGCCGGCATGAACCTCATCGCCTATGGGTACGCCGCTAGAAAGCTCGGACCCGACGATGAAATTTTGATTACCCAAGCTGAACACGCTTCCAATGTTTTGCCGTGGTACCGCGTTGCCGAGCTAACGGGCTGCCAAGTGAATTTCATCCCTTTGACCAAAGAGGGTCGCTTAACGGTAGAAAACCTTAAAAAGGTCATTTCCCCTAAAACCAAAATCGTTAGCATCGCGGGGGTAACCAACGTCTTAGGCTACCTCGCCCCGATGAAAGAGCTTGCGGAAGTGGCTCACGAAAATGGGGCCATCTTCATTCTTGATGGCGCCCAATGCGTTCCGCACATGAAGATGGATGTCCAAGACCTCGATTGCGATTTCTTGGCGTTTAGTTCTCATAAGATGTGCGGCCCGACCGGAGTTGGCGTTCTCTATGGCAAATACGATTTGTTAAAACAAACACAGCCCTATATGACGGGTGGCGGTATGAACGTCAAATTCGATATGTGTGGGGAAGCCTCCTTCTTGGAACCTCCGATGCGCTTTGAAGCCGGAACCCAACCTTTGGCCGAAATCTGCGCTTTGCGTCCCGCCGTTGAATATTTGGAAAGCATCGGCCTAGACAACATTCAAAAGCACGAACGCGAACTCAAAAAATACGCGGTCGAAGAACTGCAAAAAACCGGGAAAGTCACGATTTACAATCCCGATAGCGAAGCGGGAATCGTTACCTTTAATATCAATGGGGTCTTTGCCCAAGACGCGGCAACTTACCTTAATAGCCGTGGCATTGCCTGCCGTTCGGGCAATCACTGCGCCAAAATCCTTTCCTCCTTGTTGGGGACGGTAGCCACGGTCCGCGCTTCGTTTTATCTTTACACCACCAAGCAAGAAATCGACGCCCTCGTCGATGCTGTTAAAAATGGAGGTCATTTCTTAGATGCCTACTTCAATTGAACTCAATCCCATGATGATGCGGGAAATCATCATCGACCACTATAACGCTCCGCGTCATAAGGCCAAGCCCTCCAGCTTAGATGGCTATCTTTCCACGCATAGTTCCTCGGTCAATTGCATCGACGATATCGATGTTTGGCTCAAGGAAGAAAATGGAACGATCGTCGATGCGTGCTGGGATGGCACCGCCTGCGCGATTTCCACCGCTTCCACGGATATCCTCTGCGATTTATTAATTGGCAAAAAAGACGAAGAAGCCAAAAAAATCCAAGAGGAATACACCAAGATGATTACGGGGCAGGAAGAATACGATGCTTCCGTTTTGGATGAAGCTCTTTGCTTTGCCAACACCCATCGTCAGCCTTCTCGCATCCATTGCGCGACCATTGGCTGGGATGCCTTTGCCAAATTGATCCAAGAAGAGGAGGCAAAGCACCATGGCGAATGAGAAAAAACCAGCACCCAGCGATATCCTAAACGAAGAATACCAATATGGTTTCCGCGATAAGGACGTCTCGATTTATAACACCGGCAAAGGATTAAACGAAAACGTCGTTCGCGAGATTTCCAAAGCCAAAGGGGAACCGGAATGGATGCTCGAATTCCGTTTAAAGGCGTACCGTCAGTTTTTGAAGATGCCGATGCCAGATTTTGGCCCCTCCCTTGATAACGTCGATTTCGATTCTTATACCTATTTCACCCGCGTGGCGGAAGGAGAACATTCCTCTTGGGATGAGATTCCCGAGACCGTTAAAAACACCTTCAACCGCCTTGGGATCCCAGAAGCGGAACAAAAATTCCTTTCTGGCGTCTCCACCCAATACGAATCGGAAGTCGTTTATCACAACATGCTTTCCGAATTGCAGGAAAAGGGCGTTATCTTCCTTTCTAGCGATATGGGGTTAAAACTTTTCCCTGATTTATTTAAGCAATATTTTGGGACGGTGATTCCTGTCGCCGACAGCAAATTCAGCGCGTTAAATGGAGCCTGCTGGAGTGGAGGAAGCTTCATCTATGTTCCCAAGGGCGTGAAACTCGATAAGCCCCTTCAGTCTTATTTCCGTATCAATAACCAAAAAACGGGTCAATTCGAACGTACGTTAATCATCGCCGACGAAGGCGCGGACATCCATTACGTGGAAGGCTGCACTGCTCCGACCTACAACAAGGAATCCCTCCATGTGGGCGTGGTTGAAATCGTAGTCAACAAAGGGGCCCACGTCCGTTATACGACCATTCAAAACTGGTCAACCAACATTTTGAATTTGGTGACTCAACGTGCCCGCGTGGAAGAAAACGGATTCATGGAATGGGTGGATGGCAACGTCGGTTCGATGACGACCATGAAATACCCCGCCTGTATTCTAAAAGGCGACCATTCTCGCGGATCTACCGTAACGATCGCGGTGGGAAACAAAGGGCAGTACCAAGATTCAGGCGCCCGTATGATTCATATTGGAAAAGACACCTCTTCGACGATTGTTTCCAAATCCGTCGTCCATCATGGTGGGGTCGCGAATTTCCGCGGCACCGTTAGGATGATGCCCTCGGCTATTGGAGCCAAATCGCACATCGAATGCGATACGTTGATTTTGGATGATGAATCCAAATCGGATACGTACCCCAAGAATGAAATCCAAAACGACGATTCTTATATCGAACACGAAGCCACGGTTTCTAAAATCGATCAAGAACAGCTTTTCTATTTGATGAGTCGTGGTTTAAGCGAAAAAGAAGCGACCCAGATGATCGTTATGGGCTTTATTGAGCCTTTCGCCAAAGAACTTCCGATGGAATACGCGGTAGAACTCAATCAACTCATTAAGATGGATATGGCAGGGTCCATTGGATAACGATGGAAACCGATTTTGACGTCATCGTGGTTGGAGGCGGACACGCCGGAATTGAAGCAAGCCACGCTTCTGCGATGCTTGGCTTGAACACCTTGCTCATCACTTTGAACCGCAAGATGATTGGCAACATGCCCTGCAACCCGCATATCGGGGGAAGTGCGAAGGGGATTGTTGTTCGCGAAATCGATGCGCTCGGTGGCCTTATGGCCATTGCAGCGGACCATCGTCCTTTGCAAATGAAAATGCTTAATACCGGCAAAGGGCCCGGCGTTCAGTGCCTTCGCTCCCAGCAAGATAAAAAAGGCTACCCCGCTTTCATCCAATCTCTTTTGGATCAAACCCCAAATCTAACCATCATAGAAGAAGAAGTCAAAGACCTTCTTTATGATGATAAACGCGTATACGGGGTCGTTCTTTCTTCTAAAAAGACCCTAAATGCCAAGGCCGTAATTTTAACTACGGGCACCTACATGAACGGCCGAATTATTTCGGGCCGCGATGTTTTTGAAGGCGGACCCGATGGAGAAAAGCCATCGAAAGGATTATCGGAATCCTTACAAAAGATGGGGATTGAGCTCATCCGTCTTAAAACGGGGACTCCGCCTCGCTTAAAGGCCTCGACCATTGATTTTTCCAAAGGGGAAATCCAAGAGGGCAGTCATGAAAAACTCGCGTTTTCCTATTCCACGAAGCATTTCATTCCCTTTGAGGAACAACTGCCTTGTTATTTGATTTACGCGGGAAAACCAACGATTGATATCGTCAAAGAACATATGCAGGACAGTGCTGTTTTCAATGGAGTGATCCAAGGAATCGGACCCCGTTATTGCCCGTCTTTTGAATCAAAAATTGACCGTTTCGCGGACAAGGAACGCCACCAATTGTTCCTCGAACCTGAATATGAACACGGCGAATCCATATACCTTCAAGGCTTTTCTACCGGCATGCCCCACGAAATCCAAGAAGAGATGGTCCATTCTTTGCCGGGATTAGAACACGCTGAAATCTTAAAGTGGGCCTATCAAATCGAATACGATGCCGTGAAGAGCTTCGAATTCGATGAAACGCTGAAGATTAAAAAATACGATGGTCTTTATATCGCGGGACAAATTTGTGGTACAAGCGGATATGAAGAAGCGGCGGGGTTAGGCTTAATGGCCGGCATCAATGCCGCAAGAGCAATCCGTGGCCAGGATAAGTTCGTTTTAAAACGGAATGAAGCCTATATTGGAGTCATGATCGATGATTTGGTGACCAAAGGAACGGACGAACCCTATCGTTTGCTCTCCTCCCGTGCCGAATATCGCTTATTGCTTCGCCACGATAACGCGGATTTACGCCTATGCGAACACGGCCACGATTTAGGCCTATTAAGCGAGACCCGTTATGAGGAATTTAAGCAAAAGTACGAGCGAATCCATGAAGCAATCCATCTTTTGGAAACCTGCAATATTTCCGATCGCGACGGCTTGAATGCCTATTTTGCCGAAAAGGGGTTTCCGCCCACTAAAGATGGAAAAAAAGGCATGGATATTTTGAAACGCCCTGGTTTTCAATATCGCCGAATCCGGGCTTTGATGCCGGAATTAGAACCCTATGATTTTGATGACGAATCCGTTTTGGCGTTAGAAACCAAAGCCAAATACGAAGGATATATTGCCAAAGAAGAAAAAGCGGCGAAGAATTTTTCCAAAGAAGAGGCTATGATGTTGCGCCCCGACTTGGATTACATTCATATGGATGGCTTACGCCTAGAAGCCAGGCAGAAACTCGATAAATATCGCCCCGCCAATTTAGGACAAGCAAGCCGCATCCCGGGAGTTAATCCCGCGGACATTACGATCCTCGCCCTTTATCTCAAGAAGGAGAAACGTCTATGACTTACGCCGAATTATTCGCATTCGCTTCCGAGCACGGTTTGGAACTAAATCCGGACCTCGAAGCCAAATTCCACCGCTACGCGGAATTGCTTGCGACATGGAACGAAAAGATGAATCTCACTTCGATTACGGAAGAGTACGAAGTCATCGAAAAACATTTCCTCGATTCTTTGACCCCCGCCTTCACAACTTCCTTTGCAGGCAAATCCGTGGCGGACATGGGGTCGGGAGCAGGTTTTCCGGGCATGGTCTTCGCTACTGCCTTCCCTTCTTGCCACGTCACCTTAATGGATGCGACCAAGAAGAAATTCCTCTTCCTAGAAGAGCTCAAAAAAGAATTAGAACTTAGCAATGTCCGTTTCTATGTCGGACGGGTAGAAGAGGCAAAGACGTTGCGGGAAAGTTTTGATATTGTTACGGCTCGCGGGTTTGCCGCTACACGTATTCTTCTCGAAGTAGGCGCCCCGTTAGTTAAAGTCAATGGAACTGTCATTGCCATGAAAGGACCTCGCGGAGAAGAAGAACTTCACGAAGCTCTTGGCATTGAACAACGCCTGGCCCTGCATCTAAGAAAGAAAGAAGAACTCGTGATGCCAAGCGGAGAAAAGCGCATCAATTATTTCTTCGAAAAAATTCATCCAACCAAACCCTGCTACCCCCGTAGTTGGGCGGATATCCAAAAAAAGCCTCTCTAAGAGAATTTACCGAAAAGGAGTAAAATATCTTCGCCATGCCTAAGATTATCGCCATCGCCAACCAAAAGGGCGGGGTGGGCAAAACCACCACGGCCATTAACCTTTCCAGCGCCTTGTCCCATTTTGGGCAGCGTGTTCTTTTGGTGGATATGGACCCCCAGGGCAACGCCGGGCGCGGCCTTGGCATCGATATTACTTTGGCAAAAGAAACGATTTACGAAGCTTTGACCAGCCAAATGGAAATGGAAAGCTGCATCCAAAAAACTCCCTTTGAAGGCTTAAGCGTGATTCCGTCGAATCTTCGTTTGGCCTCTTTAGAAGCCTCGATGTATACCCATCCCCAAGAAAAGCCCTTTGATTTGCTGGCTCGATGCCTTAAAACCGTCGAATCCCATTATGATTTCATGATTTTGGATTGCCCGCCTTCTTTGGGTTTATTGAACCTTAACGCCTTAACCGCGGCGGATTCGGTTTTGATTCCCGTTCAATGTGAATATTTTGCCATGGAGGCGGTCGCCGCGATCCTTTCTTCCATTTCTAACGTCCAAAATACGTTGAATCCTCGGTTGAAAATCGAGGGTTTCCTTCTGACGATGTATGATGCGAGGACCCAATTAGGGACCGAAATCCAACAAGAGGTGAGACGGCTATTCAAAGAAAACACGTTTGCCACCTCCGTTCCGCGGAACCAAAGCATTTCGGAATCTCAAGCCCGTCAGCAGCCTGTCACCGTTTTCCGCCCGACTTCCCAGGGGAGCTACGCCTATTTCTCCTTGGCCAAGGAGATTTTGGACCATGAAACGCGATAAACCCAAACTGCTATCGGATTCGCTTTCCTCTTTGATTGAGAAATTTTCCCAAAGCGATGTTATCGCGGAGATGGAAAAGGAATATCAAAGTGCGCCGGCTAAACTCATTTCCACCTTGCTTATTGACGATACTTCCTTTATCCAGGAAGTCCCTCTTCCGGATAAAACGATTCGTTATTTTGCCGAAGGATTGAAATCTAAAGGCTTTTATAACCCCCTTGTCGTCCGTAAAAAAGGAGAGGGGCGTTATGAAGTGATTCTAGGAAGAAAACGTTTCTTTGGCGCCAAAGCCGCGGGAATCTTATCCCTTCCCTGCGCAATTGTAGACTGTGGGGACGAAGAGACGTTATTGATGCTTCTTGCCGATGCCCGCGACCAACGGGAAACGAATATTTTAGAGATGGCCTTGCTTTGCCATGCCTTAAGCGAGAAATTTGGATATCGCCAGCAGACCCTTGCTAATTTATCCCACCAAAGCCGTTGCCAAATCACCAATACGATGCGTTTATTAAAGCTCCCTGCCTCGGTTCGTTATGATGTGGCTTTAGGGAAGCTTAGTTATGGTCAAGCCCGTGCTTTAGTTTCTCTTCCCACCCCTCTTATCGATGAGGCGGCTAAGGCAATCCAAAAGAATCACTGGTCGGTTCGTAAGGCGGAGGAATACTGCAAAAAATTACAGGGAAAAGAGAATAAACCCCTACACGTCCCCTCTATTTCTTATAAAAAAGGGAACACGGTTAGCCTCACTTTTTCTTCCGAAGAAGAGATGAAAAGTTTCTTGAAGAAGGCAGGGATCCCCTTTCAAACCCAACCCTATTCTAAGAATTGAAGCGCGAAAAGGACCGTGCTATGATGGAGAAGCTTCAGGGCGACGAGAATTACGTCGACTGGCGGTAAAGCCCGCGAGCCGAAAGGCACGATTTGGTGAAATTCCAAAGCCAACGGTACAGTCCGGATGGAAGAAAGCGCAGAACGATGTTTTGCCTCTGGAGCGTATGCTTAGGAGGCTTTTTCTATGAAATGGTTCGCTGTAGGGCTGCTCAGTGCCGCTTTGCTTATCGGCATTATCGTGGCTATGGTTTTGGCCAAAAAACGTCCCGATTACAATGGGACGAGGCTGGTAGCCCGCGTTGGGATTTTCGGGGCGCTGTCCACGATTTTGTATTGCGTGCCCATCTTTAATATCCCCTTGCCATTTTTCCCTTCGTTTTTAAAGATTCATCTCGATGAATTGCCCGCGTTTATTTGCGGCTTTGCCTATGGGCCTTTATCGGGCTTCTTGGTTCTATTTGTCAAAACGATCATCAAGTTGCCGTTAACCAATACGATGGGTGTCGGGGAATTCGGAGATTTATTGCTTAGCTCCCTTTATTGCCTTCCCGCGACCTGGATTTATAAGCGGTTCCGAACGTTAAAAGGCGCGATTGCTGGCATGAGTGTCGCCACGGTCATCCAAGTTTTGAGCGCCATGCTATTCAACGTTTATATCCTGATTCCTTTCTATGTTTTCATGATGGGAATGGAAGAAGCGTCGTTGCTCGCGTTGATGCAGAAGGCGATGCCGATGATAAGCGATGTGAAGTGGAGCTATGGCCTCATCGCCGTTTTGCCTTTCAATCTTTTAAAAGACGCCGTAATAACAGTTTTGACCTTTGTTCTTTACCATTTCCTTCATAAACCGTTGCATTTAGAGAAAAAGACACCGAAAAAAGAGGTTTTAGAAACAACAGAGGATAAGCCTGCTTGAATGGCGTATGAATTAAAGAGGACCGCCCTGTCCTCTGGCTTCAGTTTTGCAATTTGATACACTTAAAATTCTCCTCATTTCTTGATTGATCCAAACTGTTATTTTCATCCCGTTTCGAATTTCTTCTTTGTCGGTTTTGGATAGAAATGCGGAAAACCTAGCCCTATCTTTGTCCGATACGCCCCCCTTGCCGAGTTCTTTGATTGCTTGAATGACAAGTCGATTGTTATTCGATAGCCCACAAATATCTTTGCTAGCGGAGTGCTTGAAAATAATTGTACAGCCAAACACATCAAAGGTGTTATAGGGTCCGGAGGATATGTAAACAAATTGTTGAGGAACCTGAGTAGATAGCCCCAGCATGTTCAAAACGTAATTGCCACTAGGGGTGATTGTCCAATTAAATTGGCGGGCGATTGCATGAGCGATGTCGTCGATGCTAGGCATCTCTTCCATTCCTAGAACAGTGTGAATTTTGTGTAGATAATAAATGCCCCGCCTCGCCCTTCTCAGGGTTCCATCGTTGGTAAGCGTTTCCAATGCCTTGCTGACCAATTTATAGTTGCCGAGGTCCATAAAGTCACGAGAAGTAAACGCTTTTAATGAGGACGCCTCCAAACGTTCGAGTATTTTTTTCTGTATGTTTGACATTGATAACCTTTCGCAAAAAGTATATGACATTTGCGAAAAAAAGGAAAAGACAAACAGGAAAATAAGCGAATGAAAAAGGATGAAAAAGCCCGTTCATTAATGCGTTATGTTCCGACAACAGTTTTCAATGTTTTGAGATATTGAAAATTTTTCTTTTATCTTGGTAAGAACGTATTATGATAGTGCCCGTGAAAAAGAAGAAGTTCGTTCTTGCACTCGTTCCGCCTTCGGGGCACCACAATGGAGAGAGTGTATTCCGTTAACGTTGCCCGTCCTAGTTTACTCTAGGACTTTTCTTTTCCCTTTTTTCTAGCAAGGAACCCAATATGGCACATAAAATCCTCGAACTCAGAAACATCAAAAAATCCTATGGCGATAACGTCATCTTGGATCATTACAACCTCTCGGTCAACGAGAATGAATTCGTGACCTTTTTAGGCCCGTCCGGATGCGGGAAGACCACGATTCTCCGCATCATCGGAGGATTTGAAACCATGCAGGAAGGACAGCTCCTTTTAGATGGGGTGGAAATTCAAGACTTGCCCGCGCATAAACGTCCGATCAATACGGTTTTCCAACGTTATTCCCTTTTCCCTCATCTTTCCATTTTCGATAACATCGCGTTCGGACTCCGCAACAACGTCTATTCCAATGTTTATGACATCGGAACCATGAATATGATGAACGAGAAGGGCTTTGAGGAAGAAGAGGTGGATGGCCTCATGAAAATCCTCTCCCACATCGAAAAACCCAAAGACGTTTTGCGTTATGTCGTGACTCATTTCCAAGAGGCTTCTCCCTCTTATAAACTTATCGATTCCTTCGCTGCATTGAAGAAAACGAAAAAACCTAAGACGTATGGAGAAATCAGCAAGGACGTGGATGAAATTTTGAAAGGATTATCTTTGGATAACCATTATCAAATCGATTCTTCTTCCAAGGCAAATTTGGCCTTAGACATCATTTTGAAACAAGTGGAATCCACGGATCCCTATTTTGATATGATCTCCCGTCTCAAGGACCGTCACTTCAAAGAGAACGTAATCCATGGAGAAGTTTTAAAAGCCTTGAAATTCGTAAACCTCGAAGGATACGAAAATCGCAGCATCTCCTCCCTCTCCGGTGGTCAGATGCAGCGTGTTGCTATTGCTAGGGCCATCGTGAACAAACCTCGTATTTTGCTTTTAGACGAACCCTTGTCCGCCTTGGATTTAAAACTCCGCAAAGCGATGCGCCTAGAACTTCGCGAAATGCAAAGGAAGTTGGGCATCACCTTTATTTTTGTCACCCATGACCAAGAAGAGGCGATGGTCATGTCGGATACAGTGGTGGTCATGAATGGAGGCAAAATCCAACAGATGGGTCGCCCTGAAGACATCTACAATGCCCCGGTGAATCGTTTTGTCGCCACTTTTATTGGAGAAGCCAATTTGCTTCGTGGCGTTTATAGCGCTCCCCGCCGTTTAGAAATTTTGGGGAAGACCTTCAAGGTTTCCGCGGATGATTTCCGCGTGGGAGACCCCATGTATGTGGTGGTTGAAAAAGAAGACTTCGATGTCTGCTCCCCTAAAATCGCCAAATGGATTGGCAAGGTAAGCGGAGTCCGCTTCGCCGAGAACAAATATGAATTAGACGTGGATATCGAATCCTCTCGTATTCATGTCGAATCCGACGAAAAATACCAAGTGGGACAAGAAATTCCCTTAACGGTTGCCCCGGAAAACATCTATTGCGAATCCATCCACGAAAACAAAGCCAAGCTTTTGGCCAACTACGAAGGGGCGAACATCATGGAAGGAACTTACCTTGGAAACCGCAGGGTTTCATTCCTTGGCCAAAATTTCTCCACCTACATCATGAACTTTGTCCCGGGAGAAGTCGTCGATGCGGTCATTCGTCCCGAGGACTTTGATTTGGTTTTTGAAGATCCCGAAAGCGCGATTCTTCATGGAACGGTGGTCAAAACTGCCTTTACGGGTGTCTCTTTCAACCTCTGGATCCAATGCGAAGGAACCACGTTGATGGTGACGGATTATCAAAATGCCGAAATTGGGCAGGAAGTTGGACTCAAAATCGACTTCTATGAAATCCACTTGATGAAGGTGGAGGACGAAGAACAACCCCGGGAAATCCGCCTTCTTCGCGAGAAGGCCCGGAAAGAAGAGGAGACGGCCCAATGAAACGATTCAAAGGGTACGCGATTCCCTATTTTGTTTGGCTGGTCCTTTTTGTCGTGGTCCCGCTATTCGTCATGTTGATTTTAACGTTTTTGCAAATCAACGCGATGGATTTTTCTACGGCTAGTTTTTCTTTCGATTCCTATTTCCGCTTAGCCGATCCTTCCATTTTAAAGGCGTTATGGAATTCCTTGGTGGTTGCCGTGTCAACGGTTGTCATTTGCTTGTTGCTTGGCTACCCCACCGCCTATTTCCTTTCCTTCTCTAAACTAAAGAACAAGAAGCTCGTGTTGCTGCTCATGATTCTTCCCATGTGGAGCAATTCCATGCTCCGCATCGTCAGCTGGCTCCGCTTGTTCTCCACGGATTTCTTCGCCGCGATGAATCTATTGGGTTCCACGGGCGCGGTCATTGCCGTCACGGTCACGACCTATCTCCCCTTCATGATTTTCCCAATCTACACGATTTTGGAGAAATTAGACCGCAGCTGTTTGGAAGCATCTCGTGATTTGGGCGTGAATGCCTTTAAGACGTTCTTCAAGGTGACGCTTCCTTTATCCATGGAAGGCGTTTCCAGTGGAGTCTTAATGGTTTTCCTTCCTGCCGCGACGGGATTTGCCATTTCCCAGACGATTGGGCAAGGAAGGGTTAGGCTAGTGGGCAACCTCATCCAAAGCGTCTTCGAGAAGAACAATTACAGCTTTGGCTCCCTGCTTTCCTTGTTCGTCTCCGTGGTGATTTTGGCCTTGGTATTCGTTTTGACGAAAATCCAAAGCCGAAAGAGGGGGGTCGCATGCTAGAAAAATCAAGTTGGAAGCAGGTTTTGCTTTCCGTTTTCAAGGCCGCCTTCGTCGTTTTGGTGCTTTCTTCCATGTACGTCCCCGTTGTTTTGATCATGTATCAATCTTTCAACGCCGGGGCTAATTCCATTTCCCCTCTATCTTGGGGTGGGTTTACCTGGAAGAATTACGCGGAAATTTTCACGAATCGACAACTATATACTTCCATTTTGGATTCGCTTCTGGTTTCTTTCTGGGCAACGGTTTTCGCAACGGTTGGTGGCTTATTCGCTTCCATTGGCATCCATGCTCTGGAAAAGAAAGCCCGGAAAACGATGGATTTCTTAAACGAGATTCCAATGCTCAATTCCGAAATCGTCACCGGTATTTCCATCATGCTCGTCTGCTCTTTGGTCAAACCGATTTTCCCTCATATTTTTGGCTTTGCCTCCATGACCTTGGCCCACGTTTTCTTCATGATTCCCTATGTTATTTTGATGGTTTTGCCAAAATTAGAGCAAACGGATGAAGCGGTTTTTGAGGCGGCTCAGGATTTAGGCTGCAGCCCGACAAAATCCCTCTTCAAAGTTGTCATTCCGTCTTTATCCACGGCTATTTTGACAGGGGCCCTCATTGCTTTTACCTTGTCGATTGATGACTTTGTCATTTCCTTCTACACCCAAGGAAATGGCTTCTCCAATTTCTCCAACTACGTTTATAGCTCCTACACCAAAAAGAATTTCTCCGCGGGGAGCTATGCTTTTAACGCTTTGTTGACGTTTGTTACCTTGGGCATCGTTCTTGCCTGTTCCCTTTATGAATCGTCGAAAAAGAAAGGGGAGAAAGAATGAAAAAGATCATCATCGGCCTTATGGGCTTATCCTTATTTACCGTCTTTGCCGTTTTAGTCCTCGCCTCGCCTTCGAATATCCTTTATTTCCTAAACTGGGGAGAATACATCGACATGAGTCTTGTCCAACGTTTTGAGCAAGAGAAGAACTGCCAAGTGATTTTAGAAACCGTTACTTCCAGCGAAGCCATGTATCAAAAAATCACTTCGGGGACGACCCCATATGACGTGGCGATTCCTGGGGATTACACGGTTCAAACCCTTTATAAAGAAGGGCGTCTTAAAGAACTGGATGTCACGAACCCCGATTACCCCCATTTATCTGCTTATCAAACGATGTTCGTGAACCCGCTTCATTCCCTAACTTCCAAATATATGGTGGATTCCAAAAAGGAAGGATACGCCTCTTATTACATGCCTTATTTTTATGGGGCTTATTCGATTTTCTATTCGGATCATAACCCGGAAGTGGGCCAAATCATTCAAAAAAATGGCATCTCTTCCTTATATAACCCTGCTCTATATTCCTCCAAGCCAAAAATTGGCATGTACGATACGGCCAGATGGGTGGTTGCGAGCGCTTTAATGGCGGACCATTTGAATCCCAATATCACGGATTTAAGTGGCAATACGGACGGGAACGACCTATCTGGAGAACTTCAAGATCAACTCGTGAACCAAATTAAAAATGCTGGATTCTATGAATTTGGCAACGACCAATTGAAACGAGACTGCGCGAATGGTTCCATCGATGCCTGCTTCTCTCAGCTTGGGGACTTCTTCGACGCGTTATATCTTCTATTAGAAGAAGGCTCAGAAGTGCATTTTAACGTTTTTGTCCCCGATTTCACCGCGGCCTTCTTCGATTCCATGGTGATTCCTTCTACCTCCCGTAATAGCAAACTAGCCAATGCATTTATTGATTTCATGATGGATCCGGATAACGCCTATCAAAACGCGAGGGCAATTGGCTATAGCCCTACCTTAAAAGAGGTATGTTCCCGTTTTGAAAAAGAAGCAGATGATGGGGAATATTATTATGGGGATGAAACGACAAAGACCTCCCTCACTCTTCGCGATTTCTTGGATCGCTACCCGGTTTACCTTGATCCTCTAGGCCATTCGGACCAAGTTTATGTCCTGGAACCGAAATCCAATCAATATCTCACGAGTTGCGAATCCATTTTCAATCGTGCTTTAGCCTAATCCCCCTTCCTTTTGTTCCGTGATACAATCATCGTTAAAGGAGGAAATGATTTATGAAACTCGTTCGCAAATCTTTGAATAAATGGATCCAAGCCGCCATTATGCTGGTTGTCGGTATTTTGGTGATCGTCGCCGGAGCCCAAATGGGAAAGGGGTCGAATCCCAGCGATGCGCTTAATGCCATCTCCCTCGTTTTGGGCTGGACGCTCATTGTGATTGGTTCAATTGGCATTATCGCTGGTATCTTTGCTGCCGTGGTTAGCCATGAAGCCTTTGCCACAGCGGCGATGTCTGGAGGAATCATCCTTGCCGCTGGCATTTGGTTCTGCGTTTATCGCGAAGCCGCCAATCTTATGGGTGTCCTCATTGGATTCATTCCGTTTGTGATGATCGTCGTCGGATGCATTTTGGCTGTTGATGCCTTGCTATTAGCGGTCAACGCCGTCCGCCAAAAGGCCATGAAAATGGCTGTTCCAGCAGTGATTTTCGGGGTGATTATGGCCGTTGTTTCCATCGTTCTTGGCGCCCTTTGCATCGCTAAAGGCAACGGCGGAGACACCATTATCCCTGGAAATGTGCAGCTCATCATTTTCGGCATCGTCGTTTTGGTCTATGCCATCTTCATGGGCCTCTCCACCTTTGTCGTGCTTCCTGCCGCGACGGTTGTGATTTCCAAAACCATTCAAGCGGATGCCCCGATTGAAGGGGAAGTCGATCACGAATAATTTCGTTGAGTTTTTAACGCCTTTGTTCAAGGTACCACCTTTGCAAAGGCGTTTTTATTTTGACGGCATTGTTTCATTGGAATTTCATTGTTTCATTGGCTTTGAAACAATTGAAGTCGGAATGAAACAAAGCGGTGTGGGGCTTGAAATGAAGACGAAGACAAGTTGACGGAAATAAGATTATTGAGGATAAATGGTTTATAAGCCCCCTTTTTTTCTTTATACTTTTCTTCAAGGACGAAGGGAGATTTCCATGTCACGTGCAGACCGTATTTTTATTGATAATATGAAGGATATTTTGGAGAACGGAGTTTGGGATACCGATTATCCCGTCCGTCCCCATTGGGCGGATGGGGCTCCTGCCCACACCATCAAGAAATTCGGCATTGTAAACCGTTATGATTTGCAAGAAGAACTGCCAATTCTTACGATTCGCCGCACCGCATTCAAAAGCTGCTTGGATGAATTGCTTTGGATTTGGCAAAAGAAATCGAATAACGTCCATGACCTCCATAGCCACATTTGGGATTCGTGGGCGGATGAAACCGGATCGATTGGCAAAGCCTATGGATACCAGCTCGCCAAAAAATCGATTTATCCCGAAGGCGAATTCGACCAAGTGGATCGCGTCCTTTTCGATTTAAAGAACAATCCGCACAGCCGTCGCATCATGACCAACATCTATAATTTTGAAGATCTTCACGAGATGTATCTTTATCCTTGCGCCTATTCGATGACCTTCAACGTTTCCGGAGATAAGCTTAACGGCATCTTGAACCAACGTTCTAACGATATGTTGACCGCGAATAACTGGAACGTCCTTCAATATTCCCTTCTTTTGATGATGTTTGCCCAAGTTAGTGGATTAAAACCCGGCATCTTGCTCCATGTGATTTCCGATGCCCATATTTATGACCGTCACGTCGATATCGTGAAGGAAGTCATTGCTAAACCCGAGCACCCTGCGCCCAAACTCATCATCAACCCCAACATCAAGAATTTCTATGATTTCAAAGTCGAAGATTTTGAACTCGTCGATTATGAATTCGAAACCTTAGACAAAAAAATTCCTGTGGCCATCTAAAATGGGAAAATTGATTGAAATATTAAACGCCGACAAGAAGTTCGGCATTGGGAAGAGGAACGGGCTATTGTTCCACCTTCCTTTGGATATGGCTTTCTTTCGCAAAACGACGATGGGTCACGTCTGTGCCATGGGAGAGAACACATTGCTTTCCTTCCCCAATCAAAAACCATTGAAGGGGCGCCCTAGCATCGTTTTGTCCCAAGACCCCACCCACGAATACGAAGGGGTTGCGAACGTCCATACGATGGAGGAATTCCTTTCTAGCATTGGCAAAGCGTTAGAAGAACAAGATGTCTATGTCATCGGTGGGGCTTCCATTTACCGTCAATTGCTTCCTTATTCTGATGAAGTCCTTTTAACCAAGGTTGACGCGGATGGAGGGGCGGAAGTGTTTTTTGAAAACCTCGATGAAAACCCTAATTGGGAATGCATCGAAGAAGGGGAACCGATTCAAGACGGAGGCCTTGCAATTCGCTTCACCAAATACGTAAATCGCCATAAAAAGAGCCTTTGCAACCGTTAGTTGCGGATTTGACTAGCAGAATACCTAGACCGTAAACTGGAAGAAACCGTACGCTGGAGGCACCTTCCAAGGAGGAAGAGATTATGAATATCGAAATTGCCAATCGCCTCGTCGAGCTCCGTAAAAAATCGGGGCTGTCTCAAGAAGAACTTGCCTCCAAACTGGGGTTATCCCGTCAAGCCGTTTCTAAGTGGGAACGCGCGGAAGCAAGCCCGGACACGGATAACTTAATTGTCCTTGCTCAAATCTATCATGTTTCCTTAGATGACCTTCTTTCTACGGATACGCCCGTGGATGAAATCGTTCAAGACGTGAAAGACCAACAAGAAGAAAAGAAAGAAGAGCCGAAAGCCGTAGAGTCCGAAAAAGACGATGACGCTTGCCTGACCCCCAATCAAAAAATCGTCAAAGCTATCGTCCACGGCGTGTTTGATTTCCTTGGGATCCTCTCCTTTCTTCTCGCTGGATTTTTATGGCAGGGGAATCAGGGATATTTAGGCTGGAAGTGCGGTTGGACCTTCTTGCTTTTTGGAGAATTCCTAGCTTCCATTTCCGATGCGATTTTGAAAAAGAAAGCCACCTCGCTCAACGTTGTTTTCCTTTGCGTTGGGCTTTATTGCCTCATCTGCTTTATTCTCCTAGACCAAGGAATGAATTGGTTTCATCCCTTATGGGTCATCTTCCTATTCATTCCTGCCTATTATGGAATTGCTGGGTCGATAGAAAAGGCGATGGCGGCGAAAGAAGAGGCCTCCAAAACGACGGATTCTACGAAATAATCAACAAAATGCGAGAGCATAACGGGGGCGTAGGCCTCCGTTTATTTTTGTAGGAGATATGCTAAAATACGGCCACTTATGAAGATTGTTTTTGTGCTCGAATGCGCGAATATCCTCAACAATGGCACGACGGCCACCTGCCTTCGTTTTGCCAAAGGATTGAAAGCCAAAGGACACGAAGTTCGTCTTGTTGGGACGACTTATAACAATCCAGACGATGCCCCTGATGATTATTATCCACAGGAACCCTTCCATTTTCCCTTTTTCCAATGGTTGATTGATAAAGAGGGCTTTACCTTTTGCCACGTCGATGACGTGAGTTTATATTACGCGATCAAAGACGCCGACCTCGTTCATTTATTCTTGCCCTTCAAACTCGAAAGTCATGCCCGTTTGATCGCGGAATCTTTGGGGGTTCCCGTCACCAGCGCCTTCCACCTTTTGCCCCAAAACATCACCTCGGCGATCCATTTGGGATGGACGCATGGCATCAACACCATTCTCTTCAATTCCTTCCGTCGTTACCAGTACGATTACACCAAATACGTCCATTGCCCAAGCGCGATGACGGCGAGAGAGATTCGCCTGCATCATTATCGTAGAAGCGTCCCCGTGGTGATTTCTAACGGGGTCAATACGGATTTCTTCCATCCGATTGAAACCCAAAAACCCAAAGAGCTAAAAGGCTTGTATGTTGTCACCGCCGTCGGCAGGCTTGCTCACGAAAAGAGACAGGACTTGCTGATTAAAGCGGTGGCCAAAAGCAAATACAACGACAAAATCCAATTAATCCTTTGTGGCCAAGGCCCAGAGAAGAAGCGTTATCTCCACTTGGCTAAAAAAGTGGGATTGGCCCATCCTTTAATCATCCAATTCTGCAAGCAGGACCGCCTCCGCGAAATTTTGAATTGGAGCGATTTGTACGTCCATTGCAGCGATTTTGAAATCGAGGGGATTTCTTGCATCGAAGCCTTCGCCTGCGGGGCCGTTCCCCTTATCGCGGATGCGCATATGTCGGCGACGAACACGTTCTCGTTGGACAATCGGTGTTTGTTCCATCATGGCAGCGCCCGTTCCTTAACCAAACGAATCGATTATTTCCTCGACAATCCTTTGATTCGCATGGATTTGCGTCAAAAATATATCGACAACGCGAAAAATTACGCCTTGCCTTTGATGATCGATCAGTTCGAAAAGATGCTTTTCACTGCCGTGGAAGACCATAAACACGGCACGGATTGGCCTAGCCTAGAAAGACGAAAGAAGGACATCATCAAATCCCGCCGCATCTTCAAAAAACTCATCAAACAAGGGGTGGTGGAAGAAATGCCAGAATCCCTCGTTAATCCCTTTGCGTTTTTCCTTCGTCCTCTAAAATAAAGTTACGGATTGATCCAAAGTAGCGAACGACGAAGGACGCATTTTACCTCTTTTCATTCCTAATATCCGTTCTCTTCGATTTTTATGATGGAGGGGATATAATCCTTGCAATATGGCTAAGAAAACAAAGCAACAACACCAGGCGTTAACCTTAAGGGAAAGATGCCACCTTCTCCACGGGAATGGAGAATGGAAACTACATGGCTGCAAACGCCTTGGCATTGAAGGGATTGAGATGAATGATGGTCCCCTTGGACTACGGGTACGCTCCCCCAAAGAAGTGGATTCCACTTGCTATCCCGCACCTTGCTTATTGGCTTGCAGCTGGGACGTTGAGCTTGAAAACCAGATCGGCCGAGCCATTGCCGAAGAATGTGCCTTAAAGGGAACGGACGTTTTGCTGGCCCCTGGGGTTAATATTAAACGGAACCCTCTATGTGGCCGTAATTTTGAATATTTGTCCGAGGATCCTTTGATTTCCGGCAAAATGGGCGCAGCCTTTATTCAAGGCGTTCAGAGCAATTCCATCGCCGCCTGCGTGAAGCATTTCGCTTGCAATAGTCAGGAGAACTATCGTTTCATCAACGATTCAATCGTGGATGAACGGGCGATGCACGAAATCTACCTTAAAGCCTTCGAGATTGTTGTGAAAGAAGCGCACCCTTGGTCGATGATGTCAGCCTATAACATCGTCAACGGGATTCATTGCAGCGATAACGAATATCTTCTCGTGGATACCCTGCGCAATTCCTGGGGGTATGAGGGCGTTGTCATGAGCGATTGGGGTGGAACCTATGACCCCGTTTATTCCCATCAACATGGCTTGGATGTAGAAATGCCCTGTTACGCGAAAGAGCGCACGGCAGAACTATTGCGCGCGACAAAATCTGGGCGTTTGTCTTTGGATAAAATGACGGAGTCCGCGGACCGCGTTTTGAATTTGATCTCCAAAATTAGAGAGGGGAATAAAGTGGCGCGGTGGGATGCCCAAAAGTGCCATGAATTAGCGGTTAAAGCAGCGGAAGAATCCATTGTATTACTGAAAAACGAGAACAATATTCTTCCTTTATCCAAGACGTTGATGGGCGCCTGCGTCATCGGTGCCTTTGCTGAAACCCCACGTTATAACGGAGGGGGGTCGAGCAAAGTTTATACGGAACACTCTATTTCTTTCTTGGATGCCATCAACCGAGAACTTCCTTTTGCAAGGGGCTATTCCCTTAAGCCGAATTCGGATTCCAAAGCTTTGCTTTTTAACGCGGTGGATTTGGCATCTCGCAGCAAAACCGTCCTCTATTTCATGGGGCTGCCGGAAGAAGACGAATCGGAAGGCTATGACCGCGAGACGATGAATCTTCCGGAGAACCAGCTTGCTTTGTTCGATGCCCTTTATTCTGTAAATCCCAACATCGTCGTGATTCTTTCTTGCGGTGCTCCCGTTGTTTTGCCTTTCCGCGATCGCGCCAAAGCGATTTTATTGACCTATTTGGCAGGAGAAGGAAGCGGAGAAGCTCTTCGCGATATCCTTTCGGGAGAATGCTCCCCCTGTGGCAAATTGGCGGAGACTTGGCCGATACATGAAAGCGACGTTCCTTCCTTTGGCTTCTACCCCGGCTTCCAGGGGCAATCGATTTACAAGGAATCCATTTACGTGGGATATCGTTATTATCTGACTTCCGGAGTTAAAGTCGCTTATCCGTTTGGGCACGGCTTATCCTACAATCGTTTCTCTTATTCGCTTCGTTGCGATTCTTCTCGCCTGGAAACGGGAAAAACGATTCGCGTATATGCTAACGTCACCAATAAAAGTTCACGCCCAGGGAAAACCGTTTTGGAACTATATGCGGAATCCCCCAAAGGGAATGCCTTTAAAGCAAAGCGTGTCTTGGTCGCATTTAAGAAAGTCGCCCTAAAAGAAGGGGAGACCCAAGTGGTTTCCTTTGATTTGACCCAAAGTGATTTTGCTATTTACGATACGGAAACCCACGCGTTCCAAGTAGAAGGCGGAACCTATATCTTGGCCCTAGGCACCAGCTCCGAGAATATCGTTTCAACCTTGGATTTGATCGTGGATGGAACCCGTACTTTTCCTAATCTCCGCGAAAAGTGCCCCATTTATTATGCCGTCCCTCACGGGGGTTTCACCCAATACGACGATGAATTCGAGATGTTATTAGGACGTCCTTTAACCTTGGATAAAGACCGTCGGGAACGTCCCTTTGACCGCGATTCCACGATGGGGGATATCTCTTGGACCGCAGTGGGAAAGAAGAGGCGGAAGCAGTTCGTCAAGGAACACGCGGATTGGACGCCGATTCAAATCAAATCAGGTTTTGATGATGCCCCGATTCGTCAAATTGCCAAAGACCAAAGCGAACGGGATGTGCGACGTCTCATCGATTATGCAAACGGGCATTATATCCGTGGATTTATCCATGGGCTAATCCCTACGAAAACCAAGGATTTCTACGCGGATCAAAAAACGAAAAAGAAATAAAGGAACATTCGATTTTTGCTTCGGAGAAGTATATAGTATCTCCACGTGCACTGGTGGCGGAATTGGTATACGCGCTAGTCTCAGGAGCTAGTCGGGCAACCGGTGTGGGTTCGACTCCCATCCAGTGCACCATTTACGCGCTCGTAGCTCAGCTGGATAGAGTACAACCCTCCGAAGGTTGGGGTCAGGCGTTCGAATCGCCTCGGGCGCGCCATTTAGACAAAAGCGATCTAGATTCGTCTAGGTCGTTTTTTAAAATGGTTTTTTGGCTTATTCGTTCTTTTATGGGCATCGGTGTCAAATGGTGTCACGTTGATATCAACAGCGTATGACTGACCGCCCATCTTATCGGGGCGAGACTCGAAAAGAATTCGAAATAGAATTCGAAAAATCATAAAAAACAGGAAGTTTTCGAAGTGTAATTCGAAAACTAATGAAGAAAGAAAAGCATTTATTTCGTACTATTTTTATCGTCTTTTGATAACTTTTTAAAATAATGAATCATCGGAATTAAAGCGATTAAAGGGCTAGTAATCCAAGCGATGGGGTCGCCTAATGCCGCGCCTAAGAAGGAAAGAGGGGTTGCTTCCGCCGTGGTGGGTCCCCCATTCATTAACGCGGGGACAAAGGAGCATACCAAAACGCGGGCTGCTAATTCGCCAACTCCCGACAAGAAGGGGAATAAGGGTTTTTCTAATCCCTGCAATGCGTTACGGAACAAAATCAAAATCATGAGCAAAATCAAAGAGGGAACGGCCGCATAAAGATAGATATTCCCGAATTCGATGGAACGCTCATTGATTTTTTCTGGCGACAAGAAGAGGTACTGATACGCTCCATGGATGGTTAATAGAAGTCCTATAATGGTGGTAACCGCGTAGCATACCATTCCAATCCAGAACGCGGCCCATACGCCTTGCTTTAAACGTTTATGGTCGCCCGCACCAAGGTTTTGGCCGACAAAGGCGAGGATCGCCGTGCCAATCGCATTATAAGGAACCATCAAGAGATTGATGATTTTGCAGGCAGCCCCATATCCTAATTGGGCAGGCATCGAGGCAAGCATGCTGCCGTCAGGCTGAATATCAAAACGGATGATCGCGTTCTGCATGACGATGCAGCCGATGGCCAAAATGGAAAATTGAAATCCCGAGGGGAATCCATTTTTGATATGACGCATATACTCTTTGAAGGAGAAGGTCATATCCTCTTTGTGAAGACGTAACTTGGGGTAACGGATATAGGCGTAAATCATAGCTCCAACCGCGGCAAGGCCCTGGCTCAAAATGGTGGCCCAGGCGCTCCCAGCAACCCCCCAATGAAAGGCCTGAATGAAGAGCAAATCGAGTCCGATATTCGCAATCGTGGAGAAAACCAAGAACAAGAAGGGGTTGAAGGAATCCCCCATTGCGCGCAGCACGGCGACGATCATGTTGTAGAAAACTTGAGCGATCGTTCCACCAAAAATAATAACAAGGTAGGTATAGGCGGCTTCGTATTGGGCTTGCATGGCCATGTCGACTTCCGAAGGATGGATGCCAAGGGTTCCTAATAAAGTCGGAATCAAAACGATACCTAAAACCGTAAGAAGAAGGGAAACGAAGAGGCACAAAACGATCTGGATAAAATAGGATTGTCGCATCCTCTTTTCGTCTTTGGCTCCGATCGCCCCGGCGATGACGACGCTGAAGCCGTTCGTGCACCCTAGCCCAAAATAAATGACGATGAAAATGAGGGAGGAAGAGTTATTGACTCCCGCCACTGCGGATTCGGAAAGGGTTTGTCCAACGATAATCGCGTCGGTTAACGTGTAGATCTGTTGAAAGATCATGGACAAGATGGTCGGAACCAAGAAGGCGATTAAGCCTTTGTAGATGGATCCTTTGGTTAAATCGATGGGGTTGAAGAGAGAACGAAATTTCTTCCAGAGTTTCATAACGGCCGTGATTGTAACCGCGATGAAAAAAAGATGTTATAGATACCGCTTACAAAGTAAAAAGAAAACTAATCGTGACGGCGGGGGTCGTCAAAGGTTTCGGAAAAACGCGCGGAAAAAGAAGGTTCTAACCCCGCTAAATCAAGATGGGGCGTCCCTCCAAATTGGTTCATGCGGAAACTGGCAATCCCCTCTCGGCGTTCTTCGGTATAAAGGGAAGTAATCGAACTAGGAACGGCACACGTCCCCTGCCAAAAGGTGACGGGGCTTGCATTTAGCAAATAGGAAAGCATCACGCTTTCTACCCCAAAATGGCAGAAGAAGGCGATGGTTTGCTGATTCCCTTTTTCGGTTTCATAGTGGTGACCCACTTTATGATACCCGTGAAGGTTCAAAACCTTTTCTAGTCCTTGGCAAACTTCTTCGTATTGCTCTTTTAAATCTTTGTTCTCCCGATAAAAAGGCAATGATTCCATCCATCGAGAAGGATCAAAACACATATCCCCGCCTTCTTCCAAGGTGGAAGGGAGGATATCCCAACTGATACGGGTGCTATCATGAGGGACTAAAGCGAGGAATTCGCGTAGCCAATCCAAGACAATGGGCTTCATCGAAGTGCCGCTTTCTTTTAAGTAGGGTTCCATCGTCCTTTGGGCGCGACCTAGGGGAGAAACGTAAATCGCGTCGATGGGGATGTTTTTCAGGTATTGGGCCAGGGCATTGGCTTCTTTTTGGCCTTCTTTGGTAAGACCGTCGATTTTATAATCGGGGTCGGCGTGACGAATGATTAAAATACGCATGTAACAATCATAATCCTTTTGGTTTTCATGAAAAAGGGATTGACCGTTATTTATAGCTGCCCTATGCTTTTTGCTGCTTGAGGGAGTAGTCGTCGCCGCAAGGCGAGACAGAGCCAACAGCACTGCCTTCTCGAATCGGGAAGCCTGGCCTGTCTTCAATGACGAGACTTGAGCAAAGGCGTTTTGGTGCCTTTGCCCGGTCCCGTTTTTTGGTTCTGGGCCACCATGAGGAGGTACATTATGTGGTGGATTTATCCGGTCTACGCCCTAGATTTAGCGGCGATGATTGTTCTAGCCTTTTGGCTAGGAAATTTGGTCGACATGCTCGACAAGAAGACAAAGGTCTCGGGGGCTTTTATCGGCGGCGTATTACTCGCCGCAGTTACTTCGCTCCCGGAATTATTCACGGCCCTTTCCGCCGTCTTCATCGTTAATGAACCCGAATACGTCGTCGGCGATATTTTGGGTTCCATCATCTTTAACCTAGTCGTTTTGATGTTAGAAACCGTGATGTTCGTCAAGAACTTCCGCAAATCGAACGTCAAGAAATTCCATGTCGTTAACGGCCTATTTTGCTTGGCGATGTATGGCTTTGCCGCTTATGCCTTCTTCGCCCCAAAAGAATGGCAATTGATGCTAGGCGACATCAATTTCGTCAGTTTGTTGATCCTTGCCCTCTACATTGTGTCCCTTATCATCCAGCCCAAAGAAGAACAAAAAGAAGAAGCCAAAGAGCAAGTCGCCTGGAGCTTAAAGAAAATCATCACCTTATTTGTTTTCTGCTCCATCGGCTTGATTGGCACCTCGATTGCCTTGACCTATCTCACGAAGATGATTCAAGAAGCCCTTCCTGTATTGTCGGGTTCCGTCGCAGGCGCGCTGTTACTAGGCATTGGAACCTCGATCCCCGAAGTGATTTCGACAGCTCAACTTTTCAAAAAGAAGAACTACGATGCCGGGATCGGCAACATGGTTGGCTCCTGCACGTTTGACTTTGCTATCTTTGCTTTTGCTGACTGCTTGTCGTGGCATCCTTACAACAACCACGTGGATGCCTCGGGCGAATTCATCATTTCTCAACGCGGCCTTTATATCGTTAGTCCCGACGCGATTCAATTCGAAATCTATGGGGCGATTGTCTGTGCCTTGGTGACCGGTTTCTTGGCTTTGAAAGTCTATACCCCGTTACTCAATAAGAGCAAAGGATGGACCATTGCCTTAAGCAGCGTCACCGCGGCGGCTTGCCTTGCTTTGTATTTAGTCATCTTCTTCTTTTAATCTGTAACAGATTGCTTGTTGTTTCCTATAATCTCAACGAATCTACGTTTGGAATGAATAGTAAAAACGGGGACATTTATCATCCCGTTTTATAGAATATAAATCCAGTTACTTCAATGTTACTTCAATGTCTACTTCAAAGTTACTTCAAAGTGACATTGAAGGATTTCAAAGTCTTTTATCGGATGAGAAATATGCCTGATTTTTATTCCACAGTTTAAACCACATTTTATTCCTTAGTACATCAAGAAAAAATAAGGGTCAAAACACAGTAAGAAATGTTGGAAAACATATGGAGAATTTTTGGTTTGTTATGGATTTTTATGCTGCCTATATCCATGTCAGCAAAAACCTACAAATTGGAACAACTCACAATTTTACTAAATTTAGTATTTTTGTGAGTTCAGTATTATAATAAGGGCACGAAGAGGTGGACCTTATGATTTATCAAAGACATATCCTAGCAACGTTGAAACGAAGTCTTGATGAATACCCCATCACTTTAGTCACGGGCGCTCGGCAAGTTGGAAAAACCACTTTGGTCTCCGTCATCGAAAAAGAAAACCACTACCAATACCTTACTTTTGACGATACAGATTTATTGGCTTTGGCGAAAAAGGATCCAAAGAAATTTGTCGAGGAACATCCTGCGCCGATTATTTTTGACGAAGTTCAAAAAGCCAAAGAACTATTCCCGGAAATTGAAGCGGTTGTCAATCGAACGAAAAGGGAAAAAGGCTCCCAAGCCGCGAATGGAATGTATATCCTTACGGGTTCTCAAAAATTCAATTTGATGAAAGAGGTCAGCGAATCGATGTCAGGGAGAGTCTCCATCATCGAAATGCCTCCTCTTAGTCAAGCGGAAATAAGAAACTGGTCGGAACCTGTTTTCTCGGTAGACAATGAAACTTTATTTGATCGTTGCGAAAGCCGCGCCTTAAGCGATGAGGAATTATACGATTCCATTGTCCGTGGCTTTTATCCAGCACGTTGGGAAATCGAGGGGAAGCCGATTCAAAATTATTTCTCTAACTACATTAAAACCTATTTGGACCGCGACGTCTCGCAATTAATCACTTTGAAAGAACAGGTGAAGTTTGAGGATTTGCTTCGTGTGCTCGCTTCTTTGACGGGACAAGAATTCATTCCGGACAACATTGCCAAAACGGTTGGTGTGGATAAAAACACCGTGAATGCCTGGGTCAATATCGCAATAATTGGCGACGTCGTGACGTTGTTATCGCCCTACTATGAAAAGTCGATTAATAAAAGGATCGTTAAGCGTCATAAGCTCTATTTCAACGACACGGGTCTTGCTTGCTATCTTCTTGGAATTGATTCTGCAAAAGCACTGCGTCTTTCCTCCTATAAAGGACAATTAATAGAAACCTATATCCATAATGAGGTTCGAAAATCCTATTTAAACCATGGCTTGGAAGACAAGAACATGTTTTTCTATCGAGACAGCAACCAAAATGAAATCGATTTGGTTTTGCTTCGAGACGGGAAACTGGATTTCATCGAATGTAAAGCGGGCAAAACGTTTGATTCTAAAAACATTAAAAGTTTTTCAAAGCTTGACGATACTTCTTATGATTTTGGTGGTAGATGTATCGTCTGCACGACGGAGGAACCTTATCGAATCGCCCCCAATGTATACGCATTTCCAGTCCGTTGCTTGTAACTCACAAAAATACTAAATTCAGTAAAAATGTGAGTTCATCAACTTTCAAACCCGTCCACGTTCGGAACTATTAAAGGACTGATCCTTAGAATTTCCCCTCCGCGAGGGCTTGCTTTAAATCCTTTAACACCTGCTGATTTCGCGGGGTGAGCTTAGAAGGAAGATGGTCCAAGGAATAATAAGCTAAACCCGTGACCTCTTCCTTTTGAAGGGTTTCGTCTCCTTGAACTTTTCGCGTCAAATAGAAGATATCAACCCCGGATACTTCGTCGCCATTAGGATAACGGTGATAGGTAAGGGGGCCGCTATAAACGCCAAATAGAACGGGATCGATCGCATCGAATCCCGTTTCTTCTTTTAATTCCCGTTTCGCGGCTTCCATGGCTTCTTCGTTCCATTCAATGGATCCGCCAGGAAAATCAAAATACCCATCATCTTCCCGTGTTTCGAGAAGAACTTCGTTTTTCTCGTTTAAAACAATCATGACGGAGAAGGCCGCGACGATCCCCTTATGTCCTACGTATTTACGGATTTCCGAAATATAGCCCATATTTAAAACATCCTTTCGATTTGTTCTTTCATTACCGCCTTTTTGTTCTTGATGTCTTGGCTATCTTTTCCAACGATTGAAAAATAGATTTTAATCTTGGGTTCGGTGCCAGAAGGACGTAACACCAAGGTCGAACCATCTTCCAAGAAATATTTGATGACATCGGAAGAAGGAAGGCCGTCGATCCCGGGTAAATAATCCTTCATCGCTTTAACAGGAATCGAAGCAAAAGAAGAAGGAGAATGAGTCCGGAATTCATTCATGATGCCCACCATTTTATGGAATCCTGCTTCTCCATCGAATTCATAGGAAGCGAGGCTATTGGAACGATACCCATAACGGGCATAGATGTCTTCTAATACCTCGAATAACGTTTGGCCTTTCTCTAAATAATAAGCCGTCATCTCCGCGGTTAACATGCAGGCGGCGACCGCGTCTTTATCGCGGACGTAGGTGCCTGCTAAACACCCATAGGATTCTTCGAATCCAAATAGGAAGGAAGAGGCTTTTCCTTCTTTTTCTAATAGGGCGATTTGCTCCCCGATAAATTTAAATCCGGTGAGGACGTTAATCGTTTTCACGTGATGGGAGGAAGCGATTTGGTCCGCTAAATCCGTCGTGACGATAGTTTTGATCATCACGGGATCGTTAGGCATGG
Source organism: uncultured Mollicutes bacterium (assembly GCA_900539595.1). Classification (GTDB taxonomy): domain Bacteria; phylum Bacillota_I; class Bacilli_A; order RFN20; family CAG-826; genus Alloenteromonas. The sequence continues at coordinate 56,558 of UQCQ01000001.1, read as the reverse complement.
TTCCTAATTCGCTTCTCCGCTCCAAAATATATTGGAAGAGCAATAAACCCAACTCGTTGCCAGTGACAAGAGGGTATTCCCCTTGCTTATTTCTAACGGCAATGCCAATGCGGTCGCAGTCGGGGTCGGTGGCCATCACTAAATCCGCGCCCACGCGCTTTCCTTCTTCTAATCCAAGTTGCATGGCCTCAACGATTTCTGGATTTGGGTAGGGGCAGGTAGTGAAATTCCCATCGGGATTTTCTTGTTCCTTCACCACATGAACATCCTTAAATCCCATCTCGTCCAATACCCGGGTCACGGGTTTTAACCCCGATCCATGGAGAGGGGTATAAACGATGGATATTTTCTTGGCCTGGATGTCTTTGCCCCATAAGGATAAGGATTCCACTTGATGAACAAATGCGTCGTAGCAATCCTTTCCAATCTCCTCGATGAGCCCTTTTTCTCTAGCTTCTTGCTCCTCCATGGATAAAACATCTTCAAAGGGATCTACGGATTCAATCAGGCTTAGAATTTCTTCCGCGGCAATGGTTGTGATTTGGCATCCATCCGGTCCATATACCTTATAGCCGTTATAAATACTCGGATTATGACTCGCGGTGACCATGACTCCGCTGGAGCAATGATAATAGCGAGTGGCAAAGGACAAACAAGGGACGGGCATTAAGGTGGGATATAAGTGCACCTTAATTCCGTTGCCGGCGAATACTTTGGCCGCGGTGAAAGCGAACAAATCGCTTTTGATGCGGGAATCGTAAGAGATGGCAACGCTTCGATTTCCTTCGTCGAAGTGCTTTTTAATATATAAGGATAGCCCTTGGGTGGCTTTCGCAACCGTATAGATGTTCATACGGTTGGTTCCTGCCCCGATTTTGCCGCGAAGTCCGCCAGTACCAAAAGCAAGGTCGCGGTAGAACGCATCGTTTTTGGCGGCGGCATCCATTTTTAAAAGTTCCGGTTTCAAATCAGAATCTCCGTTGGCTTTATTCAGCCAAAGGTCATATTTTTGCTCGATATCCATGGTGATTTCCTCAATGGAAACATTGTAAAACGGAAGAAGAGGGAAAAGCCAAATAAACGATTACTTTTGAACGATTCTAAAGATTAGGCGCAAATTCTTTTTTTCGGTCTCAAAATTTTACGGTCTTCTTGGAAGCGCTTTCCTGTCGCGAATTTCTCGCCATAAAATGAAGCCATAGCAAGGCCAGTTTTTTGTGCATAGGAGTCGACTCGTTATGCAGCGACCCCTAAACAAAACAGCCTGCAAAGGAGAAATAAATGAAGATCAATAGCAAAAAGACTCTTCTCGTCCTCGCCGCGGTTGCCCTTGTTGGAGGCACTTTCACGGCTGTGGCCCTCACCAAGGAGAATGGATTTTCCGTTTCCGCGGCCGAAGATGAAAATACCATCTGGAAACACTATGCCGCGGTAGCACCCGACCCCGACAAAAAACAATTCGGCTCCAAGGAATTCTGGGCCAACTGTTCTGAAATCGGAACTCACGTTTTCGAGAAACCAACAATTGGAAAAATCCAAGAAGGTGACGATTTTAGCAAAACGGCTTATTTCAAGGAACTGACCCCTGAGGACGATCGCTATGTCCCCTATGAATACACGGTTACGTTTGATTCCAATGGCGCGGAGGCGATCGCTCCTGTCACGGTTGGTTATGGTAAGACCTTAACGGCTCCGACCACCCCGACCCGTGCAGAAGATGCTTACTACAAGGCCTATACCTTTGATGCTTGGTATGTAAACGGCAAAGCCTTTGATGTTGCCAAGGATACCATTAAGGAAAACATCACATTGACTGCTGGCTGGAAATATGGTGAAGCAAAAATCGCTTACGTTAACGACTGGAATAAAGCGGATTTTGCAAAAACCGGCAGTGCTGATACGTCCTTTGGTGGTATTGGCGTTCCTTTGGCCGTCTTGACCTGGGGACATGCGAATGCCGCCGAGGAAAAAGTTGAATTAACGAAGCAAATGGCCGACCTTGGAATTACTGATGAAACCGGTATGTGGCTCAATTCCAGAGGCAAGGACAGCACCCTGCAAATCCCGGCGATGAATTTCGTGTCTTTGTTGGATTCCCACCCGGTTATTTATATGCCGGTGGGGGATTACAATAACAATCAACACCTGTTGGTTAATGCTGGCAAAACGGGCACTTTGGCCGACGTGACTCGCAACGGAGGTTCTGAACAGGGTTTCGAATATTGCCAAAGAACCCTTCTTGCCTTTACGAAGGACGGAAGCGGAAAAGTTCATATGCATTTCACGGAGAGAACGTTTAATGAACCTTACAAGGAATATGAACGTAGAGATTTGATGCAGGGAGATGTTATTCTTGCGGACGAACAAGCAAATGGGACGGAAGGTTTAATATTCAATATTAATCAAGGTGGAAGTAGACTTTTCTTCATCGGTCGTCCCTATGCGTTTGCTGGTGAAAAACCATTGGTGAACATTGCTGCCAAAACCGGATTCACCGTTGAAGGTGGAAACATGGTTTCGCGCGATGAAACTAATAGCGCCGACGGTCGCAAAGTCGCGCCTTATGGACAATGGTATGAACTTACCGGTGAAGGCGAACGCTACATGGGTATGCTGGGCAGTAATCAGTCTGGACCATCAACCATTACGTTCGACCCAATCAATTTCACAGAGCACTTTGCTAAAGGCGAAGGCGTGAAGTTTGTCATCGGTGCTTGGAATGGGTCCGATACGATTTCATATGTTGGAACCGATGGCAAAGATGTTAATTTTGGATCGAATGGCGTAAAACCCGATGATCCAGTGACTCACACCCGTTTGTCCATTGAAAACACTTGGCGTAACTGGGCCGTGTCCATTGATCGCTCTGGAATGGTTGTCGAAAATAAATTCGAAGGAAAGACCTATCGTTCCACTCTCAGCGATAAACAGCTGAAGGGCGAAGAATCGTTGGTGTTCAAGTTCTCGAAACGGTCGAACCAACACTTCTTCCTGATTTCTAATATCGATACTTATCATATCTAATCTTTAAAGTCGACTGCTGAAACATTGCCCCTCCGAACGGGAGGGGTTTTGTCATGTCTGAAAAAGCATGCCCATTCGATATATCGATAATAAAATACCGAAATAATGGATTATCCCCTACAATGTAGATGCTTTGAAAGGAGATAAAAAATGGAAAAGATCAAAGTCGTCCAATATGGCTGCGGTAAAATGAGCCGTTGGATTGTCCGCTACCTCGTCGATAAAGGCGCTGAAATCGTCGGAGCCATCGATGTTAATCCTGAGATTGTGGGAAAAGACCTTGGAGAAGTGTCTGGCTTAGACCATAAGCTAAACGTCATCATCAGCAATAACGCGGATGAAGTACTCGATAACTGCGATCCAGATATCGCTATCGTCACTTTGTTCAGCTTCGTGGAAGACTGCTTCCCCCATTTCATGAAATGTTTGGAACGGGGAATCAACGTCATCACCACCTGCGAAGAAATGACCTATGCAAGAACCACGAACCCCCATCTAGCCAATATCCTGGATAAGACGGCCAAAGACAATTGCTGCACGATCGTTGGAAGCGGCATGGAAGATGTCTTCTGGGTCAATATGGTGGCCTTGGCTGCAAGCGCCTGCCACAAGATTGAACGCATCGAAGGCGCGGTTTCCTATAACGTTGAGGACTATGGTCTTGCGTTAGCGGAAGCCCACGGCGTTGGTTTAACTGCCGAAGAATTCGAAAAGACCCTAGCCCATCCCAAGGAAACCGTTCCGAGTTATGTTTGGAATAGCAATGAAGCCCTCGCGGAGAAACTTGGCTTATCGATTGAATCGATGGAACAGCATGCGGAACCCTATTTTGAAGATCATGATGTGGAATCCAAAACGATGGGTCGCGTTTTGAAGAAAGGCGAATGCATCGGCATGGCCGCGGTGGTTACGACGAAAACCCATCAAGGCATCGAAATCGTGACCAAATGCATCGGCAAGGTTTATGGACCCGATGATGGCGATATGTGCGATTGGAAATTCACGGGGGAGCCGAACGTCGAATACCACGTGGTAAAACCCGCGACGATCGAACATACCTGCGCGACGATCGTCAACCGCATCCCCTCGGTTTTGATGGCGCCTCTAGGTCTAGTCACCCTCGATCAACTTGAAACTTCCTCCTATCTCCCTTATCCGATGCGGATTCCGGAATAAGTAACAAAGATAACGCAGGGCCCGTCGTGACGACGAGGGGCCCTTTTATCTTATAGAGGCGCGAAAAAGGCCAATTAGTTTAAAAAATGCTATATTTTGACGTCTTATATGTAATGGAACTGGGACGGCAGGTCAAAAAAGTATAAGAATCTGTAAAAATTAACATTCTAGTAAACCGCTTACATGTACCTTAAAATGAACGAAGTTAATCCTTTGGAGTCTAGCGATGGAAAAAATGGATAGAAAAGCCGAAATCAAAAAAATCAAAGCGGAAACCCGCACGGAAAAGATTCAGCAGAAGGCGGTTCAAGAACAAAAAGAACGCATTCATCGCAATATGGTCGCCTATGAAAAGCGCCATAAGAGAGAACGCAAAATCGCCCCGAAGGATTCTTTCATCTCTTTGCAGCACATCAATAAAATCTACGATAACCACGTTCAAGCCGTCTATGACTTCAACTTGGAAATCAAACAACATGAATTCATCGTGTTTGTTGGACCTTCTGGATGCGGTAAATCCACGACTCTCCGCATGATCGCGGGACTAGAGAACATCACCGCGGGCGACTTATATATTGATCACGTTTATGCCAATGACTTGGAACCGAAGAACCGCGATATCGCGATGGTCTTCCAATCCTATGCCCTTTATCCCCACAAAACCGTCGCAGGCAATATGTCGTTTGGCTTAAAAATCCGTAAATTCCCGACGGCTTTGAAAGATAAAGACGGCAACCCTGTTTTGGAGATCAACAAAGGGTTGATCCATGACCTAGAAAAGGAAAAGAAGAACCTTTTGCTTTTCAAGGAAGACTGCTTGAAGAATGAACCGGAGAAAGTGGAATCCATCGATAAAGACCTCGCTGAACTCGAAGAGAAAATCGAATATCTAAAAGTTACCCCGGTTCAAAAATACGTGAACCGCCACATGGATAAGGAAACGATTCGCGAACGGGTTTTAAACGCCGCGAAAATCCTTCAAATCACGGAATACCTCGACCGCAAGCCCAAAGCTCTTTCTGGGGGTCAATGCCAACGCGTCGCGTTAGGCAGAGCCATCGTTCGCAATGCCAAAGTCTTCTTGATGGACGAACCTTTGTCGAACCTTGACGCCAAACTCCGCGTTCAGATGCGTTCGGAAATCATCAAGCTCCATAACCAACTGAATGCCACGACGATTTATGTCACCCACGACCAAACCGAAGCTATGACGATGGCCACGCGTATCGTCGTCATGAATAAAGGCTATATCCAGCAAATCGGAACCCCAGTGGAGATTTATAACCACCCGGCGAACCTCTTCGTCGCGACCTTCATCGGCTCCCCGGCTATGAACCTTTTCCCGACGACGTTAAACAAAAGAACATTGCATTTTGAAAACGGCTATTCCATTGTCCTAGAACCCGAACAAATCAAAAAGGTGACGGAATTCTATGAAAGCGAACTAGCCAAATGCAAAGAGGAAAGAGAACAACTGCTCGTGAATTTTGAGGAACGGAATCTTTTGCTCGATAAGCTAGATCATTTGAAAACCCTTCCGGATTCCATCAAAAAAGACGAGGAAATCAAAAAGACTTCGTTTGAACTCGAACACGTCACCCGCAGCAATGAACGCCTTGCTTATTTGGAGAAAGCCATCGAAGCTTATGAAACGTATCTAAAAGACGGGGAATTCAAAGTCACCTTTGGTATTCGCCCCGAAGACATCTACGAAAAAGACAAAGCCTTCACGGACGGCAAACTCAGCAAGCCCATCGATGGGGTGGTCAGCGTCCCCGAATTGCTCGGCCACGAATACTTTATCCATATCGACTTTGACTCCGCGGATTTGGTGGCCAAGATTGCCGCCAAACGCACGATTTCCGCGGAAGAGAAAATCGAGGTCGTCATGGATCTATCGAGAGCCCATATCTTTGATACGGTTTCCACGAAAATCATCCTATAATATTTCCCATTATGGAGAAGAAGTACGCTTCCCAATATCGAAACGAAGGCTTCTTATCGGGGGCTAGAAGAATCTACGCCTCGTTGCTGGATGCTTTGATTTTAAGCGTGGTTTCCTTTTGCTTGATTCTTGCTTCTAGCGCTATCGTCGGCTCCGTCCCTTCTTATTCTTCCAAGATGGAAACGATCAATCGTTCCCGGGAAGACATGTATCGACTAGAAGAAGAAACCAAGCTTTTTGAATTCCCTTTAAACGAAGACGGATCGAAGAATTACGACGCCCCCGTCTCCCAGGACGAAGTTTTTAAAAAATACGCGTTGAGCCATATCCTTTATTCCTATTCGACCTACCAAGAAGAATGGGATGCCAAATTCACGCGAAATGATGATAATCCTATCGCCAAGGGAAACGAATATAACGTAGCCTCCGCCTCCTATTCGAGTGACGTCCTCGCTTATTTCTTCGTGGACTACGCAAAAGCGAATAATCAAAACGACAATTTATTCCCTTTAGAAGGGCAAAGTTACGAATCCCATTACAAGACGGTTCTTAAAAACAATTCCAAGGGAGCCAGCTGGAATTATTATGAAGGCGAAGACACTCTTCCTGTCTTAACGTTAGATTACGCGCATACCCTTTATCGATACCTTTATTTTGGAGAAGGCGGACAAGAAGGGCTTAATTCCTATAATTTCTTAATCAGCCAATACCAAGGGGTTTTCACTGAAGCGGGGAATATCCTCTTCCAAAGCACCCGTTACCAGGAACTATATACCTTGTATCACTCGAATTACGCGAGCTGCTCCAAAATCATATCGTTATTCTCCTTTATCGGGTACGTCCTTGCCTTTCTCCTTTCCATCCTTTTGCCAAGTATTATCACCAAGAATGGCCAAACGGTTGGCCTGATGGCTTTTAAAGCCGCGGTCATCCAAAAGGACGGTCTTGACGTATCGAAGGGGCAGATTTTGTTAAGGAACCTCGTCTCTTTCTTTTCCTTTTTCCCCACTTTATTCTTTTCTTGCTTCTTTGCTGGCGGTCTCAATAGTGGATGGATGTATCCCCTCTTTTCTATTGGAAACGCCGGAATCTCCCTCTTTAACATCACGATTATTTTATTCCTCGTTCCCATTGTGAATACCTTGGTGATGTTGATAAGAAAAGACCGTCGTTCCTTGATCGAACTTGCTAGTGATTCCATCGTCGTGGATACCCGTTATTACGTGGACCATCAATGCGAAGAAGAAGCCAAAATCCAAGAAGCAAAAGAAAAAGAAGAGACCAAACTCTACGAAGCGGATCTTCCTTATTTTGATTCCACTTGCTTTAAAAACACCGAACGCGACGAATCCTCTAAAGATAAGGACCCCCGTTAACCTAAATCCACTGAAATCTTTTGCTTATATTTGGAAGGGGGTACCCCGTAATATTTTTTGAACCGCTTCGTAAAATAGAACTGGTTTTTATAGCCAACCGCCTCGGCGATTTGATCCATCGTCAAAGAACGATGGTTCAATAATTCGATGGCTTTTTTCATGCGCATTTCATCCACGTACTGGATGGGAGTAATTCCTGTTTGGGACTTATAGAGCCTCGTGATATAAGATTGCGAGAAGCAGAATTTCTCGGCGACCGCACCGATAGAAAGATTGGAATCGTTATAGTGGAGATAGAGATATCGTTCGATTTGCTTCACGATTTCTTCTTTCTTCGAGATGAGGGCGGTCTCGCCTTTGGGGAATTGCTTGGTCAAAAAAGAAAATATTTTGAACAGATAGCTAATAATCAATAACGGTTCGGATTCTTCCGTGGAAAGGCTATCTTCATAAATCATTTTAGACAAAAGCTTCGCCAGGTCTTTTTCCTTGGAATCCTCAAACACGAAATGGGAGAGGCTGAAGGAGGTGGTCTCTAAAATCGATTTGACGGTGGAGCCGTTGAATTCGATCCAAATGTAGGACCAAGGATTCTTTTTATCCGGTTCGTAGATGGCGTTGCTATGAGGAGGGAAAAGGAACAAACTTCCCTGATGGACGGACTTATTGGTCCCTTCTAGGGTGATGTTGCCTTGCCCGGATAAGACATAATGGAGAATGTAACAGGACTTATTGGATTTGATTTTTGCTTTGGTCTTTTTGCAACGTTCAAATCCCACGACAAGCGGAATGACCGAAAAGTCGTAGTTATTGGGGATGTAACTATAATAAACGTCTTTCTTCAAAACGTCGCGATAAGCTTCTTCCATACCTAAATAGTTTATATCAAAAACATTGAAATATCAAAAAAGTATATAAATCAGATGAAATCGTATATTCTTTCCATTCGGAAATCGCCCCTATAATGGAAGCGCTTCCAGCAATTATGGAAAAAAATGCAGTGAAATTCAGTGAAACGGAGCTTGTCCGTAAACCCAAGCCGAGAAGCCTGTGGTCCAAATGGGGAATTACCTTATTCCTCATGGCTTTGCCCACGGTTATTTATGTCTTCATCTTCCATTACATGCCCTTAGAAGGACTGATCATTTCTTTCAAGAACTACAATTCATTCCAAGGCACATGGGGATCCCCTTGGACGACGATGGGCGGCTTCAAACATTTCTATACCTTCATCACGTCCCCCAATTTTTGGACGCTCATGAAGAACACCCTGGTCTTAAGCGTCCTTTCCATCGTCTTCAATTCCACCCTTCCCATTTTGTACGCCCTCTTCTTAAACGAGGTCCGATATAAGTGGGCGAAGAAAACGATTCAAATCATCATGTACGCCCCCTATTTCATTTCGACCGTTGTTTTGGTGGGTATCCTCTTCGTCTTGTTCCGCGCTGATACCGGGGCGATTACCAAGATCTTAATGGCCCTTGGCTTTGATTCGGTGAGCGCCATGTCCAACCCCAAGGCTTTCGTAGCGATCTACGTCATCTCCGGACTTTGGCAGGGACTAGGCTGGTGGTCCATCGTTTATATGGGCAGCTTGGCCAATGTGGATCCCAGTTTGCACGACGCCGCCAAAATAGATGGAGCAGGACGCTTCCGCCGGATTTTCTCCGTCAATTTCCCTTCGATTATCCCCCTTGCCATCATCATGCTCATCATGTCGATTGGCAATATCCTCAACGTTGGTTTCGAAAAAGTCTATTTGATGTATACCCCTGGCAATAGCATTAGCAGCGAAATCATTTCGACCTATGTCTATCGCATCTCCTTCCCAGATTACGGGGCACCTCAATTCTCCTACGCGACCGCGATCGGCTTATTCAATAGCGTCATCAACATCATCATCCTGGTGGTGGCGAACTTCATCTCCAAGAAAGTGAGCGACAATTCGCTGTGGTAATGGCTTATGAAACGCATTAATTCTGAAAAAGTATTCGACGTTGTCATCACCATCGTCATGGGCGTCATCGCCGTTTTGTTCTTGCTCCCCTTGCTTAACGTTTTGGCCTGTAGCTTCTCTAGCCCCGATAAGGTCGTGGCCGGTGAAGTAGGACTCATCCCGGTGGAATTCACTTTGGATGGGTATAAGAAGGTTTTTGCTAACGACAGTTTGATCCGTGGTTTCTTGAATTCGCTTCTTTATACCTTCCTCGGCACGGTGATTCAGGTCACCCTCCAGATGCTTTGCGCCTATCCTTTGTCCCGTCGTGACTTCAAGGGGCGGAAGTTCCTCAATATCTTCTTGACACTCACGATGTTTATTAGCGGTGGCATGATTCCGACTTACCTTCTCATTTCGAAACTTCAAATGCTCGATACGATGTGGGCGATTATCATCCCGGGGTGCGTGAGCGTTTCCAACATCATCGTCATCCGCACCTACATGTCCACTTCGATTCCCAACGAACTGCAAGAAGCGGCTCGAATCGATGGCTGCAGCGATTTCCAAATCTTTCTGCGCGTCATTCTCCCTCTTTGCCGCCCGATTCTCTTCGTCATGGTGCTCTACGCGATCGTTGGATATTGGAACAACTATTTCAATGCCCTTCTTTATATTCAATCGACCGATCTCTACCCCTTGCAGCGCGTCCTTCAAGACATGCTCGTCTCCAATGGAAACAGCCTTGGCGGGGGAGACCCGAATCTGCAGGAGCAGCTGAAGTACGTCACGATCGTCGTGAGCTCTTTGCCGTTACTGATTATTTATCCGTTCTTCCAGAAATACTTTGAAAAAGGTGTTGTCATGGGCGGAGTCAAAGGATAGGAGGATAGTCCAATGAAAATGAAAAAATCCCTTTTTGGAGCTTTGCTTCTTGTAAGCGCTTGCAGCGCCCTCGTCGGTTGTGGCGGAGGCGTCTCTTATGACGCGGAAAATTTCTTGCCGAATGGGACGAGCGATAACCCCTATCAAATCGTCAAGGATCCCGTGACCATCAAAATCTTTGCCCCTCATTCCAGCGGCAACCCCGAATACAAAGATTTGAAGATGTTCAAGAAGCTTTCTGAACTCACGAACCTTCAATTTGAATTCACGACCCCGGATACCTCGGCTTATCAACCCCGCCGCGCAGCCGTTTGGGAAGACCGGAACTACAAACCCGACCTTTTCCTCTTCAACAACCCGATTTCGGAGCAAGTCCAATACGCGGAGATGGGTTTTGACGCCCTTACCCCGTTTAACGATGCTTCTTACTCCGATGCAACAGGAGAAGTAGGCTCTTTAATCGATAACTACATGCCGACCTATAAGAAATTGCTCGATTCCAATTTCAATATCGATACCCAAAAAGAAGACGCGAAAGAAACCGCGACGGTGAGCAACGGCAAGATGTATTGCTCGTTGTCGGTAAAAGACGTCGCTAGAGATTTGACTTACAAGATGTTCATCAATAACGTCTGGATCAAAAACATCTACGCCTCTTATCCGAATTCCTATGCGAAAACCCATCATATTGACGATGCGTCTAAGATTTTAACGATCGACGACTATGTGGGAATCCTCACCGATTTCAATACCTTCGACGCGAACAATAACGGCAGGACCAACGATGAAATTGCCGTTTCGTCCAAGGCGTTTGAATACCTCCGTAATTTCATCCTCCAAAGCTATGGCTATGTTTCCTATAGCTGCGAACTAGAAAACGACGGTTCCCGTTTCACCTACGTCCCGTCTACGGACGCGTTCCGTTCCTACCTTAAGACCGCCCGTTCCATGTGGGACGCTGGCTTAATGGACCGTTCCACGACCGAGAATAAATCGGATACGAATATGGCGACGAACGGCAAGCGCCTCGGATCCTTCGTCGCGGCCGCCCCCTATATCATCACCACGCAATCCCAAGATCCCAATAACCTCAAAGAAGACGGAGCCCCCTATAACTACGATGAAGAATACGTCACGGTGGGCCCCTTGCTTTCCTCTTCCTATTCGGGTCCGCGCATTCAACTAGGACTCGGCTATTTCCGTCCGGACGGAGCCTGCATCCCGACTGCTTCCCTCTATAAACGCGAAGTGGCCCGCTTGATTGACATCATGTATAGCGATCTTGGCACCCAGCTCATCTCCTACGGCTATGAAGGAGAAGATTGGACTTGGGACGATGCTTCTAAATCCAGCTGGACCTTCCATGTCCCCTCTACTTGGACCGGCAACCAAGAGGATTACCGTGCCCAAATCACTCCGAACGTTGGAAGTGCTTCCGCCCTTTATTGGAGCAATGAATTCGTTGGCAAGATGAACGACGAAATCATCACGCGCCTCAACCGTCAATCGGAAATCTATACCCCCTATCTTAAGACTCCCGAACCCGCCAAATACAAATTCACTAGCAGCGAATACGATCAGATTTCAACGATCAAAGCTTCACTCGACAACCAAATCACCTATTACGAAGCTTCCTTCATCACCGGCAGCCTCGATCCCAATTCCGATAAGGATTGGAAGGATTACCTTTCCACCATTTCTCGCTTCAAAAGCACCGAACTGGAGCAAATCTACAACACGATGCTAGCGAGGTATAACGGATGAAAAGAGGCAAAGCCGCCAAAGCCTTATTGCTAGGCGTTTTGGCGATGGGGCTTGTTTCCTGTGGGAACAACCCCAATCCCCCCTCTTCTAGTGAAAATTCCTCTACCAGCGTCGATACTGTCATTCCTGTCACGGGAGTTCGTATCCAAAGCGAACCGACCGAACTGGAAGTTGGTCAAAGCCTAGCGTTAAGCATTGAAGTTTCCCCTTCCAATGCGACGAACCAAGGGTTTGATATCGTCGCGGATAAAGAAGACGCGGTCTCCATTTCGGGAACGACCATCACGGCCTTAAAGGCGGGAGAAGTGACGTTAACGGTCACCACCCATGAAGGGAATTTCACCGATTCGATCAAACTCAGCATCTTCGAAAGGAGAACCATCGTGGACGATGCGCAATTCCTGAACAACCTCCATGTTGACGAATTTGCCCATGGAGAATATCCAACCACATCGGGCTGGGGCTTATCCCGTCCCGGCATCGTGGGCATTAACAAAATTCGTCTCGAAACAGAATCTCTTTATCCTGTTCCGACGGAAAACGTCAAAACCTATGAAGCGGACGCCTATGGGATTTCTCCTAGCGGCACCAATAACGCCGGCAAACTCACCAATCTCCTTCAATCGTTGAAGGACGAGGAAGGGAATAAGGTCATCCATTTCCAAAAGGGAACCTACCTTTTTGCCAATAGCATCACCGGATCAAACCTGAAGGATATCTACTTGGTAGGAGAAGAAGGAACCAAGTTCGTCTTCACCGGTTGGATGTCGTTCATCGTTCTGACTCAGTGCGAGAATTTCCACATCAATAAGCTTGTCTTCGATATTAACCCCTCCCCGACGATTACGGGGACGGTCGTTAAAGTCGAAGAGGATAGCAATAACGGCTACATCTATTTGAAGCCGGACGAAGGCTATGATTTAAGCAACGCGGAATATCAGAAGTACAAGCTGAAAAAGACGGGAAGCTATGCGGAATACTATTACGACCCCGAATTCGACGCTTATGTTCCTGATCGCAGCGGCAATCTCTTCTATAATCCCGGCCTCAAGGATTTGAACTATGACATCGCTTCCGATTTATTGAAAGTCACCCTGTCCAAATCTTTCTTTGCCGATACCTACAAAACCCCGGAAATTGGAACAATTGCCTCGGTCGCTTACCAAGTCTACGAATCCCATGGATTCTATTTCAAAGACTGCGTGAACACGACGATGGAAGATGTCACCACCTATACGGTGGGCGGCATGGGCCTAAGAACCGATGCGGGTAAAAACCTCTATCTCAACCGCGTGAATTTCATCCGTGAACCGGGCACCAAACGTTTATTGACCTGCACCGCGGATATCCTCCATACCTGCAATTTGGAAGGGGACGCCGTCTTCACCAACTGCATTCTCGAAGGCAGCCACGACGATGCCATCAACGTGAAATCCTTCTACACGAAGATCACAGCAATCAAAGACAACGTCACCACCGTCGCCCAAACCCAAAGCGAAACGACGATTCGCTTCGACGTCGGGGATGAAATCGATGTCTATGACCCCTCGGGCATGAAATACAAAAACACCTATAAGGTCGTGGGTGTGGAAGCAATCGGCACCACCTATGACTTAACTTTAGACCGCGCGATGCCTAGCAGAGGCTCTTCGAGCTACGTCGGATTTAGCTTAGGCAACGCGACGAAGTCCGTCCATTTGACCCTCGACAACTGCCTCATCAAGAACAAGCGGAACCGCGGGGTCTTGCTCCAAGGCCGCCACTCGGTCATCAAAAACTGCACCTTCTCCAACGTCAACATGGGCGCCGTCCAAATTCTTGGGGTCGACGATACCTTCAAAGAAGCAATCGTCCCGCAGGACATTCAAGTGCTCAACACCAAATTCCTCTCTTGCTGGGATGATTTGCAGGTCTTTACCTGGGACGCGAAGGGGGTTGCCACAAGCGGAACCTTAAAAGACGTCACCATCCAAAACAATTTCTTCTACCACGGGACGGGCAATTCGCTCCGTTTAAAAGGAGTTGGCAACATTTCGGTGAAGAACAACCTCTTCTATGAACAATCCGTGAAGAATTATTCCTGCAAAATCGATAACGCGGAAGACGTGACATTAGAAGGAAATTCCACCTATTTTGGCGAAAATAAAGTCGGTTACAACTTCGCCTCCGTGGCTTCTACGACTCAAAACATCATTCAAAAAGATAATTCCGTGAAAGGAGCTTTGAAATGAAAAAACGCAGCCTCTTACTCTTGTCGTCGACCTTGATTTTAGGATCCCTAGCAGGTTTAGCTTCCTGTGGAGGGGGATCGGGAACCAGCCAAAGCGAAGTGATTCATGTCGAATCCATCAGCTTATCTGCGAAAGAAACTTCCGTAGAAGTTGGCAAATCGATTTCTTTGTCGGTGAAAGTCACCCCTAGCGATGCCAGCGACCCTTCTGTTACCTTTGTTTCTAGCGATCCTAGCATTGCAACGGTGGATGCTAATGGCACCGTTTCAGGCGTTTCTAATGGCAAAGTCACGATCACCGCGACTTCCAATGACGGTGGCAAAGTCGCGACTTACGCCCTCCAAGTCATTCCGGCCGGTTACCAATATCTAGGTGTGGACGCGATGGCGGAAGCCCTTGCTGAAACCCCCTATCAAAACGCGGTCATCGGAACGGATTCGTTTGGGCTATCTTCTCCGGACCAAGTGGGAGTGAATAAAAAAGAAGCATCCACGGTCCTTTATGCCCCTAAAGCGGATTCGGAATATGACGTTATTCTCTCCACGTCTTCGTTAACCTTATCTCAAATCCAATCCGTTTTGCCTTCTGCGACGGAAATCAATGGCTACACCTCTATTCAAGCGGCCATCCTTCTTGCCAAGCAAAATAGCGATGCCGGCAAAAGCACTAAAATTAAGCTCCCGGCGGGGAAGATTGACGTGGATGCAAGCAAAGTCGCCTCTTCCCGCGCCTTTGTCCTCGATGGACTTAAAAACGTGGCCATCGAAGGATCGGATACGGTCATCAACCTTCAGATTCAAGATTTGAATTACAAGGGGTACATGAGCATCGATAACTGCGAGAACTTGACCCTATTTGGCATCCGCTTCACCCAAGAAGTCGGAGCTAACGTCACCGGGACCATCGAATCCTATGACCTAGAGAAAAACACGGTTCAAGTGAAAGTCCATTCCGCTTATAACGAGACGATGCGCCGTGTGGTAAAAGCCAACAAGAAGCTTCGTAGCTATTTGGAATTCCATAAAGCGACGAAAGCCCCGATCCAAGGCGGAAACTTCTTCGTCGATGCGTTTGCCTCCACCCAAATTGAAGAAAATGCCGGCGTTTATACCGTGACGGTTGCCTTCAAGCAATCCATCAACGAAAGCGCCCTCGGGACCTTGGCTTCCCTCCAATTCGCCCAATATGACATTTCGGGCATGGCGATCGGAAATAGCAAGGACGTCTATTTGGAATCGATCACGATGAACAAGGCTTATGGCATGGGCGTCACGAGCAGCAGCACCGAGAACCTCTTCCTGAACCGCTTCCATCTTGAAGTGGAGCAAGGAAGCGAAGACTTGATGACTTCCTGCGCGGACGCTACCCATTTCTCCTATATGTCGGGAAAAGTGGAAATCACGAACTCCCTCATCGAATATTCCCATGACGATGCCCTCAATTTAAAGCACGGCTATTGGTATAACCTCGATTCCGGGTCTTCTCAAAAACGCACCTTCACGCTCAGCAAAATCACCACGGCGATGCCTCTTCCTAAAGAAGGAGACAAAATCGCCGTCTACAACAAGACGACCTTCGAAGGACATGGAACCTATACGGTAGTCTCTGCCACAGAAGAAACCGGCAAATTCATCGTCACGGTGAAGGAAAGAATCGCCAATTTGAACGCCTGGGGCGAATGCCGTGTGACCTTCCTCTCCCATACTCCGAAATTCGTTTTCCGCAATAACATCGTTCGCAACAAGCGTAACCGCGGCATCTTGGTCCAAGTCCCCAATGCCATCATCGAGAACAATGCCTTCATGAATGTGGGCCACGGTTCCATTCAAGCGGCTTCCGCGATGGATCAATTTAATGAAGCGACGGTTCCACAAGGGTTAACGATCCGCAACAACAAATTCATCCATAACAATTATCTAAAAGAAGGAACTCTGTATGGGGACGTTTCCGTGTTTGCGATTTCTAATAACGCAAGCGTCGCCCCTGCCGGAACGATTAAGAATTACGTTTTGGAAAACAATTTCTTCAGCGAAAACGGCAATTCCTGCATCTCGATGCGCGGGGTTGGCGATAGCGTCGTGAAGAACTGCCTCTTCTATAACGCAAGCGCTTCTCAGCCTTCCGGAGATTCCTATAACTGCCTTTTCAATTTCTATAACACGTCCAACATCACGGTTGAGAATTCCTATAACCAATACCATCTCAACCAAGGTTTAAGCGGCATCATCCCCCAAGGGACGACCTCCGCGGAGAATACGATTCTCACCGATAACAAAAACATCGGCTTCCAAGTGATCGATGACGTGGGTCCGGAAGTGACGATCAAGAAAGCCACAGGGGCGATTGCCCTAGACGGCAAACTCGATGAATGGGACGCCATCGGCGGCACCGACATCGAAATCCGCGGCTATACCGATGCTTTGGGCGGAGAGTGGAGCGAGAAACAACTCGAAGACACCTTCCGCGTCAATGCGCTCAAGATGACCTATACGGAGGAAGGAATTTATATCGGATTCGATATTTTCGATAACGATATTTCCTGCAAGACCGTCAACGACTTCTGGCTTGGTGACTGCGTGGAATTGCTCGCTAGCGACATCACGAATAAGCCGAACGCGGACTTAATGGTCTACAAGGAAGAAGGCGGCGTCTTGCAAGCGGCCTTCGCTCCCACCTGGAGTTCCACGGGTTATGGCACGGTTGCCTCTGTCCGTACCAACACGGAAATCTATAACAACCGCACGCAGATGCAGGCGATGTTAGTGACCAATGCAACAGGCTATAGCGGAGAAATCCTACTCCCCTTCACGATGGCCCCGCAATTTAAGACCTCGATTGAAGCAGGCAAACGCATCGATATGGCGATTGTCTGTGCCGATGCGGAACGCTCTTCCCGCAAGCGCATCCAGGCATCCAACGTCCCCCATAACGTGGAAAACAACAAGACCATGACGGCGAGAATGCCGCAGTACTTGTTCGATTAAAGAAAGGCTACCTCAACATACCCATGTTGAAAAAATAAATTTTTTAGGAGGAAAATCATGAAAAAGAAATTTATTCCTGTGTTAGCAACTGCCGCACTCATTGGCTTAGTCGGCATCGTCTCTTGTGGTACGACTCCCAACCCCAAACCGGAGGAATCGAGCTCCACCCAACCGACCCCGCCTACCCCCACGACTTCTAGCAGCAACTCGACCCCGACGCCGACCCCGTCGACTTCTACCTCGACCTCTACGTCCGTTTCGACCCCGGATACGCCAATTTTGGCGGAAAACCCGACCCTGACCCTAGAAGGACAAGCGGAATACACGATTGCCGCCGGAGAAACCCTTGTCTTGCCGAAAGCGACCGCCGTTGCCCGCGATGGCAAAACGGATTTAAGCGGTGAAATCACCGTGGAAGACTACGCGGATACCAAATCGATCTCCACGGATGGCAAATCCTTCTGCTCCAAAATCGCCGGCGACCACACCCTTTCCTTCTACGTGGAAGAAAAGGTGGAAGGGGAAGAAGACCCCCGCTTTGACGAAAAGACGATTGTTGTCCACGTCACCGCGGCTCACGCGAATACCTTCGAAGTGACCGACGAAGAAAATAATGCGGAGAACGTCTCCACTTACGGCACCTTCAAAGACGGTTTCGAAAAAGGCGTGGAGTCCAAGCTTTACAAAGGTTTAGGCGATGCCAATGACGCGGCTTATCTTTCTTCGACCGAAGAAGCCATTGAAGGCACGTCCCTGATCGTCGACTTCAACAAGACCGCGGGCAATGCACTCAATTCGCTGTTCGTGAACCTCTTCACGGACACGATGCTCCGTGGCAAACCCGTCACCTATGAAGTGAGCTTCGATTATAAGCCCCTCACCGAAGGCGCGGCTTATAGCGGAATCTATTTTGGCCAACGCTGGGATAATTATGATGGCACCAACAACCAATTCATGACAGACAAGACCATTGGCAAGACCAGCCATTATTCCGTTTCCTTTACCGAATCGGTCGTCCCCGAAGGCGGCAATGCTGGATTCTTCTTCTTCAAACTCTCCGCGGATCCGACCGCCGAATGCAAGGTGGCCATCGATAACTTCGTCGTCACGGCGAAGAAGTGCGTGGAAACTACCGATGTTGTTCCGACCTCGGACGAGCTTTCCGCGGAAGGCGGATTCACCTTCAACTGGAAAGAAAAAGCCGGTAAATTCGGTGGTAAGGGCGAAACGATCCTCGTGGAAAATATCGAAGATGCCACAATTAAAGCGGCCTTGACCGGGCGCGAAGGATTTGGCGAAAACGTCATGCACTTCACCGGAAACGACAACCACATCTTCAGCGGATTAAATGGCACCAACCTCGTTGGCGGCAAGAAACTCACCATCTCCTTCAAGTACTATGCTGTCGACGATAGCGGCTTCAACATGATCGTCATGGCCCCAGGCGGAATCACGATGAACGACGGCCTCAAGATGACGGTTGTCGAAGGCAAGGTCAAACAGTTTGTCTGGACTGGCACCCTTCCTAACGGCATCACCGCGATGAACTTCTATCCCACGAATGGCGCCTTCAACATCTATATGGGCGACATGAACATTCAACTTACTGACGCCGATCCCATCCCCGAAGGCACCACTGCCCTTGGCCACAAAGTTGGCGACAAATGGACCAACACCAAGCGTCAATGGGGCGACGAAAAGAAAGCTTCTGGCATCGAACTCAAAACGGTCGATACCCCGGAAGCCGTGAAAGGACAAAAAGGCTTTGGCGACAAAACGTCCAAAATCATGCTCCCGTCAACTGCCAATGCTGGCATTGAATGGTATCAACCGGGCATGAAGCAGATGGAAATGGGCCACGACTATAAGATCACCGTGGTTTATTACATCGAAGCTTTGACCGCAGGACGCCGCTTTACGATCAATTTTGATAACCAGGTCTTCCTGGATCTTGATAACGGAGTGGGCTATCACGAGTATTCTCTTGATTGGAAAGCCACCCGTTCTCCCGATTTCTTCAGCTTTCATTTCCCTGAGGCCGGCGCCGATACCGACGTTGTCTATGTTGCTTCCACCACCTGCGAGTTGGTGAAGATTAACTAATTCGTTCGTTTTTGACTCCATAAAGTTCCCCGGGGGTTCGTCTCCCGGGGAACTTAGAAAGAACTTTCAACATGAAAAGAACAGCACACGGCGACTTATTTCGTAGAATCAAACTGAACCGGAAACGGCTAACATCCTCCATGTATACCTACCCGGGTGTTTTTGAACAGGATTCGAGCTGGCCGGGCGACTGGGTTGGAAGATGCATGCTGGGCTTATCGAGCCTTTATTTTGCTTTTAATGGCTACCCCAAAGACCAAGAGTCTGTTAAAAAGCAACTAGACGACATCGTATTTCATCTAAAAGATCACCTAAATTCGGATGGATATTTTGGCGATCTTTTAGATGGGAAGGTCGTAAACGAACAACAGGTCAGCGGGAATTCTTGGTATCTTCGCGGCCTTATTGAGTATTACCAAATCAGCCATGAAGAGTGGTGCCGCGAATTGATCGAAGAAGTGATTCATCATTTCATTCTTCGCATCGCCCCCTTCTATTTGCATTATCCCCTGATTCATCGCGAGATGGGCGGAGTAGGCGGCCATATCGAAGGGAAAGTCACGGATGGGTGGCTCACTAGCAGCGACGTTGGCTGCGCCTTCATCATGCTGGACGCGATGAGCGAAGCCTATTACGTTCTCCGCGATTCGGAACTCAAAGCGGTCCTAGAACAAACAATTGATGTGTTCCTACACCTTGATTTTGTTGGCCTTCAATGCCAAACCCACGCGACGCTTAGCTGCGCTCGTGGGGTGATGACTTTTTACCGTGCGACGAAAGAAGAAAAATATCTCAACGCGGCAAAATCGATTTTTGACTGCTATTTGTCCCAAGGCATGACTTTGGATTATTCCAATTTCAACTGGTTTGGCCGTCCCGATACTTGGACGGAACCTTGCTGCATCGTGGATTCGTTTTTGCTTGCGGCCCAGTTAGAAGAAATCACGGGCGACAAACGTTATTTGACGCTCATGAACCGCATCTATTTCAATTCGTTCCGCTTGGCTCAGCGTTCTAACGGCGGTGCCGGCTGCAATTATTGCCTTACCGAAGAAAATCGGGAAATCCGCGTTCACCTTTACGAAGCGTTCTTTTGCTGCACGATGCGTCTAGCTGAAGGGCTTCGCTTCGTGAAGAAATATGCCTGCAGAGAAAAGAACGGGGAAATCCTCATCACCCTTCCTTTTGACCAAGAAGCTTCTATCTGCAACGGAGCCACGGTTTCCGTGAAGGGCGACATCTATTTTAAAAAGAGGATTCGCATCCGTCTAAGCAATGCCAAAGAAGCGACCCGTGTATCGCTTTATGTTCCTTCTACGATTCCCTTCCGCGTCGAAGGGGCGGATTATCATTACCGTGCGGGGGTCCTTCAAATGGAAATTGCCCCGCAAGAAGAAGTGACGATTCTATTCGACTGCAAACCCCATAAAGAAGGCGATCTCTATTTTGTTGGGGACATGCTTTTAGTCCAAAGAAAAGAAGAACCCTTCGATCGGGATTGCTTTCTTCTCAATAATCAGGATTATTATTACGTCGTGGACTTTTCGAAGCTCCGCGGACAAAAATACGCATCGACGTTTATCCAAAAAATATGAAAACCTATTTCCAAATCGCTCGGCCCATTTGGGGCAAAGGGCATGAAGACGAACTGAATTCGTCTCTATTTTTCGTGGTTGCTTTGCCAAGCAAGGCCAAGACTTTACGTATCGCCGGCTGCTCGTTTTATCGGGCAAGCTTAGATGGAGTCTATTTTGCTTATGGTCCTAGCCGCGACGCCCATACCTATTACCGCGTCGATTCCTGGCCGATAGAAGCGAAAGAAGGCACCCATACCCTTGTTATCGAAGTATCCGGATATCACTGCAATTCCTTCTATTCCCTGAACGAAGCCCCCTTTATTCAAGCAGAAGTCTTGGATGAAGAAGGAAATGTTTTAGCGGCGACCGGCAAGGATTTCCGCGTTTATCTAAACGAAGGACGCCTCCGCAAAGTCACGCGCTTTTCCTATCAACGCGCTTTCAACGAATCCTACCGCCTTTCACCCCGCCACGAAGCGTTCTTGCGTGGCTTAGATTTCCCTTATGAAGAAGTGGAACCCGTTATCCTAGAAGCAAAAAAACTCGAAGATCGAATCGTAGATTATCCTTCTTTCCCGATAGAATCTTTAACCCATGTGGAATCGGGAACCTGCTATTTGGATTCTGCTAAAAAAGATTATGAAGACCGTTATCAGGTCTTGGAATTCCTGAAGATTTTCCCAAAAAACGAATGGGAAATCGATTCCAACCACATCGCCTCCGAGCTTTCCTTTACGCTCGGTTCCAACGCCTTTCCCACTTTAAAAGAAAACGAATTTGTTACTTTCGCTTCCAAAACCTCCAAAACGGGCTTTATCCATTTAAAGCTCCACGTCCAAAAGAAAGCAACCGTGTATCTTCTTTTCGATGAAGTGAATGTCCCGGATCCCAACAATCCCGAGCTCATTGGAATTTGCTTCTACCGCAACACAACCCATAACTGCATCACCTATGAATTAGAGCCCGGGGAATATGATTTAACGTCCTTTGAACCCTATACGTTGCATTATCTTCGCCTTGCTTTGCTAGAAGGAAAAATCGAAATTCAAGCATGCAACCTCGTGTTATACGAAAACCCCGATGTGCGGATTTCCTTCCATTTTGAAAATGAAAAGATCAACGCGATTTTAGAAGCGGCGGTTTCTACCTTCGCCCAAAACGCTTTGGATTTACTCACCGACTGTCCTTCTAGAGAACGGGCGGGGTGGCTTTGCGACTCCTATTTCTCGGGCCAGGCCGAACCCTTAATCACGGGGCAAAATAAAGTCGAGGAAGCTTTTCTAGATTGCTATTCCAAATGCGATAAGAATTACCTTCCCGAAGGGATGATCCCCTGTTGCTACCCCGCGGATTTCCCTAGCCACGAATTCATCCCAAACTGGGCTTTATGGTATGTTTTGGAACTGGTTCGATACCAGCAAAGAAATGGGATGTCCCCAGTTGTAGAAAATAGCAAAGACAATGTCCGTGGAATCCTTGGCTATTTCAAACAACTTGAAAATGAACTTGGCCTGCTAGAAAACCTCCAAGGCTGGGTTTTTGTAGAATGGAGCAAGGCCAATGATGAAGAATTCATCCGCGGGGTCAATTTCCCGACGAACATGCTTTATTGTGAAGCCTTGATGAAAGCAGGAGAACTACTTGACGAGCCCGCTTTGATCGAAGAAGGAAAGAAGAAAAAGGAGCTTATCGCTACACTTGCCTGGAACGGCGAATTCTTCGTCGATAACGCCGTTCGCGATGAGTCTAACCGTTTGGTTTTGACCGATCACACGACGGAAACCTGCCAATATTACGCCTATTTCTTTGGCATTCTTTCCAAGGAAGACAATCCCGCGTTCTTTGAAAAGATGAGAAAAGAATTTGGGGAAACCCGCGATGATAAGAAAGTTTATCCTAACGTCTACAAGTCCAACGTTTTGATGGGCATCATGATGCGCTTAACGATTTTGAATCGGAACGGATATACCGACCAAGTGTTCGATGAAACCGTCGAATATTTCTACAAGATGGCAAAGCTCACCGGCACCTTATGGGAGCACGATTCGGTGTTCGCCTCTTTGAACCATTGCTTTACCAGCAACATCGTGAATTTATTCTTAGAAGCCAATTTCGGCCTTCAAGGAATCGATGATAAAAACCGCGTGATCCATTTCTCTTCCCAGGCCTCTCTTCGTGATGGAGAAGTCTTTATCCCCGTTGGAGAGAAAGAAACTCTCTTCCTTCAAGCTAAAGCAGGGAAATTAACCGTCAAAGAACCATCGGGATATGCCTTGCAATGGAATTAAAATTCGATAAGAACCAACTTTTAGAATATCTCGTTAGTTTTTATCGTTTGACCCGCATGAGGGTGGTTTTGTTTGATCCAGAATCCCATATTATTTGTTCCTACCCCGAGTCGGATTGTCCTTTTTGCCAAGCCGTCCAAGGCGAAATGGGGCTTAAAGAAAAATGCATTGAATCCAACGAGACTTCTTTTGAAGAATGCAAAAAGACGGGTCAATTGTCTTTATACCGCTGCCACGCCTCATTGCTAGAATCCACGACGGTATTAAAAAGCCAAGGGACAGTACTAGGTTATGCAATGATTGGGCAATGCTCCTGCTACAAAGATAAGAAGAAGCGGTACGAAGAAATGCACCGTCTTCTAGCCAAAGAAGGGATTGATGCCTCAAAATACCAAGAAGAAATCGACCATTTGACCTATAAAAACGAGGAACAATATCGAAGTGCCGCCAAAATTTTGGAAGCCCTCGTAAATTACTTGGTGCTAGAGAATTTCATTCGCTTGAATCCTAGCCCCTTTGTTCAAAAACTAGACTCCTATTTGGAAGGAAAATTAACCGAAAAAATCGAAGTCGCGGATTTATGCCGCCACTTTGGATATGGGAGAACCAAACTCTATGAGATGGCAAGCCTTTATCTCCCCGTCAGCATTTCCCAATACGTTTCCTATTACAAGATGGAACGTGCCAAACAAATGTTATTAGAACCCTACGCCAAAGTCGTGGACGTCGCCCATCGGTTGGGGTACGAGGACCTCAATTATTTTTGCCGTCTTTTCAAAAAGAAAAACGATTGCACCCCGACCGAATACAAACAAAAACACGCCTAAAATATTCGTCCGTACGATTGTGCTATATTTTGAACCATTGTCTCTATGTTCCTTTTCTTTTCCCCATTAAGGTTAAGAAAAAGGAGCGATTCTTATGAAAAAAACAACGTTTGCCCTCTTCTTCGGCAACCGCGGTTTCATGCCCGCGGAATTAATTGAAGGAGCCCGCGCGGACATGATCAAAGCCGTGACGGATGCTGGATTCGATTACCTCATCATGGATAAAGACGCGACCCGTTATGGCGCGGTGGAAACCCGAGAAGAAGGGAGAATTTATCACGATTGGCTGGAGTCTCATCGCGGAGAATTCGATGGCGTCATCCTCTGCATGCCGATTTTCATTGATGAAAACGGGGCGGTGACCGCCCTTCAAGATGCCGGCGTTCCGATTTTGATGCAGGCTTATCCCGATGAAATCGGCAAGATGGATTTTGCCCATCGTCGCGATGCTTTCTGCGGAAAATTCTCCGTCACGGATGTTTTTTGCCAGTACCAAATCCCCTTCACGGTTCTAAAGCCCCACGTCGTTCACCCTTTAAGCGAAACCTTCCAAGAAAACCTCAAGGAATTCGCGGCGATTTGCCGCGTGGTCGGTGGGATGAAACGCTTTAATATCGGGGCGATTGGGGCGAGGACCACGGCCTTTAAAACGGTTCGCTACGATGAAGTGACCTTGCAACGATATGGCATCAACGTGGAATCGTTTGATTTAAGCGAGCTCATCTTCAAGGTTCAGAAGATGGCGGATGATGATCCTAGGGTTCTTGCGAAAGCCGAGCGTCTCCGTCATTACACGAATTGCAGCCTGGTTCCTAATAAAGCCATGGCAACGTTATCGAAGATTTCCGTGGTCATTGACGAATACATCGAAACCTATCATTTGGATGCGATTACGTTAAGGTGCTGGAACGAGATGGAGACGATTCTTCGCGTTTGCCCTTGCGTCTTATTAAGCGAACTCAATGACCGGGGGATTGTAGCATCCTGCGAAATCGACCTTTGCAGCGCGATTACCATGCGTGCGATGAATTTGGCCAGTGGCCTCCCAACAGCATGCCTAGACTGGAACAACAATTATGGAAATGACGAGGACAAGGTGATTCTTTTCCATTGCGGCCCCGTCGCCCAAACGTTGATGGAAGGAAAAGGGACCGTCACGGAGCATAAGATGTTCATTAAAGGCGATCCCGGCTCTGGCTGGGGGAGCAATGAAGGAAGGATCAAAGCCTTCCCGATGACGTTCTCCAACTGCAAAACGGAAGATGGAAAGCTTTATATCTATGAATCTTTGGGCGAATTCACGGGGGAGCCGATTGAAAAAGGATTCTTTGGCTGCGGAGGTGTGGCTAAAATCCCCGACCTCCAGAATAAGCTCATTACCTTAGCCCGCAATGGATTTAAGCACCATACGACCGTGGGGGTTGGCAATATGAAAGCCATCCTCGATGAGGCATTTGGCACCTACCTCCATTACGAAATCATCGATATTGATTAATCCCTATGGTGTACGCTGGATTAGATATTGGAACCACGGGTTGCAAAATCTCCTTATTCGAGGATTTAAAAGCCCTAGGAACCTTTTACGAAGCCTATGCCTCTTCCCGTTCGGCGGAAAAAGATGAAATCGATGCGCGGGAGATTTTGCGGGCTGCCAAAAAGGTGATCCAAGAAGCCTACGCATTTCGAAAGGATCTATCCGCTATCGGCGTCACGAGTTTCGGTGAGACCTTTGTTTTGCTGGATGCCGAAGATCATGTGTTGATGCCTTCAATCCTTTATAGCGATCCCCGGGGAAAGGCGGAAGCGGAAGAGCTCCGTTCGACCCTAGGTTCGAAACGAATCGGAGAAATCACGGGGTTAATGGTCCACGAGATGTTCTCCCTTCCTAAACTCCTTTCGATTCGAAAAAGCCATCCCGAAGTCTGGGCTCAAGTCGACAAAGTCCTCTTGATGCAGGACTATATCGTTTATTCCTTGACCGGGGTACGTCAAATCGATGAATCGCTTGCATCCAGGACGATGCTATTTGATTGCCATAAAAGGAAGTGGAGCGAAGAACTTTTTTCCTTCGTGAACTTAAATCCTTCCTTGTTTTCCCTTCCGGTTCCATCAGGAACCAAAGCGGGAAAAATCCAAATCGACGGCATTCCAACGAACGTGGATTTATATAGTGTCTCCCATGACCAAGTGGCCGTTGCCATTGGCTGCGGGTTAAAAGAAGAGTCTACCCTTGTAGATGGATGTGGGACCTGTGAATGCTTGATTCCCTTCTTTCGCGCGATTCCCAAGGATTCCCGAATCTATGATGGGGGATATGGGGTGGTTCCCTATGTCGTGAATCAGGGTTATATCTCCTATCCCTTGATTTTCTCAGGTGGGGCTTTAGCTCAATGGTTTGTAACGCGGTTTGCTCCAAAAGGAGAGGACCCGTATGGTTATTTTGACCGTCAAATCGATCCGAATGTTCCCTCTAAAATCCTTCTTTCCCCTTATTTTTTAGGAAGTGGGACCCCGGATATGGATTCTTCCGCCCAAGGGGCAATGTATGGGCTTAATATCTCTACAGAACCCAAAGATATCTACCAAGCCTGTTTAGAAGGAGTGGCCTACGAACTCCGTCGAAACATCGATATCCTGAAATCTATGGGGATGAATCCCCAAAGAATTTTTGCTACCGGAGGCGGCAGCCAAAACAAAAAATGGTTGCAGATCAAAGCCAATATTTTGGGCTTGCCTGTTACGGCGATGAAAAATAAAGATGCTGGAACGATCGGAACGGCAATCGTCGTAGGAACCTCCATCGGGCTATTTTCTTCCTTGGGAGAAGGAATGGAACGCCTGGTCCAACCTGGCGAGACCTATGTTCCAAATCTAGAAGCAAAGAAACGATATGACGCCTTATACGAAAACTATCTCAAGATGGTTCAGAGGCAGAAGGAGCTAAAATGAATCCCTATGTAGGAAATGCGAAACAAATCCGGGGGTGCGAGAAATTCGCGCGATTAGAAGGAAAAGCCGCCGGAATGGAATTCTACCGCCTAAGAAACGGTAAGGGCCTCGAGATGGAAATCTCCTTATCCCGGAATGGGGATATCTCCTCCTTGTCCTACAAGGGGATGAATCTCAACTATCTGTCCCCCTGCGGATATGTCGGCCCTGCTTATTATGACGATAAAGGGGACGGGTTTTTAAAATCCTTCACCGCGGGTTTCCTCACCACCTGCGGACTCACGACCTTCGGTTCTCCGTCTTGTGACGAAGGAGAAGAGTTGCCTTTGCACGGAAATATCGGCAACGAACCGACCTCCCAAGCCTTTTACGAGGAAAATGAAAACGAAATCGTTGTCAAAACCCTAACTCGCGACGAACGGATTTTCGGACGGAAGCTCGTGCTTCGCCGGACGATTCATTTGGATTTGAAGGAGAATCGTTTCGCTTTAGAGGATACCGTGTCCAACGAAGGCGACCAACCCACCCCTTTGATGGTTCTTTATCACATGAATATGGGGTACCCTTTACTGGATGAAGATAGCCAGTTCACGTGCTCCTATTCTTCCATTCAAGGAAGAAACGAACACGCGTCCCGTTATATCGATTCCGCTTTTCACATGGAAAAGCCCCAAGCGGGATATCAGGAACGCTGCTATTACTTTCCCCAAAAAGAACGGGGACATGCATCCATTTACCAACCCAAATTGAACGTGGGACTTGCCATGAATTTCGATGCTAGAGAACTTCCCTGCCTCACGGAATGGAAGATGATGGGGATTCGCGATTATGTTCTAGGCATCGAGCCGGGAACGAATTTCCCCGATGGGCGAAAAGAAGTGCGTGCCCAAGGGAAATTGCAGAATCTAGAACCCGGAGAAAGTCGCACGTTCCATTTAGAAATCTCGATATTCGAAAAATAAATAACAAGGAGAAAACAAAGATGTTAGTAACGATGAAAGAAGTCCTTGCCTATGCCAAGGAACATCAATGCGCGATTGGGGCTTTTAATACCCCGACCTTAGAAAACATGGTCGCGGTGCTTAACGCGGCAACTAAAAGAAACGTCCCCGTCATTTTGATGCACGCGGAGCTGCATGAGCCGATCGCCCCCTTGGAACTCATTGGGTCTTTGATGGTATTTATGGCTAAGAAAGCCTCCATCCCCGTCTGCGTTCACCTGGATCATGGCGAGCACCTCGAATACATCCAAAAAGCTTTGGAACTCGGCTTTACCTCCGTCATGTACGATGGCTCTTTGAAACCTTACGAAGAAAACAAAGAAAATACCTGCAGATGCGTGGAGATGGCAAGACGTTTCGGCGCGGATGTGGAAGCCGAAATCGGGATTCTTGGAGGCAGAGAATCCCTCGATTCCAAGAAAATACAAAAGCAGGAGGACCTCTATACGGATCCCGAGCTTGCCAAACGTTTTGTCGAGGATACTAAAATCGATGCGCTTGCTTGCTCTTTCGGCACGGCACACGGCATTTATAAAACGACCCCAAAACTCGATTTTGACCGGCTCATGAAGATCCATGCATTAACGAGTCTTCCCATTGTGATGCATGGAGGAAGCGGAGTTTCCAAGCCCGATTACGTCCGCGCGATCGAATGTGGAATTCGGAAAATCAATTATTATTCCTATGCGGCGCGAGAAGGGGTCAACGCGACCAAAAAACTGATCGAAGAAAACCCCTCTTTGACTTTCTTCCATGAAATTGCCTTTGAAGCAACCAAGGCGATGGAAGAAGACGTAGGAAAAGCGATGGACGTCTTCTATTTTAAAAAGGCCGATTAACGGCCTTGCATCAAGAGTTCGGTTGCCCAATCGTAAGAGGGGAGGAAATTCTCTTCCTGGACGGGCACCTGCTCATCCAAAGCATCCCAATAATCGCATTGGATATTCTCGGGGTGGAGCAACGTCCGCCCTTTTTCAAAATCGACGATATTGCCAACGCCACTGTCTTTTAACGTTTTACGTAGCCGCCAAATGGCATCGCGGTATAGCTTTTTGGCGAGTTCTACATCCTTGTCCGGCCAAAGATGGCAAATCGCATCCGTCATTGTTAAGGTGGCCCCGCGATAGCAAACTAGCAATGCCAAAAGTTCCTTGGCTTTAGAAGAAGAGAAGGAAATCGCTTGGTTATTGACGAACAAATCAAAGGGACCGAGGCAACGGAAATGGATTTTACGTTTGCCATTGGCCAAGACCAAAGAAATGAACCCGTTGATGCGTTCCGGATCAAAAGGTTTGTAACAGAAGCCAAGCAACGAATTTCCGAGTTCCTTTTTGATGGCCTCTTCGTCATAGGTAAACGCGGTGATGAAGACGATCTTCATCTCGGGATTGACTTTGATTAAGCGTTTGGCAAGCTCCACCCCGTTGACCACGGGCATGTGGATATCGAGAAACGCCCCCAAAACAACGTTGTGCTTGCAGTAATCGACGGCATCTAAAGGAGATTCTTGGAAGAATTTATATTCGATGCGCTTATCATTAACAATGGTGAGAAGGAAGTTCGACAATGCTTCCATTTCATCGTCAACGGCAATAATCCTCATCGGCATGTCCTCCTCTTGCTAACCCGGATACGAAGGAAGCTCGTATCCCCTTTTTTCTTGACCCTTATTTTATAGCCGCCCACTAGACGTAGTCGAGTCAAAAGGCGCTCAATTTCCGTCTTTTTGCTGTCCCATTCTATTTGGATGCCTGGAGAAGACAAAGTGATGTCAATAGATCGGAAGCGACGTTTCGTGGATATCTCTAAATTCACCGGCTCTTCCTGCACGGGAAGAACGAGGCGGAATTCATCTAACAAAGGCCCTAGGGTCAAAGGAGGGAGCAAGAAATTTTCCTCCTCGATGTCTAGCAATACGGAGATTTGCTTATTTTGTCTTCGATTTTCAAAAGCCACGTAATCAAGAAGAGAAGATAACTCATCGCTAAAAGGGACAAGGGGCTTTTGAGAAGAATTGACCGAATAACGGAGGTGCTTAGCAAAGTCGCGCAAGGCTTCTTGTCCCTGCTTTTTGTCTTCGTGGTAAATGGATTGAACGGCGTTGAGGTTATTGAAGATCGTTTCGGGCTCAAATCGTCCTTTGAGGTTCAATAGATTCAACTGCTCTTGCTTGATTTGAAGCTCCTTAGCTTCGGCCTCCGTCTTTTTGAAATGGAAGAAGCGGTGGAAGAAAGCCCCTAACATCAAACAGGCGATAACAAGGATCAACGTGCTTAAGGGATCCACCCATCCATTGGAAAGGACGCCCCCGTAATTGAGGTTCTCTAGAAACAAGCAGTCAAGAAGGAGTAGCCACACCGCCAAAGGGATGAAACCATTTAAAATGGAGGGGGACGTATAGGCTTCTTTGGACAATAAGTAGCCAACATATATTCCCATGACGAAGAAGGGCAAGGTGAAAAGCAACGCGAAGGAATAGGTATGAAGAGGGAGTAGCAGCCCTACGCCGAGTAACCCCAAAAACGATAATAGAAGTACCTGGAATGGCGGGATTTTAATGCGTTGCCCGGAGCGTAAATAGAAGAGGAAGAAAATAAGAGCAAATACCAAGAAGAGAAGGGAGAAATATCGCAAAAGGGTATAAGGGGCACCGAAACCCATCAAGGCCAAGACGCGAATGCCGCTCGTGCTGGTTAACCAGTGAAAATTCAAAAATACCACGAAAAGGATTTCAAAGATGGATCGCCTTTTCTTGGGTTCGGATAATGTAGCGACAAATAAAATCGTGGAGGCGGTGAATAAAATCCCAAGCGCGGCAAACATCGCATAATCCTGCGCCCTGGTTTTTTTGGCATAGATTCGACTGGACACCAAGCGAGGCAATTCAAAAATCCCACCGCTTCCCGAATTCCCCACTTCGATGGTGACGCTAACCGTGCCAGAGTCGTTTACTTGGTAGAATCCGCTCGAAGACAAGGAATTGCCCAAGACGTCTTCCGACCGGCGTTTGCTCGGCTCCCCACAGGTCGCATAAAGATTCGAATCAAAATAAAGGCGGAAGGAGCAATAGAAGGTATCCATGTTGATGCTTAATTGGCTACGAGGTTCTAATCCTTCTAGCTCAAAACGATAGGAAGCATATCCATCTTGTCCAAGTGGTTTTCCCTGGAACTCCCCACCCGTCCAAAATCCTGGCAATGACAATATCGTATGGGCTCCTACGGAATCGGGTTCCGATTCGATCCAGGAGCCATAATAGAATTCCACTTCTCCGACAAGTCGAACCCCATTCTCGGAGATGGAACGGTTCTTAAAGTCGGCCTTGCCTTGCTGGAGGCTGATCGTCGGGTCAGTGGCCACAAAAGCGTAAGAGAAAACAGTGGGCAGCAAAAAGAGCATCCACACCAAGACGACATAGAGGATTCTTAAGCCGCTTTTTTGCTGTTTCATGCTTCCTCCTTTCGGGGAATATGAATTTCAATTCGCGTTCCTTCTCCCAATGCGGAATGGATTTCGACTTGGGCCCCAAGAAGCAACTCCCATCGTTCCATCGTGTTGCTTAAGCCAATTCCGGGACGGTTTTCCTCTTCGTTAAATCCAACGCCTTCATCCTTGATTTGAATATGGATTCCGTCCTCTTTTCCTTCTTCGGTGATTTCAATTTCCGCGGGGCCTTTTTTATTCGCGTAGCTATGGACAACGATATTCTCGACGAAGGTCTCGATGCCCAGGGGAGGAATTAAGATTTCTTCGTCTTCGATATCGAAAAGGATGCTATAGGGGCGAGAAGGGAAACGGAGGTTTTCTAGTTCAAGATATTGGTTGATGTGGTTCATCTCTTCTTCTAAGGGGATCAGATCGTTTTCCACATTCAAAATGCCTTGCCGGGCGATCGAAGCAAATTGATGCACGGCTTCGTCTCCTTCTTGAAGGCTATGGGAATAGGAAGATTCGATCGCGGACAAGGCATTGAAGACGAAGTGGGGTTTGATTTCTTCGCGGAGGGATAACTCTTTTTGATGACGGTATTTGGCTTCTTCTAGTTCCAGGGTGGCTTCGCTTTTAGCCAGATACTGGTAATGGGCGGCGAAGTAATAGAAGGTGGTCGTTAAAAAGAAGAAGTAAAGAAGCGATATCGCCCCGATGCGGTAGGAGGGGAAAATCCCCGCCCCCAAAAGCATATGGGCGATTTTGGTGCCGATTAAAGTAGAAGCAAAGACGACTCCGTAGGTTCGTTTCTCCATTAAGTGGAGAGCTAGTTCTATTCCCGTTCCCGCAAAGAAGAGAAGGGCAAACCATAAGATGCTAATTTTGCTACTAGGGAAAAAACCAAGAATAGAAGCCCCTAGCACCAAGGAAGAAGAAACGAGGTGGACGTAGAGTTGATGACGGCTTTTTTGCATCTGATCCATGGCAATAAAAAGGAGACCGAATAAGCTGCATAGCCCATAGAATCCCCCGTGTAGCCCCCAAGCAAAATAAGGATGAATGTCCACTCCAATCGCATGGAATAGACCCACCCCATCGCTAGAAAAGAGGAAGGATGCTAAGGCAAGGAGCAAGGAGATAAACAATAAGGCGTTTTGCCAAGGGTTCGTGGAGAAGATCCAGAATAGAAGCGATATAAGGACCATGGATACCCCAATGCCAAGGATAAAGAAAGCAACGGCCTTGCGGATGGAATCGCCGCGAGAACGATAGATTCCCGTGGATAAACTGGGCATGATGGAAATATCGTGTTCGGGTGCGACGAATTCCATCACCAAGGAAGAACCCTCATGCGCATAAGCGGTTTTGGACACCTTTTCCATATCGTCTCCTAACGCAAAATTAGGAAGGCTGCTTTGCTCTAAATCCCCATATTCATAGAAAAGAACCCCATCAAGAAACAAACGGTAATTCAGGCCGATTTGTCCTTGATGGATATGAAGGGAAAAGGAATCGGGAAGATGAATCAAGTTCCACTTTAACGAAGCAATCGGTTCCTCCAAGGTGAAAGAACCGGGCAGTTGGATGGATTCTGGAGGGGTTCTAGACCCGGTAGGCTCACTGACGATCCATTCGCCGGGATAGAAGGAAGCGTCCCCACCTAAAGAAAATACCTGACAATTCGAAGCATCCTTAAAGTCGATATTGCCAGCATGCAAAACAGGCGTGGGGTTATTTGAATCCAAGATGGGACCGGCAAAAAAAGCAAGAAAAACGCTGTAGACAATGGAAAGGATGCCGAAAAAGCCATTCAATAAGCATTTACGGACTGTCTTTCCTTCTACCTTCTTCATTAGAAGAAAGTTTGGCTTTTTTTCGTCTTTATTTCAAGGAGAGGGACGTTAACAGAGGCCGATGAAATGAAAAGATTCCCTATGGAATAGAGCTTCGCTTTCAGCATTCGTTTCCCACTTTTTCGTATAGCACGCCGGGCATTTCGTGCCTCTTATTCATGGATATTACACCATGGGGCTTTGTCTCGTCACGGAGGTGTTTCCTCGTTGCTTTTGGCGTGCCTAAATCTTAGTTTACCCGTGAAAAACACATACTTAGTGTAACTCTCTACCAGCGTAAAAAATCAAAACACATTTTTTGGAAAAGTACCTTTTTAAGGCATAAAAAAGTTTGGAAAAGTCGCAAAAACGATACTAAAAATTATTGGAAAAGTTCCGAAATCCATATAATAAATTATTGGAAAAGTCCTAAAATGCTATAAAATGAAACCAAGAGAATTATGTTTTATCGAAAAATTGAAGAAAGAATAAACCGTTATTACGCAGACAAAAATGCCAAGATCCTTGTTATCGATGGGGCGAGACAAATTGGGAAGAGCTTTATTATTAGGGAAACGGGCAAGAAGTTCTTTAAGCATTTCGTTGAAATAAACCTTAAAGATGATTCGGAAGGGGACAAACTCTTTGAAAGTGTTCGTACAACCGAAGATTTTTATCTACAGGTAAGCGCGCTTTACGGGAATAACCTGGGGGACGTTTCCGATACGATGATTTTCTTGGATGAAATTCAGGTCTACCCCCATTTGCTGACGATGCTAAAACCATTAAGGGCAGATGCGAGGTATCGCTATATTTGCAGCGGATCTCTTTTAGGGATCACTCTTCAGCATACGTTCATCCCTATGGGCAGCATGGATGAAGTAAAGATGTTCCCCATGGATTTTGAAGAGTTTCTTTTAGCAAACAACGTGGGAAAGGACGTGATTTCTTACTTAAGAAAATGTTTTGCGGATCAAACTCCGCCTTCGGAGGGGATTCATAAAACGATCCTAGGCTTGTTTAAACGTTATTTGCTTTCCGGCGGCCTTCCAGACTCGGTAAAGGCTTTCGTGGAAGCAAAAAACGTCTATACCATGCGAGAAAACCAAGCCCTGACCTACAAATACTATTCCGATGATGCAGCAAAATACGATAAGGAGCACTCCTTAAAAATAAAACGCATCTATGATTATTTGTCCTCCTACATGGAAAATAAGGTCAAACGGATTCAATTTAAAAAGATTGAAGATGCTCCTAAAGCTTCGATGGGGCGTTATCAGGACGAGTTTGATTATCTCCTTTCTTCTGGGTGCGTATTGGGCGCGAAAGCCATCAGCAACCCTGTTTTCCCTCTATGCGAATCCGCGAGCAAAAATCTAATCAAACTCTATTACAACGATGTTGGGCTGCTCACGAATCTTTTATATAAAAACAACATTGATGCAGTCTTAAACAAAGATAGTGGCGTGAATTTAGGAAGCGTGTATGAAACGGCGTGTGCCATGGAACTTTCCGCGCATGGACACGATTTGTATTATTTCGATAGCAAGAAGGTGGGGGGAGTCGATTTTCTAATCAACGATTACGAAAATACGTCGATTCTCCCCATCGAAATAAAATCAGGAAACGATCAAAATAACTTTAGAGCTATACCCAAGCTCGTAAAAGAACCTTACAACCTGCAAAAAGGGTACATTTTTGGGAATGAAAACGGGATTAGTAGCAAATCCAATTTGGTTACCTTTCCAATCTATATGATTATGTTCCTATAGCCTTGTTCTCGGTAGTTAAATAGATAAAACAAGAAGCGGCAATAAGATTCGCGGGAACAGATGGTTCCCTATCCGATGGTGATTCCTTATCGCCTTCTTTGATGTGAGAAATTAAACGGGGCCGAGATAACAAATTCATGGTTCTTGGCAGGTGAAATCCCATTAACGTCTTACCATCCTTCCTTCTTCGCGTTATCCTTAAACCAACAGGAGGTTTTGTTTATGTGCACCGGCATCGCTTTTCAAACCAGGGATTTCTATTTCGGACGGAATCTCGATTATGACTTCTCCTACGGGGAAGAACTCGTCATCGTTCCTAGAACCCATCCCTTTTCTTTCCGCAATGGGCGGCATTTAAAGGAACATCATGCCTTGATGGGCATCGCCCATAAAGACAACGGATATCCCTTGTTCTATGATGCAATCAATGACCAAGGCCTAGGGATGGCTGGCCTTAATTTTGTGGGCAACGCGGTTTATGCCGAAAAAGACCCCATCGATAAAGAAGCAGTTGCTTCCTTTGAAATCATCCCCTGGATTTTGGCGCAGGCATCGAATCTAGAAGAGGCCAAAGAGTTGCTTCGTCATTTAGATATCACGTCTACTCCCTATAACGAACAACTTCCACCTTCTTCCCTCCATTGGCTGATCGCCGATAAAACGGGTTCCATCACCGTGGAACGGACGAAAGACGGATTGCATGTTTATGACAATCCAGTGGGGGCGTTAACGAATAATCCCCCGTTCCCGATCCAGTTATGGAACCTAAAGAACTATGCATCCTTATCGGTGACCGATTCGGAAAATAAATGGAACAAGCAGCTGGATTTATCTCCTTATAGCCGCGGCATGGGGGCGATGGGGCTGCCGGGAGACTTATCAAGTCTTTCCCGTTTTGTTCGCGTCTGCTTTACCAAAACCCATAGCATTTGCCAAGAAGACGAACGTTCCAGCGTTTCTCAATTCTTCCATATCCTTGGCTCGGTAGAGCAAGTTCGTGGCTGCTGCGAGGTTCGCCCCGGGGAATTTGAATACACGATCTATTCGATTTGCTATAACGCGTCCAAGGGCATTGCCTACTTAAAGACCTATGATGGAGAGACGATGGAACGGGTGAGCTTTGAGGATAAGAAGTACTATCTAGAATAAAAACCCTAGGAGATACCCTTTCGGTATCATTTTCTTCAAAAATATGTTATAAATTCAAATATCTTGAACTTATAAAAAGGAGGTTCACGATGGTCATTCTGAATTTAGAACTTAACCACATTCTTGCTTTTAACGATTTTATCGTGAATTTTTCCTATCCTCGAAAGTTAAATAGGTCGGCGATTGAGAATGAGAATTTGCAAGATATCCCATCCTTTCGTTATAAAAAGTTGAATTTATTCATTGGTTCGAATGCAACGGGGAAAACTTCTTTAATGCGTTGCATTGCCTCCATTCTGCGTTTTATGGCGAAGCGGGAGAAGGAAGCAATCAAGGACATCGTAAACGAATCCTTTGATGAATCGGAAGCTGTGATTGATTTTGTGGATAAGCGCGACAAAAAGAATTTTTTGCATCGCTTTAAAATCAAAACCTCCGGTAATGGGCGCCCGGATTTTAATGTCTATACCTCTCATGCCTTTTTAGAATTAAAGTTGAGCGATTCTTATGAAAAATCTGTCTCGATGTTAGAATCTGTCCCCGATCATTTTCAGCCTTATCTTTACCAAGAAGACCTTTTCTCTTCGTCTTGGAACATGGTTCTTCCAGCCACGGAGGAGAATTACGACCAAATTGTTTTTGAAAAGACGACAAACGCGGAGGAAGAGAAGGATTATACCCGTATCTTGAACGCCATTTTGAAAACGTTAGACCCTTCTATTAAAGTGGCAACAAAAAGTTTGGATACGGATGACGCGTATGTGATCCATCACGAAAACGACAACCGGATCATCGTTCAAGCCGGGAATCGGGTGACGGAGATACGAAGATTATCCAGCGGGACGAAGTATGGCATTAACCTTGCCAATATCGTCTTTGCCATTAAATATCACCGTAATGGCATCTATTTAGTAGACGAACAGTTCTCCTATATCAGCTCGGATATTGAAATTGCTTTGCTGAATGTCATGATGGAATTGCTTGGGGATGACGAACAGATTTTCTTCACCACCCATAATCAAAATATTCTTTCTTTGGGATTGCCCTTCCATTCCTTTTATTTCTTAAGAAAGGAAACGGCTGGAGACAAAAAGATGATTCGCGTGTCCTGCGCATCGGATTTAGAGAATCGAAATAATGTGTCCCCATTAAATATGTATGAAAACGATATGTTTGGTTCCGCGCCTAATCTTGGCAGAATCTACGATATTCTCAAAAATACGGATGAGGAGGTTTGCCAATGAGAAGAACGGCAAAACCCATTCATTATTACGTAGAAGGCGAATGCGAAGAAAAACTGATCAACGCATTGAAAGTCGGCCGAGATAACAAAATTGCCGCGGGCAAAGTGGAAGTATTCAATATCATCCAAAGCCCATTGAGCCGAATGCGAGCGGCTATGCTCCGGCGAGGGACTATCGTCATTTTGGTGTACGACACCGATGTCTTAAAGACGGATATGCTTAAGAGAAACGTTAAAATCTTAAAAGAATCCGGCGTCTCCGCGATTTATCACGTTCAATCTTTGCAAAACTTTGAAGACGAAATCGTGTATGCAACCTCGCTACAAGATATAAACGACTTTTTTCATACTTCTCGACGCGGGGAATTCAAATCCGCTTTTATTGCACATAAAGACATTGTTGCCAAACTGCAAAAAATGGATTTTGATGATCAAAAAATCTGGTCTCGCGTTAATGAAAAAGAGCCGTTTGGCGAATATTCTAGTCAAAAGTCTCTCGATTTTATTCACGGAATGTAAGGATAAATTCCTTGTTAAATCGTTTTCTTGGCCACCAGTTTTTTCATTTCGGATTCGATGCAATCGAGGTGTTTTTCTTCCGTTAAGAACTCGTTGTAGAAATGTTTTCCGTTCTCTGCCATTTCGCGTCTTTTATCTGAAGAAAGAGCGACGAAATGGAGGATGGCTTCGCTTAATGCTTTGGGGTTCTCCCCAGGAACATTGATACCGCATTTAGCTTCTTCAATAAACTCTGCCGTCGCGCCTTCCGCGCAATTGATGATGGGCAATCCCACTTTCATGTAGGTTTGCACCTTTCCTGGAATTGTCGTAAAGCAGAAGCCCTGCTTCGTCAAAGAAACAAACGCGGCGTCTGAAGATGCATAAATGGCCCCCATTTCATTCTTTGGGATTTGTCCTAAGAATTTAACGTTGGAAATGCTTTTTTCTTGGACGAGGTTTTTCAGGTGATGGGCTTCGGAACCATCGCCTGCGAATAAAAACTCGATATCGGGACGTTCTTTTAGCAGATGGGCCGCTTCGATGATCGTGTCACAAGATTGAGCCATCCCAATATTGCCGGCGAAGAGGAAGCGGTGGATTCCGCTATTTTCTTTTGTTTCCAAAGGTGCGCCCTCGTCGTCCGCGTATTGGGGAAGCCATCCAAAAGGAACATCTTGATTAAGCAAAGATTTGATGTATCCGATATGCTGCTTGCTGGATACAAGGATTTTATCCATTTTGGAATAAATGCGGGAGGACACTTGTTGATAATAGTTATAAATCAAAGATCCTTTTTTAATTCCCCCTGCCAAAAGGGATTCGGGCCATAGATCCATTTCATACATTAGGACTGGCACGCCCCATTTCTTTTTGTAGGTTAAGGCTGGCTCCGCCATCATAATGGGAGAAGTGGTCCATGCTAAAACAACATCAAAATCCCCAGGGAGTTTTTTAGCAATTTTTTTCGCGGAATTGGCAAAAGAGTAGTAATTAATGGCGCGTCGAATCACGCCGGTTTTGCGGGGTGATTCCGAAGCCCGAATGACGTGGACGCCATTAAGGATTTCGTCTCGATGCGTTTTCTTGCTATAACCGGCATAATAATCCCCTTTGGGGTAGTTGGGGATGCCTGTTAGGACCGTGACTTCGTGCCCTCGTTTGACCAAGGATTCCGCTAAAGAAGTTATCCGAAAGGATTCGGGATAATAATGCTGGCTGACAATTAAGATTTTCATTCTTTTTCAACGCGCGAAAAGGTAGAATTATTATAACCATCTTGGAGCATTTATGAATAATTTATTGGACGGAAAAACTCTTCTTATCACCGGAGGCACAGGTTCCTTTGGCCATGCGGTCGTTGACCGCTTCCTGCCAACGAGAATCAAGGAGATTCGCATTCTTTCTCGCGACGAGAAGAAGCAAGATGATATGCGCAAGGAGTACGACTCTCCAAAATTGAAGTTTTATATCGGAGATGTCCGTAACTATAATGCGATCGAATCCGCCTTCCGCGGCGTGGATTATGTTTTCTCCGCCGCGGCCTTAAAACAGGTCCCTTCCTGTGAGTTCTACCCCATGGAAGCGGTACGTACCAATATCATTGGGTCCGATAATGTCATTTCTGCCTGTGTTGCCCACCACGTTAAAAAGGCGATTTTCTTGTCCACGGATAAGGCGGCTTATCCGATTAATGCGATGGGCATGTCTAAGGCAATGATGGAAAAGAACGTCATTGCTAGATCCCGCCAATTATTAGAAGGCGATACGGTCCTATGCTTAACCCGTTATGGCAATGTTATGGCTAGCCGTGGGTCCGTTATCCCCTTATTCCTCCATCAAATCCAAGAGGGCAAGCCCATCACCATCACCAATCCTGACATGACTCGGTTCATGATGACTTTAGACGATGCAGTGGATCTGGTCCTTTACGCCTTTGAACACGGGCAGCAAGGCGACCTCTTTGTCCAAAAAGCCCCAGCTGCCACAATCGGAACTTTGGCCCAGGCCATCCTCGAGTTGGAAAACTGCTCCATGAAGCCCGAATATATCGGCACCCGTCATGGCGAGAAACTTTTCGAAACCTTGGTCACACAGGAAGAAATGCTACGTGCGGAAGACATGGGCAATTTCTTTGCCATTCACGCGGATAACCGTGATTTGAATTACGATCAGTATTTCACGGTGGGCGATGCTAAGCTCAACATCGGTGATTCGTATACCTCTCACAACACGGGTCGCTTAAGCGTTGAAGAGATGAAGACCCTGCTCAAAAAGCTAGCCCTCTTCGGCGGACCCGTGAAGCAACACGACTAATTGCGCTTTTTATAACCTAATTCTTTGCGCTTTTTCTCTATTCATATTGATTTTTGCGCTTTTCGCGTTATTCTTTTGCTATGGATCTATCCGATATCCGTAAGGCAAAAGGCCTTACTCAAGTAGAAGCGGCTTCGCTTTGCCATATGTCCCGTAGAAACTATCAATATTTAGAAAAGAAGCGGGACGTGGATGCGTTAAGCT
Source organism: uncultured Mollicutes bacterium (assembly GCA_900539595.1). Taxonomy (GTDB): domain Bacteria; phylum Bacillota_I; class Bacilli_A; order RFN20; family CAG-826; genus Alloenteromonas. Next base: position 16,049 of record UQCQ01000001.1, on the reverse strand, counting down.
ATCAAACGGCCTTAAAAACATTGAAGGAATATAACTCAAATCCGTCCCGTTCTTTACGTATTGCTATCGCCGGCGCGGGATACGTAGGTCTTTCTCTCGCGGTTTTATTGTCCCGTCATCATCTCGTCACCATCGCAGAAGTTGACTCATTTAAAGTCGATAAAATAAATCAAAGGATTTCTCCTATCCAAGATCAGGATATTGAGACCTATTTTGCTCGGGGCGAAAAAATGCCCAAGGCGACTTTAAATGCCAAAGAAGCGTATCAAAATGCTGACGTTATCATTATTGCTGCGCCCACGAATTATGATCCTGAAAAAAGCTATTTCGATACCTCAAAGGTCGAAGAAGTGCTAGATATCGTAAAAGAAGTGAATCCCGATGCGATTGTTGTCATCAAATCCACGATTCCTGTTGGATATACTCGTTCCATCCAAAAGAAATACGGGTTTTCCCATTTGTTGTTTTCGCCGGAATTCTTAAGAGAATCTAAGGCCTTACACGATAACCTCTACCCCTCTCGAATTGTAGTTGGTTATAACAAGAATAAGCAGGACGCGCTATCTTTTGCCGCTTTACTAGAACAAGGAGCGGAAAAAGAAGATGTGCCAGTGTTATTGACCAAATACGAAGAAGCGGAGTCCATCAAACTTTTCGCTAATACATATTTAGCTTTACGCGTATCTTTCTTTAATGAGCTGGATACCTATGCCGAAAGCAAGGGACTATCCACCTTAGATATCATCAAAGGAGTTACCCTGGATCCCCGTATTGGTGATTATTACGATAACCCTAGTTTTGGTTATGGCGGATATTGTCTGCCCAAGGACACGAAACAACTACTCGCGAATTATCGGGATATTCCCCAAAACCTCATTCAAGCTATCGTCGATTCCAATGCGACGAGGAAAGATTGGATCGCTTCTCAAGTTTTAAAGAAGGCTGGATATTACGATTATGACGGGAATTTGAATTTTGATTCCCAAAAAGAACATGAAGTAGTCATAGGCGTATATCGTTTAAGCATGAAATCCAATTCCGACAATTTCCGTTCCTCTAGTGTTCAAGGCGTCATGAAACGGATTAAAGCTAAAGGAGCAAAAGTCATCGTATATGAACCTACTCTCCCCAATGGATCTCTTTTTTTCGGCAGCGAAGTCGTCAACGATTTAAATCACTTCAAACAAGAATCCGATGTTATTTTGGCCAATCGTCATGCGGATGAACTGAAAGATGTAGAAAAAAAGGTCTATACCAGGGATTTGTTTGGAAAGGATTGATGCTTGGATAAAACGGAAACGTCAAATCGAGGATAAACCGTGTTCTTTAACTAAATTTGTTTATTCGAAATCCTTTGCCTTGCTACGTCTATTAGAAATAGAAGGAGTAAGGTGTAATGTTTAACGCACCGGGAATGGCGTATGAAATAAAGAAGAACGCCGTTAGTGCCAAAACGAATAACGTGCACGCAATGGATCTAAACGTCCTCCCCTTTAGAGTGGATAACATTTCTGGCCAAAACAATATACCGGCGATAATAAAATAAAATCCAAATCGGGGGAATTGCAAATTTACTCGGCAAAACGATTGGAAGAATGCCATAAAAAACAATGACCAATTACCGGAGGAAATAATTAGTTTATTCGGCAATTCATTGTTTTGAAATACGAAAAATTTTCCGAGAAAACGAAGACCCCCCTCATCCCATTTTGCAGTTTTATTGGTTAAAAAACTACGTAGTGCAGAATTGTTAGAGAACAATGCATAAAGAATGAATAAGGCACAATACACGAAAAACATGCCACCGCCTCCATATGTGCCGGGCATATAGGAAGTTTTGTTATACGTGTAGTATAAAATTTGATATATTGACCCAGATGAGAAGAAAGATAGAAGCAACAATGGAACAAGGAAGAAAATATATTCTTTCTTGAATTGGAACGCTCGAGTAGCGAATAGTACAAGTCCAATAATCGCGGTTTTATGAAACAACGCTGCAATCAATGTGAGCCCGATTACTGATGCCCACTTAAGCCATCTCTTCATTCTCGAATTAAATGACAAATCATAGGCTAACGCAAAAAAACTTAGCGCAATGGACTGTCTGATGCCGGATAGATAGAAAACGAGCAAAAGGCCACAAAAATATACGATGCTTAGTGTGAAATTTTGGCTTCTTATTCCCATTAGATAAAAGAATGGGCCAATCATTAAGATATAACAAAATATTTGAAAGCCAATGTAAGGTATTCCTGCCGAATAGAATAGCTTCCCACACACAACAAACAAAACTTCGTGCCCGGTTTTGACAGACTGTAAAACACTTTGGCCCCCAAAGAGCTCATACATTTTGATGTAAGCGGCAGTGTCCGTCCCTACGTTTAATCCTTTGAAGGCGCAAATTACAAACAAAGCTGAACAAGCAATGCAAGAAAAGAGAAAATTAAGTGTTTTTTTGTGTTTGGAAGGAATCAGGTCGTTTGTTGCCCCAACAATTATGAAAAGGATAAATAAAATGATGTAAATTGTCATATTTCAATATCCGTCCATAAGCGTTCACAGGATTCCAAGCGCATAACCTCTGGCCGATCGATACAGTTTTCAATGCACGACCAAATCGCAATGAGCGTGTAAATTAAAACAAAAAGTGCAACGGACCATTCGCCGGTTAAGCAAAAGCAAATTCCAAATACTATTGTACCGTTGAGTGAATTTAGCAATAAATAGAGAGATAATCCGACTAATAGAACTATGAAGGATAAAACAACGCTGTATCTTTTGGTACTGCTTAAATAACAACGGTGCAACAGTCGAAATAACTTAAATGCGCAAAAAACAAGCAAGAGAGCACAAACACTTCCGAAAATGTAACGAATCTTAGATTTATAGAAATCCATGGTCCGCTGAGTCATTTGGTTGGTGGGTCCGACGTAATAACCCTGTGTTCCAAAATCGTAAAACTTTAATGTATATTCATTTGAATAGTTAGCTAACAATTTTAAAAAATGAAGGTTTGTCCTCGTGGTGATTGCCCCTCCATGCATTAAACTCATCAAATTTAAATCCCCACTGAAATAATAAAGAGCGGCGTCGTATTCAAAAAATGCAAATTTGCTACCACAAATATTCGAGAACAAGGACAGGGATTCTTGTTTGATTATGCCGGATAATTCAAATTTCGTTCCCGAGGCTTCGTAATATAATCCATCTTTAAAATATTCGGCATCGAATGTCTTCTTTTCAAGTAACGCTTCGTAATCGCTGTCTAAGATTTCGTTTTTAGCTTTGTGACATTGATCCATGATAATGTCATCGGCCAAATCCTGCGTAATATAGAACGAATTGGAGCCGTAATGATCTTGATTTAAATCCATAAAAGCAGAACCGTCAATTAGTTCAAAACCATAATATTGTTCGGCAAAATTTGGTGAGTAATTTAGCAGTATCGTTGGTTCATAGACATATTCGGAATTTGACCCAGAATAAAGCCGAAATGGTGGTTGAGTATTCGATGTCATTGCGCTGGTGTAGAAAACGTAGGAGGACTCTTTTGCAAAACTGGACGTTGCGTCTTTGCAATTTGTCCTGAACGTTATCCACGATTCCTGCGGTTTGCTGCTTTCCAGCACTACTAAATTACAGTTATTGGGCGAAGTTCTATTTTTTGAAATGGAATAGCTGATTGCAATTTCGGACGCATCAAAAATAAAGAAACCCATTGCGAATGTGGAGATGCTTGTCATCGCCATCCATCCGGCTGCCTTCAATATAACCCGATTTGTGTGCTTTTCCCCGACGTTGCTAGTGGACTCGGCGCGGCTCAGCCAGTGAAAATGAATTATGTTTTCGATTTTTTTCGAATAAAGCACTAGGGTCAAAATTAGATATAAGGCGGTATAAGCGATGATCGATGCCGCGGCATCATTGATAAGAAAAACGCATAAATAAAAGGACACAATGGCAAGAAGAGCGTAAAGGTAATTCTTCAAGAACTTGATATTTATTTTATGTTTTAAATACGCTTGGGCAACGAAAAACCAAATGAGAAATGTAAAAATTGACGCAAAGGCAATCGACTCCATTGTTTTGAAAATATAATATGCCAAAAGGTTGGTCCCAACGGAAAATAAGAAAGCTCCTAGTGATACAAAAAAATAAACTCCGTTGAATTTAAATGATTTGTAATAGTTTTGAACAATGATGTTTATCGCCGATGTCAAAATAACCCCGGGGAAAATAATTCGGAATATATTTAAAGAGTAAACATAGTTCGGCAAAAATTTAGATACTATAAGTCGCAAAGGAAAATAGGAAAGAAGGCATGCAAAGCCGACGATTAACATGGTGCTTAAATAGGAGTCGTATTTCTTGGCTGCTTGATTTGGGTCTAACCGTTTTAGGGCTGGATAGATAACTGTAGATAAAGCCGATAAAACCGTAACTAATAAATTTAAGATTGTGTATGCGAAAGAAAATTGCCCAAATTCCTCTTTCGTAAAAAATATGTCTACGATTTGCCTATCGCAGGCATAGACGAGGATTACCACAAAGTCAGCGGCCAAAAGTGGCAATCCGGTTTTAAAAATAACAGGCAAATCACGAACCCCATCTCTAAAAGATACTGATTTACCAAAAATTATTTCACGATACAGTATTGTGTTGGAGACAAATAGTGTTACAAAAATTCCTGTGTATAAAATGACGTAGGAAGTAAATGTGGCTTTGCCGAGACGGTATAGCAAAAACAAAATTGCAACCGCGATTATTTTTAGCGCACTTTGCAATAAGACGAGGCTGTTGTATCGCTTAAATGATTGAGTGATTTGGGATATTTGCTGAAAATAAGAAAAGAGGTTTGTCGAAATGGAGTACATCGCAAGACACAAAACTAATATCCTGTAAACGTTTGAAAAGAACAAAAACCCAGTCGCGACACATAGAAGAGATATGATTGTTTCTAGAAAGAGCAAGAATCTCGTGTAGAAACGCATCTTTGATAAATCTAAACGCTGATAATCATACCCTCCGTACAAAATGAAAATCCCATTTACAAAACCGAATTGAAAAAAAGTTACATAACTTGCGTATAACGTGAATGATTTGAAAAGGCCGTAATCAAATTCCCCTAAAAACTTTGGAACAAAAAAACCTGACAACAAACCTGAGACTAGCAAAATCAAGTTTGTTAAAACTACACTAATTGTGTTTTTGACAAATTTATTTTTTTTCGCTTCTTTTGCCTTCATGCTCAATAATGCTTTGGTAAAGCTCTTTCCATGTGCCGAATTCTTTTTTCGCTTGATAGAACTTTAGAATTTCGTTTCTCCCATTGGTTCCCAAGGAACACGCCAATTGATCGTTATTGAATATTCTTTTTATGGCCCCGGCTAGCGACCATGGTTCGTCGAACCGATAAACTATGCTGGATTTATTGTGGGTAACGAATTCTTGAACCGAACCGCAAAGCGATGTGATTGTTGGAGCCCCGACAAACAATGCTTCCCGAAGACTTCCCACCTGTGTTTCCATCGCGGACGGATTAACGAAACAGTGACAGTGTAACAATTGCTCAACCATTTGTTCCGGGGTTAACTGTCCGACAAAAGAAATATTTTTTTCCAAATGATGCTCGCTTATATAACGCGATGCCACCAGTTCAAACGTCGAATGACGTCCGCGATTCTTTATATGACCATTTGAATCCAACTTATATGGACCGGGACAGATTACTTTTATGTCCGGGTACTCGGATTTTAACATGTTAACGGCTTCAAATAATTTCAAAAGCCCCTTATTTAAAGAATTGCCAAAAACAGTAAAAATTGTGTGTCTATTTGACGTTGCAATATCCCATGTGTTTTCCAAAAATAATGGGTTTATGGGTTCGGGTATAGTGAGGAATCGCAAATTTGGATTGATCAAAGAATAATATTCTTCTACAAAATTGGTGTCACTTATCATGAAACCGGTTCGTTTTATGACGGCTTTTTCTAAATCAATTTGTTTGCGCTCGAAATGATATTTTATTTTTGGAATAAATAATGAAAGCCGTTCGCGAAAAGATAACTTCAATAGAGGATCGCTTGCAATGCCTCCGAATTTATATTCACACTGGATCCCTAGCATGCCTTGGCAGAAAACTACGATGGGGATTGGCTTTTTTAATGCTCGTAGCACGTCATAGGAAAATGAAGATTCTGTTCCAAAAATTTGAATAATATCAGGTTTTGATTCGTCGATAACACGGGACCAGGCGTTGATATCGGCTTTGCCTCCGGGTTTCCCAAATGAAATTCTTTTTCGGTGAACTAAAAAACCCTTGATTCCATTTTGCTCTTTGTGCAGAACCTGCCCCGTTCTTACCTTTTTGGAACGGGCTGCAAAATCAATGAAAATCCCTTCGCCCTTTTTAGCCTCCTCATAAGCGTTGTCTACCCAAGTACCTGAAACCGCCTGAGCATTATTCAAATGGAGTATTTCTGAAAGCTGTTTTCTAGGACTATCGGTAATCCATAATATTTTCATCGTTAAACCTATAAAATTAAAACCAGTTAAATATATATTGAAAGCCGTTTTTTTGGAATAGTCTTACGGTTCCGATTTGTTTTTTGAATCCATTTTTCAAATAATTTTATGAAAAAACTCACACCAGTTTCTTTAGGTCGCGCACGAACGCTTTTTTCATTATAATTAATTGGAAATGTTGGCTACTGATGGCTTTAATCAGATGTGGTTTTTCTCAGGGACTGTTATACTAGTTAGTCAGCTGAGATGATTTGGAGCCTTCGACCAACGAAAGAAGATTTTTAGGGGCTGAATTGGTAAAGGAACTGAATCCATGAACAAACAAAAGTGCTTACCTCCCTATTCCGTTCTAATGTCTGTCTATTCGAAAGAAAAAGCCCTTTTTTTAGAAGAAGCCATTCAATCTATCTTTTCGCAAAACCGCCCTTGTTCTCAATTTGTTTTGGTTTGCGATGGCCCTCTCACGGATGAACTAGATGCGGTGATACAACGTTATGAAGAACGGCTGACCGTTGTGCGCTTGGAACATAATCAAGGACTTGGGGTTGCACTCCAGTTTGGCTTGGAACGGTGCGAGAATGAGATTATTTTAAGAGCGGATTCTGACGATGTGAGCGTTCCTGATCGAGCCGAAAAAGAAATTCGTGAGATGCTCGCAAATGACTTAGATATCGTGTCTAGCGATGTAAGCATGTTTTGGGGCCGGAAGGACAATAAAACTGGCTACCGTGCCTTGCCAACGAAGCACGAGGATATCGTTGGATTTGCAAAACGCCGTTGCCCTTTCAATCATCCAGCGGTAGCCTTCAGAAAAAGTGCTGTCTTAAAAGCGGGCGGATACCAATCTTTGCCGTACCGCGAGGACTGGTTTTTGTGGGTTCGCATGATCCTCGCTGATTGCAAAGTCGGCAATCTTCCCGAACCACTTGTCTATATGCGGTATAACGACGATCTTTTGCGTAGACGTAAAAATAAAGTCGCGTATAAGAGTTCCGTTAAATTGTTCCGTTATATGCGAGAGCATCATTTTATTTCTCGAAGTAGATACCTAAAAAATCGATTCTTGTTTTGGGGTCAAAAGGTTGCGCCCGTTTGGCTTGCTCGTTTGATTTATAAAAAGAAATTGCACAATGGAAGACAACAATAAATCTTGGCAACCGAGAATCCTTATTTTATGCACTCAGCCCTATCACCCCATGGTTCAATCTAGGGCCTTAGATTCTTATTTTCATTTTTGGGATAGAGACAACCTCTATCAAGTTTTTTCGGATGCAAGAACCCCGATCAAAGGACTTTGTGCATCGCTATATCAAATTACGGATTGGCAATTGGTTCAACGTTGGAAGAAGAAAAATGCCGAAGTTGGACGGGTTTTTAATTATTCCGAATTGCCTGATGAGTGGGAAACGGAAGTATTGCCTACGTTGAAGAAAGCGAAGAAATGGAAGAGCAATGGTCTTTATCGTTGGGCGCGGAAAACGCTGTGGAAAAAGCGGTTTTGGAACACGGATAAATTGAACCGATGGATTGAAGAGACGGTTAAGCCAGACGCTATATTCTTTTGCTTTTCTCCCGACTTCTTTCTTTTGGATATCGCTGAATACATTTCAAATAAATGGAAGATTCCCATGTTCTTGTCTATTACGGATGATTTGTATTTTCAAGACCATTTTTCTCTATCACCCTTTTATTGGCTATACAGGGCTTGGTATAAACATCGGATTCGCAAGCTTATGAAACAATCCGTTTTCGGAGTTTTTGAATCTGAAAAGATTAAGCGAAAGTATTGCGACTTCTTTCATATCCCTGGCTGCGTTCAATATATTGCGACGAGTCTTCCCTATATTGCCAAGGTTGATGTTCCATCTTCCATATTAACTGCCCGATATCTAGGCAATATTGAATATGGGCGTTTCGAATCCCTTTGTCAGGTTGCGGATGCCTTTTTGAAAGCGGGAAAAGATATAAAAGTTGAGGTTTATTCCTCCTCTTACCCGGAAATTGTAAATAAAAAACATCCTGCAAATTTAGTAGTGAAAAAGCCGGTAAGTTACGATGAGGCACTGAAATTGATGTCGACGGCCGATTTGTTGCTGCTGGTTGAAGGAACAAAGAAGAAGGATCAACGAGATACTGCCTATTCGTTGTCAACGAAAGTTGGTGATACGTTGGGGAGTGGACGTCTTGTTTTAGCTTATGGAGGGACTGAAACGGGTGCTTTGTCATTTTTAAAAGAAAAAGACGCGTGTTTGTGTGCAACCAATTTAGATGAATTAGCCTCGATTATTTGTAGTTTAGACAATTTAAACAAAGCGGCGGTCATCGAAAAATCCTTGAGAGTTGCCAAGGAGTGTTTCGATTTAAATGTCCAAGCTAAAAAGTGGCTGGAAGAGGCGACATCCCTTCTTAAAAAGGACTAATCGCTGTAATAATGGTGCCCTCTTTTTACTAAAAATTTTTTTACTTTTTTTTGCAGACAAACTGGCGTAGTCGCTTTGAAAAAAGTGATGAAGTTTAATCGAGCCTCTTGCTTCCATGGACATTTTTTTCTTTGGCCGTGGTAGAGATTGTTTTTTCGCAGGAATCTCCAGGCTTTTCGTAGGATATTCCCTTTGCGAATTGTATCTAAATAAGGGAAAAACTTTTTGGGGACGGAGAAGGCGGTGAAGTGGTTTTCTTCGGCAATTTTTGTCATGGAAACTTCAAGTTCCCATGCCGTTTTTTGTTCTTGCAGAACTTTTAGTAATGCTTCGGTTTTCCAAATAGACGGCTGCATATTTACTTCGTAATGGTGGTTTGACAAATCAACGTTGTGAAAAAAGCGAGAATCTTTTGATTTTTTCTCCCCTCGAAAAGTGCCGAAACGAACATAATCAACATTTTTTTCATCGGCCTCTCTAACTAACGAATTAATTAGCTCGTCATCAATTCGCTTGCTTAGAAGGTAGTCATCTAATAAAACTAATACATATTTGGACCGAAGATTTTCCAGACCCGTCTTTATTTTATCGGCGTAGCACACCTCGCCACTATAATGCATGGCATAAAATGTTTGCTGTGATGGTTTTCTTGATTCCGTAACCATTGTGGTTTTTTCAACTTTCTCTGGCCAGTTGTGGGAAAAGAGTGAGTAGCTTGCGCCCCAAATATCTTCAAAAGAGTCACACGATAAAACAAGAACTTCGAAAAGGTTATCTGGAGACACGGTTGAAATCATGCTTACCATCATAATGACTTGCGAAATACCTTGAAAGGGTAAGAATTGTTTTCCGTTTTATTTTTAGAGCACATCAGGCGATTAATGGAATTGTGTTGCTCAACATGGCTTTTTGGATAAGTAAGCCACAAGGCGTTTATGTAATTCCATGTCGTGCTGCTGATCGTTTAACGTACTTTTTAGATTTTAAACATCTTTTTTCGGATAGACGATAACGCTATGCCGAGAAACCTGATGCTTGGGAGAGGGCGGGGTCATATAATCCCCATACAAAGACGATAAGTATTCGTCATAGCCTTCTGGACATTGAAATTGTTTTTCTTCAAATGGTAGCGGAATGCCGTGAGCAAAAGCGTCCGCGGAGACAATTTCCCTTGAACCATACGATCCAAAAACGCAACCTGCGCCGTTTCCGCATTCGCGAGACAATTTGGATATTGTCTTTTCCATCTTTTTTAGTAATTTTTTTCTACTTGCAAATCTTGACGCAATATAAAAGAAGAAGCGAGGCGGCTCATACCAAAAAGGATGCGTGAGGCTTTTATGATATTTCCCCCAATTCGAAGCTGTCAGCATGGCTTTGCAAAACCTAATTTTTTTAATTGCCTTCTGCCCCGCTTCTTTATCATCAAAGAAATCCAAAGGAAAAATATCAATCCATACCCCGGTACTGCTATCGCTTTTTCTCTTAAAATTATCGACTACAGTAGTGTTTCTATCGCAAATTTTTCCAAAAGGTAAAAAGTATTTAACTTTTTGACTTTTCCACCAAAATACATCAAGCCCTATATCGTTTTCTTCACAGTACTGGAAAAAAACTTCGTAATCTTTTCTTGGCATGCAAATGTCAATGTCGTCATCCCACGGAATAAAACCCTGATGGCGAACTGCCCCCAAAAGAGTTCCTCCACATAAAAAATACCTAAGCCCAAGTTCCTCAATTATTTTTGTGGTTTTTTCAAGTAGTGAAAATTCTATCGATTTAATTTCGTGTGAGCTTAATTGTGTGACGCTCGTCATTTGAAATCCTCATTAGCGTATTCGGTGTGCAAAACGGATTTGAAAAGTATGATGTCCTCGGGGGCCGTTACCTTAAAATTGAGTGCATTCCCCCGAGAGAAAAATACCTCCTGATTGTTTTCTATCAACAATGTGCACAAGGCAACGCTGTTTTGATTGCCGTTATCTATCGATTTTTTAAATAAATCTAATGCTGCTTTCAAGCGAATAGAATGTGGCGTTTGAGTTTTGTAAATAAATTCTCGCTTTATTGATCTTGTGGATTGGGTGCCGTCTTCTGAATAAAGCATGGCCTCATTGCATGGAATGGCAGTGATAGCATTCCCTCTTTGCTTACAAACTTCGATGTTTTCTTCGATGACGTTAGGCTGAACCAAACAACGAACTCCGTCATGAATGACGACAATTGCATCATCATCTGCAAATTCCCTTGCCTTTAACAACCCGTGGTAAATGGACAATTCGTTTGTTTCTCCTCCGGCGCACGCCGCCCAAAGTTTATTGAAACCATACTTTTGTTTAAGTTCTTCGAAGAATTTTAATTGGTCGTCGGGCAAAACAACAACGATACCGTCTATAGCTTTGCAACGTTCAAATGCAGTAATCGTATAAAACAATAATGGCTTTCCATCAACAAGGTAAAATTGTTTTGGGGTGGACAACTTGGCCCTTGTTCCACGACCAGCGGCAGTGATGATTGCTATATTCATTTGTTTACCGCCCCCTCCAAATCTTAATGTTGTGGTCTATTCCTTCTTGAACCGTAAAGCAATGCCGGAATCCAATGTCATATAGTTTCTCTACATTCAAGGACGAATTATGTGTCGGGTTAAAAGCTCTTTCCTCCGTTGCGAGAGGTTTTTCGTGTAAAAGAGAGACGCCACCACTGAATGAAATCATTTTCGCTAGTTCAAGTATGGTTGTTTTTTCTGATGTGCCTACGTTATAAATGTCGCCAGGTTTTCCATGTAATAATATTGTGAGAATGGCGACCGCACAGTCCAAAGAATAACAATAGGAACGCAGGCTCATTCCATCCGATTTTAACGTTATGTCTCTTCTGAGCGCCGCGTTTCTACAAAATGTGGAAGAGACTCTTGTGTCTTGCTCGCTTGCCCTTGGACCAAAGATGTGTCCGGGCCTCGCAATCAAAATGTGGGAACCATATTCGCGACACGCGTATTGGCAAAACTGCTCAGTGGCTATTTTGCCAAAGGCATAAGAGAAACGCAAATCAGAAGTAATGGCGCGCGTTGGTTCGTCTTCGCTGTGTGGTTTTAAGCCATCCTCATATACTTCGCTCGAAGAAATATAAACGTATTTTCCTATCTGTTTCTGGAAGAAAGGGAGAAATGACATCGCTCCGTTGATGGAAGTCCACGCGGTTTCCGTGGGCAATTTTACGTAATTTTGCGGCGACGCTATTCCCGCGGCCATAATTACATAATCAAAAGGCTGCTCCCATACAAAGGAACTCAACGCGTTAAATGGAATGAATGTAATATTTTTTTCTGAGCCAAATTTTTCGTAAAAACTTTCTTTGCTCAAATCCGCGATAAAAATATCGGCTCTGATTAAGGAAGCTTTAATAGCGTACAGGAACAAATCCGCGATGGATGCACCTATTAAACCGGCCCCGCCGGTGATTAGGATTTTTTTCTGATTGAACGGAGTGATATCAAATGTCGATAATATCTTTTGAATGTCGGATGCGTAAATCTCGTTGTTCAATAAATCCATAAAAATTATTATCCGTTTCTTTTCACATAACGTAAACTCTTATTTATTGTTGCCAATTTAAAAGAAAACGAAAAATTCTGATATCTCGATAAAACAAAGGGGCCTTGCAAAAAAAGGGTGACGAAAATGATTATTAAAAATCCTTTCCAATGTTTTAAAAGCGGTAGGATTGCTTTTTATGATTTTATGAAGTTGATCGCTTTGGGGTTCGTAATGCTCGATCACACGTTTCAACATTGGAGACCGGCGCTGACTCAATCCGCCTTCTATAATTTTATATTTTTGACTCAAATGCCGCTTTTCTTCTTTATCGCTGGTTATTTTTCTTTTAGAAAAGCGACTTCAGTTTCTCGATTTCTTGATTGTACAAAAAACGAATTGCGTGCCTGCGCCTCTTATTTGATTCCTTTCTTTTCTTTTGTTTTGCTGAAGTGGGCGTCAGGAGGCTATGCGTCCTCATCCTTATTTGAATATTTTTTTTGATAATCAGTCATCCTCAGAATGGGCTTTGGTTTCTTTGGGTGCTTTTTTGGATGGAGACCATTCTGAATATATCCGGATTTTTGGCGGGATTAATTAAGAGAATCCCCTTTAAAAAAATCACAACAATTGTGTTTTATCTCCTTTGTCTTTCCGCCCCTGCCGCGCTTTATCTTTTCGCGAATGATTTTGGCGACGCTAAGCTTCTTATTTATTATTCCTTGTTTTTCCTTCTCGGTCCGATTTTAATGCCGATTTTAGAAAAGGTAACTTCCATTGGAGATGGGGAAAAACGACATTTACTTATGACGTTATTGGTTGCAATTTCTCTATTGCTTTTGGCCGTTGTCTTAAATTATAACTCTTCTTATTTAAATGCGCCTGATACATTGATCAACATCTCCTTACGCATCTTAGGCGGCTTGTCTTCTATCATTATGATAGTTATAGCTTGCAGCGAACTATGCAGGCTTTCGTTGTTCCGACAAATTAGCAAGTTGGGGATGTTTTCACTTGAAACCTATTACGTTCACGTATTTCTTTTGTCGATTCCTGCAATTGACATCTTGTTTCAAAAATGGCCATTTATTTGGTCGTTTACGGCCTTGGTTCTTATTACCTATGGTATTATTTTTGTTATAAAAACTTTCCCTGTGTTCGATTGCGTAATTTTTGGAAAAATCCCTCAAAAAAGAAGAAGTGCCGTCCTGTAAGCAGAAACGAAATTTGCATTAGTGCCAAAGCCGTTTTCAGATTTTGCGTTTTGATCAGCGTTATTGCTGCTTACTTTTTCTTTGCAAATAAGCCCATGTGCTTTCATAATATGCAAAGACATATGAATTCATGCGAGAAAAATGAATCAAGGGGGGCAAAAGCCTCTTTTACTTTTTCACCAAAACAAAAGGTTTGGTTATTCTTTAAACGTGCCATCGATATTTTTGGTTCCTTTATTGGAATTATTTTGCTTGGATTACCTATGCTTGTGATTGCCATTATTACAAGATGCACTTCAAAGGGTCCTGCCATCTTTAAGCAGAAGCGGTTAGGCAAAAACGAAAAACCGTTTTTGCTTTTGAAGTTCCGTTCTATGCGTGCGGATGCCCCTAATGTCGCCCCCGATGATTTAACCCACGAAGAACAGGAAGCGATGATTACAAAATTTGGTCACTTCCTAAGAAGAACATCGCTTGATGAGCTGCCCCAACTCTTTAACATTTTTGTCGGTCACATGTCCTTTATCGGTCCTCGTCCCCAGCAGGACGAAGAACACGAGAAAAAACTCTACGACGCTAGAAAATCCTGCGAACCCGACTCTTTCTTGGTTCGTCCTGGGCTATGCGGCCTCGCCATCGTGAAGATGCATCGCTCCCACGATCCGATGGAAAAAGCCCGTTATGACAGCGATTACGTTCGCGATTTATCTCTTGGGATGGACGTTAAAATCTTTTTCATCGCCTTTGGAATCCTTTTGGGGTTCAACAAAAAAGACCGCGGCCGTTAATTGCCCCTCGAAACCCCTCCCCTAGAAGCGTAGACTTATTCCACACGCTTAAGGAGGAGTAGTGCCATGTGGTGGATTTACCCTGTATATGTTCTTGATTTGGTTTTGATGATTTTCCTTTCGATTGAGTTAGGCAACTTAGTCGATATGCTGGATAAGAAAACCAAGATCAGCGGAGCTTTTATTGGGGGCGTCCTGCTTGCCGCGGTGACCTCGCTCCCCGAACTATTCACCGCCTTCTCTTCGATTTTCTTGGTTCATAACGCCTCGTTTGTTGTCGGCGATATTCTAGGATCCATTATCTTTGATCTCGTGGTTCTTACCTTAGAAACCTTTATTTGGGTCAAGCATTTTGGCGATGCGAAATTCCAGAAGTGGCATGTATTTAATGGATTATTCTGCTTTGGAATGTATCTTCTTGCCGCCTATGCCTTCTTTGCCCCGGAACAGTGGCAAGTGATGCTAGGCGACATCAACTTGATGTCGATTCTAATCTTTGGTTTATACATCTTGACCTTGGTTCTGCAACCCAAGACGAGCGATGAAGAAGAGGGAGAGGAAGAGGCCGTTAATTGGACTTTAAAGAAAATCATCATCCTTTTCTCGGTGTGCGCCGTCCTTCTTATCGGCTCTTCGATCGCTTTAACCTATCTCACTTCCTTAATTCAAGAAGCGATTCCCGCTTTGTCTGGTTCGGTTGCGGGCGCCCTCTTGCTTGGCATTGGAACTTCGATTCCCGAAATCATCTCGACGGCCCAGCTCTTCCGAAAGAAGAATTACGACGCCGGGTATGGCAACATGATTGGCTCCTGCACGTTTGACTTTGCCATCCTTGCCTTGGCCGATACGGTTTCCTGGCATCAAATGAACCCAGGACTAAATGATGTTGTTGATCGCGGCATTTTCATCGCGGAGCCGGACGCCATTCAATTTGAAATCGCAGGTCTTGCCGTATGCGCCGGAGTGGTGGCTTTCTGCGCCCTCCGCTATTTCACCAAGATTTTCCAAAATAAGAAAATGCTTGGCTATGTCCTAACGGGAATTCTGGCCACTGGATGCGTCGCCGGATATCTCCTCGTCTTTATTCTTTAACTTGAACATCGAGTCTGAAGGCCCGATTTCACGGGAATTTACAACTTTACTATTTGCTTTCTTGCCGTTCCGTGCTTTAATTTCGGATGGTTTAAAACCATTCATCAAATCAAAATGCAGCTTAAGGGTACGAATTCTCCATGGTCCATGGGGATAGTAGCACCCTTTTTTGCTGCTTTGGAAAGGAATGAAAGATGAAAAACAAGTCGCTGCTTTTCGTGCTGGCCACTTCGCTTCTCGCGCTCGCTTCCTGCGGCCCGACCAAGCCGAATGATTCCTCCACGACCCCGGGAGAGAGCACCTCTTCCCCTGTGTCTATCCCAGACACCCCCGTTTCTACTGACACGTCCAACAAGACCTCCAGTGATTCCTCCAATACTTCGTCTGACGTAAAACCCGCGGAATATAAAACAATCGCGGAAATCATCGCCCTTGCTCCAGAAGACGGTTCCAAATCCGAAACGCGTTATCGCG